>NZ_JARFNJ010000001.1:0-697178 GCF_029167165.1 Sphingomonas pollutisoli
ACTATCTCCTTTGCTCTGACCCCCAGGCGAGCAACGCAGATCGGAGCCAAAATGGCTCCCGGCAGTCATTGGGTCTACGATAGGGTACGATGGCAATGGCCGGGTGTCGTCGATCTCCAATGGCAGCGCGAGTTGGGGCTATTCGTGGAATTTAAGCGGGACGACGTTAACCGCGACAGTCACCGATCCACTGACGCACGTCCGAGTGACCACGGCCGACATCAACCGCGTGGTGCTCCTGACCGATAAGGATGGGCTTAACCGGACAACGACCTACCAATATGACAACGCGGGCCGGCTTGCCTATATCGTGCCTCCGGAAGGAGCGATCGTCAGCGGGACACCTACAACCGGCTACAGGAATTTTCTGTACGATGCTCGGGGCAACGTTACGTGCACGATGTCCGTTTCCAAAACTGCCTCGACGGCGCAAACATGCGCCCTACCAAGCACGGCCGATAAGATCGTCACTTTGGCAAGTTATCCTGCGAGTTGTACTAATCAGCTTATCTGCAACAAGCCGATTACGACCACTGATGCGCTCGGCCGCGTAACGGACTATACTTACGATACCAGTACGGGTTTTGTCTTGTCAGAAACATACCCTGCGCCTTTTACAGGCGGAATACGACCGCAAAACCGCGATACGTATTCCTCACTGTACGGCTATTATAAGCAAGCAAGCGGCGGTTTGCCCGTTCCGGCGCCCACGCCCATCGTCAAACTCACCGCTGTGTCGACTTGCGCCACCTCTGCCTCATGTTCCAACGGGACAGATGAGATCAAGACAAAGCTCGATTATGGGCCGCAAACCAGCGGCACGCTCAACAATCTCCTGCCGAGGATCGTGTCGCGAGGATCTGGTGACGGCTCGCTCACCGCGTCAACCAGCACCGTCTATGATATGGTGGGTAACGTGTACACTGTCGATGGCCCGCTTCCCGGAACGTCGGACACGACACGCTATCGCTTTGACGCCGTGCACCAACTCGTCGGCGCCGTCGGCCCCCGTCCCGATCCGGATGGACCGAACACGCTCAATAATCGCGCGGTTCGATACAGCTACAACCTCGACGGACAGCCTACACGCATTGAACGTGGAACCGTGTTGAGCCAATCCGACGCCGATTGGGTTAATTTTGCCTCGCTGCAGCAGGTCGATACGAAGTACGATACCCTTGGACGCAAGATTTCCGATGCTGTTAGCGACGGTACAACGACCTTTTCCGTGGCACAATATAGCTATGATGCCGCCAATCGGGCCGATTGCTCGGCACAGCGTATGGATGCGACAAAGTTCGGGGCGCTGCCGTCCTCAGCCTGCGCGCTAACCGAAGTGGGTAGCCCAGACCGAATCGTGAAGAACGGCTATAATGCCGCCAATGAGTTGATCAATGTCACCACCGGCTACCTTTCACCGGTACAGCGTGTTGATCAGACTTATACGTACACGAACAACGGCCGACTTGCGACGCTGCTCGACGGAAAGAGCAATCTGACAACCTTTGAATATGACGGTTTCGATCGGCAGCTCAAAACGCGCTTTCCTTCGCCGGCCACGCAAAACAGCAGTTCCACCACAGATTATAGGCAGATACTGCTCTATGACGCGGCGTCGAACGTCAAACAGCTACGCCAACGAGATGGAACGATCATCAACTTATATTATGATGACCTCAACCGGCTCATCACGAAAGATCTACCCAGTGGCGAGCCTGATGTCACCTATGGCTATAATTTGCTGGGCCAAGCCACGTCGATGTCGTCGAGCATCGCGACATTGGGCTTTACCTACGATCAACTCGGCCGGGTGACGCGGCAAGCCGGCCCCCAGGGCAATACAGATTCGGTGTACGACCTCGCGGGCAGGCGGACAAAGCTAACTTGGCCCGACGGCTTCTATTTGACCTATGATTATTTTGTTACCAACGAGATGTCCCATATCCGCGAGAGTGGCGCCACGTCCGGCATCGGCGTGCTAGCGACATTTCTTTATGACGATCTTGGTCACAGGAAGAGTCTGACACGTGGCAATGGCGCCGTGACCAGCTACACGTTCGACGGCGATTCTAGGCTGACCATCCTGCAGCAAGACCTTGCCGGGACGGCGTGGGATCAGACGCAAACTTTCACCTCTTACAATCCAGCCAATCAGATCACGGGCCAAACTCGCAGCAATGATGCTTATGCTTTCACGCAAAGCTATAATGCCAATCGCGATTATACCACCAATGGCCTCAATCAATACACGGGGGCTGGGTCGATCATACCGACCTACGACGCACGGGGAAACCTGACCAATTTCGCCGGAAATAATTATTCGTACAGCAGCGAAAATTTGTTGACATCCGCCCCCGGCAATACCTCACTGAGCTACGATCCGATGCTGCGATTGTACCAGATATCGGGAGGCATCACTTCCCGGTTCAGCTACGATGGCACTGACGCGATTGCGGAATACGACGGGTCAAATAACTTGCGTAGGCGCACTGTCTTCGGCCCTGGCACTGATGAGCCGCTGGTTTGGTACGAAGGTTCCGGCACGACCGACCGTCGGTGGCTGCATGCCGATGAACGTGGTAGCATAACCGCGATCTCAAATGACACGGCTGCGGCCATCGCGGTTAACAGCTATGATGAATATGGGATGCCGGCGACGGGCAATATGGGCCGGTTCCAATATACCGGGCAGATGTGGCTGCCGGAAACTGGATCGACGCCCAATGGCCTCTATAATTATAAAGCCCGCGTCTACAGCCCCCGCCTTGGCGGGTTCCTCCAAACCGACCCGATCGGTTACGGGGATGGCGTGAACATGTACAATTATGTTCATTCCGATCCGGTTAATAACAGCGATCCAAGCGGGCTGCAATGTGGCACGGATTGCGAGAACATCCTCGTCTGGGGCGACATCTGGAGGGGGTTTAGCGGCTTTCCTAGTTTACCTTCCACGACCTATTCCCAGGGCGGCGGCGCGATCACTCCCATACCGCCGGACGAGACACCGCCAATGTCCGATATCGTTGTGACTGCTAATAAAACCAAAATCAGTCCGTTTAGCGACGTAATCTTACTGCCCATTCGTTTCGATCTTGGCTCTTCGTTTGGACCTCAAAGGGACAATACGGGACGAAGAAACAGACTCGCCTGCAACTATCTCCTCAACAACAATTTCAACGCAGAAGATGCCTGGAACGCTGCCGTAAACGACAGGAACCCCGGCACACGCGATACCGCGCGCTCTTGGAACAATATTGATCTCAGACTTGCGGAGAACTTCTTGTATGCAGCTTACACGGGGCCTAGCGATTTTGAAATCTGGTTTTACCAAAACGTCACAAAACCTTGGAAACGGATTGTTGGACCTGGCAGTTCACCATACTCAGAGGACGCGATACAGGCGGGCTATGCCGGCACTCGTCTTTACGGAAAAACCCCCAAAGAAATAGCGCAATGGTGTCAAGATGCGACAGATTGAGAAAACTCTTATATATTCCGCTTTACTATGCGCCACAACTTCGGCATTAATTTTAATTTTACTTTTTTATGTCGAGAGCACTTTAATCATAACTATAAAGTTTTTATTATCAGTTATGTTGGCGAGTGGTTTTATCGGCCGCCTCATTTCTAAGCGATACTTGATTGCAATAGGCTGGTTAGGGATAGCATTATTTTTGCCAAATTCTCTTATATTTTCTGTTCCAGATCCTGAAATAGGTCACCCTATAATATCCGGTCGAGCGCAGTTCGATATTAGGTACATGGTAATACTCCTGACCTCTGTACTTTGGGCCTCTTTCTTTTACTTGACGGGTCGCTTACCTAACAAGGCCGTTTAGTAGCCGAGCATCCGCTCAAAGATGGATATTGCTCCGCCAGCAGAGCTAAAATACTACGAAATACGTCGTAATTCGCTAGCTAGACTGGAGGAGGACTTACTGGCTAGTGACGCTCCTATGGAGGCTGTCGATCACGTCGGAAAAGCGCTCGCTATCTGCAGTGCCGACTTCAAGGCGAGGTTTCATTCGAGTTAGCACATTCACCCGATCACCGTCCCATCATCCTGACCGGCACGGAACGAGAGAGGCCCATTCCAATCGACCACTTCAAAAGCTCTATGGAGGTAGTTTATGGTTAGGCAGTTTAAATTGACTACCATGATCATGACTTCGCTGTCTCTTTGGGCACCTCAAGCTCGCCCAAAATGCGCCAACTACTTCGCCGCCGCAGGATACGATGCAGACTGAACGGAATCTGCTTTAGACCTGTCAGCAGATATCTATTCGGATTCGTCCGCGCGCAACGACGCCAGACGCGCCTCGCAGATCGCGACAACATTGGCCTGCAGCACCTCGATCCGCTCCGCCATCCATGCCAGCTCCTCGGCCGTCACCCGATAATGCCGCGAGTAGCGCGCCTTCACATAGGCGGCGCGTACCAGCTCGAAGCACCGCTTCTGAAACTTGGTATCGGTCGGCCATATTGCGGCCAGCTCGGGGTGGTCGGGCTCGGTGAGCTTGCGCAAGCGCACCAGATTGTGGCTCTTGGGCGTGTACAGCGTCGTCACCAGCAGCAGCCCGTTGTAGAGGCTCTCGGCCGCCTGATGCTGTTGGAACGCGGCGGGTCTCAAGTCGCCTTCGCTGATGAAGAAGCGGGCGCCTTTCAGCCCCGCAGCCGCACCCTCCCGCAGCTCCTCGTAATAGCCCTCGGCCTCGGCCAGCGCCGTGGCCAGCGCCAAGGGCTGCGGCTCGACGAACGGGTGGCCCGGTTCCTCGAACAGCACCACGCCCTCGCGCACGATGTCCATGAAGAAGTAGCGGCCCCGCGCGAGCTGGTCGTTCACGTCGGCCAGGCTATGGACGATCAAGCTGACCGGCGTGCGCAGCAGCCTGCCCGACGACAGCTCGTCCAGCAGCCGCTTCTCGGCCGTCTCCCAGAACTCCAGCACGTCGGTGTGCGCCTCGTCCGCCACCACCACCAAGAGGTCGTAATCCGAGAAGTAGCGGCCGACCGGGTCCTCCACCCAGTCGCCCCGCGCATAGCTTCCGTACAACACGACCTTGAGGACCGCGCCGTCGCGCAATGCCGGCGACTGGCGCGTCGAACATTCCTGGGCGAACGTCTCACGCAGCACGTCTACCACGAACGCCAGCTCGCGCCGCTTGCCGGCGGGAAGATGATCCAGGGTGCGATTCATGCGTCCGGTGTCGCCGTTCGACCGCCCTCTGGCAACCCTGCCCTCCGTGCGCTGCGCGCGGCTATAGTCCCGCCGGATCATCGTCGTTCCTCATCCCCCTCGCGCGGCCCGAACGCGATCACGGTGATCGCCCGCGCAAGGTGCCGCTCGGTCGCATCCCCGTCGATGCCCAACCACCTGAACCGATATCTGGCGCCCAGACAAGACGGTAGCGATGATGGAATGTCGTGTGACAAACGACCGAATCCATAACCCGTAAAGGGGCGAAGCCTGTATCCGACTGAAATCGGATGGATTTTCCTCTGCGGACTCTATAGCATTGAATTTGTGCGCCGGTGGAAAGTTCTTGCTCTTTCGTCACATTAACAAGCGGCAGGATAGAAAACGCAGTGGCAATCTGAGCGGCAAATTGTGAGTCAGCGCAGCCCCATGCGATCCATTTTCTTGAGCAGGCCAACGCGCGATAGTCCAAGTTCGCGAGCGGTATGCGTGTGGTTATGGCCGGTGCGTCCAAGCGCCTCAAGGATGCGTCGGCGTTCGAGTGCAGCAACCTCTTCGTCCAGCGTATTAAACACGGCGGAGGCGGAGACCGACGGGGGCGGCTCGTCACCAACTGCAAAGGCCAGATCGGCTGCACCGACCATCAAACCCGTCACTCCGGGAATAGCGAGTGCGGCCGCACACTCTACGGCTGCGCGCAACTCGCGGACGTTACCGGGCCAACGTCGTTCCGCCAGCCAGTCGAGCGCGTCGGGCGTGAAGTGCGCGAGGCCCTCGCTCGTCCGCCGCAGGAATATGCGAGCGAGCAGCGGCACGTCACTTGCGCGCTCATCAAGGGACGGAGTCCGCAGGACAACGCCTTTTAGCCTATAGAACAGATCCTCACGAAAGCTGCCCTCCGCCACCGCTGAGGGTAAGTCGCGGTGGGTAGCCGCGACGATGCGGACATCGGCGATACGGGGCGTGCGCGCGCCGACCGGTTGGTAGCTGCCGTCGGCAAGGAACCGCAGCAGCTTCACCTGCATCGCAGCCGGCATCTCGCCGATCTCGTCGAGAAACAGCGTCCCACCGTTCGCGGTCTCGATCAGGCCGGGACGATCCGTGGTGGCACCGGTGAAGCTACCCTTGAGATGGCCGAACAGCTCGCTCTCGAGCAGTTCTGCCGGCACTGCGCCACAATGGACCGGCACGAGCGGCCGAGTGGCACGCGGCGATGCGGCGTGGATCGCGCGCGCGACCAACTCCTTGCCCGTCCCGCTCGGCCCGAGCACCAGCGCCGGCAACCGCGTTGGCGCGACGCGCCGGATCAATTCGCGCAAGGCTGCCATTGCCGGAGAGGCCCCCACCAACCCCATGTCTTCGTCCGCGCCAGCTTGCGCCTTGAGCGTTGCCACCTCGCGCGCCAGCCGCGCCCGCTCCAGAGCACGGGCGACCACGACGCGCAGCAGGTCGGGATCGACTGGCTTGGCGAGGAAGTCCCACGCGCCCGCCTCTATCGCCTTCAGCGCCAGCGCATGGTCGGCATGGCCGGTCATCACCACCACAAGCGCCGGCGCGAACGCCGGGATCAGGGCCAGTCCGGCCTCCGGGTGGTGGTGCGGCGGCATGGCGAGGTCGAGCAGGACGAGCTCCGCAGGCTTGGCTGCAAAGGCGGCGCGCGCGGCATCGCCGTCGCCCACTACTTCGACCTCATGGCCGAGGCCGCGAAGCCAAGCCCCGGTCAGTCGCTGGAAGGCGGGTTCATCGTCGGCGAGGAGAATCATGGCTTCGCTCCGAAAGTCAGACGGAAACAAGTGGACCAGCCGTCACGATGGGCAAGCACGACGGTGCCGCCATGCGCCTCCATGATCCGGCGGACGATCGCGAGGCCCAGTCCGGTGCCGCCGGGGCGCCGGGACACGAACGGGCGGAACAGGCTGCCGGCGATCTCCGGCGCGATCCCCGGGCCGTCGTCGCAGACGTCGAGGATGACCGGCACGGCTTCAGCGAAGACCGCAACTCGCGTGCCGAGCGCGCGGGCGTTATCGACAAGATTCGTCAGCACGCGCAGCAGCGCCTGGCGGTCGGCCACGAGCGTCAGGTCGTCCGGAACCTGCGCCTCCACTCCCAGGGCTGCAACTAGGTCGGCGACACGCAGCGGCTGTGGTGCGATCGTCCAGGCGCGCGCATAATCGAGAATGTCGGTGACGAGGTGATTCATCCGCGCGACCTGTTCGCCAATCTCGGCGCGCACCTCCGCCGGAGCGCCGGTCGCGGCCATCTGTACGATGCCGAGTGGATTGCGCAGGTCGTGCGCAATCGTCGCCGCAAGCGCGCCGATCTCGGCGAGGCGGGCTTCGCGCTCTGCCTCGACCAGCAGGCGAGCGGCGCCAAGACGGCGCGCGCTTTCGGCGACAAGGATGGCGAAGCGCTCAGCGACGTGGCGGGTGGTGGGCGGGGCGTCATCCCAGCCGACCAAGGTCACGACGTCACCCGCAATTGTGAGCGTCGGGCCGTCGGCAGGCAGGTTCAGTCGATCGCGCAGCAAACCGCGTGCCGCCTCGACAAGGGCTCCTTCATCTGGCGCCGCAGCCAATCGGTCGCGCCATTCGGCGACGTCCGCCTCGCTGACCCGCCCGCCGGGGAAGACGAGACGGTCGGCAAGCCGCTTCAAGGGCGCAAGGATCATGAGCCCCAGCGCGAGTGTCGCGGCCAACGCGGCCCAGGTCGCGAAAAGCCCGGCAGGACGCCCGGCGAGGGTGAGGGGCAGCGACGCAATGAGTGCGCTGGCGGCGCCCGCGCCGGCGACCAACAGCAGCCAGACGAGGCCACGCCGCGCCCACACGTCTGCCGCCATAAAGCGGTGGCGCAGGATGCCATAGACCAGCACGACCGAATACAGTGGAAGGAGCAGGATGGGCCAGGGGTAGGCGTCGATGCCGAGCGCGGGAAAGGCGAACCCGGTCAGCGCGATGAGGCCGATCAGGCTCGACATGAATACCGCGCCGGCCTGACGCTGATGCTCTCCCGCCTGCTCGCGCCATGCGCGTGCGAGGCGCAAATGACCTGCAACGGACAGCAGCGCCGCCAGGGCGAGCACGCCCCAGCCGACGGCCGAAGGTATGAACATGCCGGGAAAGCCCCGCCACGGCACGACTTCGCCGACACCGAACAGCAAGCCAACCAGCGCGGCGAAAGCGGCGGTCGCGTAGCTGACGATCGCAACCGGCCGAAGCGCCCCGCACAGAGCGAACGCGAAGACGAGGTGCACGAATGCCGCTGCTGGTAGCGGGGAAAGCGCGATCAGCGTCGTCGTGATTGGCGACGCTTCAAAGCCAAAGATGGCTGGCAGCGCCTGCGCAATGCTCCAAAGCGCGACACCGCCAAGGAAAAGGGCAAGAAGCGTCGACCCAGGCAGCGCGCGCGCGCGCAGAGCAACGAACACGGCAAGCAGCGCACTGGCAAGCGCGGTCAGCGATAGCGCACCGATATAGGCGAAGAGGCTGATAGCCGTATCCATCGTTGACAGCATAGCAGATCGCTCCGTTCACTGCGTTAACATTCCCGCACGTTGCCGGATCGGGAAAGCACGGTTTTCCGCCGATCTTCGCAACTGGCATGCCATTCGCAATGCGTCTTCCGAGCCGGGCGATCATCGCGCGGCGTTTGCAGGGAGACTCTCCATGTTGTTGCCGATCGCAGCCTTGCTGCTGACCTATGCGCTGACCGCGCTCATCGCGATCCTGGCCGCCGTCGTCCTGTGGCGGCCCCTGTCGATCCTACTGGCCGAACTCTGCGGCACCGAGCAGCGCTCGCGCTTCTGGGCGGTGTGGTCGACGGTGATGATGGTCACCACCCCGATGCTGTTCGTCTCAATCCGTAGCATCGCCACTAGCCCGACCGACCTGGTGCAGGGCACGATGACCAGCGCGCTGTTCGGTGTGTTGCTGGCGCTAACCGGCATGGGTTTCGCGGTCTGGAGCCGCACGCCCCGCGCCGCCGCGTGAGAGGACACCTCAATGCACGTTCTGATCGTCGGAGGCGGCGGCTTCATCGGCCGCCATATCGCCGGGCGGCTGGTGGCGGAAGGCGTCCGCGTCACTACCGCCGGTCGCGTCCCGGCACGCTTGGAACGGCTGATCCCCGGCGCGAGCGCGCTGACCTGTGACCTGTCGCGCGACACCGTCGAGGCGTGGCGCGGGCGGCTCGCCGGGGTGGATGCCGTGATCAACTGCGCCGGACTGTTCGGGGACGCGCGCGGCTACCCCTTGGTTCATGCATTCGGACCGGCCGCCCTGTTCGACGCCTGCCGTTTGGCGGGCGTCAACAGGGTCGTTCAGGTTTCCGCGCTGGGCGCACACCCTGAAGCAGCCAGCGCCTATCACCGAAGCAAGGGCGCTGCAGACGATCATCTTGCCGCGCTCGATCCTACGGGCAGCAACATGGGCTGGGTGGTGTTGCGTCCTTCGCTGGTCATCGGTCGCGGCGGGCGGAGCAGCGCACTCTTCGCGGCGCTGGCCGCGCTGCCGGTCACGCCGCACCTGGGGCGAGCCGGCGGTCTTGTGCAACCGATCCACATCGACGATCTGATCGAGGTCGTCGTCCGGTTGCTGCACGCGCCGCTGCCCCTGGCTGAAAGGCTCGATATCGTCGGTCCGGAGCCGATGACGACCGACGCGCTCACCGCGTGCTTCCGCCAATGGCTCGGCCTCCCGTCCGCTTGGCGCGTAACCGTGCCGCCGATGGTGCTTGCCGCCATCGCACGGTTCGGAGCCGGACCGGTCACCCGTGAAGGCATGGGCATGCTCGCTGCCGGCAATACCGCTCCATTCGCCCCGCTGGTTGCCGCGACCGGATATCTACCGGCACCCCTGGACCGGGCATTGGCGCGCCGCCCGGCGAGTGAGGCTGACCTTCAGGCGGCCCGATTTGTATCGGTGGCGCCTATCCTGCGGCTGATGCTGGCGCTGGTGTGGCTGGCGGGCGGGATCGTGCCGCTCGTCCTAACGCCAGAGGCGACAAGCGCCGCGTGGCTCACCCGCGTCGGACTCATCGGCATACCCGCAACAACTGCTCTGTGGGCAGGATCGCTGGCGGACATCGCAATCGGTTTGGCGTTGCTCACCGCCATGCGCGGCGCGGCACTCGCCGGGATCGGATTGATGGCCGTCTACACTCTGATCCTTGCCGGCATGGCGCCCGAGCTCTGGGCCGATCCATTCGGCGCGCTCGTCAAGAACGCAGCCGTGCTGGGGCTGTCGCTCGCCGTCCATACACTGGAGACCCGTCGTGGCTGACTATCTGCTGCTCAAAACCGTTCACATTCTCAGCTCGACGTTGCTGTTCGGCACCGGGCTCGGCACCGCCTTTCATGGGTGGATGGCGAACCGATCGGGAGATGCCGGCGCGCGTCGCGTCGTCAACCGCAATGTCGTGATCGCCGACTGGCTGTTCACAACGCCGGCGGTCATCGTCCAGCCGATAACCGGCGTGTGGCTGGCGCACATTGCTGGCTTCCCGCTGACGACGAGCTGGCTGGCCGCGTCGATCGCGCTTTACCTGCTGGTCGGCGCCTGCTGGCTGCCGGTCGTCGGCATCCAGATCGAGATGCGGCGGATCGCCGATCGCACGCCGGTGGGCGAGCAATTGCCGTCGCGCTACTTTCGTTTGTCGCGGTTGTGGTTCCTGCTCGGCTGGCCGGCGTTCATCGGCGTCATTGCGATCTTCTGGCTGATGGTGACCAAACCGGAGCTCGCTTGGTGACCGAATTTTGGTTTTGACGCCCGTTCAGCCCATCATCAGCACGTGACCGCCAGTGCTTCGGCCCCGCCCTGCTCGCTCGCAACGGCGTCACCGACCAATTTCCCCACTGGAAAGAGTGATGTTTTGAGGGGATCGGGATTCTACGGATCTGATGTGGAAGCAACCATTTGGACCCGAGGCGATGAAAGGGTCGGAAGCGGTTCGGCCCAGTAGCCGAGCCGCTTCCGCTCTCGACCCGGAGCCGGTCGTTCGCCGATCGGGCTTGGAACGGCAGCTTCCATCAAACCCAGCCATTCATTTCGGCAGATGTTCGCAAGTCATCGACAACTCTTTTGCGCAATCAAAATCAAAAACCGTAGGCGACGAAGCAATATGGGTATCAGTCTGGGAAACAGAAAAATACGGTCGTTTTAGCTTAACGGAGTTGTAACGGCAGAAGATAAAAGGCAAATGATTCCCGGTCGAACAAGAATGCCTGCAGGGGGGGGTGTAAAATGCATAAACATGATCCGGCTCGTCAGATCAGTTTCATTCAACAAGCCCTCTCGCAGAACCGTAAACCGATCGGCTTCTTCCTAGGTGCGGGATGCCCGTTGTCGATCCGCGTCAATGAACGGGAGGAGGGCGGAAAGACAGTAACAGACCCGCTGATCTGGGACGTGGCGGGGTTGACGAAAGTGATAGCGGAGCATCTGTCCAGCAAGGACGCCGCCAACCCATCGACCTGGGACAAGATAGTTGCGATCGTGACCGATGACGGCGGCGATGGTGGTAATATTGAGCTCCTGCTCAGCCGCATCCGCGTGTTCGCGAGCGTTGCCGGCGCGGGCGACGTGCGTGGACTGACTGCCGCCGAGCTCATCGCCCTCGACACGAGGGTCTGCGACGTAATCTCCAAAGAGGTCCGGCGCGAGCTTCCGGCCAAGGAAAGCCCCTACCATAACCTTGCGATCTGGAGTCGTTCGATCCGACGCGAGCGGCCGGTCCATCTCTTCACGACCAACTACGACCTGTTGATGGAGCAGGCGCTCGAGGAGAGCTCGGCACCCTATTTCGATGGGTTCATCGGCGCGCGGAAGGCCTTCTTCGACCTTGGCGCGGTCGAGGATGAGGGCTTGCTGCCGCCGCGCTGGACGCGGCTCTGGAAAATACACGGCTCGCTCAACTGGCGTCTTGAAGGGAAGACCGATGTCGTGCGCAGCGACGAGAAGACCGACAAACAGAGCTATCTGATCTACCCGTCGCACCTCAAATATGACCAGAGCCGCAAGATGCCGTATCTCGCGATGCTCGATCGCCTGAAGGCCTTCGTGCTCGCGCCATCGTCGCTGCTCTTCATCTGCGGTTATTCGTTCGCAGACGAGCATATCAACGATGTTATCTGCCGCAGTCTCGAGGCTAATCCGACCGCGCATGTCTTCGCTTGCGTGTTTGGTGAGCTTGAGTGGGAGAATTACAAACTCGCACGCCAGTGCGCCCAGGCGACGCCTAATCTGAGCCTTCTTGGGTTCGACAAGGCGATCGTCGGCCGCACGCTCGGTGAGTGGTCGGGCGAAGGGACCGATGATCTCGCGCTGCCGTCCAGCATCCTCGTTAAGGATGGCGACAAGGTTACCCTGCGGCTTGGAGACTTCGCCGCGCTCGGTATGCTGTTGCGTGGCCTTTCGGGTGATGGGATTAGCGATGATCCGGCCTGACGTTGCCAACCGGG
This sequence comes from Sphingomonas pollutisoli, assembly GCF_029167165.1. Lineage (NCBI taxonomy): Bacteria > Pseudomonadati > Pseudomonadota > Alphaproteobacteria > Sphingomonadales > Sphingomonadaceae > Sphingomonas > Sphingomonas pollutisoli. Next base: position 12,651 of record NZ_JARFNJ010000001.1, read on the forward strand.
CGACCGTCATCGGCACGGTCCAGGACGTCAGCGGCACGTCGGTCAGCGTCACTTTGACGTCGGACCGCTTCTCGGGCCTGAGCTTCGTCCAGGGCCAGGGACACAAGATCGGCCAGATCGGTAGTTTCGTCAAAATCCCGGTCGGTTATGTCGATCTCTACGGCATTGTCTCGCAGGTGGGAGCAAGTGCGGTCCCCGAGAAGGCGGCCCTCTCGATGCCCAATGGCCTACGCTGGATGACGGTCCAGCTGATCGGCGAGGGCTATCGGACGGGCCGATTTCAGCGCGGTATCTCGCAGTATCCAACCTTCGAGGACGAGGTCCATCTCGTCTCCGAGGCCGATCTTCAGGCGATCTATGGCCGGTCGGACAAGCAGAACCACCTTGTCCGCGTCGGTCATGTCGCGGGCAGCGAGTCGATTGATGCGCTGGTCGACGTCAACAAGCTGGTGACCCGTCACAGCGCCGTGGTCGGGACAACCGGTTCGGGCAAGTCGACGACGGTCGCGGGACTCTTGAATGTCTTGTCAGACGAACGCCGCTTTCCGTCAGCGCGGATCGTCGTGCTCGATCTCCACGGCGAATATGGCAGGGCGCTCGGCGATCGCGCGAACATCTTCAAGATCAGCCCCGACGCCCGCTACGCCAACGAACACCGGCTGTGCATTCCCTTTTGGGCGCTGAGTTTCGACGAGTTGTTGCGGGTGACGTTCGGGAGCCTCCCGCCCGATGGCAAGGCCCGCAACATCATCCTCGAGGAGATCCTCGCGGCCAAGATCGCGAGCCTCGCAGTCCAACCCATCGCCGGCGTGGACCCTGCCAGCATCACCGCCGACAGCCCAGTTCCCTTCTCGCTCAACAAGCTCTGGCACGGACTCTATTGCCGAGAATTCGGCACCTATCTCAGTGCTGGTGGTGCGAGCCCAGCGGATCAAGCCAACTGGGCTTATGAGCTTGACGCCTCCAACGCGAAAATCTTGGGCGATGCCCAAGCCGGCATTCCACCACGCTTTCGTAAGGTCAAAAGCGTCGCGAACGACCCGGAGAAGATCAACTGGCTTCCGGACGTCCTCAACATCCGGGGGGCGCTCGAGGCGTTGGGTGCTCGGCTCCGCGTCGCCCGGTACGACTTCTTGCTGAAGGCGGGTGACTGGCATCCCGACCTTGACGGCAAGACGACCAAGACGCTTGCGGACCTGGTCGGTCAATGGCTCGGCAGCGACAAGCCGATTACTATCCTTGACCTGTCGGGCATCCCCTCGACCGTGACGAACGACATCATCGGTAACATCCTGCGCGTTCTCTACGATGGCCTCTTTTGGGCCCGGAACCTGTCGGAGGGCGGGCGCGAGCGACCGCTGCTCGTCGTGATGGAGGAGGCGCACAGCTATCTTGGCGACGACGGAAGCAGCGCGGCCTCGATCGCGACGCAGCGTATCGTCAAGGAAGGTCGCAAATATGGAATTGGCGCGATGATCGTCAGCCAGCGCCCCGCCGAGATCAACCCGACTATCCTGTCGCAGTGCGGGACCTTCTTCGCGATGCGGTTGAGCAATTCCACCGATCGCTCTCACGTGACCAGCGCGCTCTCGGACAATCTTGAGGGTCTGACCAGCATGCTGCCCGTGCTGCGCACCGGCGAGGCGATCATCTTGGGCGAAGCAGTGCGGCTGCCCATGCGCACCATGATCCAGGCGCCACCCCGCGACCGTCGTCCCGACAGCCAAGATCCGCTGATCTGCGACGAGGTCGCGCCCGAGGATTCGATGACGCCTGGCGGTTGGAATCTGAAGACCCATATTGCCGCGGACTACCGCTATTTCGTCGAGACCTGGCTCCAGCAGAACCCGGTCCATACCCCACCCAAAAAGGAATGACGCATATGGCCTGGCAGGAATTCAACCCTTTCACCTCGTCGAACCTCGCGGCGATCCGTTATGATGAGGATCAGCTGCTGCTCGAGGTCGAATTTCTCAACGGCGGCCGCTATCATTACTATGAGGTGCCGCCGCAGATAGCGCAGGCCTTCGATCAGGCCGGATCGAAGGGGGAATTTCTCGCCGCCTCCATCAAGGGTCATTATCGTTACAGCAAGGTTTAAGATGCCGCTCGTCAGCCTCGATCAGAAAAATAGTCGCGTTCAGTTCGGTGCCTTCGAGGTCGACAACAAGATCTTATTCGAGTTCTTCAACAAACTTGCCGCCGCTGATCGCGACGAGCAGCTCCACAAGGCACTCTACATCGGTGTTCTGGCGCTCATGGAGGATCGGCTTTCGAGCTTCCTCTCGCGAACCGCGAACGAGCTCGGGACCGAGCTCGAAAGCCTGAAACTCATCTTCGACATGAAGAAGGAGCTGTTCTACCGATCCGCAGTGAAGGGCGTGCTCGCCGAGACCGATATCGCCGACTTTCTGTCCGAGTTTTTTGATCGGCAGAGAATCGGTGACCGGATCGAACTGACCGGCGACCGCGCAGGTAAGATCCGCCGCAACAAGACCGGCGACATTGTCTGCCATCTCGCCGGCGACAGCGGCAAGCGGATCGCGATCGAGTGCAAGTTCGACAAGAGCATCCGCCTAGGTGACATCCAGACCAAGGACATCTTCACTAAGAAGGCGGACACCGCCTGGAGCCAGCTCCTCGAAGCGCAGGCCAATCGCGACGGCCAGGCCGGGATTATCGTCTTCGACGCCTCGCTCGTCGACAACAGTATCCTAGTCGCCGTGCAGGACCTGAAGTTCCTGCCCGGTATCGGGTTGATCGCGATCATCGACTCTCAGAAGGGCGATTATCGCAATCTCGCCATCGCCTACATGCTCGCGCGCGACATTGCGCTCAACGCTAAAACTCTGGAGCTAGACACCGACGTCCTCAAGATCATCGTGAGCCGGCTGATCAAAGACGCTCGCGATATGGTGCTGGTGAAGCATCTCGTTGTCGCTAATATTGATAATTTGAGGCAAATCCTCACACAAATCGAGAAAAGCATTCTCCTTGCCGAGTTCAATCAGCGCTACCTCATCAAGTTCCTAGCCAGCGGAACACTCACAAAGGAGGATTTACTTGCCTTCTATGCTGGAGAAGAGGTTAAGGAACACTTCCGTCCTGTTGAGCAGGAAATAGTAAATCTTTGCTCATGATGTTGGCACCCCCCTTAATTACAGCGTATTTAATATGGGAGCCACCTTGAAAGGTTGACGATTCAGCGACGCATTGCGGATTGCGCCGCGTCTTCCGCGCCATGGCTGCCGCGCCCAGCGCCTCCTCGTGCCTCCAACGCCAATCTGAGCGGGGCTCTTCGAACCGTCCGATTGTTTCGCTGCGGCACCAGCCCGCTTCCAACCACAACCACAGAATTCTGTCGTTGGTTGGCGACGCGGGGGCTGGTGCCTCAATGCGCGCTTAGGCGCATTCTCAAACGTACACTTTGCCCACTGAGGTTTTTGCTATCGTTGCTTAGGTTCTCAGTGTTCGGACAAATATAACTGACTTGCTCGGATGATTTTTTGACTCACGTCGGTCACGTATTTTTGCGTTGTTAGCCATATTGCCAAGAGACCTATTTGCAGGGATAGTAACACCACTCGATTCGGGGGGGGTGTCGGATGCGGGCGACCTTAGGGATTATCTGTATTTTATCAGTAACTTGTTTAACTGCATGTGGCGGAAGGTTTAGCGAGGTTCATTATTTCGCAACAGTCGATAAACCGACGCAGCAACCGGTCAATTTCTTCCGGTTGAGCGTGAAGGGGGCGGCCGACGCCACCAACGCTCGCTATATTGCAGGCTTCTACGACGAACGGGCTGTAGATATCTTCCTGAATCAGACGAACAATGGTCGCGGCACCGCCACGGACAATCCCCGGGGGGAAGTCCGGTCACTCTTCGACGGCGCATTGTGCGCATCGGTGGCCACCGCGACCGAATGCGCAGCCAAGCGCAGCGCGCAACTCGAGGTTGTTCCGGTTGGCGGAACCTCATCGACCCTGGATCACGGCGCCTTTGTGATGATTATGAGTTCCAATGCCGATGCTATTGCAAAGACGATCGGCTCGCTTGCCGACAATGAAGCCGCGCTCAGCTCGACCCTTTTTCTGCTTAACCGGGATCAGATCGCCGCCAGCGCGAAAGTGAAGGCTGTGGCTGCGGTGGCCGGCGCGCAGCGCGATGCAGTAAATGCGGAGATCGCCACGTTACTGACAGCCGCAGCAGCGGTTACGGACACTGGCCAAGCAGGCATAGACAAGCGCACCGAATTGTATCTCGCGGCAGTGCGAGCGGCTGCCCGGGCTAGCGGCAGCAATATGCCGATTGGCAATATCGACGAAGCTCGGGAATGGCTGCAAACGGTCAACGCGGGGGGGCGGCCATGATCCGTCCTGCCGCCTCGCTTGTCGCCCTTGGGCTGGTCAGCGGTTGCTCCTCGCTCGGGGTTCAGGTCGATGTGCTTCGGCCGACCTACGCCGCGACTGCTGCTGCTGCTACGGAGGAGCGGGCTGCTGTCCGGAATCTACTCGACGGCAACGCTAGGCCGCGCGCCGTCTATGTCGCCAGCGTGGTCGATCGCGCCATCGCCATCCGAAAGCTATGCTATAAGGCAGCGGAGACGCGACTAAAGGCTATAGTGCCGGCAGCGGCCGACCGAGAAGCCCATGCAGTGGCCCTGACGAGGCTTGCAACCTACAGCTCAACCCAGGGAGTAGCTGCATCGCGCGCGATCAACTTCCAGGATTTTACGCCCTATTTCGCGCGGATCGATCAATCCGCTCAGGCGGCGCTGAGTGCCTCCAGTGAAGCAAGGGCCTTCATCACGCGAGAGGATGCGCAGATCACGCCTTTGATCCGCAGCGCCCTGGATCGACATGCTGCAGACTATGAACAGCAGGCACGTATATTTTTGACGGATCAACAGAGATGCCAGTTCATTGCCGGGGGCAGAGATGGGCCTGCTGTCCTCACGGCGACGAGCCAGCTTGCGTCAGGGTTGCTGCAAAGAATCGCGCCAGCGATTGCGTCGGAAGTTTCTGACGCGACGGCTAGCCTTGCTTCCCCTCCGCCGACAATTCTCGGCAATGGTATCGCGCTCACCGATCTTTCCGAAGCCTATTACGTCGCGAGTGCCCCCAAGGAGGCTTGGCAAACGCGCTTCAACGTCGCGCGCGGCAAGGGCACGTTCGGGTCAAACGATATCGTGATCAAGCTCAATTCAGCTGCCGACTTCACCGTCAAAGGGTTCACTTTTGACGGTCGTAGCACTGCGGACATGGTGAGCAAGGCCGGCGTCGCGGCAGTAAAGCTCGTCGCTGAGGCATATGGCATGCCCATCCGGGCTGGGGGCGCAGGCGAACCAAGCGCCACGACTCCGTCGCCCGCCATGACCGCGGACATCGAACTGGCGGTAGCAGAGGCACGTGAAGCTGCATTCAAGGCGACGCTCACCTCCGTCTCCAACGTCATAGTCGGCGACTGGGTTCGGCTGACTGCGGGCAACGCCGCAGCGCAGACGGCGTTGTCGGCGTCATTCGATGCCGGGAAGAATGCTTGGAAGGCCTCTTCAACCACTCCCGACCAATAGGAGAAACTCTCGTGGCTATGTATCGTGCCGGTGATGCCGTGACATATCTGTGCGGCGGAGCGCCGCGACCAGCAACCGTCTTGAAGGACGTGATTTCTGGCGACCTTGACGCCTCGATAGAGGTTGAGGGGAGCGGCCAGGGCATCGAAGTGCCGATCGGCTGCATCACCTCTGCTGGCGGATTTTCCGACGCTGCTGTTGGCGACGATGTTTTTCTGCACCGGCACAACCAGGGCCTGCTTTGGCATGGCAATGTTTCGGCCATCAACGATGGTATGGCCACTATAGCCCTTGATAGCCTTGCCGGGCAAACGCTCGTGTTGCCCTTGTCGGCATTGACGCAAGGTGTTTTAACGCCGCGGAGCTGATTGCCCCGCGACGAGTTCCGACACGAAATGGTTAGGACCTTTTGTATGCACACCCAAACAGGAATTTGGCCATCACCCTCGGTTCCTCCGGCGAAGCGGCGGTAACCATCCACGCCGCACACGCGCACGCACGCGGTACTCGGCTGGTCATACGAATGGAGCGAGCGGTTCACTGTCGGGCCCGTTTCCAACATTCGCGACGGGCAAAAGCGTCTTGTCCACATCGTAACGAACAAGCCGACCCCAGCGAGCTGGCACTCGTTTCTACGCTTTCGGCCGGATGCCTCGGGTTGGTCGAGCGGGACGGGCGCGCGGCTGACACGACACATTCGTGCCAATGCTGCTCGCGTTGATCGGTTACTGGATCGTCAGGCTGGGAACGGCGGTGGTGCTCGGCTTCTGGCTCGGCTGGGGCGGCGTTGGCGTGCGGATCGGTTGGCTGCGGGCCTTGCCACGGTGGCGGTGCTGATGGTCGCGCGCTGGGCGATGCGCAACCGCTCCTTGGGATAGTCAGGGCGCGTTCATTCGCTCGGCGAGCACGTGAGCATGGATGGCGATACAGATACCAGCTCATCTTCAGTTGCTGTGCAATGCAGGTCGAGCGAAGGTTGATTGTCGCCTTCCTGCCAGAGCTGTCGTTCGACATGTGGCGCGCCAATGGCGGCAAAGTTGCCGTCCTCCGTCATAGATGATGCAAATGGACGCCGCCGATGGCGCAATCGGCGAGATTTGCGTTCAGCGGACGTGACAAGGACCGCCCACGCCCCCCTACTCGTGGCCATATAGGCTAAAATCTCGCGGCATTCGGTCGTCAAGAAACCTCCAGCAGCTTGCTGATCAATCGACCAATACGCTCGTTATCCTCGATAGCGGCACCGTCCGACAGATGCGCATAGCGCGCCGTCATTTTCACGCTCGAATGCCCGAGCAACTTGCTGATCATCGGCAGCGTCTCGGACATGGCGGCGGCGTGGCTCGCGAAGCTGTGGCGAAGATCATGCATGCGGACATGCGCCAAGCCTGCCGCCAAACGGGCGCGCCGATAGACACCGTCGATGCGCGCCACGGTCAACGGCTTGTCCTCGATCCAGAACACCGAAGAAAGGTCCGCATGGCGAGGCATCCGCTCCAGCAGCTCAGCCGCTGCCGTACCCAGCCACACCGTGCGAGGCCCGGTTTTCGCATCGTGGAGCAGAAGGCGACGCCCCCTCACCTCGCTCCAGTCCAGGCCGCAAATCTCACCCTTGCGGCACCCGGTCAACGCGATCAGCCGGATCGCATCTGTCTCCATCGGCGCCGACACGCGTAGGTCAGCCAGCGCAGATCCGAATCGCGAAAACTCTGCGTCGGACAGCATACACTCGTGTTTGCGCGTTGGGTTGCGCCTTATCTGGGTGCAGGGATTCGAATTCGCCGGGATGACACCCCATGCATCGGCTTTGTTGAACAGCTCACTGAGCAACTGAAGCGAGCGGTTGGCCGCAGCGGGTCCCGACTTCGCAGAGAGCGCGGCGAACCAACGCGCAACGTCCGCCGGCTCGATCTTGTCGAGGAAGCACCGGGCGAAGGCGCGTTCGAGGTGCCTGCGATAATAGATGTTGCGGTCGAGCGTCGACGGCTTCCAGCGCGGCGACACCTTGTCCCAGAATTCCGAGAGGAACGCGTCGAAGCGCGGGACGCGACGGGTGCTCATAAGCACGTCGGCTGGGTTCTCACCGACCTGGGCGCGCACGAGGACGCGCCGCGCGACATCGAGCCCTTGCGCGCGCGAGATCACGCGCGCATCGCCGATCGTGACGGTTCGGGTGCGACCGCCCATCTGTGCCTGGACGACATAGATTCGGCGCCCGCTCGCATAGGATCGCATGCCAAATCCGGGCAACTCACTGGACCATTGTGTCAGCCGGCACCTGTGCACGGGCCGGACGTCAGTAGGTGGCAGGTTCGCCGTGGCGAGTTCCAGAGCGACGATGTCGCGGAGCGTGCGCGCGTTCACAGCCCGAGCTCCATCTTGTCGGCAATGGACGCGCACACCCGCGCCGCGGACTCGGAGACCGCGTCGTCCGCTAGATGCGCGTAGCGCGCGGTAGATTCAGGAAGAGCATGGCCAAGGAGCTTGCCGACCGCCGACAGCGAGACGCCATTGCGGATCGCAAGCGACGCGAAACTGTGTCGCAGATCATGCAACCGCACGTCCGTCAGGCCGGCGCGCGCGCGCAGCTTGGACCATGCCGGGTCCGGGTTAAACGGGTCCCTTGGATTTCGCCTGCCGGGGAAAACCAGGCCAGAAATCCGTTCGCCGCGAAGGTCGTCGAGGATCTTGCGGGCGGGTGCGCTGAGATAGATCACCTTCGCGCCGGTCTTGCTGTCCGGCAGGAAAATACGTGGCGGCTTGATCCACTCCCATCGCAAACCCGCGATCTCCTGTCGCCGCGCACCCGTGTACATCAACAGCCGGATGATGCTCACCGCCTCGTGCATCTCGGCTTGTGCCGCCTTCAAGACCGAAGCCAATGTGCGATACTCCGATCCGCTGAGATAGCGTTCCGGGAGCTTGCGCCTGTAGCGGGCAATGCCCTTGCAAGGATTGGAACCGGCGAGCCGATAACCGAGCGTTTCGGCCATCTTGAACATGGACGCCAGTACCGGCACGGACCGATTAAATGCGGCAGGCTTCTGACCCATCGCGTCGCGCCATTTCACGATGTCGGCACGGGTCATTTGCGCGACTGGAAGCGCACCGAATGACGGCAGAATATGCGCCTTGATCGCCCATGCGTTTCGTTTCGCGGTGCTGGCTTTCCAGCCCACCATGCACTGCATGAATTCCGGGAAAAACTGCTCGAACGTCAGCCCCGCGCTGGGCCTCGCGACGGGCCTTTGGGGTAGTCCGTCGAGTGCGCTCGATCGAAGAATTTTGAGTGCTTTGCGACGGGCCTGCCGGACATCCATTGTGGCTGTTGAGCCCAAAGTTTCGAACCTGGCATTGCCGCGTTCTCGATGCCGTAATACCCAGGTCTTGTGTCCCGAAATTCGGCATCGCAGTCCGAATCCAGGCAGGTCCGTGTCCCAGTAAATCATCGGATTTTTGGGAGCACGGCGCCGAGCGATATTGCCGTCGAGGCGGACACTTTCGTTGCCGGTGGACGTCCCCGAAAGTGGCGGCGACTCGGCTCTCAAATAGCCATCTGGACCCTCCGAAATGCTCCCTATTGCTCCGTTTTCATCCTTCTGATACTTCACCATAAATGCTTCCTTTCAACGGCTTAGCCGTGTAGGGTGTGCACCATGTCCGACATTCGCGACCTCGTGATCCTCACCGGCGCCGGCATCTCCGCCGAGAGCGGGCTCGCGACTTTTCGGGGGCCGGGCGGGTTGTGGGAGGGGCACCGCGTCGAGGATGTCTGCACGCCCGAGGCGCTCGCGCGTGATCCCGAGCTGGTTCACCGCTTCTACGACGCGCGGCGCGCCGCGCTCGCGGCGGCCACGCCCAATGCCGCGCATGTCGCGCTGGCGCGGCTCGACGCCGAATGGCCTGGCGACCTGCTGATCGTCACGCAGAATGTCGATGACCTGCACGAGCGCGCCGGGGCGACGCGGGTGCTCCACATGCATGGCGAGCTGCGCTCGGCGCTGTGCGCGCTGTGCGGGGTGCGTACCGAATGGAGCGACGCGCTGCCGCCGGGCGCGCCCTGCCCGAACTGCGACGCGCCCGCGCTGCGCCCCGACATCGTGTTCTTCGGCGAGATGCCGTATCAGATGGAGCGGATCGAACAGGCGCTGGCGGAGGCCGATCTGTTCGTCTCGATCGGCACCTCGGGCGCGGTCTATCCGGCGGCGGGGTTCGTGCGATTGGCGAGCCGCTATGGCGCCGACACGCTCGAACTCAATCTGGAAGCCTCGGCCGGGAGTGGCTATTTCGCCGCGACACGGCTCGGCCCGGCGACTAAGCTGGTGCCCGAATGGGTCGACGCGATGCTCGCCTGAAGGAGATTTCAATGCTTGGACGGACCATCCCCGAAGTCACGCTGAAAACGCGCGTGCGCGACGAGAGCGTCGGCGGCCCTAACCCGTTCCGCTGGCAGGACGTCGCCACCCGCGATCTGTTCGCGGGCAAGCGCACGGTGGTGTTCAGCCTGCCCGGCGCCTTCACGCCGACCTGCTCGACCGAGCAATGCCCCGCCTTCGAGCGCGAGTATGACCGGCTGAAGGCGCTCGGCGCGGACGAGGTCTGTTGCATCTCGGTCAACGACGCGTTCGTGATGTACCAGTGGGGCCGCCACCTCGGCGTGGAGAAGGTGAAGCTGCTGCCCGACGGCTCGGGCGATTTCACGCGGCGGATGGGCATGCTGATCCGCAAGGACCATCTCGGCTTCGGCGAGCGGAGCTGGCGCTATGCGATGGTGGTCGAGGATGGGGAGATCGTCGCCTGGTTCGAGGAACCCGGGATCAACGACCAGGGTCTCGACGAAGACCCCTATGGCGAAAGCGCACCGGACAAGGTGATCGCCTGGCTGGAGGCCAATCCGCGGTAACGCGCGGCCCGTCCCGAGCGGATGGTGGGTTTACAGCGTCAGCTCCCACGTCTCGCCCTGGACGGGTTCGCCGAAATCGCTGTGGGTCGCGGTCGCGGTGATGCGAAAGCCGTGCGCGGCATAGATGCGGCGCGCGCTTTCGAGGATGGTGTGCGTCCACAACGTCATGCGGGTGTAGCCCGCCTCCCGCGCGAAGGCGATGCAGCGCTCCACGAGATCGTTGGCGATGCCGAGTCCGCGCGCGCGTGGCTCGACATACAGCAGGCGCAGCCTGGCGATGCCGTCGCCACCGTCGGCCGCGAAGATCGAACCGGCGATCGCGCCGCCGCATTCGGCGATCCAGCAGCGTTCGCGGGCCGGATCAAAGCCGCGCAGGAACGCGGCCGTGACCTCGCCGAGCAGCGCCTCCATCGGCGCGCCCCAGCCGAACTGTTCGGCATAGAGGATCGCCTGGCGCGCGGCTATCATGCCCATGTCGCCGGGACGGTGCGTGCGAATGGTGTAGCCGGCGCGCGCTTCGCCCGAGAGCAGGCCGCGTGCGGTATCGAGCGCGCCGACCAGCGCGCGCCGGTCGGCTTCGCCCAGCGGCGCGAGGCGCGTCTCCAGCACCGCGCGCTGGCGTGAATCGAGATCGGCGAGGAGCGCCTGGCCCGCCTCGCTCAACGCCACCGGCCGGCGCCGCGCATCGCTGCCGCGGCCGCGCACGATCCAACCTTCGGCCTGGAAGCGGCGCAGCAGCCGGCTGGCGTAGCCGGGATCGAGCGCGAGGAAGTCTTGCAGATCGACCGCGAGCGCTTCGCCGCGCGTGCCGATCTCATATAGCAACCGCGCCTCGGTCAGTGTCAGCGGCATGCCCAGATAGTGCGCGTCGAGACCGACGACGAACTGGGTGTGGAAGCGGTTGAAGGCGCGCAGCGCAAGCAGGGTTTCGTCCATGCCGCGATGCTGCCAGAAAACTTGACCCAGTCAACTATTCGACGGCGATTCCGAAAAATTCCTCGAGCACCTCGCGCGGGTGTTCGAACACCATGTCGGGTTCGCAGCGCAGCAGCACCTCGCGGTTGGCATAGCCCCACAGCACCGCGCCCGCCGTGATACCGACCTTCCTCGCGGCGGCGATGTCACGAGTCTCGTCACCGATCGACAAGGTGGCTTCGCGCGAAATCCGCATCCGCCGCAGTACCTTGCGATAACGTGGCGCCTTGCCGAACAGCGACGCGCCGCATTCGAACATCTCGATGCGCGCGGCGAGCGAGCCGAGCACGGCGCGGGCATTGTCTTCGGAATTGGAGGTGACCACCGCGATCCGGACGCCCGCGTCGGCGAGCGTGTGGATCACGTCCTTGACGCCGTCGAACAGCGCGATCCGGTCGATCTGCGTGGCGAGCTTCGCGTGGACATAGCGGCCGATCGCCGGCAGCTTCCAGCGCGGAATGCCGAGGTGGCGGATCACCTCGCGCGTGGTGCGGCCGCGCAGCGATTCGACCTCGCCGGGCGGGACGCGGCGGAACTTGAAACGGTCGGCGAGTTCATCGGCGATCGACAGGAACCAGTCGCCGCTATCGGCGAGCGTGCCGTCGAAATCGAAGATCGCGAGAGCATAGCGCGCGGGCCGGGCGCCGCCGGGCTGGAGCATCCCGGTCACGATGCGTCCGCCCCCCCGCGCCGCTTGCTGCGCTTGCCCGGCGGGCGGTCGCCGGCGCCGACGCCGCTGCGGATCGTGAGCAGTTCGGCACGGGTGAGATTGCCGTCGCGATCACGATCGAGCCGGGTGAAGATCGCATCGAAACGCGCCTGCAGTTCGGCGAGCGTGACCCGGTTGTCGCCATCGCCGTCGACCTCGAACGGGCTCGGCAGGGCGTTGGCGTCCCCCAGCCATTTCAGCGCCCAGTCGCCATAGTCGATATAGCCGATCGACCCCTTATGGGCGCTGTCCGCGCTCGCAAAACTGTGCGCCACGCACGCGGCGAGTTCCGCGCGGCTGACGATCGCATCGCCGTTCTGGTCGCACGCCGCGATCATCATCGCGACCGGCTCGGCGACGATCGTGGCGAGCGGCTGGCGCGGCGCGGCGGCAGGCGGCGCGGGCTGTTGCGCGCTGGCCGCGCACGCGAGCGCCGACAAGGCCGCGAAAGCGAGGCCGTTGCCAAAGCCGCCGGATCGTACCGGATCTATCGACCGCCCGGATGGCGCGCGGGCGCTGCCGTTCCGCGACGTGAACGGCGTGAGGGCGGGTCGAGCGATGGACGCCGGACGGGGCTCGGCGCTTCGCCAAGGTCTCGCAAGAACGGCAATCCCAACACTCGGCCTCATCACGCCCTTCCCCCGGGAATCGGCCGCCGGCACCGCCGAGGCCGCCGGTAGCGATAGCCGAAATCGGCGGTGTGGCGATAGGCTTGCCGCGTCGCGATTGCCGCGCCCCGCGCCGGCGGCATGGGCGGGAGAGGCCGCGCGGGGGCCGGACATTGCTGCATTGCGTCAAAATATAATTCTGTGATCGAAACGTCACGGCACCGAAACACCCCGCACCCAGAGCGCGCCCGAACTGATCCTGGGGGGACTGATCCATGTTGCCGTATTCGCCGTCTTCGTCGCGCCGCCTGCTGGCCGCGACCGCGCTCTGCCTGAGCCTCGCCGCCACGCCCGCCTTCGCCGAGGAGCCCGCGCCCGCCGCCGCGCCGGCCGACGCGAGCGATACGCAGGGCCTCGCCGACATCGTCGTCACCGCGCAGAAGCGCCCGGAAAGCCTCCAGAAGACGCCGATCTCGATCTCGGTCATCAGCGATCAGGGCCTGCAGGACCGCCATGTCGTCTCGCTGGTCGATCTCGGCGACGGCGCGATCCCGTCGCTCAAGGTCGCGCCCTTCTATTCGCGCAATTCGGCGCTGATCGTGAACATCCGCGGCGTCGGCGTGCTTTCGGACGGCAACCAGCCGGCGCGTGACCAGGGCGTCGGCGTCTATATCGACGGCGTGTACATGGGCCGCGCGCAGGGCCTGGGCACGGCGCTGTTCGACGTCAACAGCATCGAAGTGCTGAAGGGGCCGCAGGGCACGTTGTTCGGCCGTAATACCGAGGGCGGCGCGGTCAACATCACCACAAAGAAGCCGACCGGCGAATTCCACGTCAACGCACTCGCCGGCGCCGGAAATTACGGCAGCTACAAGGGCGAACTGCACGTCGACCTGCCCGAATTCCACAACATCAGCATCAAGCTCGACGGTGTCGTCGCGCATCGCGACCCGCTGGTGAAGAACCCGCTGCAAGGCGCCTATGGCTTCAACTTCTACGACAAGCACGGCGCGCACGTCGAAGCCTTGTGGCAGCCGAGCGACGCGTTCAGCGCGGACTATTCGTATGACACATCGTACGATGCCTCGACCTCGCTGTACCTGCAACTGGTCGCGCCCGGCACCAATAAGCAGGCGGCGCTCGGCACGATCCAGTCGACTCGCGCCAGCGTCGCCAATGTCGGCGTACCCGAGCAGCCGAGCGTCGGCCGCACCGACGGCCACCGCCTGACACTCGAATACAAGCTCGCGCCGAGCCTGTTGGTCAAGTCGATCACCGCCTACCGCGAACTGACGCAGAGCCAGTATGACAACGGCTCGGCGGCGACGACGATGTCGGTGGCGCTCTCCGCCGCGAACCCGACCGGAAATTTCACCGGCATCGGCTTCTCCCGCTACAGCCTCGCGCAGTTCCGCCAGAACCAGTTCAGCCAGGAAGTGCAGGCGATCGGCGATCTGCCGGGCTTCAAATATGTGGTCGGCGCGCTCTATTATCAGGAGCACGTCCAGGACAATGCGCAGGCGTTCAACACCAACCAGTTCACCAACGCCGCCGGCAGCGCCTACACGCTCCTGTCGGGGCCGGCCTTCAACGATTACACCAAGCAGTCGATCGATCGCGCCAGCTACGTCCAGACCACCAGCATGGGCGTGTTCGGCCAGGGTACCTACACGCCGCCGCTGCTCGACGACGCGATCCACATCACCGGCGGGCTGCGCTGGACCCGCGACATCAAGCACGGCAAGCTGCTGACCGTGAACAACGCGCTGCCAGTCGACCGTAACGGCGTGTCGGGCGCGATCCACCTCGACCATAGCTGGTCGCGGGTCGACCCGATGATCAACGCCGCGGTCGACGTCGCGCAGGGGGTGATGCTCTACGGCAAGTGGAGCACGGGCTACAAATCGGGCGGCGCCAATTCGCGCTCGCAGGAATATGACGAGTTCAACCCCGAGACGGTCTCGATGTTCGAGATCGGCGCGAAGACCGAATTCTTCGACCGCCACGCGCGCTTCAACGTCGCCGCCTATGCCGGCAGCTACAAGGACATACAGGTCGATTTCAGCCGCCCGTACGAAACCGGCGGCGTGCGCACCAACCGCACCACCACCTCGACGATCAACGCGCCGGGCACCGGTGGCCTGCACGGCGTCGAGGCGGAACTCACGCTGCTGCCGGTGCGCGGCCTGACGCTGACGGGTTCCTACGCCTATAACTATGTACGCATCCCGGCGACGGTGAACCCCTATCCGAACGCGGCGGGCAACCTCAGCACGATCGCGGTGCCGATCTACCAGACCTACACGCCCGAGCATTCGGGCAGCGTCGCGGTCGATTACGAGCTGCCGATGGACGGCTTCACCGTGCGCGCGCATCTCGACGGCAATTTCGACTCGGGCTTCTACTCCAACGCCAACGATCCGGTGTATCTGGGTGTCGGCGCGGCGGGCAACGTGCCCCAGCCCAAGGGCGAGAAGGCGACCGTGTTCAACGGCAACATCGCGCTCGCCGATATCGACATGGCCGATACCGGCGCGAAGGTCTCGCTCTCCTTCTGGGTGCGCAACCTGTTCGACGAACAGCACATGTTCTACAAGGCGCTCAGCCCGACCAGCGGCATGAACGGCTTCTTCAACGAACCACGCACCTTCGGCGGCCAGGTGCAGGTGAAGTTCTGATGATCGCCGGCCAGGGAGCAACGATGATGCGTCTTTCCAACCCCATTCGGCGTATCGCCGCGCCGGTTTTGGCCCTGTCGCTCGCGGCGGGCGTGCCGGCGGCGCCCTGGCTGTTCGCCCGGACCGGCCCCGTGGCGGCAGCGGCGCACGAGCGCCTGCTGCCGCTGCAAGGCGGCCGCAATTTCCGCGACCTCGGCGGCTATCGCACCGCCGATGGCCGCAGCGTGAAATGGGGCGTGCTGTTCCGCTCGGGCTCGATGCACGGGCTGACCGAGGCGGATTACCGGTCGCTCGAAGCGCGCGGCATCCGCGTGGTGTGCGACTTCCGCGATCGGCGCGAGCGGGCGGCGGAGCCGGTCACCTGGCCGGCGGCGGGCGCGCCGCGCGTGCTCAGCGACGATTATGATCTCGACATGCGCTTCCTGCCTGCCGGCAGCCCGAAGAGCTGGACGCCCGAACAGGTCCGCGCGGCGATGACCAAGGCGTATCCGGCGATGCTCGGCCAGTTCAACGGTCAGTATCGCCGCATGTTCGCCGAGTTGCTCGCGGGCCATGCCCCGCTCGCGTTCAACTGTTCGGCGGGCAAGGACCGGACCGGCATCGCGGCGGCGCTGCTGTTGACCGCGCTCGGCGTGCCGCGCAAGGACGTGATCGCGGATTATCTGCTCACCAACCGCTATCTCGACGCGAGCGCGCTGACCAAGGGCACGCCGAACCCGGCCAACCCGCTCGCCGGGCTTCCGCCGGAGACGGCCAAGCCGCTGATGGCCGCCGATGCCGCCTATATCGAAGCGGCGCTGGCCGTCGTCGATGGGCACAAGGACGGAGCGAAGGGCTATTTCCGCGACGAATTGGGGCTCTCCGCCGCGGATCTGGTCAAGCTGCGTAACGCATACCTCGTGCGCGCGTGAGCCGTGCGGGGCGCGTCCGCGTGGGCGCGCCCCGCCGGGACGTTCGCGCGGGCGTGGCGGCGATGTCTTTCGGGACTTGAGCCGCCCGCCAAACAATGTATCTTTTTGGCCTTATAGATGTATTTCTAGGAGGCCCGATGCTAGATCGCCGCACGTTCATCGGCTCGTCCGCGCTGGCGGTGGCGACGGTTCCGCCCGCCTTCGCCAGGGGCGAGTCCGCGCCCCTGCCTCCGCTGTCGCCGGACATGCCGATCCCGCTTGGCTACCTCCCCGCCCCCGTGCCGCCGGCCGACCCCAGCCTGTACGCGTTCAACCACGGCTGGCTGTTCCACGAAGGCGACCTGCCCTTCCCCGCCGTACGCGGCAACGACCAGACCTATGCCGCGACCAAGGCGGGAAACGCGCAAGGCGCCGCCGGCGTCGATTATGACGATTCGGACTGGAGCCCGGTCCGCCTGCCGCACGATTGGGCGATCGCGCATCCGATCGAATCCGACCAGAACGACGCCTTCGGCTATCGGCGGCGCGGGATCGGCTGGTATCGCCGCTATGTCGTGTTCCCCCGGGAATGGCATGGCCAGTATCTCGAACTGCAACTCGGCGGCATGGCCAACACTGCCACCGTCTGGTTCAACGGCATTCCCGTCGCGCACAGCCTGTCGGGCTATGTCCAGCAGAATATCGACGTCACCCCCTACGCGCGCTTCGGCGACGAGCCGAACACGATCGCGATCCGCGTCGATGGCGATGTCATGGAGGGCTGGTGGTATGAGGGCGCCGGGCTGTACCGCGAATGCTGGCTGGCGGTGCGGCCGGCGCTGCATATCGTGACCGACGGCGTCCACGCGACGCCGCGCGCCCAGCCCGACGGCACATGGCGCGTGCCAATCGCGGTGACGATCAACAATGCCGGCGCGGCGGCCAGCGACGCGACGGTCGAAGCCATCTTGCAGGACGCCGAGGGCCGCACCGTCGCGCGGGCGAGCGTGCCCGCCGGCGCGGCGCCGCTCGACACGGGCACCGCGCGCATGACGCTTTCGCTGGCGAAGCCGATTCTGTGGTCGCCCGACACGCCGACGCTGTACGCGCTACAAACGCGGCTGGTGCGGGACGGGACGGTGATCGACAGCCGGCGTACCGAACTCGGCTTCCGCACCACCCGCTTCGATCCGGCGACCGGCTTTCACCTCAACGGCAAGCCCCTCAAGATCAAGGGCGTCTGCATCCACCACGACCATGCCGGCGTCGGCGTGGGCATTCCCGCCGCCTTGCTCGAATGGCGGGTGCGGCGCCTCAAGCAGATCGGCGCCAATGCGATCCGCTTCGCGCATGCGGCGCCCGCGGCCGCGCTGCTCGACGCGTGCGACCGGCTCGGCATGATGGTGATGGACGAGAACCGCCATTTCGACCCCAGCCCCGACTATCTCGCCCACGTCACCTGGATGGTGCGGCGCGACCGCAACCGGCCGAGCGTGATCCTTTGGTCGGTGCTCAACGAAGAGCCGATGCAGGGCACCGAGCAGGGTTATGAGATGGTGCGCCGCCTCGCCGGCGCGATCCGGGCGCTGGATGACACGCGGCCGATCACCGCCGCGATGAACGACGGCATGTTCACGCCGAAAAACGGCGCCGATGCGGTCGATGTCGTCGGCTTCAACTACAAGCACGATTGGTACGACCGCTATCATGCGGCGCACCCCGAACGCCCGCTCATCAGCACCGAGGATACCAGCGCGGTGATGACGCGCGGCGAATGGGCGACCGACACGCAGCGCAACGTGCTGACCTCCTACGACAGCGAGGCGCCCGAATGGGGGCTGACGCATCACGAGAGCTGGCAAATGATCGGCAGCCGGCCGTTCATCGCCGCGACCTTCGTATGGACGGGGTTCGATTATCATGGCGAGCCGACGCCGCTGCCGTGGCCGGCGGCATCGAGTTCGTTCGGCATCCTCGATCTGTGCGGTTTCGCCAAGATGGCGTATCATCTGCGGCGCGCGCAGTGGACCGACGACGCGCCCGTGCTCGCGATTGGGCCGCATTGGAACTGGGCCGGGCGCGAGGGCCAGCCGATCCGGGTCATCACGCCGGGCAATGTCGATGAGGTCGCTCTGTTCCTCAATGGAAAGCCGCTCGGACGGCAGGCGCGCAAGCCGTTCGTCACGCCGGAGTGGCAGGTGCCGTTCGCGCCCGGCAAACTGGAGGCGGTCGGCTATACCGGCGGCCGCGAAGTCGTGCGGTTCGCGGTGGAGACCGCCGGGCCGCCGGCGGCGCTGCGGCTGACCGCCGACCGGCCGATGATGCTGGGCGACGGCGACGACGTGCAGCCGATCAGCGTCGATCTGCTCGACGCCGCCGGCCGCCATGTGCCGACCGCGACCGACCGGGTCACGTTCGCGATCGAAGGCGGCGAGATCATCGGCGTCGGCAACGGCGACCCCAACGACCATGATCCCGAGCAGGGCAACGCCCGCAAGCTGTTCGCCGGCTTCGCGCAGGTGCTGGTGCGCCCGTCCGCGGGCGCGAAGCAGCTCGTGCTGACCGCGCGCGTGGCGGGATTGCCTCCGGCGCGCGCGGCCTTCCCGCTGGTGGCCGCGCGGGCGCGCGAGGTCACCGCAATCCCCGCCGTCCACCACCTCACCGAATGGCGGCGAACGCCCTTCGCCGCGCAGGCGCCCGACGCGCGCGAAATCTACCCGGCGCAGCAATGGCGGGGCTTGGGCTACGTACGCACCGGGCGGCTGGAGGAGGCGCCGGCAGCGCATGGCTTCACGCTGATCCAGGGCCGGTTCGTGCCCCGCCGTGCGGTCGCCGCGCATGGCGGCACGCTGCGGCTGGCGGGGGTGATCGGCCGCGCCGAACTGTGGGTCGACGGTGTGAGGCTCGCGACCAAGGCCGACCGGGCGGAAGCGCCGATCGTCGTCCCCCTGCCCGCTGGCGACCAGGAGCGGGTGGTGACGCTGCTGCTCGAAGCCGATGCGGGCGAGGCAGCCGGCCTCAGCCGGGGCGTGAGCGTCTGGTGACGCGACAGCGATGACACGCGGCTTCGACAATGTTAGCTGGCTTCGACATGTCTTTCATTGATCTTCTCGACATCGCCGGCACGGCCGAAAGCGGGCCGCGCTATTTGTGGCTGCAGAAGCTGATCCGTACCGCGATCGAGACGCGACGGCTGCCGGCCGGAGCGGCGCTGCCCAGCGAGCGGGAATTGTGCGACGAGTTCCAGCTCTCGCGCGTGACGATCCGCAAGGCGATGGAAGCCCTGGTCAACGACGGGCTGCTCGAACGGCGGCGTGGCGCGGGCACCTTCGTGGCGGATGCGCCGGCCGACAAGGAGCCGGGCCGGGTCGAGAAGAGCTTTTCGATGCTGTCCTCCTTCACCGAGGACATGCTGGCGCGCGGGCGCCGGCCGTCGAGCGAATGGATCGACCGTTCGGAAGGGTCGGTCACGCCGGAGGAAGCGCTGGCGCTCGGGCTGTCACCGGGATCGCCCGTGTACCGCTTCCAGCGCATCCGTTTCGCCGACGGGGAGACGATGGCGATCGAATATGCCGCCGTGCCCGGCTGGGGGCTGAACGGGCCCGATGATGTCGAGTCATCGCTTTACGGCGCGCTCGAGGCGCATGGCAATCGCCCGGTGCGCGCGTTGCAGCGGGTGCGCGCGATCGGGTTCGAGCCGGAACAGGCGGCGCTGCTCGGCATCCAGCCGGGCGATCCCGGCCTGCTGATCGAGCGCCGCGCGTTCGCCGCCGACGGGCGGATCATCGAGGTGACGCATTCCTATTATCGCGGCGACGCCTACGATCTGGTCGCCGAACTGCATCACATCTAGGCGGCGTCAGTCGCCGAGCCAGCCGCGCAGCTCCGCCGGCGCGAACAGCACCTGCCACCCGCCCCGCACCTGCACGACGCCGCGCGCGCCGAGTTCGCCGAGCGCGGCTTCATCCGGGGCCGCCGCCGCACCGAGCAACAGCCGCCCGTCGATCGCCCGCGCGCGCCGCACGACATCCGCTCCGCCGAGCGCGACGACCAGCGCGGACGGCATCCGCGCCGGATCGACCGGGCGCTCGGAGGGGCGCGGGGGCGCCGCGACCGAGCCGGCGGAGCGCCCGGCGGCGGCGCGCATCTCCACCGCGATCTGGTCCGCCTGCGGGCCGAGCACGACTTGCAGCGCCTGTGGCGCGGGCCGCACGAAGCCCTTGGCGCCCAACCGGCGCAACGCCGCCTCATCGACCGCGCTCTGATCGTTCACGACCAGGCGGAGCCGCGTCGTGCAGGCGCCGATCTCGCGCAGATTGTCCGCGCCACCAACTGCGGCGAGGAAGGCGCCGCCCCGCTCGCTCGCGGCGACCGGCGCGAAATCCTCGGCGGCTTCGTCCTCACGCCCGGGGGTGCGAAGGTTGAACCGGACGATGGCGAAACGGAACGCGACGTAGTAGATCACCGCATAGGCCAGCCCGACCGGCAGCAGCAGCCACGGGCGCTGCGCCTTGGGGAAGTTCAGCACGAAATCGAACAGCCCCGCCGAGAAGCCGAAGCCGAGGTGCGCGCCGAGCATCGCCATCAGCGACATCGCCGCGCCAGTCAGCACCGCATGGAGCACGAACAGGCCCGGCGCGAGGAACATGAAGCTGAACTCGACCGGCTCGGTCACGCCGGTGAGGAACGAAGTGGCCGCGAGGCTCAGCAACATGCCGCCGGTGGCCTTGCGGCGTTCGGGCCGGGCGGTGTGGTACATGGCGAGGCACGCGGCCGGCAGACCGAACATCATCACCGGGAAGAACCCGCTCATGAACGCGCCCGCGCCCGGATCTCCGGCGAAGAAGCGGCGCAGATCCCCGGTGACGCCGTGATAATCCCCCAGTACGAACTAGGCGATGTTGTTGAGGATGTGGTGCAGCCCCGTCACCAGCAGCAGGCGGTTGAGCAGCCCATAGACGAACAGGCCGATGTCGCCGCTGGCCAGCGCCACCGTGCTGGCCGTGTTGACCGCGTGATCGAGCGCCGGGAAGCTCGCGCCGACGACACCGGCGAGCACGAGGCCGGCCAATCCACTGACGATCGGCACGAAGCGGCGACCACCGAAGAACGCCAGATATTCGGGCAGGCGGATCGCCGAGAAGCGATTGTAACCAAGCCCGCCGACGATCCCCGAGAGAATGCCGAGCGGCACCGCGACCCGGTCGATCTGCGCGCTGCGCCATCCGGCCATGACGGCGGCGCGCGACGCGTCGGGCACGCCCGCGAGCACGCCGGGTGGCACCGCCAGCAAGGCCTTGGCGCCTTCGGTGGCGATGAGGAAGCAGACCACGCCGGCGAGCGGCGCCGCCCCGTTGCCGTCGCGCGCGAAGCCGGTAGCGACACCGATCGCGAACAGCAGGCCGAGATTGGCGAACATCGCGTTGCCGGCCGCGCTGACGAAATCGAGGCCGAGCATATCGGCCTGCCCAAGCCGCAGCAGCAACGCCGCCACCGGCAGCACCGCGATCGGCAGCATCAGCGCGCGGCCGAGGCTTTGCAGATGTTGCAAGGTCGATTTCACAGCCCCAACTCCCCAAGCAGCGCGGACGCGCGTGAGCGGACCTCGGCGGCGGTCGAGACGTGCAAGACCGCCGCCGCGAGCGCGCGGCAGCGATCGAGCGAGACGCCGCGCACCAG
This sequence comes from Sphingomonas pollutisoli, assembly GCF_029167165.1. NCBI lineage: Bacteria > Pseudomonadati > Pseudomonadota > Alphaproteobacteria > Sphingomonadales > Sphingomonadaceae > Sphingomonas > Sphingomonas pollutisoli. The sequence continues at coordinate 34,668 of NZ_JARFNJ010000001.1, forward strand.
CGCCTTCACCTCGGCGACCGCCGCCGGCGCGGCGGACAGCTTGGTGACGCCGAGCCCGATCAGGATCGGCACGGCCAGGCGATCCGAGGCGAGACCGCCGCACACGCCGACCGGCTTGCCATGCGTCGCGGCGCCGCGACAGCACAGGTCGATCATGCGCAGCACCGCCGGATCGAGCCCGTCCACGCTGCCGGCCACCGCCGGGTTGCCGCGATCCATCGCCAGCACATATTGGGTGAGGTCGTTGGTGCCGATCGACAGGAAATCGCACTCCGCCGCGAGTCCGTCCGCCATCACCGCCGCCGCCGGGGTTTCGACCATCACGCCGAGCGGCATGTCCGCGCCGAGGCCGAGCGCGGCGCTTTCCGCCTGCATCGCGGCACGCACCGCGCGCAGCTCCGCGACCGTGGCGATCATCGGTGCCATCACCCGGACGTCGCCCGCCTCGCTGGCGCGCAGCACCGCGCGCATCTGCGCGGCGAGGATGTCCGGATGGGCGAGCGCCACGCGGATGCCGCGCAGGCCGAGCGCGGGATTCTCCTCGGGCGCGATCGGCAGATAGGGCGCCGGCTTGTCGCCGCCGATGTCGAGCAGGCGGATCACCAGCGGGCGCCCCTCCAGCGCGCGGGCGATCGCGGCATAGTCCGCCGCCTGTTCGTCCTCGTCGGGCGCGACGGCACGATCGAGGAACAGGAATTCGGTGCGCAGCAACCCGCAGCCCTCGGCGCCACCGGCGACGGCTGGCGCGGCTTCCGCGCGCTTGCCGAGGTTCGCGGACACCTCGATGCGGGTGCCGTCCAGCGTGCGGCCCTCGAGCATGGCGGCGGTCCGCGCCGCCGCCTTGCGGGCGGCGCGGGCCGCCGCCTCGGCCTGCGCGTGTCGCCACCCGTCGGTGTCCGGATCGACCGTGAGCGTGCCCGCCGCCGTGTCGAGCACCAGCGGCGTGCCCGCCGCGATCGTGAGTACGCGCCGCCCGGCGGCGACCAGCGCCGGGATGCCGCGACTGGCGGCGATAATCGCGACGTGCGAGGTCGGGCCGCCGCGCGCGGTGACGATGCCGGCGACGCGCGCGGGATCGAGCGACGCGACCTGCGACGGCACGAGATCGTCGGCGAGCAGGATCGCGTCGGCGGGAAGCGCCACATCGGGCGGAGCCTGACCGGCGAGCCGCCATTGCAGTTGCACCTCGACGTCGATCAGATCGTCGGCGCGCGCGGCGATGTGCGGATCGGGCGCGGCGCGGAGCGCATCGGCCTGATCGCGCATGACGCTTCGCCAGGCGACGGCGGCGCTGTCGCCCGCGTCGATCCGGGCGTGGGTGCGCTCGATGAGGTCTTCGTCGTCGAGCAGCGCGCGATGCGCGGCGACGATGGCGCGCTGCTCGGGGCCGGCCGCGCCACGCTCGGCTTCGAGCGCGACGGCCAGCGCCGCGAGGGCGTCCGCGAAACGCGCACGCTCGGCCGCGATGCCTTCGCCGGTTCGGGCGAGGATCGGTTCGGGGCGGACGAGATGCGCGGCGATGCCGGTCGCGAAGCCGGGCGACGCGGCGACACCGGTCAGGATGCCCTCCGGCTGCGGCACCGGGGGCGCGGCGGCTACTGGGGCGGCCGGCGCCGGGCCGGCGAGCGGCTTGCTCTCGCCCATGCCCGTCGCGATCAGATCGACCAGCGCATCGACGGCGGCGCGCGCGTCCGCGCCCGAAGCGGCGATGGTGATCGTGTCGCCGTGGGCGATGGCGAGCGTCATCATCGCGCTGGGGCTGCGCAGCCGGGCCTCACGGTCACCCTCGATCGCGCGCACCTCGGCGTCGAAGCTCCGCGCGAGATCGGCGAGCTTCGCACAAGGCCGCGCGTGCAGCCCGTGCGCGAGCGGGACGCGCACCGTGCGGGTGGCGGATGGTGCGAAGTCGGCTCCGCCGCCGGCATTACCGATGGGTTGATCGGCGGCGAGCGCGAGCAGCGGATCGCCGCGACGAACCCGGCCCGGCGGGGCGCGCCACGTGATTGCGTGGTCGCCCTCGGTCACGACGATCGGCGTGACGAGGCTCTTCGCGCCCGCCGCGACCGTGGCGAGATCGACCGCGAGCAGCGGCGCGCCCACGTCGACGCGGTCGCCGGCCTGGACCAGCGGCGTGAAGCCGGCGCCGCCAAGGCGTACCGTATCGAGCCCGACGTGCATCAACACCACCGGCCCCGCGTCCAGCCGCAACGTCACCGCATGCCCAGCCTCGTGGACCGAGACGATCACCCCCGACGCAGGCGCGTGGAGCGTGTCACCGAGCGGGTCGATCGCAACGCCGTCGCCGAGCAGCCGGTCGGCGAACACCGCATCGGCCACGTCGGCGAGCGGGACGAGCCAGCCGTCGACCGGCGCGACGAGCGTCAGGCGTGTCATCGGCCGGTCAATTCCCCCTGGGCGTGCGCGTCAACCGGCTCGGCGGCGACCTTCACCCCGCCGATCCAGGTCTGGAGCGGTTGGAGATCGGCATCGAGCACGACGAAATCAGCGCGCTTGCCGGGCGCCAGCGTGCCGCGTTCACGGTCCAAGCCGAGGAACGCGGCGGGCGAAGCGCTCGCCATCCGGCTCACGAGCGGCAGGTCGGCGCCGGTCGCGGCACGCATCGTCCGAACCGCCTGCGCCATATCGAGATGCGCGCCGGCGAGCGTGCCGTCGTCGCCCTGGCACACCCCGTCACGCACCACCATCCGGCGGCCGTTGAGCAGGAACGAATCGTCGTCCGAGCCGACGCTCGGCATCGCATCGGTGACGAGCATCAGCCGGTCGGCGCCCTTGACGCGGAGCGCGACATCGAGCGCGGCGGGCGCGACATGCACACCGTCCGCGATCAGGCCGCACCAGATCCGGTCGTCGGTGAAGGCCGCGCCGACGACGCCGGGCGCGCGGTGCAGCAGCGGCGACATCGCATTGTAGAGATGGGTCACGCCGGTGATGCCGGCGGCGAACCCCGCCCGCGCCTGTTCATAGGTCGCGTCGGTATGCCCCGCGCTGAGGATGACGCCCGCCGCCACGAGACGCGACACGTCCTGCGCCGTCACGATCTCGGGCGCCAGCGTCATCATCACGACGCCGCGACGTGGCACGCACAGCGCCTCGATGACCTCGCGATCGAGCGCGCGGATCAGCGACGGATCGTGGATGCCCTTGCGCGCGCCGCTGATGAACGGCCCTTCGATATGGACGCCGACGATCCCCGGCACCCCCGCCAGGATCGCCGCGTCGACCGCGTCGAGCGCGGCGCCGATCGCCGCGTGCGTGTCGCTGATGAGCGTCGGCAACAAAGCGGTCGTACCGAAGCGCGCGTGCGCGGCAGCGATCGTCGCCAATCCGTCGACGGTCAGCGCGTTGTTGAACAGCACCCCGCCGCCGCCATTGACCTGCGTGTCGATGAAGCCGGGCAGCAGCCAGCCGCCGGCGAGGTCAATCTCGATGTCGCCCGCGCCGGCGGGCTCGACCGCGCGCAGACGCCCGTCCGCCAGGACGAAAGTGGCGTCGGACAGGATTGCGTCGCCGACCAGAATGTGGCCGCCGTGGATCGTGATCGTGCTCATCGCGTCCGCGTCACCTTGGCGAGATAGGGCGGCTGATCGGGATCATGGCCGCGCGCCAGCGCGAGCGCGTTGACCATGCGGTAGAAGCTGGCGATCATCACGATCGGCGCGAGTTCCGGTGATACCGCGAGCGCGGGCAGCCGTTCGATTCCCACGTGCGATGTCTCCGCGTTGCTGGCGAGCCAGACCCGCGCGTCGCGTTCGGCGAACGTGTCGGCGAGCGCGCGAACATCCTCGCCGGCGATGCCGCCGGTATCGAAGGCGATCACCGGAAAGCCCGCGCGCACGATCGCCATCGGACCGTGGCGAACCTCGGCGGCGCTGAACGCCTCGCCGTGGAGCCCGCAGGTTTCCTTGAGCTTGAGCGCCGCTTCCTGCGCGATCGCGAGGCCGTAGCCACGGCTGACCAGGAACAGATTGGTCGCGTCCTGCAACCCGCGCGTCACCGATGACCAATCGAGCGCGAAGGCGATATCGACCAGCGCCGGCAGGGCGGCGAGATCCGCACGCAGCGCCTCGTCGTCGCGCCACGCGGCGACGATCGCGGCGATGCCGGCGAGCGAGGCGATATAGGATTTGGTCGCCGCGACCGATTTCTCCGGGCCGGCGCACAATGGCAGCACGACGTCCGCCGCGTCGGCCAACGGTGAGCCCTCGTCATTGACGAGCGCGACGACCAGCGCACCCGACGCGCGTTGCCGCGCCACCGTCGCGAGCAGATCCGGGCTGCGGCCCGATTGCGAGATGGCGATGCAGAGCGTGGAGACGCCTGCGCCCGCCCGCGCGGGCCGCGCATCATAGAGCGACACCGTCGAGAAGGCCGCCGAGGCGGTGGGCGTGCCGAGCAGCGTTTCGACCATGTATTTCGCATAGGTCGCCGCATGATCGGACGATCCTCGCGCGCAGGTGACGACGATCGCGGGGGCGAGCTTGCGCAGCCGCGCGCCAAGCGTGGCGAGCGTGGCTTGGTTGCGATCCAGAAAACGCGCGATCGTGGCGCCGGCTTCGCCCGCCTCCGCATACATCAGCGTCGCGGCGACTGTCGCGTCGGAGGCGTGGTCCGCCATCTGAAAGCTCACTGAGTACCTCCGCCTGACAGGAACGGCGCCGCGCGTCCAAGGAGACGCCCCGCCCCTCGGGACGGCAGCCGGCATGCGGGGCATTATGCATGGTTCGGATGTCATGACAATGGTATCTTATGTGTATTTTTAGCGTTCGGCTTCGGGTGGACACGCCATTCCATTTTCGGACGTTGCGGGACGGCGTCGAACGAGTCCCAGCCGAACGACGGGCCGTCGATCGTAACTTTACGTCGCTGACGTTCACATAGTTGATACTTTCTGTGCGATTCGGTGACATATTCCCCTGCCCCCAGTACCGATCTGCCGTAGCCCAGCCCCGGCCGGGATATGTTCCGCACCCGGCCATCGCCTTGATAGGGCGATTGTTTTCCTCGTGGTTGCGATACCAATTCGCGTTTTCGCTTTTAAATGTTATGTTTTTGTCTTTGTTTCCGCTTGACAGGCGGCAGACTTCTCCGTGACACTCGCATTACAGCCGCAGGATTCCGGTGGGGCGAAAACGGGCGGAAGGTCCGGGCGCCGCACGTAACCGACGATAACGCAGAGGGGGTTTGACGATGTACGGTATGCGAGCAGGCAAGCGGGCAATCGGTGCGAGGGAATGGCTGTTGGCGACGAGTTGCGTCGCCGCGATCGCCGCGATCACGCCCGCCGACGCGCAGACGGTGCCGGCCGGCGGCGCGGTAGCGGCGGACGTCACAGCGCCGGCGGGCGTGGGCGCGCAGAGCGACGAGACGGTCGGCCCCGACATCACCGTCACCGGCTTTCGCGAGAGCCTCCGGTCGGCCGCCGACGCCAAGCGCCGCGACATCCGCATCTCCGACGGCATCTCCGCCGAGGATATCGGCAAGTTCCCCGCGCAGAACATCACCGAGGCGATCCAGCGGATCGCCGGCGTGCAGATGTCGAACATCAACGGGCGTGGCTCGACGATCAGCATCCGCGGCCTGGGCGCGCAATATGCGCGCACCACGATCAACGGGCAGACCTTCGCCAGCGCCGACTTCAAGGACGGCTTCCGCTACGACATCATCCAGACCGATCTCGCCAGCGCGATCCAGGTCATCAAGTCGCCGACCGCCGACATGGACACCGGCGGCCTTTCCGGCACGGTCAACATCGATACGGTCAAGCCGCTGGGCTACAAGGGCCCGCACTTCATCCTCGGCGTGAAAGGCTATGATTCGGAGTATCGCGGCGGGGTGACGCCGAAGGTCAGCGGCGCCTATGTCAACCAGTTCGCGGGCGGTACGCTCGGCGTGATGGTCAACGTCGGCTTCCAGAAGCTGCGCGACCGCGGCGATTATCTGTTCATCAAGAACTGGTATGATCCCGGCGTGCTGCTGCCCGACGCCTATGTTCCCGGCAACCTGCGCTTCCGCCGCATCGACCGCGATACCGAGCAGTTGATGGCGAGCGGCGCGATCCAGTGGCAGCCGACCTCGAACTTCGAAGTGCTGTTGCAGGGCGAATATTCGAAGGACCACACCACCTACGACACGCGCCAGTTGGTGTTCGGCCGCTGGGCGACATCGGCGGTGACGGTCAACCACGTCGCGAACCGTGTCGCGGACAAGATCTCGATCAGCGACTTCAACGTCGACAACAACGACCAGCCCGAACTGCGCAACCTCGCGAGCCAGGCCTATACCGGCACGATCAACTGGGAACCGGCCGAAGGCTGGAAGATCCACGGCGTCGGCCATTATACGCAGGGCGACGCGCATCTCTATGAATGGGCGTCGATCGACGAGGTCCATTTCGCCGGCGGCGGCACGCTCGACATTTCCGATCCGAGCAACGTCAAGTTCAACACGCAGAGCGTGACCAGCGGTGCGCCCTACACGACCGCCAACCGCACCTGGTTCGCGTTCCTCGACGGCGCCACGCACATCCAGTCCGCCAAGGATACCGCCGGGCAGCTCGACGTGACGCGCGACATCGGCTGGCATGGCGTGAAGGCGCTGGTGTTCGGCGCGAAATATCACCACGAGAGCTTCCAGACCGACGCCTATCGCCATGACCGCGACGGCGACGTGAGCGACCGCGTCACCTACCCCGAATATGCCTATATCCCGGATCTGGCGACCACGGGCGTGCCGGTCACCAATTTCCTCGGCAATGCGATGGGCGTCCCCGGCACGTTCCTGTCGGTGAACGCGCCATTGTGGCAATCGGTACTCGCGCAGCACGGCATCACCGTGCCCGACACACGCGACTGGCCGAACACCTACCGCGTCGACCGCTACATCCCCTCGGTGTACGGCATGCTCAACATCGACGGCGACATCGGCGGCAAGCGGCTGCGCGGCAACATCGGCGTGCGGTATGAACACACGCATCAGAACGTCACGACCAGCATCACCAACGGCACCGACAGCAGCGCGACGCTGATCGGGCAGGAGCATGTCGTCCAGGACTACGGCAACGTCCTGCCGAGCGCCTCGTTCGCGCTCGACCTCACCCCCAAGCTGGTCGCGCGGCTCGCGCTCGCCAAGGTGCTGGTGCGCCCGCTGCTCAACAGCCAGACGCAAATGGCGGACACGATCAGCACCTCGACCAGCAGTTCACGCCCCAGCGTTTCGGTGGCGCAGGGCGAATCGCGGCTGAAGCCGCTGACCGCCAACCAGGCCGACATCAGCCTCGAATATTATTACGGCGCGGGCAATTCGATCAGCCTCGCCGGCTTCTACAAGGCGGTGAAGAACGGCACCTTCACCCAATTCTACTGCCCGACCTCATACAACGGCGTCGCGCTCAACGGACAGACCACCAACTGCCAGTCGGCCGACCTGCGCACCGACTACAGCTTCAGCCGCGTGCTGAACGACAGCAGCACGATCCACATCAAGGGCGTGGAATTTTCCGCATCGCAGAACTTCGATCCGTTCCTGCCGCTCAAAGGGTTCGGCGCGACCGGCAACATCACCTATGTCGACGCCGATAGCCCGGCGGCGGGCACCGGCTTCCACCTGCGCGACCTTTCCAAGCTGACCTGGAACCTGACGCCCTATTGGGAAAACGAGATGTTCAGCGTGCGCTTCTCGGTCAACCACCGCAGTTCGTACCAGCAGGACGCGGCCGACAGCTTCTTCGTCAACGGCGGCGAAATCCATACGGTGCGCGCGCGCACGCAGATGGACCTCGCGCTGGGCTTCACGCCGACGAAGTTCCTGAGCTTCACCGGTGGCATCATCAACCTCAACAACACGCACGAAGACGCCTATCAGACCAACGAGGACACGTTCCAGTTGGCCAGCCGCACGGGCCGGACCTTCTATCTGTCCGCAACCGCCCGGTTCTGATCCGAACGTCCAGCCAAGAAGAGCGATCGCCCCAGCCGTGAAGAGGCCGTTTCCACCCTGTATCTATGGTCTCTTGCTGCTGGCGGCGGCCGGTGCCGCCCAGGCGCAACCCCGCGATACCTTTCCGGCGCGGGAATCGCTTGGGCGGCTCGGCATCCCCGCCGGTCGGATCACTCTGGCGATCCGGCCGGCGGCAACGCCCTATTACCGGGTGCGGGTGGCGGCGGGCCGGATGACGGTCGAAGGATCGTCCGCCGTCGCGCTGGTACACGGCGCCGCGCAATATCTGCAGAGGCACGGCCGCCTGTCGGTCAGTTGGGAAGGGCGCCGCGTCGCGCCGCTCACCAATCTGCCGGCGGGCGATACCGGACCGGTCGCCTCTGCCTTCACGCTGCGCACATATCTCAACACCTGCACCTTCGGCTATACGACGCCGTGGTGGACGTGGCGGCGATGGTCCGACGAGATCGACTGGATGGCCGCGCGCGGCATCGATACGCCGCTGGCGATGGAGGGGCAGGACTACGTCTGGCGCGCGCTGTGGCGCGATCAGGGGCTGGACGACGCCACCATCGCCGCGGGCCTGTCCGCCGCACCGTTTCTGCCGTGGCAGCGGATGGGCAACATCGCCGGGTATCGCGCGCCGCTGCCGGCGGGGTGGATCGAGAAGAAACACCGGTTGCAGCTTCGCATCCTCGCCCGGATGCGCGACCTGGGCATGAAGCCGATCCTGCCGGCGTTCTCCGGCTATGTGCCCAAGGCGTTCGCGGAGCGGCACCCCGAGGCCCGCATCTACCGGATGCGCGCGTGGGAGGGGTTCGCGCCGACCTATTGGCTCGACCCGTCCGACCCGTTGTTCGCCACGCTGGCGAAGCGGTTCACGCAGCTCTACACGCAGACCTATGGCGCGGGGGACTATTACCTCGCCGATGCCTTCAACGAGATGGTGCCGCCGATCGCTGAGGACGGCAGCGATGCGAGCGCCGCCAAATATGGGGACAGCATCGCCAATTCCGCCGCGACCCGCGCCGCCGCCCTGCCCGCCCCGGTGCGCGACGCGCGGCTGGCGGCATATGGCGAGAAGCTGTTCCAGTCGGTCACCGCCGCCGCCCCCGGTGCCACATGGGTGATGCAGGGCTGGCTGTTCGGCGCCGACAAGACGTTCTGGACGCCCGAGGCGATCCGCGCGTTCCTGAGCCGCGTTCCCGACGCACGGATGCTGGTGCTCGACATCGGCAATGATCGCTATCCCGGCATCTGGCGGACAAGCGGCGCGTTCGACGGCAAGAACTGGGTCTATGGCTATGTCCACAATTATGGCGGCAGCAACCCCGTCTATGGCGATCTCGGTTTCTACCGCGACGATCTGGCGGCGCTGGCGACGAGCCCGGTGCGCGGAAAGCTGACCGGCTTCGGGCTGTTCCCGGAGGGACTGCACAGCAATTCGGTCGTCTATACCTACGCTTATGATCTCGCCTGGGGCGAGGATGCGCGGCGCCCCGTCGCGGAGTGGATCGCGGACTATGCTCGCGCGCGCTATGGAAGCGCGTCGCCCGGACTGATCGCGGCGTGGAGCAAGGTGATCGCGGGCGCATATTCCACACGCTACTGGACGCCGCGCTGGTGGCAGAACAAGGCGGGTGCGTATCTGTTCTTCAAACGCCCGACGCTGGCCGGCGCGGACTATCCCGCCGCGCCCGGCGATCCGGCGGCGTTGCGCGACGGGATCGCCGGCCTGCTGGCCAGCCGCCCACGCCAGCCCGCTCCCCTGTTCACCTACGATCTCGTCGATTTCGCGCGCCATTACGCCAGCCTCAAGCTCGACGCGCGGCTGCGCGGCGCCGTCGCCGCCTATGCGGCGGGCGATGTGACCCGCGGTGACGCCGCCGCCGCCGCCGCCGCGCGGCTGGCGCGGGAGATCGACGCGCTGATCGGCAACCAGCAGGAAACGCTCGGCAGTTGGATCGCGGACGCGCGCGCTTATGGCGACACGCGCGCCGAGAAGGATGCGTTCGAGGAACAGGCCAAGGCGATCGTCACCGTCTGGGGTGGCGAGGGCAATCTCTCGGATTACGCCTCGCGCGCATGGCAGGGGCTGTACGCCGGATACTACCTGCCACGCTGGCAGATCTTCCTCGCCGCGCAACGCAAGGCCGCGCTCGCGCATCAGCCGTTCGACGAGGCGGCGGCTACAGCGGCGGTCAAGGCGTGGGAGCAAGGCTGGCTCAGGGACGGCCGCGTGTGGCCACGGCGCCGCCCGGCGGCACCGCTCGCGGGCCTCGGCCGGTTGCTCGCCGACGCGGACCAGCCATGACCGACACGCTCGCTCCGTCCAATCCGCGCCGCTTCACCGCGCTCGATGTGTTTCGCGGCCTCACCATCTTCCTGATGATCCTGGTCAACACCGCCGGGCCGGGGGCGCCGGCCTATCCGACGCTGGTCCACGCCAAATGGTTCGGCTTCACGATGGCCGACGCGATCTTCCCGAGCTTCCTGTTCGCAATGGGCAATGCGATGAGCTTCGCGAGCCGGCGGCGCATCGAGACCGCACCGTATCTGGCGCGGCTGTTGAAGCGCGGCGCGATCATCTTCGCGCTCGGGTTCCTGATGTACTGGTTCCCGTTCGTCGCGCGCGGCGAGGCCGGCTGGGCACCGATCCCGTTCGCGCTGACCCGCGTGCCCGGCGTGCTGCAGCGGCTCGCCTTATGCTATGTCGCCGCCGGCCTGCTGGTGCGCTGGCTCGGCGTGCGCCAGATTTTGATCGCGAGCGCGCTGCTGCTGCTCGGCTATTGGGCGATGCTCGTGTTCCTGTCGCCGCCGGGCATGGCCTATGACAAGTTCGGCACGATCGGTACGCGGCTGGACCTGTGGCTGTTCGGGCCGGGGCACCTCTACAAGAAAGACGGCGGCTTCGATCCCGAGGGGCTGCTCGGCACGCTGCCGGCGATCGTCAACGTGCTGGCCGGCTATCTCGCCGGGCTGGCGGTGCAGCGCGGCGGCGATCTGGCGCGGACGACACGCACGATGGCGGTGATCGGTGTGGCGCTGATCGTCGCGGGACTGGCATGGTCGCCGTGGTTCCCGCTCGCCAAGAAGCTGTGGACCGGCTCCTACGTGCTGCTCACCATCGGCATCGATTGCGTCGCGCTGGCCGCGATCATCGCTCTGGTCGAGATCATCGGCGTGCGGCGGGGTACGCGCTTCTTCATCATCCTCGGCCGCAACCCGCTCGCCATCTATCTGTTTTCGGAACTGTTCGTGACGGCGATCAACATGATCGACACGGGGCCGGACGGCGGCCTGTACGGCTGGATCGGCATCGAACTGTTCCAGCGGATCGCGCCTGGCGCTTTCGGATCGTTGCTGTGCGCCCTTGCCTATACCATGCTGTGCTGGTCGGTAGGATGGTGGATGGACCGCAAGGGCCTGATACTGAAGGCATGAACCGGCGCCGCTGCGCCACGATGGAGGTTTCGCATGATCGTCAATCGTCGTGACGCGATCGGTACGGTCGCAGGTGCCGGTCTCGCCCTGCCGGCGGCGGCGCAGGGCGCGCGCGCGGCCGCCCCCGCCTTCACGCCGGACTGGGGATCGCTGACACAGGGCTATCGCGCGCCCGAGTGGTTCCGCGACGCCAAGTTCGGCATCTGGGCGCACTGGAGCGCGCAGTGCGTGCCGGAGGAAGGCGATTGGTACGCGCGCAACATGTACCTGCAGGGCACGCGCGCGAACAAAGCCCATGTCGCCAAATACGGCCACCCGAGCGAGGTCGGCTATCTGGAGATCATCGGCAAATGGCGCGCCGAACGCTGGCAGCCCGAACGGCTGCTCGATCTCTATGTCGCCGCCGGCGCGCGCTATTTCGTCGCGCTGGCGAACCACCACGACAATGTCGATACGTTCGCGTCCTCGCACGGCTGGAACACGACGCGGGTCGGGCCGCGCCGCGACATCATCGGCACGTGGCAGCGCGCGGCGCGGGCGCGCGGCCTGCGTTTCGGCGTCTCGAACCACGGCGCGCATGCGTGGCATTGGCTGCAGCCCGCCTACGGCTATGACCCCGAGGGGCCGCATGCCGGCCAACGCTACGACGCCGATCGCCTGACCGCGCGCGACGGGCGTGACACGTGGTGGGACGGGCTCGACCCGCAGGCGCTCTACACCGGCCGCACCCTGCCGCTGCCGGCCGGAGTCCGCACGATCGCGGAAGCCGATGCCATCCACGCGCGCACCGACGAATTGTGGGTGGAGGAGGCGCCGGCGGCGAAGGCGGCGTTCGTCCGCGCCTGGGCGCAGCGCTGCCGCGAGCTGATCGACCGCTACGGGCCGGATCTGCTGTATTTCGACAATTTCGGCCTGCCCTTCGGGCAGACCGGGTTGGAGGTGGCCGCGCATTTCTACAATGCCAGCCGCGCCCGCGCGAACGGCCGGCTGGAGGCCGTGCTCAACGCCAAGATGATGCCGGCAGAGCATCGCATGGGGCTGGTGGAGGATGTCGAGCGCGGCGGCAAGGCGAACATCGAAACCTATCCGTGGCAGACCGACACCTGCCTGGGCAACTGGCATTACGACCGCGCGCTCTACGACCGCGACGGCTACAAGAGCGCGGCGACGGTGGTGCATACCTTGTGCGATGTCGTGTCGAAGAACGGCAACCTCCTGCTCAGCGTGCCGATGCGCGGCGACGGCACGATCGACGAGAAGGAGGAGAAGATCCTCGGTGAGATCGCGGGGTGGATGCGGCTCTATGGCCAGGCGATCTACGGCACGCGGCCCTGGCGGCTCCACGGGGAAGGGCCGACCAAGCCGGTATCGGGCATGTTCGCCGAAAGCGGGCCGAAATCGCCCTATACGGCGCGAGACGTTCGCTACGTCCGCCGTGGTGACGACGTACACGCGCTGGTGCTGGGCTGGCCCGACGACGGCGTGGTGCGCCTGAGGCTGTTCGCGAGCGGGAACGCGGTGGGGCGCGGGCGGATCATGCGCGTGGCCCTGCCCGGCGATCCGGCGCCGCTCGCGTTTCGCCAGACCGACACGGCGCTCGAGGTGACGGTGCCGGCGGCGCGGCGCAACGCGATCGGGGTGGCGCTGGTGCTGTCCGGGAGCGGGCTGACCGAAGGGAGTCTGCCGGATGCGTGACATGCGCCGCGTGGTGGCGTGGGCGGTCGGGCTGGCCTTGACCGCCCCCGTTGCCGGCGCGGCGGCGCCGCCGCCGGCGACCCGGTGGGACGCGCCCGGCGCACGCAACCCGCTGTTGCCGGGCTATTTCGCCGATCCCTCGATCGTCCATGACAAGGGGCGATGGTACATCTACGCGACGATCGATCCGTGGGGCGACGACCGTCTCGGCTTGTGGACCTCTGACGATTTCCGCAACTGGACCTTCTCGACCCCGGCATGGCCGGCCAAGGCCGCCGCGACCAGCCCGACCTCGGGCGATGCGAAGGTGTGGGCCCCCTCCGTCGTGCGGGCCGCCAACGGCCGGTGGTATATGTACGTCTCGGTCGGGAGCGAGATCTGGGTCGGAAGCGCCCCCTCCCCGGCTGGCCCGTGGTCCGACGCGAACGGCGGCAAGCCGCTGATCCCAGGGAACTTCCGCCCCGGCTATCACATGATCGACGCCGAAGCGTTCGTCGACGATGACGGCACGGCATATCTCGTGTGGGGATCGGGGCTGAACTGGGTCAACGGGCGCTGTTTCGTCGCGCGGCTCGACAGCAGCATGACGAAGCTGGACGGCGCGCCGAAGGATTGCACCCCGGCGCATTATTTCGAAGCGCCGTTCCTCATCAAATCGGGCAAATCCTACCTGCTGACCTATAGTTGGGGCAATACCACCAAGGATACGTATCAGGTGCGCTACGCGGTCGGCACGTCACCGATGGGGCCGTTCACCGAAGCGCCGAACAGCCCGATCCTGGAAACGCATGCCGACCGGCAGATCATCAGCCCCGGCCACCACGCCATCTTCCGCGACCACGGCCGCGCCTTCATCCTCTATCATCGGCAGAGCCTGCCCTGGCCGCCCGCCGATGGCGCGGTGCTGCGCCAGGTCGCGGTCGACGCGCTGACGATCACCGGGGACCGGATCGCGCCGGTGACGCCGACGCATGACGGTGCGGACATTCCCGGCACGGCGCGGCGGCGCGATGCCGGGCTCGCGTGGCGCGCCAGCGCGTCGAGCGCGCGCGACGCCGCGCATTCGCCCGAGCGCGCCGACGACGACTCGTACGCGACCGGCTGGGCGGCACGCGCCGACGATCCCGCACCGTGGTTGCAGGCCGATCTCGGGCGCGAACGGACGCTGCGGGAAAGCCGGTTACGCCCGCTTTTCCCGACCCGCCCGGTGCGTGTCACGCTCGAAAGCTCGCGCGATGGGCGGCATTGGAACACCGCCCTCGCCGAGGTGGCGCGGAGCGGCTCGCCGATCGTGCTGCGCCATGCCGTTACGGCGCGTTACCTGCGCCTGCATGTCACGCCGGCGAGCCTGCTGGAGTGGACGATCGAGTGACGCCGCCCCGTCAGGGGTTCAGCCGGGGGTCGATCACCAGGGACTGCCCGCTGCGGAGATCGGCGAGCGGACCCGCGATTCGCGTCGGACCGGTCGCCCTGCCGCGAATGTCGGTCTCTATCCCGCCCGGCGCACGCAGCCGGGGCAGACGAGCCGTGGTCGAGACGGTGAGCGTCAGCGTGGCGGAATCGAACGCGATCCGCGCGTCGGCGGCGAGCGAGGTCCGGTCCCAGCCGTAGGCGCTGCGCCAGCTCGCCAGATCACTGTACCGCACCCGACGCCACGCATCGGGGGCGGAGGCGACGGTCTGCGGCTCCGGCAGAATGCCGAGAAAGTCGTTCGGCATGTCGACGTACACATTGCCGTCCGACCGATTGTTCGTACTGAGGAAGACCATCGCCGACTTGCAGGCGACGAAAATGTTGTTCGCGACCTCGTTGTTGTCCGCCACCGGGCGGCGGCGGTCAGGCCGGACAATGGTGAAAACGCCCGCGTTGTCGCAGCGGCCGATCAAATTCTGCGCGATGACGAGGTTGCTGCTCGCATTGTCGAAGATGCCCGACCCCGCGCACCCGCGCTGCCCCGGCGTACCGGGTTCGGCGTTGCGCACGTCCCAGACGATGTTGGTGTCGATCATGTTGCGCGCCGGCGTCATTTCGAAATGGACGGCGGCGCTGACCGTCAGCACGTCGGCGACGACGTTGCGGGTGACGCGGCAATTGTCGTTATCGACATCCCACCACGCCGCATTGGCATGGCGCATGTGACGGATGACATTGCGGCGGAACAGCATGTTCCTCGCGCGGTGGAACTTGGCGCCCGCCGCCTCCCAGCCGCGTTCCGCATCGGCCCAGCCGCACCATTCGATCAGATTATCCTCGATCAGCGCATCGGTGGTGCCCATGCCGCCGATCCCCTCGACGCCGCAGTAGCGAATGGTGTTGCCGCGCACGACGATCGACGTACCGGGCTGCGGCGCCCCGGCGCTGTTGCCGTCGCTGCCGATGGCCAGACCGATGCCGTTCGCCCATTCGAACGTATTGCCCTCCAAGATCCAGTGATCGCCGCCGGCGAGCGAGACCATGCCGTATTGCGGGAACGGATAGGCGTTTCCCGCGTGCCGAAAGGTGATCCCCTTGACCCGGATGAAGCCGGTGCCGCTGCGCGCGGGGATGAAGGCGTGCTGGCGGGTGGTGACTTCGATCTGGTGATCGGCGGGCGTGCCCGACGCAAGCCGCACGTACACCGCCGTGCCGGCATGATCGGCCCAGAAGCGCGCGGTGGGGGCACCGCCGATTTCCTGCATGATCGGCCCGCCGCGCCGCCGCGCCGGCATTCCGTTTTCCGGCACCGCCGCGCGCGTGAAGTCGGGCATCGGCGGCAGATCGGGCATCGCGAGTTCGCGAAGCTGCTCCATCGGCTCGAGCGGTTTGCCATCGACGAACACCAGCCCGCGCCGGCGCAGATACGGCCCCAGATCGGCGGTCGCGCCGTCCAGCCATCCCCATGATCCCATGATGCTGGGGAGCGCGAACGGATTATAGGCATCCGGAAACAATGCGCCGGTGAGGTCGTGACGCCACACTGTGACGCCCGGCCCGGCCGGGCTGCCAGGAAAGGGGAAACCGGGCGTTACCGTTTCCTGTTGCCAGCCATCCTTCAGCACTTCCGAGCCGGTGATATGGACGGTCGCGCCCGGTGCGGCTTCGTAGCTTATCATCCGCGCCGGGCTGGTGCCGCCGCGCGCGGGACGGACGCATTCGCGGTAGGTGCCCGCCGCGATGATGACCCGCTCGCCCGGCTGGAGGATTTCGGCGGCCTTGCCGATCGTGCGGAAGGGCCGTGTCGCGTTGCCGGGGCCGGCATCGTCGGCGTTCGACGCGGTGTTGTCGACATAATAGGTCTTGGAGAAGGTCAGCGGCCGATCCCAGCGCCGGAAGCGCGAGCCATCGGGCAGGCGCGCATCGTCCGCGACGGTCTCGCCACGCGGCGCTGCGGCGGCCTGATCCCACGCTCCGACGCCGGCGAGCGCGCCGATCCACGCCGCGCTTTCGAGGAAGCCGCGCCGATCGACGCCCTCGCGCGCATCCGTGGCGGACGCGGCGCTTCGCTGCTCTTGCTCTGAACTCACCAATCCTGCTCCTGTTTTATAGTGCCGGCGCGGCCGGCTTCGTTCGCGAGATTCTGGAGGGCGGATGGGGCCGGCCCGGCGCCTAGTCGCCCGCCGGTTCCAGCACCATTGCCGCCCCGCCCGATGGCGCGAGGGTGAGTTGGACATGGTCGCGCGACTGGACCAGCGTAGTGGACGTCTTGAGGTGGTTCATATCCGCGCCGTCCTGCCAGATGCGCGCGCGCCAGCGCTTGCCGGCTCCCAGCGTCGCCAGCGGCACGGAGATCTTGCGCCCCTGCTCGTTGGTCATCGCACCGATATACCAGCGATCGCCCTTGCGGCGCGCGAGCACGATCGACTGGCCGATCTCGCCCGAAATGAAGCGGGTCTCATCCCAGCTCGTCGGCACCTGCTTGAGAAAGTCGGCGCCGTCGGTCAGCCGGCCATCCGCGCCGATATAGGCGTCCGGGCTGTCCGACAGCATCACCAGCGGTGATTCATAGACGACGTACATCGCGATCGCCTGCCCGCGCGTGGTCTGGACATAGGGGCGCAGCAGCCGGTGCTTGGTCGCGAACTCGGCCGGCGGCAGCGCGCGGAAGCCGCCGGGCGTATAATCCATCGGCCCGAGCAACATGCGGGTGAAGGGCAAGGTGACGTTGTGCGTCGCGGTGATGCGCGCGCCGAATTTGTTATACTCGGCGCCGAGCACGCCTTCCTGGGTCACGAAATTGGGATAGGTGCGCAGCAGCCCGTCGGGCGGATAGGCGCCGTGCAGATCCACCATCAGGTGATGCGCCGCCGCCTTGGAGAGCAGTTCATGGTAGAATTCGACCATTTCCTGGTCGTTGCGGTCCATGAAATCGACCTTGATGCCCTTGATGCCCCATGCCTCGTACAACGGCAAAGCGGCATCGAGCTGGCGCTGGAGCTGCTTCCACTGCAGCCACACCCACACCCCTACATTGCGCTCGGCGCCGTATTTGACGAGACCGGGGATATCGACCGCCGGCACGGGCACGGTGACGTCCGCCGGGCGCGGCCCTTCCGAACTGCCCTTGTACCAGCCCTCGTCGATCAGGATGTATTCGAGGCCCATCGCCTTGGCGAAATCGATATAGGCCCGGTAGGTCGCGGTGTTGATGCCAGGATTTGGGACGTTGACGGCCCAGCCGTTCCACCAGTCCCAGGCGGACTTGCCCGGCTTGATCCAGCTCGTGTCCGCGATCGCCGAAGGCGCGGCGAGAAGCTGGACGAGGCTCGATTCGATCAGGTCGCCGGGCCGATTGGCGATCATCACCGTCCGCCACGGCGTCAGCAGCGGCCCCTGCGTGAGCGCGGCGTGCGCGGACACTTTGAACGCGGGGCTGTCGGGAATGTTGTCGCGCCGCGACGTCAGCGCGACGTTGACGCCCAAGCCGGCATCGGCACGCCGCGCGTAATATGCGCCGGGATAGTCGCGTTTGTCGGCCTCGACGATGGCGAAGCTGGTCTCGCCCTTGCCGGTCCGGCACAGCAGCGGCGCGTCATAGAGGTGGAAGCCGCGCATCGCCGACGCCTTGATCGGATCGAACTCGGTCTCGTGCGAATTCTCGAACCGACCGCTGTTCGCGCCCCAGCACGCGTAATCGGCCGGGAAATAGAAGCCGGTCGTTTCCCAATACACGTCGAGGGCGTCGAAGCGGGGCTGCGCGGCGACCACGAAGCGGAAGGCGACGCCGTCATCATATGCGCGCGCGACGAGATCATAGGTGACGCCGTCCTTGCCGCGCGTGAGGTGCAGCACGACCTGATTGTAGCGGTCGGCGACGCGGCTCGCCTTGCCCGCGACCGGAACGTACGTGTCGTTGACCGCGCTCGCCTCCGACGATGTGACGGCGGACTCGCTGGTGCCGAAACCGCCCTGGCTCGTCACCATTCCGATCGGCGAGGTGGCGATCACTTCGGCGCCGTCGCGCACGACGCGGTAGCGCAGCCCGGAGGCCGCGTCGATCTCCAGCCGCGTGCGGCCATCGGGCGAGACCACGACGGGCGGCGTCTGCGCGTTCGCCATCGCCGGCGCGAGCGTGGCGACCGCCGCGAGCAGGATCGGTAGCAGTCTCATCATCTTCCCCCTCGTTCGAATCGCGGCGACGCCGGCCGGCTGTGGCGGCGCGACCTGCCGGCGCCTTACTTGGGCGGCGCCGAGACTCCTGCCTCGGTCTGGACCACGGGCTTCATCGTGCCGTCGGGATTGTAATGGAGATATTCGACGGTGACCGCGCGCCGCCCGATCGCCCCGCTCTGGTCACCGATCGCGATGTTCGCATTGTGCAGGAACAGGTACCAATTGCCCTTGAACTCGGCGATGCCGGGATGGATCGTGAAGCTGTACTTGCCCGATCCGGTCAGTTCGCCGCGATACGTCCACGGTCCAGTGATCGCCGGCGCGGTCGCGTAGGAGACATGCTCGTCGCGCTGGGTCGCGCGATCGAGCGACGCGTAGGTGAGATAGTACATCTTGCCGCGCTTATGCAGCCACGGCCCCTCTTCGTAATGCGGCGGCGTGATCTCGGTGATCGGGCCGTCGAGCTCGATCATGTTGGGCTTGAGCTTGGCGATGTAGCAATTGCGGTTGCCCCAGGCGATCCAGGTGGTGCCGTCGGTGTCGGTCAGCACGGTCGGGTCGATGTCCTCCCAACTGTGCGGCCCCTTGGGCGTCATCTCGTTGGTGATGAGCGCCGACCCGCGCGCATCGACGAACGGGCCGGTCGGCTTGTCCGAAACCGCGACACCGATCGCCTTGCCGGGGTGCGTGTTATCGTGTTCGACGGGGGCGTAGAAATAGAACTTGCCGTTCTTCTCGATCGCTTGCGGCGCCCAGGCGTCTTTCTTGGCCCATTTGAAATCGCTGACCTTCATGACCGGGGGGTGCGCGGTCCAGGTCTTCATGTCGGTGGTCGAATAGACCAGCCACTCGCGCATGTTGAACATCTCGTCGCGCTGCGCCTCGTCATGATCGACGTAGAGGTAGAGCGTGTTGCCCACGACGAGCGGCGCCGGATCGGCGGTGAACTTGTCGCGGACGATCGGGTTCGATCCGGGAGCCGGCCTCGGCTGATCCGCCGCACCGGACGGCCCCGCCGTCAACGCCGCCAGCACCACGAGAGCCGTCGCACCGAATGTCCGTCCCATCATCATCCCCTATTCTTCGTTAGCGTTAACAATAGTCCGACAAAACGCCGCGTCAACAGGTGACGGACCGCGCGCGGGCATCTCGCGAACGACGATTTCCGCGATCCTCGCACGCGACCAAATCGGCGCGCGCGCGTTGGCGCTGGCATCATCACGAGACCAGGGAGACTGACATGGCGACGATCACGGCGACCTTCGAAACGCGGCGCGAGGCGGAACTCGCGGTGGAACATCTCGTCCAGGAGCATGATATCGACCGCGACGATATCGTGATCGAGAGCGCGTCGGATGAGAATAGCGCCGGCAGCGAGGCGAGCGGCGCCGATCTCGAGACCGAATTCGAGGACGGCAGCGAGGAGGACGCGGCGTTGAACGGCGGCGTCAAAATCACCGTCACGCTCGACGATGTGGACATGGCCGAGGATATCGAAGACGTGTTCCACGAGTTCGGGGCGAGCGAACTCCGCGACTGACCGCGCGCGTGACCGCTTTTCGCCGGCGCGGGGCTGGCCTACACTCAACCCATGTTTGGCCTCGCGTTACCCCGATCGGCATGTCTTGCCGGCGCACTCGCGCTCTCCGCATGCGCCGGCGGCACATTCCGACCCCCGAGCGACGTTCCGGTTCGGATCGGCAAACCCTATGTCGTGCGCGGCACGACGTTCGTGCCGGCCGCCGACCCTACCTATGACATGCTCGGCTATGCGAGCTGGTACGGCAGCGAATCAGGCAACCGGACCGCGAACGGCGAGCGTTTCCGTCCCGACTGGATCACCGCCGCGCATACGACGCTGCCGCTGCCGACCTATGTCGAAGTCACGGCGCTCGCCACCGGGCGGCGGATCGTCGTGCGGATCAACGACCGTGGCCCGTTCATTCCGGGGCCGCGAATCATCGATTTGTCACGCGGCGCCGCCGAGCGGCTCGGCATTCGCGCGGCGGGTCAAGCGGCGGTGCGCGTGCGCCGGATCGAGCCATCCGACGCCGAGCGCCGGCGCTTGCTCAAGGGCAAACCGACCCCCGAGCTTCCGCCGGTGACACAGCCGGTCCTCGATACGCTGCGCCGACAATTCGAGGCCGCCGGGATGACCGTGACCGGGCCGACGCGGCGGGCCGCCGGGCGGTGACGGCCGGCCGCGTCAGGGCGCTACGAGCGCGGTGAGCGTCTCCGCCACGCGGGCGCGCAGTTCGGGGTCGCGCGTCACTTCGAGCAGGGACGTAAGGCTGTTCCTCGCCGCGGCCACGTCGCCGTCGATGCCTTCGAGCCGGGCGCGCTCCCACCATGCCGGCCCATGATCCGGCGCCATCATCGTCATGCGCGTGTAGAGTTCGAGCGCACGACGCCCCTTCCCCGACCGCTCCGCCCGGATCGCCTGGTTGAGCAGCAGCCTGACCAGAACCGCACGGTTCGGCATGGCCGCTACCTGGCGGACGGCGGGCGACGGGCCGGGGCTCGCCGCCATCAACAGCGCGCCGAGATCCTCCGGTTCCACCAGAGCGCCGCCGCGAAACGGATCGACGATCACCGGCGCGCTCTCATCACCGACCAACACGAGGACATGGCCCGGCACGTCCAGCACGTTGGCCGCCCAGCCGAGCCGCCGCGCGGCGGACACGTACAGGATCGACAGGCTGACCGGCAGGCCGCGACGCCGATCGATCACGCGGATCAGATCGGCGTTCGCCGGATCGTCATAGGTCGTCTCGTCGCCCGCGAAGCCGAACGCGTCGGCGAGCACAGACGACAGCGCCGCCGCGCGCTCGTGCGCGGTGGCGGCGCCCTCGCCGATCGTCTCGAGCCGGACCGCCACGGCTTCGAGCAGGCGGTGGTATGGTCCTTCATCCACATCCGGGTGGTCCAGCCGCGCCAGCGACAGCGCGGCTTCATCGAGCACGATCTCGTCTTCATCGACGAGGCCAAGGCGGATCACATCTTCGAGCATGGCCGATAGATGGGGGCGCCGCCGGCGCGCGCCAAGCCGGGTCGCGGACCCGACCGGCGCGGCCTGAAAACATGACGCGCGATGCCGGGGCGCGATCTTGAAAGGTGCGGGGTCATCGGCCATCTGCTGCGCGACCCACCTTTGGAGATCATTGGGAAACAGCATGACCACGACGACCGAAGCCGCGCCGGAAACCCGTTCCTTCGAAGCCGATGTCGCCAAGCTGCTGCACCTCATGGTGCATTCTGTCTATTCGGACAAAGACGTCTTCCTGCGCGAACTGATCTCGAACGCGGCGGACGCGTGCGAGAAGCTCCGCTACGAGGGGCTGAGCGACCCCGCCCTGCTCGGCGACGACGGGCAGCCGCGCATCACCGTGACGCTCGATGCCGAAGCCCGGCGCGTGACGATCGAGGACAATGGCATCGGCATGAGCGAAGCCGAACTCGCCGATGCGCTCGGCACGATCGCGCGCTCGGGCACCAAGGCGTTCATGGACAAGATCGCCGGCGCCAAGGACGCGCAGGAGAGCCATCTGATCGGCCAGTTCGGCGTGGGTTTCTATTCGGCGTTCATGGTCGCCGACCGGGTCGAGGTGATTTCGCGCCGCGCCGGCACAGATACCGCCGCGTCCTGGGCGTCCGATGGCCTGGGCACCTATACGATCCAGCCGGTCGACACCGCCGATGCGCCGGCGCGCGGCACCCGCGTGCTGCTGCATCTGAAAGAGGACGCGACGAGCTATACCGAGAGCTACACGGTCGAGCGCACCATCAAGACCCAGTCGGGCCATGTGCCGGTGCCGATCTTTCTGAAGGACGCACCGGACGCCGAGCCGAAGCAGATCGCCGACGGCGCGGCGCTGTGGACCAAGCCGAAATCCGAGATCACGGCCGAGGACTACAAGGATTTCTATCGCAGCGCGGCCGGGCAGTTCGACGAGCCGGCGCTGACGCTGCACTACCGCGCCGAAGGGCTGCACGAATATACCGTGCTCGCGTTCGTGCCCGAGACCAAGCCGTTCGACCTGTTCGATCCCGACCGCGCCGGCCGCATGAAACTCTATGTGCGCCGGGTGTTCATCACCGACGAGGCGCAGATCCTGCCACGCTACCTGCGTTTCGTGCGCGGCCTGGTCGATTCGAACGATCTCCCGCTCAACGTCTCGCGCGAGATGATTCAGGAAAGCCCGGTTCTCGCCGCGATCCAGAAAGCCGTAGCGAACCGTGTCCTGTCGGAACTCGACAAGCTCTCGACCAGTGATGCCGACCGCTACGTCAAGCTCTGGGAGAATTTCGGCGCGGTTCTCAAGGAGGGTCTCTACGAGGATTACGCGCGGCGCGAGACGTTGCTCGGGCTCGCGCGCTTCAAGACCA
This sequence comes from Sphingomonas pollutisoli, assembly GCF_029167165.1. Lineage (NCBI taxonomy): Bacteria > Pseudomonadati > Pseudomonadota > Alphaproteobacteria > Sphingomonadales > Sphingomonadaceae > Sphingomonas > Sphingomonas pollutisoli. Next base: position 57,738 of record NZ_JARFNJ010000001.1, read on the forward strand.
CCGCGTCGGGGGGCGAATGGCGTTCGCTCAAGGACTATGTCGCCGGCCTGAAGGACAATCAGACCGCGATCTATTATGCGACCGGCACCGATCTCGATCGTCTTGCCACCTCCCCGCAACTCGAAGGCTTCCGCGCGCGCGGGATCGAGGTCTTGCTGCTCGCCGACCAGGTGGACAGCTTCTGGGTCACCTCGGGGATGGACTATGAAGGCAAGCCGTTCAAATCGGTGACGCAGGGGCTCGCCGATCTCAGCCTGATCCCGCACGCGGACGGCGAACAGCCGGCCCCGGCCGCTTCCGAGGCGGTGAACGGATTTATCGCGTTCGTGAAGGAGACGCTGGGTGACGCGGTCGCCGACGTGCGCGCGTCCGATCGGCTCACCGAGAGCGCGGTCTGCCTCGTCGCGCCCGAACATGGCATGGACCGCCAGCTCGAGAAGCTGCTTGCCGGCGCCGGCAGGCTCGACGCGGCGGCGAAGCCGGTGCTGGAGATCAACCCGCGCCACGCGCTCATCGAGAAGCTGAGCGGACTCGAGACGGGCGACACGGACGCGCGCGCCGACGCGGCGCACCTGCTGTTCGACGAAGCCCGGATCGCCGACGGCGAACTCCCGGTCGATCCGCGCGCGTTCTCGGCGCGATTGATGCGCGCGTTGCAGCGCGGCATCGGCTGATCGGGGCGGCGACCGCTCGCCGCCCTGAATAGCGCTGTCGGCCCCGACGCCTCACCGCGTCGGGGCCGGACTCCCGCGCCTATTGGTAGCCGCCGTTTTCCTCGCGTTCCTCGGCGGCCTCTTTCTGGGCCTCTTCCATCTCCTCGGCTTCATCGGCCGCGTCGCTGCCGTCTTCCTGCCCGCGCGTGAGGTCGTTCGTCGTCGTTCCGCCGGGGTTCTGCTTGTGGATGTCGTTCGAGGGATCCGCACCCTCGTTCGTGTTCGCTCGATCGTCGGACATGCTACACTCCCATATCGGTGATCCCTCAACGAGCGGGCGCGCGGATCGGGCCCGGCCGATGCGGAAACGATCGCGCGAAACGATCATGCCCCCTTTCTGCGGCGTTGATCGTTAGGGCGACGGGCGCGTCTGCCGCCCGCATCGACCGACACCGCGCGGCGCACGCCGCTCCACACCGGCCAAGGACATGACATGGCGATCCCATTGAAGCCGCTCCGCGAGCAGGTGCTCGTCGTGACGGGGGCGACCAGCGGCAACGGCCTCGCGACCGTCGAAGCCGCGACTGCCCGAGGCGCCGCCGTGGTCGCCGTGGCGCGCGACCGTGCCGCGCTCGACGCGCTCCACGAGCGGCTTTCCGCCAAGGGCGCGCGTATCGCCATCTGCGCCGCCGACGTGAGCGACCCCGTCGCGGTCGAGCGGATCGTCACGGTCGCCGTCGCGGCGTTCGGTGGCTTCGATACCTGGGTCAACAACGCCGGCACGGGTACCTACGGGACGCTCGAGCGAGTGCCGATCGCGGACCATCGCCGCGTGTTCGACGTCAATTATTTCGGCGTCCTCCACGGTTCGCTGGTCGCGGCGCGGCATCTGCGGGCGCGCGGGGGCGGCGCGATCGTCAACGTCGGCTCGATCCTCGGCGATCGCGCGATCGTGCAACAGGGGCCATATTGCGCGACGAAGCACGCGGTCCAGGCGCTTACCGACACGCTGCGCATGGAACTCGAACAGGCGGGCGCCGGCATTTCGGTGACTCTGATCAAGCCGGGCGCGGTCGACACACCCTTCCCCGAACATGCCCGCAACTTCATGGATGAGCCGGCGCGCTTGCCGCCGCCGCTCTACACGCCGGAGGTCGTCGCCGATGCGATCCTGTTCGCCTGCGCCACCCCGCGCCGGACGCTATATGCCGGTGGCGGCGGGCTGCTGTCCTCGCTGCTCGGACGCGCGGCGCCGCGCCTTACCGACGCGATCATGGCGGTGGCCGGCACGCGGCAGCAACAAGAGCCCGGCGATGCGGGAGACCCGGCGCGGTGGGACAATCTCTACCATCCCCGCGCGAACGCCCTGCGCGGCAGCCGGCACGCCAGCGCGCGGGGTTCGAGCGTTGCGTTGCAGATCCAGAAAGCGGCATCGCCGATGGTGATGCTGGGGATACTGAGCGGGGGAGCGGCGCTGGCCCTCGGCGCGCGCATGATGCGGGCGCGGCGATGACGCCCGACACCGCCGCTCCGAAAGCGGAACGCGACTTCGATGTCGTGCTCGTGCTGAGCGGCGGCAACGCGCTCGGGGCGTTCGAAGCGGGTGTGTCCGAGACGCTGCACACGCACGGCCTCCAGCCCGATTGGGTGGTCGGCGCTTCGATCGGCGCGATCAACGGCGCACTGATCGCCGGATTGGCGCCAGACCGAAGGATCGAGACGCTGCGGGCGTTCTGGCGCCCGAACCCGCTGGGCGCGACGGGCATGGCGACGCCGTGGCTTCCATCCGCGATCGAAACCGCCCGACGGACCACGGCGGTCGCCTGGACGGCGGCGGCCGGACGGCCGGGCGCGTTCGGACCGCTTCTGTCCTCGCTCACGCCGTGGACCGACGCCAAGCCGTCCCTCTTCGAGACCGACCAACTCGGCGTCACGCTCGCGCGGCTGATCGATTTCGATCTTTTGAATGCCGGCCCGTGCCGGTTCACCGCGACGGCGGTCGATCTCGAGACCGGAGCCGATGTCGCCTTCGACAGCCGGCACCGGGCGATCGGACCGGATCACATCCGTGCCAGTGCCGCGCTGCCGGTCGTGTTCCCGCCGGTCGAGATCGACGGCCGCTGGGATGGTCGATGGCGGGCTGTCGGCGAACCTCCCGCTCGATCCCGTGCTGGCCGATGCGCCCGCGCGGCCGACCCTGTGCATCGCCGTCGATCTCCTGCCGTTGTGCGGGCCGCTGCCGGCGACGCTCGGCGAAGCCGCCAGCCGCATGCAGGATCTGATCTTCGCGGCACAATCCCGCCGCACGATCGCACGGTGGCAGGCCGCGTATGACCAGCACGGCGAGAGCCGGTTAGCGTTGCTGAGGGTCGCCTATACCGAGCAGGACGACGAGGTGGCGGGCAAGGCGCTCGACTTCTCGGGATCGACGATCGAGCAGCGTTGGGCGGCCGGGCGCGCCGCTGGCCGGCGTATCGCCGCGCGCATCCAGGCCGGGGCCGTGGCGATCGGCGCGCCGGGGTTGAACGTCGTCGACCTGGAAGGCTGACCCGGGCGTGGCCGCGGCGGCTCTAGCCGCGCCACCGCCGCATCGCCGCGTCATAAGTGGCCTGGGCCCGCTCGGCCTCGTCGCGCAGCTTCGCGAGCTCCGCCGCCTGGCGCCGTTCGGTCTCGCGCCGTTCGCGGGCCAGCGCCGCCTCGCGCGCGGCGAGCGCGTCGATTTCGCGACGGTGGCGGGCGGCGGCGGCGTCGAGCGCGGCGCGTGCCGCGTCGCGTGGTGCGCGATCCGGTTTGGGCTTCGGCTTGGGCTTGGTGGCGGAAGGCGGCGATGGCTCTACCGCCGCCCGAGGTGCCCGCTTCGGGCGATCGGCGGGAAGCGCCGCGATCTGTTCGGCGGTTGTGCCGCGTGAACGGCGGATCACCTCGCCGGGCCGCGCGAGCGGCTCGCGGGTGAGTTCGGGATCCTCGACGCGCTCGGCGACCCCGCGCGCGAACAGATCATGCTCGCTGCCCCAAGCCGCCAGCGCCGCTTTTTGACTTGGCGCCGCGACATAGGTGTCATGAAACCCGATGGGGGTACGATAGACCTTGAGTTTCGCCGCGCGCGTCAGTTGAACACCCATTCCACCGACAGCCACAGCTTGTCGGTATCGGTCGCAAACGCGTCGGCACGATAATGCGCGTAGCGTGCGCCGACCGTATAGCGCGCGATCTTCGCCTGCGCGACGACATCCAGTTCGTCACCATAATGGCGCGACATGCGATCGCTGTCGAAGCGGTGGAAGCTCGCGCTGATGCCGTAGCCGCTCAGCGCCCCGGCATGTTTCCAATTGGCGCCGACCGTCACATAGCCGTCGCGCACGCCGTCCGGCGGGGTGGTGGCGAACTTGTCGGCCCACCCCTGGAAGCCGAAGATCGACCCGAGCGGCGTCTGCACGCTGGTCAGCGCGCGCCCTGCGGCATCACCGCGCGCGGCGCCGAGCACCTCGTAGCCGACCGTGCCGCTCAACGCCTTGCGCGACAGGGTCGCCTCGCCGAGCCAATAGGTCGCCGCATAGCGGTTGGGGTTGCGTGCGTAATCGCTCTGCCGTGCGACGCTGGCGATATAGCCGAGCTTCCATGCGCCGCCGAACGTCTGGGTGCCCGCATAGCGTCCGCCATAGGTTTGGCTCGACAGGCGGGCGCCGGCGATGCCGTTCGATCGCTCGTCGAGCAGATAGGCGAAACCCGAGAGCGTGCCGAGCGGCGCCGTATAGGCGACAGTGCCGAACCAGAAATTGCCGTCGATCGCCTGGGGGCGCTCGGGCGTTCCCTGGATACCGGTGATATCGCGCACCGACCAGGAATAGGTCGCATCCACGGCGAGGCGGGGCGACACTGCCCACTGCCCGCGCACCGCATCGAAGGTGCGCCGGTTCTGCCGCCAATTCGCCGAGCCGACGAATCGCTGGTCGCCGAGTTCGACCAATTGCCGCCCGGCGGTGAGGCCGACGCCGTGATCGGCATAGCGGAGTTGCGCGCGGTTGAGTTCGATGTTCTCCGCATCGCCCACCACCGGCAGCGGCTTGCCATTATAGCCATCGTTATAATGGGGGCCGATCGCGAGCGTGCTCTCCGCTTCGACCAGCGCCGAGAACGGTCCGGTGCTCGCCTGCACGCCGCTGCGCACGCGCAGCGTCACCGCGTCGGCGGTGTCGGCGATGCCCTGCTGATCGACATGTTCGTAGCGCAGCCGCGCGTCGATCAGCGGCTTGAGCACGACATCCTGTGCCCGTGCGGCGGACGCACCCGCCACACAGGCCGCGAGCGCCAGCGCGCCCGCAGCCACGTTCTTCATGCAATTCCCCGATTCAGGCGGCTTTGGCCACCATAAGCGTGTCGAGCGTGCCGATTTCGCCATCGGCGCGCGCGCGGCGGCCATAGACGAGCTCGAACAGCGGTCCGGCCATCATCGTCGTGACGATTGCCATCAGCACGAGCATCGCGAACAACGTCGGGCCGATGATGCCCTTTTGCAGCCCGATGTTGATGATGATGAGTTCCATCAGCCCGCGCGAGTTCATCAGCGCGCCGATGCCGAGCGCGGTGCGATTGTCCTCCCCCGAGAGCCGCGCCGCCGCCCAGCACGCGCCGAACTTCGCCAGCACCGACACCGCGAGGACGACGAGCGCCACCAGCAGCAGTTGCGGCGAATTGACCATGTCCATCCGCGTGTTCAGCCCCGAATAGGTGAAGAACATCGGCAGCAGCAGCACCACCGCGAGCGGCTCGACCTTGCGCTTCAGTTCGGCGACGAACAGCCCGCGCGGCATGCATGCGCCGAGCAGGAAGCCACCGAAGATCGCGTGGATGCCGATCGCGTCCATGAGGAAGGCCGACAGGCAGAACAGGGCGAGCGTGATGGCGAGCACCGACATGCTCATCTCGCCCCGTGCCTCGACCGCCCGGCCGAGCAGAGCGAGCAGCCGCCGCCCGACGAGGAACATGAAGGCGACATAGAGCAGCGCGCCGCCGATCGCGAGCAAGGCGACGCCGGACCCGCCGCCGAAGGTCGCCAGCACCACCGCCAGCACGCACCAGGACGCGGCATCGTCGAACGCGCCCGCGGTCAGCGACAACGTACCGAGCGACGACTCCGCCAGCCCGCGTTCGTTGATGATCCGCGCGAGCATCGGAAAGGCGGTGAGCGCGATGCACGCGCCGAGGAACAGCGTGGCGTTGGCGGGGCTGATGCCGGGGGCGAACAGACCGTCGATGCGGGTCAGCCACGGTGCGAGCAGCGCGGCGAGCAGGAACGGCACGATGATGCCCGCCGCCGAGACCATGCTCGCGCTGCGCAGCTTGCTCTGGACGTGATCGAGCCGGAGCGTCAGCCCGACCAGGAACATATACAGGCCCACGCCGAGCTGCGCACCCGCATAGAGCACGTTGCGCGTTTCCTTGGGGAACAAGGCGAGCTGGAAATCGGGAAACAGCAGCCCGAGCAACGACGGGCCGAGTATGACGCCCGCGATCATCTCGCCGACGACCTGCGGCTGGCCGAGCACTTTCTGCCCCAGCCAGCCGGCCACACGACACGTCAGCAGGATCACCGCCAGTTGCAGGAAGAAATGCACGCTGAAGTCGCCAGGCGTATAACTGCTGGCCGCCTGCACCGCCGGCCCGTGCGGCGAAAGAATTTCCGCCAGCGTTTTCGACAGACTTCCGATCGCGTCCTGCGCCATATCCACCCCCACAGCGTCGGCGTCGCGATCCGTTCACCGCGACGCGGCGCAAGGGACACCAGACTTCGCGGAATCGCAAGCGGGAAATGGTAGCGCTACAGTCATTCGTCGAACCATAGCCGCGCGCATGTTGCCGGTGCGTTGCCAATAGTTGACGTTATGTATCTGCTTTCGCTTCGTCATGGCGGACTTGCTCCGATCGCTCGACCCGTCCATCGGCGACGCATGGCACGGGACGAACGACATTGGTGGCGGCGCGAGGCACTGGCGATGGTGGTGCTAGCCTATCCCCTGGTGCTGACCAATCTCGCGCAGGCGCTGATCGCGACGACCGACGTGGTTCTGCTCGGCTGGGCCGGCCCGCATGCGCTGGCGGCGGCGTCGCTCGGCGTAAACCTCGTCAATGCCTGCGTGTTCTTCGGCACCGGCCTCGTCACCGCCGCGGCACCGATGATCGCGCGCGCGCTCGGCGAGCGCAGCAACGCGGTGCGCGACGTGCGCCGCACGGTGCGGCAGGCGCTGTGGGTCTCGGTGACCCTGGTGGTGCCGATGTGGCTGGTGCTGTGGCAGGCTGAGCCGATCCTGCTCGCCTTCGGCCAGCAGCCCGATCTCGCGCATGACGCGGTGCGGCTGGTCCGCCCGATGATGCTCGGATTGCTGCCGCTGATGGGATATTATGTGTTGCGCGCGTTCGTCTCGGCGCTGGAGCGGCCGATCTGGGCGTTCATCATCGGCGCGGCGGCGGTGCTGTTCAATGCGGTCCTCAATTATGCGCTGATCTTCGGACGGTTCGGCCTGCCCCCGCTCGGGCTGTTCGGCGCCGGGCTCGGCAGCGCGCTGTCGAACCTGTGGATGTTCGTCGGTCTCGCCGTCGTGGTCTCGCGGCACAGGCGCTTCCGCCGCTACCACCTGTTCGGCAACTGGTGGCGCGCCGACTGGCCGCGGTATCGCGCGCTGTGGCGGCTCGGCCTGCCGATCGCGGTGACGGTCGGGCTGGAGGTGACGATCTTCAACTGCGCGGTGTTCCTGATGGGGCTGATCGGCGCGCCCGAACTGGCCGCGCACGCGATCGCTATCCAACTCGCGGCGCTGTGCTTCATGATTCCGCTGGGGCTCGCACAAGCGGCGACGGTGCGCGTCGGGCTCGCGTTCGGGCGGGGCGACGCGGCGGGCGTGTCGCGCGCCGGGCGGGTCGCGCTCGCCATCACGATGGCGGTCATGGCGTGTACCGCGACGATCCTGCTGGCGTTCCGCCACCCTCTCGTGGCGCTGTTCCTCGCGTCGAGCACGCCGGCCGAGGCGCATGTCGTCTCGCTGGCGGTATCGTTCCTGATCGTGGCGGCGCTGTTCCAGTTCTTCGACGGCGCGCAGGCGGTCGGCGCCGGGATGCTGCGCGGGCTGCACGATACGTTCGTGCCGATGCTGCTCGCGCTGATCGGCTATTGGGTCGTCGGGCTGGGGACGGCGGTGGCGCTCGGCTTCTGGCTTGGCTGGGGCGGTGTCGGCGTGTGGATCGGACTTGCCGCCGGGCTCGGCACGGTCGCGGTGTTGATGGTCGCGCGCTGGGCGATGCGCGCGCGCCCCGCCGGCTAGTCATCGCGCGTTCACGCATCGCGCTTCATGCCGGGCACGTAGCTCCAAGGAGACGATGATGCCGCTGATCGCGCTGATGATCGCCGCGCAAGCCCTCACCGGCACGCCGGCCGCACCCGCTTGCCGTCCGGCGCAATTGCGCGTTTCGCTCGATGGACGCGACGGGGCGTTCAACGGCATGTCGCACGCGGGCACCCAACTTTCGATCCGCAACACCGGGCGGGATTGCGCCCTGCCCGCGCTACCCACGATCCAGTTCCGCGATTCGCGCGGGCGCGTGCTGCCGGCGGTGCGGCGCGCGCCGGTCGGGATGCACCCCGGCCCGGTGATGCTGCCGCTGCGGCTCGCCGGCGGGCACCGCGCCACCACCGATCTGCGCTGGGTGGCGGGGCCGGTGTTCTCGCAGAACCGTAGCGTCCACGCGGCCAGCATCGCCGTGAGGATCGGGGCGGGTACGGTGCGCGTGCCGACGACGGCGGTGCTGTATGGCGAGACCGGCAAGAGCATCGGCTTCGAGCAAAGCCCGCTGCATGCCGAAGAAGGCATGGCAGCGGGCTGAAGTCACCCTCACCCTTCCCACCCGGCTGCGCCGGGCGGGCCCCTTCCCTCTCCCATTGGGAGAGGGAGGGAGGCGCCGTAGGCGCCGGAAGGGTGAGGGTGAGCCGGCTTCCGTCAGTTCGCGTTCTGCACGGCTGGCGCGGGTGCCGGTGCGGGAGCCGTGGGGCCTGCCGATACTGGTGCGGGAGTCGTTCCGGCCGGAGCGACACCAGCCGGCGGCGGGGGCGGCGGGGCGCGATCCGGACCTTCATCGCCCGGACCGGGGCCATGCGGACCAGGGCCACCCGGACCGCCGGGACCACCGGGGCCATGCGGCGGACGTCCGACCGCCACGACCTTGCCCGAAGGATCGACGAGGAACATCGGATGCAGCGTGCCGCGATCGAAGCGGCCCTGCACGCTGACGATCGCCCCCTTCGGCGCGAGCGATCCGTCCTCGACCGCCGGGCCGCCGTCGATCAGCGCTTTGCCGGTGCCGTCCTCGATGGTGAACTGGTTGCCGTAGGTCTCGGCGACGCGGCCTTTGACGGTGACGATGCCGCCGTCATCGGCGAGACTCTTGATCGCGACGGCATGCGTCGGCGCCATCGCGATCGACGGCTGGATGGCGTGACCGGCGACCGCACCGGCGGCACCGCCCACGGCGAGCAATGCAATGGCGGCGGCGCCGAGGCCTAGCTTGCGGCGTGAAGAGAAAGACGTGGTCATAAGTGTCTCCGTTCGTGGTTGATGTCCGCTTGTACGGCGACCACGCCGACGCAGACTGAACCAGGGCGTTCAGTTTCGGTTTAACCCCGTGGCATAACGCGGCCGGCAAGGAGGCGAGACGATGCGGGTGTTGCTGGTCGAGGACGATGTCGCGCTGGCCGAGTCGATCGCGCGCGCGTTGCGCGCCGAGGCGTTCGCGGTCGATGTCGCCGACAATGGCGAGGATGGCGGCCATCTCGGCGCGACCGAGGCGTATGACGTCGCCGTGCTCGATCTCGGTCTGCCACGCCGCGATGGTCTGTCGGTGCTCGCCGAATGGCGCGGCGGCGGGCGCACGCTGCCGGTGCTGATCCTCACCGCGCGCGATGCCTGGTCGGACAAGGTGCTCGGCTTCAAGGCCGGCGCCGACGATTATCTCGTCAAGCCGTTCCGCGTCGAGGAACTGGTGATGCGGCTGCGCGCGCTGGTCCGCCGCGCCGCCGGCCATGCCGCGAGCGTGATCCAGTGCGGACCGCTCAGCTTCGAGGCGCAGACCGGCCAGTTCCAGCTTGATGGACTGCCGCTCAAGCTGACCGCGTTCGAATGGCGCGTGCTATCCTGTCTGATGCTGCGCAAGGAAGCGGTGGTCGAGCGGCTCGACCTGCTTGAACGCGTCTATGAAGGCGATGCCGATGTCGATTCGAACTCGCTCGAAGTCATCATCGGCCGTCTGCGCCGGAAGATCGGGGCGCCCCTGATCGAGACGGTGCGCGGCCTCGGCTACCGGTTGACGGCGGGGCCGGCATGAGGCTGCTCCCGCGCTCGCTGGCGGGCCGGCTGCTCGCGACCGCGGCGGTGACGATCCTGATCGCGCTCGCGCTCGCCGCCGCCGCGATCGGCCATGTCCTCGAACGGTTCGTGATGAGCGGCCTCGACGACCGGCTCGACGCGCAGATCGCGATCGTCGCGCGCGCGGTCGGGCCAGACGGCACGCTCGACCCGGCCAAGGCGATCGACCTGCCGCCGTTCGATCAACCGGGCTCGGGCTGGGCATGGGAGGTGATCGGCCCCGGCGCCACGCTGCGCTCCGCTTCCCTCAATGGAACAAACCTACCGCTACCACCAACGCCAGACGATCGGTTCGGCCCGGAGCGGCGCGAGCATATCCCCGAGCGGCCGCATCCGCTCGAAGGCGTGGATGCCGGAGGGCAGCGCATCCACTATCGCATCGCGCACGTTCCGACGCTGCGCGGCGATGCATTGGTGCTGGCGGCGGGGCCGCGCGCGATCGTCGATCGACCGATCCGCGCGGCGATGGTGCCGCTGCTGCTGTCGGTGCTGCTACTGGGCGGGTTCCTCGCGGTAGCGTTGGTCGTGCAGTTGCGCATCGGCCTGCGCCCGCTCGCCAAACTGCGCGACCGCGTGGCGGAGGTGCGCACCGGCCGCGTGCGCCACATCACGGTCGAAGAGCCGACCGAATTGCTGCCTTTGGTCTCCGAACTCAACGCGCTTATCGACGCCAACGAAACGGCGGTCGCGCGCGCGCGCGGCCACGTCGCCAACCTCGCACACGGCCTCAAGACTCCGCTCGCGACGCTCAAGCTCGATCTCGCCGAGGGCGACGGGCGCCTGCGCGAACAGGTCGAGCGGATGGAACGCCAGATCCGCCACCACCTCGGCCGCGCCCGCGCCGCCGAACCGGGTGCGGCTGCGGCGCGCGTCGAACTCACCCCCCATCTGAACGACCTGATCGCGGCGATGGCGCGAATCCATGCCGATCGCGATATTACCCCACTGGTCGATCTCGCGCCCGCTCTGGAGGTGCGATGCGACGCGCAGGATCTCGACGAGATGCTCGGCAACCTGCTCGACAACGCCTGGCGACACGCCCGCACCCAGGTCCGCATCAGCACACGCGTAACAGACCGGATGGTGCGGATCGACATCGCCGACGACGGCTCCGGCATGACGCCCGCGCAAATCGCCGAAATCACCCGCGGCCACCGCCTCGACGAGCGCGGCGAAGGCCACGGCTTCGGCCTGGCGATCAGCCGCGAACTCGCGGAGTTGCACGGCGGCACGCTCGAACTTGGCGCAAGTGCCGACGGCGGGTTGGCGGTCGTCCTGAACCTACCCGGCGCGGTTTAGCCGGAACAAACTCCCCTCCCTGACAGGAAGGGAGGGAAGGTCGGGCGCCTCAATACGGCTTCACACCTCCAGCCGCCGGCGTGTCCTTGCCGCGCAGATGGTCGATCTCGGCCTTGCGCCCGTTCAGGTAGAAATCGCGCCGCGCGCTATACGGGTCGCTGGTCGCGCGGAACGCCTTTAGCTGATCGTCGAATTTGACGCGGCGATCGAGCGTGACGCCGGTGCCGGTGCCGATGTTGTAATAGGGGCTGGTGAACGGCGAGCCGACGATCGTCGGCAGGATCAGCCGGTCGAGCGTGCCGCCGATGAGATCGCGCAGCGTCGTCGGCCCGGCGATCGGCAGGAAGAAGAACGGTCCGGTTCCGACCCCGTAGAAGCCGAACGTGTCGGCGAAGCCATTAGGGCGACGCGGCAGATGGAAGGGCTTGCGTCTGGCGATGTCGAACAGCCCGGCCACGCCCACCGTCGAATTGATGACGAAGCGGCCGACCGTCTCGGTCGCCTTGCCGATCTTGTGCTGCAACACGAAGTTGATGAACACGGCGGGTTCGCGCAGGTTCTTGATGAAATTGCCGAGTCCGTCGCGCATCGGCTCCGGCACCACCGAATCGAACCCCATCGACACCGGCTCGACCACCGCCGTGTCGAATTTCTGCGTCAGTTCGAAGCTCTTGGCGTTCAGAGCGACGAACGGATCGCCGGGCACGTTGCGGCGCGCGTTGACGACGATGTCGGCCGGTTCGGCCTGGTGCGGCGCGGGTTTGTCGGCGGGTTCGCGAACCGGTTCTTGCGGCGGGACGGCGGTTTGCAGCGCATCGGACGCGATCGCGCCGGGCGCCGGCGCGTTCGCGGCGGGAGAGCCGGGTGTCAGCATCAACGCGGCGATCGACAGTGCAACGCTCATCCGGGGGTGTTCGCCATCGTCGCTCGCATCATTCGTGCCCCCTGATCTTGGTCTCGTGCTTCTGCCAAGACGCCACCGACTATCATGTCCGCAGTTTGCGACCATGACAAATTCTTCATCGATGCCGGGCTGCGGTTTGTTTCGGGTGCGGCGTCTCTCGCTTGGGGCAAGGGTGGGCTGATCCACCCGACAGAGCGAGTGGGACCGAATGTATCAAAGTTTCGGGAGCGACGAGACGGCGTCGCCTAATCGGAGCGGCAGCGTGCGGGGGCACGTATGCGCTTGGAGCGTCGTGCTTCCTTTCTTCAACGAAGCGGAGCATCTCGCCGACACGATCGCGGGGCTGGCGCGGCAGAGCGTGCCGTTCGAGCTGATTCTGGTCGATAACGGCAGCACCGATGGCAGCGGCGAGATCGCAGGTGCCGCCGCGCGCCAGTTCGGGCTCGACTGGCGGCTGCTGGTGCAGCGGCGGCCGGGCAAGGTCTCGGCGCTGGCGATGGGGCTCGCGGCCGTCACGACGCGCTGGGTGGCGACCTGCGACGCGGACACCTGGTATCCGCCCCACTATCTCGAAGCCGCCGGCGCTCTGCTCGCACGGCCGGGCTGCGTCGCGGCGGGGGCCTATTACGTCCGCACCGATCAGCCCGTCGGGCGCGCCGAGCGGGCGGCGCGGAAGATCCTGCTCGCCTCGCGGCTGCTGCCCGGCCAGTGCCACACCGGCGGCGCGGGCCAGGTGTTCGACACCGCCGCGCTCCGCCGCGCGGGCGGCTTCGATCCGGCGCGCTGGGATCTGGTGCTGGAGGATCACGAGATCATCCACCAGATGCTCAAGCACGGCCGTGTCGATTATGCGGCGGCACTGTGGTGCGCGCCCTCCCCGCGCGAGCGCAAACGCCCTTCGACGCGCTGGACGCTGGTCGAGCGGATCGCCTACCATATGCTCTCGGATCGCGCCGGCGACTGGTTCTTCACTGCGTTCCTCGGCCCGCGCCTCGCCCGCCGCCGGTTGACCAGCGAGCGCCTGCGCGAGATCCCCGCGCCCGCGTGGCATGAGGCGGGCATGCTCCAGCAGGCGGCGGCGTAGCGCGGTGCGCGCCGGGCATGCCATATCCACGGACCAGGACGGGGCGCATGACGCCCTGCTATGGTCTTGCCCGGCACCGCAAAGCGCGCCAAACACCGCGTCCTTGTTTGTCGAGGGATACCGGCCCGTTAGCACGCAATCTTCCGGACTCATGCAGATCTATCAGGAGTCGCGTGGCGAACTGCTGCGTTTCCTGACGGCGCGCGTCGGCGACCGCGCCGAGGCCGAGGATCTGCTCCACGACCTTTGGCTGCGCATCCAGAGCGCGGACGCCGGGCCGATCGCGAACGGTCGCTCGTACCTGTACCGTGCCGCGCAGAATCTGGTGCTGGACCGGGCGCGGGCGCGCCAACGGCGACTGGTGCGCGAAACCGCGTGGTCCGAGCGCGGCGACGATCACGCCACCGAACCGGCCGATCCGCGCGCCGATATCGAGGCGGAGATCGCCGCGCGCGAGGACGCCGCCGCGCTCGCCGCCGCGATGGCGAAGCTGCCCGAAAAGGCCGGGCTGGTGTTCAGGCTGCACAAGATCGACGGGCTGCGGCACGCCGAAATCGCCGCGCGGCTCGGCATCAGCCGCAGCGGCGTGGAAAAACATATCGCGACCGCCATGACGCATCTGCGCCGGGCGCTGGACGGGGGCACGACATGACCGACGCGATCACGGAGGCCGCCGCGCGCTGGCACGCCGCCCAAGCGGATGACGCGATGGACTGGGATGGCTTCACCGTCTGGCTGGAGGAGAGCCCGGCGCACCGAACAGCCTATGACGCGGTCGCTCTGCTCGATGATCGGATCGATCGCGCCGTTCCGGCGCTGCGCGATCTCATGCGAGAGGACGAACCCGTCGCCTCGCGCGGACGCCTGCGCCTGGTCGGCTGGAGCGCCGCGGCGGCCGCGCTGCTGATCGGAGCGATCGGCCTCGGCACCTGGCACACCGCGCGGCCCGGCGCCGCCGAGGTCGCGCTGTACCGGGCGCCCGCCGGGCAGACCCGCGCGGTCGCGCTCGCCAACGGCTCGCGCGCGACGCTCGCGCCCGGCGCGACGCTGCGCGTCTCCGCCGGCGCGCAGGTCGCGCTGGAGGGCAAGGGCTATTTCGAGATTCGGCACGATCCCGCGCACCCGTTCACGGTGACGGCCGGTGCCTATCAGATCCGCGATATCGGCACCCGCTTCGAGCTGGTGTCGGACGCGGGCATGCTGCGCGTCGCGGTCGCGGAAGGGACCGTGGGGGTAACCTCCCGCGCCGCGAACGGCGAAGTGCTGGTTTCGGCAGGCAGGACGCTGACCGCGTTCGCCCCGGATCAGCTCGCCGAAGTGCGCACCACCCCGCCCGCGCCAATGGCCGCGTGGCGGGGTGGACGCTTCAGCTATGACAACGAACCTTTGGGGTTGGTGGTGGCGGACATATCCCGCTACGTGGGCGCTCCGGTGCTGATCGACGGCGCCCCGGCGCGGCGGCGATTCTCCGGGATCATCGCGCCGGGATCGCGGGCGGTCATGGTCCGCAATTTGGAGCAGTTGACGGGTCTCGATGCTACGACCGAAGGCGACGCGATCCGTCTTGGCGACCGTACTGGCGGTTAGCGGCACGTTCCATGCGCACGGCGCGGCCGCGCGCGAGGCACGGTACCGCGTGACGATCGCACGCGGCGATCTAGCCGCCGCGCTGGAGACGCTGGGCGCACAGACCGGAATCTCGATCGGCTGGGACGGGCCGCTGCCAAGCGCCGCCGCCGCGGCGGTGAGCGGACAGATGACGGCGCGCGCCGCGCTCGAGCGTTTGCTGCGCGAGACCGGCTTCCACGCCGTCCGCGCCGGGCCGACCACGTTCCGGCTCGTTCCGACCGGCCCCGGCGGGGCGCCCCGCACGGACATTCCCGAGACGATGCCCGACGTGATCGTCACCGCGCGCAAACAGCCCGAGGCGCTGTCCACCGTCGCCGCGCCGGTGGCGACCTGGGTGCCCGGTGCCGACCCCGCCCCGTCCCGAAACAACACGCACGGCGTCGCCGAGGATGTCGAGGGGATGGTGGTCACCCACGCCGGCGCCGGCCACGACCGGGCGTTCATGCGCGGCATCGCCGACAGCCCGTTCAACGGCTTCAGCCAGGCGACGGTCAGCGTCCAGCTCAACGATGCGCGCATCACCTACGACGCCGCCGAGCCTGGGCTGAGCCTGATCGACGTCGCGCGCGTCGAGGTGCTGAAGGGGCCGCAGGGGCCGCTCTACGGCACCGGCTCGCTCGGCGGCGTGTACCGCGTCGTCACCAATCCGCCGGTGCTCGGCTCGGTGGCGGGATCGGCGGGCATGGGCGTCACCGCGATCCAGCACGGCGGCGTGGGCGCCTCGTCCGAAGCGACGTTCAACCTGCCGGTGATCGACGACCGCGCCGCGATCCGGCTGGTCGGCTATGCATCGGTAATGCCGGGCTGGGTGAATGTGGCTGGCGGCGCGCGCGGCACCAACCGCAGCGAAACCTACGGCGGCCGCGTGTCGGTCCGCATCGCGCCCGCGGCGGGCTGGATGATCGACGTGGTCGCGACGGAACAGTCGGTAGCGGCGCGCGACAGCGCCTATGTCGATGTCGGCAGCAGGGATCTTACGCGCCACGTCGCCTTTCTGGAGCCGCGCGACGGGCGCGTGCGCGTCGCCGAAGGCAAGGTGACCGGACAGATCGGCGCGACCCAGCTCACGCTCGTCACAGGATATACGCGGCAAGACCAACGCGAAGTCTATGATGCCACGGCCTCGGCGGTGGCATTGGGCCTGCCGCGCGGAGCGTCGGCCAGCTATCAGGACACCCGCGCCTACAGCGTGTTCGATCAGGAGGTGCGGCTCGCCGCGCCGTCCGGGCACAGCTTCAACTGGGTGGTCGGCGCGTCCTATCTCTCCGCCACCACCGCCGCCGATGGTGAGCTGTTGCAACCCGGGCGGCCACTGCGCCCGATCTTCGCGCTCTCCCGTTGGGCGACCGAGATCGCGCTGTTCGCCGACACGTCCTTTCCGCTGCTCGATCGGCTGCGCGCGTCGGTGGGCGCGCGCGCGTTTCGCGCCACCACCGAGGACAGCCGGCGCGAGCGACGCAAGCTCGAAGCCGACGCCAAGGCGACGTTCGGCCTCACCCCCAGCGCGTCGCTCGCGTACCGCTTCGCGCGCGACCAGCTCGTGTTCCTGCGTTTCGGATCGGCGTTCCGGTCGGGCGGGCTCGATTCGACCAATACGGCCACGGGCCGCTATGCGGCGGACAAGGTGCGCACGCTCGAACTCGGCGGGCGGCTGCGCGTCGGCGATCGCCTCTCGATCGAGGCCGATCTGTTTCGCTCGGTGTGGACCCATCTGCAATCGGACTATCTCGAGCCGAACGGGCTGACCGCCACGCACAACGTCGGCGACGCGGTGATTCCGGGCGGGGAACTCGCAGTGGAATGGCGCCCCATAACCGCATGGCACATCAAGAGCGGCATCACCTGGCAGCGCCCCCGTCTCGACCGCGCGATGGACGGCAAGCATCTCATCAAGGACGCCCGGCTGCCGGTAGTGCCCGACCTGTCGGCACGGATCGAGGTCCGGCGCGACTTCACCGCCGGGGCGTGGCGCATCACGCCCTATGCGGCGGCCAATTACGTCGGCGCGTCGCGCCTGAGCTTCGATGCCGGGCTCGACCGTCACATGCCGGGCTACGGCCTCGCGCGCGCCGGTGTCGCCGCCGTCTCGGACCCGCTGACGGTGCGGCTCGACATCGACAATCTGTTCGATGCGCGCGCGGACACGTTCGCGTTCGGCAACCCCTTTTCGGTGCGCACCGCCGCGCAATTCACGCCCGCCCGCCCGCGCGCGGTCACCCTCTCGGTCTCGCACCACTTTTAGCGGCATCGCCATCTCGCTATGACGCGCCGGACCGACAGCGCCTGAGCGGCGCGACTTCACCGCATGAGGAAACCGGGATGACCAAGCCGATGGTTGGGCGCGATACCAAATTGTGCATGTCGCTGGCGGCGCGGCCGGGGACGTTCGGCTCGCGCTTCCACAATCGGCTCTATGAGATGCTCGGGCTGGATTTCGTCTACAAGGCGTTCACCACCACCGATCTGCCCGCCGCGATCGGCGGCATCCGTGCGCTCGGCATTCGCGGCTGCGCCATCTCGATGCCGTTCAAGGAGGCGGTGATCCCGCTGCTCGACGGTCTCGACGCCTCCGCCGCCGCGATCGACAGCGTCAACACGATCGTCAACGATGACGGCCGGCTGACCGGCCACAACACCGACTATAGCGCGGTGCGCGCGTTGCTGGAGGAGAGCGGACTGGCGCCGGACACGCCGTTCCTGCTGCGCGGTTCGGGCGGGATGGCGAAGGCCGTCGCCGCCGCGCTGCGCGACGCTGGCTTCACTATCGGCACGATCGTCGCACGCAACGCGGATGCGGGCCGCGCCATCGCCGAAACCTATGGCTTCGCATGGCGCGCCGAGATCGGCGATGAAGGCGCGCCGTTGCTCGTCAACGTCACGCCGATCGGGATGACCGGGGGCGATGCCGACCCGCTCGCCTTCCCGCCGGCGATGATCGAAGCCTGCGCCGCGGCGTTCGACGTGGTCGCGCTGCCGGCCGAGACGCCGTTCCTCAAAGCCGCGGCGGCGGCCGGCAAACAGCGCATCACCGGCACCGATGTCGCCAAGCTGCAGGCGCTCGAGCAGTTCGTGCTCTACACCGGCGTCACGCCCACGCCCGATCAGGTCGATGCCGCCGCCGCCTTCGCGCGCGGCGAGACCAACTGAGCGCTCAGATCACGCCGGTGCCGCCGTTCGCGCCGAACACACTGCCCGACGTGAAGCTGGTGCCGCTCTCCGCCAGCGTGACGTAGAGCGAGGCGAGTTCGGCGGGCTGGCCGGCGCGGCCAAGCGGGGTGTCCTGTCCGAACTCGCCCATCTTGCCCGGCAACTGCCCGCCCGCGACCTGAAGCGGCGTCCACACCGGCCCCGGCGCGACCGCGTTGACGCGGATGCCTTTGGGGCCGAGCTGCTTGGCCAACCCCTTGGTGAACACCATGATCGCGCCCTTGGTGGTCGCGTAATCGAGCAGTTCCTCGCCCGGATTGACCGAATTGACCGAAGCGGTGTTGATGAAGCACGCGCCCGGCTTCATCAGCGGCACCGCCGCCTTGCTGATGTGGAACATCGCATAGACGTTGGTCTTCATCGTGCGGTCGAACTGTTCGGCGCTGATCTCCGCGATCGATTGCTTCGACTGCTGATAGGCGGCGTTGTTGACCACGATGTCGAGCCCGCCCAACGCCTTTGCCGCCTTGCCCGGCAGGCTGTCGCAGAACGCCACGTCGGTGAGATCGCCGGGGATCAGCACGACCTTGCGACCCTCACCGCGCAGCAGCCGGGCCACATCCTGCGCATCGGGCTCCTCGGTGGGATAATAGTTGATCGCGACATCGGCGCCCTCCCGCGCGAAGGCGATCACCGCCCCGCGGCCGATCCCCGAATCGCCGCCGGTCACCAGCGCCTTGCGGCCAGCCAGCCGCCCGCTGCCCCGGTAGCTCGCCTCACCGCAATCGGGCACCGGCTTCATATCGCGCTGGAGCGCCGGCCAAGGCTGCCGCTGTTCGGGGAAAGGTTCGCTGCGGAACTTCGTCTTGGGGTCGGGCGCGGGGCGGGCCGCTTGCGCCAGCGCAGGCGCGGCGGCGAGGCCGGCACCGGCAACGGCCGCCCCTTTGAGCATCGCGCGGCGGGTGGTGTCGTCGGTCATGAGGGGCCTCGTCATGTCGGGGGACAAGGGCCGCGAGGCGGCGCCGGCGTTGCCCCCGGTGCGCTCGAAAGCCTGTGTCCTCAACGGTTTGCCGCGTTGCCCGTTCCGAACGACCTGGTTGATCTGGCCTGTTGATCTGGATTGTGTTCGCTACCGCGCGACGATCGCGCACGTCACCGCCAGCCGCGCGTCGAAACGCGCCCGTACCCGATCTCCCGCGACGACGCGATGGACACCGGTAACCGCGCCGGTGGAGATCCACTGCCCCGCCTCGACCGGAATACCGCGCGCGGCGAGCAGTTCGAACAGGAACCGCGCCGCGCCGAACGGGCCGTCGAGCATCGTCGCGGTCGTGGCGCTGCCGATCAGCGCATCGTTGATCCACAGTTCGACAGGCCATGTGTCGAGATCCACGTCACGCCAATTCTCGATCGCCGCGCCGACGATCAGCCCGTTGTTGTTGCCGAAATCCGAAACGGTGACGGTCGGCCCATGATCGTTGATGCCCGGAAACGGCGAACTCGCGATTTCGATGCCGACATGTACCGCGTCGATCAGCGCGGTCGCTTCCGCGATCGTGTAGCGTGTCTTGGCGGGGTCCGGCGCGGTGCCGACGCGCAGCAGGAACTCGGCTTCGGCGGCGCCGAAGCCCTGCGCGAAGATCGGCATGGCGAGATCGTCCGTCGCCGGCACGACATGATCGGCGAAGATCGGGCCGGCGAGGCGATCAACCCCGTCGAACGGCGGGCTGATCTTGCCGACCTTCCACCCTCCGATCCGCGCATCGGACAAAGCGATCGCCCGCTCCTGCACGGCATAGGCTTGCGCCAGCGACTCCGGGATACGGCCGGGGAACTCTGGCAAGGCCATCCCGGCGCGGCGCGCGTCGGTGAACGACCGTGCGATCCGCTCTGCATTGTTGTCCGGCGTCACCGCATCCCTTTCCCGATCCGTACTGCGGTAATGTGTATTGGAAACCGGTGTCAGTGACAAGCATCCCGCTAAGACTGGCTCGCACGGTCACCAGCGACTATGCAGGTGCGATGGAGAAGACCGGCCAGCCAACCATCAACGATGTCGCGCGCGTCGCCGGCGTGTCGAAAAAGACCGTGAGCCGCGTCATCAACCGCTCTCCCCTGCTCAACGAGGACACCCGCCGACGCGTGGAGGAGGTGATCGGTGACCTCGGCTACATCCCCAACCCGCAGGCGCGCGCGCTCGCGCTCGGGCGCAATTTCCTGATCGGGCTGGTCCATGACAACCCCAACGCGCAGACGGTGATGAATGTGCAGCAGGGCATGCTCGAAGCCTTGTACGATACCGAGTTCGAGATGATCGTGCGCCCGCTCAACCGCGGTTCGCCGACCATGCTCGAGGATCTGCGCCACTTTCTCGAGCGCCAGCGGCTGTTCGGCGTGCTGCTGATGCCGCCGATCAGCGAGAATGACGCGATCGCCGAATTGTGCGTCGAGATCGGCTGCCGCTATGTGCGGATGGGATCGACCGAACTCGACACCGACGAGCATATGGTCGCCTCGAACGATCGCGAGGCGGTGCGGGACGCGACCCGCTATCTGATCGAGCTTGGCCATCGCCGCATCGGGCTTGTGTCGGGGCCGCACGGGTTCCGCTCCGCGCGCGAACGCCGACTCGGTTTCGAGGACGCGCTGCGCGACGCTGGTATCGCCCTGCCCCGCAGCATGATCGCCGACGGCGATTACCGCTTCGAATCCGGGCTTGTCGCGGCCGACCGCCTGCTCGATCTGGTGCCGCGGCCGACCGCGATCTTCTCGTGCAACGACGAGATGGCGGCGGGCGTCATCCACGCCGCCTGCCAGCGCGGCCTCACCGTTCCGCGCGATCTCTCGGTGATCGGCTTCGACGACACGCCGATCGCGGCGCATATGTGGCCACCGCTGACGACGGTGCGCTGGCCGATCGCGACGATGGCGCGTTCGGCGGCGTTGAAACTGATCGCGGGGGTGAGTTCACAGGAGACCGAGGCGGCGGTGGCCGAACCGTCACTGTTCCGCTCGACATTGATCCGCCGCGCCTCGGTCTCGGCACCTGCGGCGGAGTGACGCCCCCTTCGCGACCTGACGCGCTCTGACCGCGCTGGGAAACGACGATCTGGCGCGTCTCTCGCGGATCAGCGCAGCTCGTCCTTCTTGCGGCTGACGAGGCGCACCGCGATCGACAGGCCGACGAGGATCGCGGGATAGAGCAATGTACCGCGAACCGATGTCCACATGCCGCCGGGCTTGCGCTGCGACAGCCGCGGCGGCTTCGACGAGGTGCGCGCCGAAGCGTCGCCGGATTGGCCGAGGCGCGGCAGCCGGGCGACCGCCGACTCGGCTGGAGACATGGAGCCATTCCGCGACTTGGCCATTCGATACCACCATTCTCGACGCGTCCGTTACGCTGGGGCGTTCGTACGGCAGGGATCGGATGATATCCACACCCAAAACCGTCCACACGGCCTGAACCGATCCGCGGCGCGGGGTGCGGGTGCGGGTGCGGCGGGGTATCGAACGCTTCCGGTCTCAGCCCGGCTCCGCGTAGAACGCGCGATACCAGGCGGCGAAGCGCTTCAGCCCATCCTCCAACATCACCTGCGGGTGATAGCCGGTCAGCGCATGCAGCTTCGACACGTCGGCATAGGTCGCGGTCACGTCGCCGGGTTGCATCGGCCGCATGATCTTGCGCGCGGTCCGCCCGAGCGCGGCCTCGAGCGCCTCGATCATCTCCATCAGCCCGACCGGGCGGCTGTCACCGATGTTGAGGACGCGGTGCCCGCCCGTAGCGGGCGGATGATCGAGCGCGCCGATGATGCCGTCGACGATGTCGTCGATATAGGTGAAATCGCGGGCCATCCGGCCTTCGCCATATACCTCGATCGGCTCGTCGTTCAGGATCTTCCGCGTGAAGCCGAAATAGGCCATGTCGGGCCGGCCCCAAGGGCCATAGACCGTAAAGAAGCGCAGCCCGGTCTGCGGGAAGCCGTAGAGCTTGGCGTAGCTCTGGCTCATCAGCTCGCACGCGCGCTTGGTGGCGGCATAGAGCGAAACCGGGTCGGTCGCCGGCTCATCCTCGGTGAACCCCGCCCCGCCCATCGGCTTGTCGCCATAGACCGACGACGAGGAGGCGTAGACGAGATGTTCGAAGCCCGGTGCGTGCCGGCTCGCCTCCAACAGCGACAGATGCCCGGCGAGATTGGAGCGTTCGTACGCGAACGGATTGTCGAGGCTGTAGCGCACCCCCGCCTGCGCGGCGAGATGGACGATCCGCTTGACGCCGTTGTCGCGCACCAGCGCGGCGATCGCGGCGGCATCGGCGATATCGCGCTTGTGGAAGCTGAAGTCCGCAATCCCCGCGAAGGTCGCCAGCCGCGCCTCCTTGAGCGCGGGATCGTAATAATCGTTGACGATATCGACGCCGATCACGCGTTCACCGCGCGCGAGCAAGGCATGCGCCGTCGCGTGGCCGATGAAGCCGGCGGCGCCGGTGACGAGAACGGGGTCGCCGTTGGCGCGCGGGCCGCTCATCGTCCCACCCCCGTATAGGTGAAGCCGGCCGCCTCGACCATGTCGCGCGGATAGATGTTGCGCAGATCGACCAGGATCGGTCGCGCCAGCAGGCTTTTCACGCGCTCCAGATCGAGCGCGCGGAACGCATCCCATTCGGTGACGATGACGAGCGCGTCGGAGCCCTCCATCGTCTGATAGGCGTTGCCGCAATATTCGACGTCGCTCAGCACCCGCTTGGCCTGCTCCACCCCTTCCGGATCATAGGCGCGTATCGTCGCGCCGGCATCCTGCAAGGTCTGGATCACCGCGATCGCGGGGGAATCCCGCATGTCGTCGGTATTGGGCTTGAAGGTGAGGCCGAGGACCGCGACCGTCTTGCCGCGCACGTCGCCGCCCATCGCCGCGATCACCTTGCGCCCCATCGCGCGCTTGCGCGTGTCGTTGACTGCGACCACCGCCTCGACGATCCGTTGCGGCGCGTCATAATCCTGGCTGGTCTTGAGCAGGGCGAGCGTGTCCTTCGGGAAGCATGAGCCGCCATATCCCGGCCCGGCATGGAGGAATTTCGCGCCGATCCGATTGTCGAGCCCGATGCCGCGCGCGACCTCCTGCACATCGGCGCCGACCTTCTCGCACAGATCGGCGATCTCGTTGATGAAGGTGATCTTCACCGCGAGGAAGGCGTTGGCGGCATATTTGGTCAGCTCCGCGCCGCGCCGGCTCATCTCCACGATCGGCGAGCGGTTGAGGTAGAGCGGGCGATACACCTGCCGCATCACCTCCATCGCGCGCGGATCGTCCCCGCCGATGACGATCCGGTCGGGCCGCTTGAAATCGTCGATCGCCGCGCCTTCGCGGAGGAATTCAGGGTTGGAGACGACCGCGAATTCGGCATGGGGATTGGCCTCGCGCATGATCCGTTCGACCTCGTCGCCGGTGCCGACCGGCACGGTCGATTTGTCGACGATGACGGTGAAGCCGGTGATCGCCTGCGCGATCTCGGCGGCGGCGGCATAGACATAGGACAGATCGGCATGGCCATCGCCGCGCCGAGAGGGCGTGCCGACCGCGATGAACACCGCGTCCGCGCCCGCCACGCCCGCCGTCACGTCGGTCGTGAACGACAGCCGCCCGGCCGCGACGTTGCTCGCGACGAGCTGGTCGAGTCCGGGTTCGAAGATCGGGATGCGCCCCGCCCGAAGCGCGTCGATCTTCGCCGCATCCTTGTCGACGCACACCACATCATGCCCGAAATCGGCGAAACACGCTCCGGATACCAGGCCGACATAGCCCGAACCGATCATCGTAACCTTCATGGAATAACCCCCGGTTGAATGTGCGATATGTGCAAAAGGTTACCGATTTGACGCGAGCCGACGCGCATCACGAACCGAACGCGCGGGTGACGGAAAACGTCACCGCATCCGCGACATAGGGAAACGCGACCTTGGTCGATTCGCGCTGGGCATGTTCATAGGCGAGGCTCAGCGTGAATTTGGACCCGGTCGCATAGGACAGGCCCGCGCTGACGCGCGTCGTCACCTCGTTGCGGTTTAGCGCGAGCGGTGCGGGCGCCTGCACGTCGTAGCGGAAACGCCGGCTCCCCCGGCTCACGCCGAGATTGAAATTGACCCTGCCGAACAGCGTCTCGCTCGCGCTGATGCCGTAGCTCGTCACCTGCACGCCATTGGAGAAGACGCGGCTCTCGGTCGAAAAGCCACGGCGGAAGGTCGGCGTGATGACGAGGTTGGGCAGCGGCGACCAGACCAGCGCGATATCCGCCTGGATGCCGCGCCCATCCTTGTTCAAGATCGAACGATCGTCGTGCCAAGTATAGCCGAAGCTGCCGCGCAGGCTGGTGATGCCCGTCAGATGATAATCGATATAGGAGATGACCGAGCGTTCCCGAAAATCGCTGCGATAGGGCGCCAGCCCGCTCCCGGTCTGGATTTGCGTGGTCGCGAGGCCGTCGGCGCGCTGCTCCGAATATTCGAGCGTGACGCTGTTGCCGGTCGGAGAGAAATAGCCGAGCCCGCCCGAGAAGCGCACGATACGGGTGCCGTTCGCCTCAAGCTCTCGGCTGTCGACCGCCGAACGCTGATAGCCGGCCCGCCCGACCACGCGAAAATTGCCGAGCAGATCGCGCGAAGCGACCACACCGACGTCGGCGGTCGATCGTAGCGTCTTGTGGGTGATGAACGCATCGTCGAACAGCACCGGTTCGCGCAGATAGGATGCGGTCGCATTTACCTCGCCTTGCCCGGTCTTGTATGTCGCCGCCGCGCTGCCGGCGAAATTGAATGCGTTGAAGCGCGGATTATAGGCATGGATGCGCTGCCCGGCCGTGCCTTTGAGGTCCACCGCGACCACCCCGATCCGCGTCGCCACCCCGCCGCGCACGACCAGATAGGTCACGACTTCCTCGCCGCTGTCGGGCAGCGTTTTGCGCAGCGCCGAGGGAACGCGATAGAGGTTGTCATCATAGCGGATCGACGCGGACGCCGCGAGGTCGTAGCTCTGCGCTTCGGCCTGCGCCGGCAGCGCGACCCACGCGACGCCGATGAGCAGACAGGCCGCGCGGGCGCCGGCGGCGCGCCCCATCACGCCGCTGACCGGCATCGGCATTCGCCCCCCTACGATCATGCGGAAACCCCGCCGAGCAGTTCCGGAAAGCTGTCCCGCGCGCACTTCGCCCAGGTGAAGCCGCTCGCCCGCCCTCGCGCGGCCGCGCCACGATCAGCGCGCAACGCCGCATCGCCCGCATAGGCCGCGATCGTCGCGGCGAAGCCCTCGATATCCCCCTCGGCGACGAGCGATCCCGTATCCCCCAGCACCTCGGGAATACCGCCGGTCGCGGCGGCGACCGAGGGACAGCCCTGCGCCGCCGCTTCGAGCAGGACGAGGCCGAAGCCCTCGATCTTGCCCGGCAACGCGCGTGCGAACAGCAGATGCGCCGCCGCACGGCGATAGATGCGCTTGATATCGTCGATCGAGAGCCGCCCCGGCATCGCGATCCGCACCCCCACATCGCTCGCGGCGGCGCGGATCGTGCGCGCATAGCCGTCATCCTCGGCGCGGCCGATCACGACATACACCGGATCGGCCATGCCGTGCCGGTCGCGCGCGAGCGCAAGCGCGGCCAGCGTCTCGACATGGCCCTTGCGCGGCTCCAGCCGCCCGACGCTGCAAAACAGCGGCGCCCCGTGCGGCAGCGCGGCGAGCGCCGCATCGTCGAACGCACCGCTTGTCGGTGGATCGAACCACTCGCGGCCCACGCCCAGATAGGTGATCGCCTCGCGCCGTGGGCGGCCGAGCTGCGCGCGGAAGATGTCGCGCGTCGCCCGCGAATTGTAGGCGACCAGCTCGGCGGCGAGATAGGCGTTGCGCGCCGCCGCGAAGATCACGCCGCCCTTGCGGACCTTGCTCGCCTCGCTGCCGTGAACCATCACGCGGTAGCGGCGGCGGTGCAGCGGTTGCAGCATCCGCACCAGCAACAGGCTTCGGATATCGGCGGCGAGGACGATCGCACCGGCGGGCAGGCCGCGCAGGATCGCCGGCAGCGCCCGTACCGCGCGCGGCGGAACGGCGTGGTGGCGAAGGATGAAATGATGCTCGACGTCGGCTGGGAGCGCCGCCGCGCCGGCGTCATAGGCGGGCGCGACGACGACGACCCGGCAACCGGCGCTCGCGAGCGCGCGCGCCAGCTCCGCCGAATAGGTGCCGATCCCGCCCGCGAACGGCGGATATTCGCAGGTGATGATGGCGACGGTTCGCGCCGGCCGCTGCAACATCACGACACCCCCAGCGCGGCTTGCCGCGCGCGCCCACCGCTGCCGAGCAGCCGAAGCGCCAGCGCCGGAAACAGCGTCGCGGCGAGCAACGACTGCCACGCGCGGCGGTTGAGCGGATCGAGCCGCACCGCCAGCCGTAACAGCCGCACCGCCCCGGCGCGGTCGTTGAGGAGGAAACGCTGGTTGCCGAGCTTGCGCGCCCGCTCGGCCAGCCGGCGCGGCACGAGCGGCAGCAGCGCCGGCTCGTCGGCCGCCGCCTTCAAGGCGACGAATGCGTGATGCGCCATCAGATCGGCGCGGCCCCCGGTGATGCTGCTGCCGCGCTGGCGCTTGTAGAGGAGCGGCGCTTCGACCAGGGCGAACCGCGTGACGCGGGCGAGCCGCAGGTAGAAATCGGTATCCTCGAACACCCGCACCGCCGCATCGAACCCGCCGGCCGCGTCATAGGCGGCGCGGCGCAGCAGCGTGGTCGACGGGATGATCGGCGGATCGTTGAGGAAATAGCGGCGCGACAGCCGCGCGTCATGCGTGATGTCGAGCACCCCCGCGCGCCGGGCGGCGGCCAGGTTCTGGTTGGGAAACACGCAGAAATCGGCATAGACCAGCCCGATCGCCGTGTCCTCCGCGAGCACCGGCCATTGTCGTTCGAGCTTATCGGGCGTCCACAGATCGTCGCCGTCGAGTATCGCCAGCACCGGCGCATCGGTTTCGGCGATCGCCTTGCGCCGTTGCCCCGGCAGGCCGACACCGCCCGGCCCATATAGCACCCGGATTCGCACGTCCCACGTCTCGATGTCGCGCAACACCGCCAGCGTCTCGCCGTCCGATCCGTCGTCGGCGATCACGATCGCGTCGATCCACGCGGCGCGGCTCTGGTCGAGCACGCTGCGCACCGCCGCGCCGATATACGGCCCCTCATTATAACACGTCATGATGACCGCCACGCGCGGCGGCGCGGCCTGCTCCGGCGTGGGCCGGGGATCTGGCGGGGATACTGCCATCGCTCAGGCGACCGGCGCTTCTACCGGTCGCACCGGCGTGGTCGGGTTGGGCTGGGCGAACCGCTCGAACAACCGCTGTCCAGGCAATTCGATCCAGCGGTGGCTCAACACCGCTAGTCCGATCACCATCGCGGCACAGACCAGCGCCAGCAGGTCCATCGTCCCCGGCGGGCCGAAGTCGATCAGCGTGGCGCCGCCGACGCCGCGATACAGCGGCACGTGAAGCAGACTCTGCGCCGCCCGCACCACCCCGCCGAGCGCCGAGAAGAGCACGAAATGCAGCAGGTAGATCGAATAGGAGAGCTTCCCGAGCAACGCCCAAGGCCGCCCCGCCAACACACGTGACACCGCGCCGCCATCGAACGCGAACACCAGCACGACCAGCGCGAAGATCAGGATCGACGAGAAGCCATCGACCGGCGCGAACCAGTATAGTCCGACGACCAGGCCGACCGCGCCGACCTCCCACATCGTCGCATGAGGCAACCGCGCGCCGCGCAGGCTGTGAAAGATCCGGTACACGAGATGCCCGGTGAAGAAGCCGCAGATACAGCTCGCCAGCCCTTTGAACTGCGTCTCGGGCCAATCCGGGCGATAGAGTTCGAGTGCGACCAGCGCGGCGCCCCCCGTCGCGACCAGCAGTACGGCGGGCACGATCGTCCGGCCGCGACATGCCACGGCAACCGCGCCGAACACCAGGCAGGTGTAGAATTCGACGCTGATCGACCAGCTCGGCCCGTTCCAGCTATAGTCGCGAAGCGGGATGATCGCTTGCAGCAAGAGTACATTGGCGACCAGCGAACCGATCCCGTTCGCGCCGACGAACGGCGGCTGGCCGCTCGGCACCCCCGCTTTCACCATCGCCCATTTGACCAGTTCGAGCGCCACCAGCGCGCCGAGCGTCACGACGTGCAACGGGTAAAGCCGCCCGATCCGCCGCACGACGAACCGCCGCGCCTCCCCGCCACCGGCGAGCCGGGCGCCGTAAGCGTGGGTGATGACGAAGCCCGACAGCACGAAGAAGAACGGCACCGACAGCCCCCCATGCCGGATCGGCGGAAACGCGTAAAACGCGCCATTGGCGGACAAATGGAATAACAGCACGAGCAGCGCCGCCAGCCCGCGCCACGAATCGAGCGCGCGGAACCTCATGCCCCGCCCTCCCCGATCAACAGGCCGCGCGCCGACCGTGACATTGCCGCCGACGGGCCATGTCGCACGCTGGCGATCGCCGCCAGCGTGCGTTCGGCAATCGCGTCGATACCAATATTGTCCTGTGCGAAGTCCCGCGCGGCGAGCGACATGCGACGCCGCGCCGCCGGGCTGAGTGCGAGGGCGCGGCGCATTGCCCCGGCGAAAGCGGCCGGCGTCGCCTCATCGACGATGACGCCATTATGCCCATGCGACACGACCTCCGCCACGCCGCTCGCCCGGAACACGATCGGGATGACCCCCGCCGACATCGCTTCCAGCAGCGCGTTCGACTGGCCTTCACGCCGCGACGCGCAGACGAAGAAGTCGCTCGCCTGCAACTCGGGATAGACATCGGCGACGAAGCCCGCGAACGTCACCGGGGATCCCGCGGATGCGAGCGGCGCGAGCCGGTCCCGCTCCGGCCCGTCCCCGACGAGCCGCAAGCGGAAGTCGATTCCCGCCGCCGCCAGCGCCATCGCGGCTTCGTACAGCACATCGACATTCTTGTCGGGGTGAAGCCGCGCGGCATAGATGAAACCGCGCCCGTCGCGCTGCGCGAGCGCGAGGTGCAGATCGTCGAGCGGCGGCAAGGCGACGCCATTCGGAAACTCGGCGATCCGTGCCGGTGCGACCCGCGCCTCGCGCAGTTCGTTCGCGATCTGGCTGCTGTTCGCGACGAACATATCGACCCGGCCGCGCAGCAACCACTCGACCAGCCGCCCGTACAGAAACTTCTTGCCGCGCAACGCGGCGAACTCGGACGCGTCGCCGCCGCCGCCGAGCTTCACCAGCAGCGGCGCGGCATTCCACCATGCCGCCAGCGCCGGCCCCAGCGCGTGCAGCCGCGCATGGAAGACATAGACGGGAACGCCGCGCCACTCCGGGCCGCGCAGCCGCCACGGCACCCATAGGCTCCACGCCAGGAAAGACAGAATGTTGCGGCCACCGAGGTTGGGCCAGGCGCGCACGCGTTTGCGCACGATCCGTCCGAAGTCGGTCCGCTCCTCGAGCCGCACGTCTCGCGAGCGCGTCGGCGCGACCAATGTCACCGTCACGCCCTTGCGCCCCAGCGCTTCGGCGAGGATGCGCGCCTGCCGCTCCGCACCGCCGTAGCTGTCGGGGAAATAGGTCGCCACCGCGAGGATCAACGATCGCTCAGCCATCATACCCGCCGGTCGCGTGCGAGGGAGCGCGCGCCGCGCCGCCTTCGCTGCCGTCGTATCTCGCGCGCATCGCCGCCCCCACAGACGAAACCAGGATTCATCACTATTTGTAGACCCGCAGGTCATCGAAGGAGACCGTCTGCGGCAATGTCCGCACACTATCCTGAGGATTGATGGACAGCGTCATGTTGAAATAGAAAGGACGCGTGAAGAAGTCGGCATCGGCCGCGATGCGCGCGACTTCCTTGCGGTCCATGTACACGACCAGCGCCGGCTTTCCGTCGATCTCGGCGATCCCGCGCAGATCGACACCGTAAAGATGCCAGCCGAAGTCGGCGATCGCATCCATGCCGGTGTAATCGGATCGTTTGGCATGCCCGCCCGGCTCTTGCGGACCCCAACGGTGTATCGAGTGATGATGGCCGCGCTTGTCGCCCGCGCCGAAATATTCGATCGCATCGACTTCGAGATGGCCGCGGCGGCGTGGGTCGTCCGGCGTCAGCAGCCAGAAGGCGCCCCAGGTACCGCGTGCGTTGGGGAACTGCGCGCGCACTTCGAAATAGCAGCCGACACAGGTGAAACCGTTGCGTCCGGGCACGATCTGCGCGCCCTGATAGGCTTGGTTGGCGTTGGTCGATTGCACGTTGCCGCTGTGGATGCCGTCCGCAGCCTGATAGGCGCGCAGCTTGAGCACGCCGCCGGCGATGCTGTATGCGGCGGCGCCCGCCGGATCGAACGTCTCCAGCCCCACGTCGGCATGTTGCTTGGCCCAGAGGATCGGGCCGTTCAACGTGTGCGGGGTGTTGAAAAGGTCTTCGAACGCCAGCTTCGACGTGCCCAAAACAAGCGGGCTGCCGCGCTGGGCCTCACTCCAGCCATTGTCGGCGTGAGCGACGCCCGGCAACAGGACGAGTACCGGCGCGAACAACAGCGCGGCAAGCGATGATCCCGCCCGGCCGCTCAGCCTCCGCATCTCCAATGCCGTCATCACCTGTAACCCCCGTCACCGTGGCCTTTGCCAATCGGCACCCTCTCCTGAACCTCCGCTTCGGTGCGCTGCCTCACGCCCAGCGGTAAACCACTTGCTCCCCCCGCGCGGCGTCGCGCGCGGCCAGCCGCTCCGCGACGCGCGGCAACGCCAGCGTCTCGCGATATGCCTGGTCGAGCTGCGCGAACATCGCCGCGAACTTCCAGTCCTCGACCGGGGCGCAGGATGCCGCATGCGTCATCCGCGCGAGCCGCACGTCGTCCCGCAACAGACCCACCGCCTCGTACGCGACCGATTGCGCGTCGGTACGCCGCACCACGATGCCGTTGACGCCGCTCTCGATGATCTCCTCGATGCCCCGCAGCGGGCTGACCACCGCGGGCTTGCCGCCGGCCAGGCTTTGCACGATCGTGCGCGGCAGGCCCTCTCGAAGCGACGCGAGCGCACAGATGTCGGCGAGCGCGACGAGCCGCTCGGGGTCCGATCGATGCCCGAGCAGTTTCACCCGGTCGCCGACATCGAGCCGCTCGACCAGCGCCGCGAGCGTCTCGCGCTCGGGCCCATCTCCGGCGATCAGCAACCGGATATCCTCGCCTGGCCGCGTCACCTCCGCGAAACCGGTGATGAACTCGGCCTGCCGCTTACGCGCTTCCAGCACCGCCATCATCAGGATCGTGCGTGGCTTGGCGGCGTCGGGTCCGACGCCGATCAGATCGCGCCAGTCGTCGGGCCATGGGGCATTCTGGTAACGGTCGATATCCATGCCCGAGCGGACCACCGAGTGCAGCCGATTTCCGCCGAGCCGGGCAAGCGCATAGGCATCGCGCGTGCCGTGGCTGACGTGGATGAAATGGTCGGTCAGCGGGGCAGCGATATGTTCCGCCGCGAGGTAGATCACCTTTTCCGCGAGACCGACATTGCTGAACGGCAAGATGTGGACCCCGTGAATGACCGCCGGCACCTTGGCGTTGCTCGCGGCGAAGCGACCGACGATCCCCGCCTTGCTGGTATGGGTATGTACGACATCGGCCTGGATTTCCTCGAATAGCGCCGACAGGCGACGGTAGGCGGCGATGTCGCTCTTCGCGGACACCTCACGGACCATCTCTTCGACGAGATGCACCCGGACCGGAGTGCCGCGCGCGGTATATTCCTCGACATCCGACGAGCGCCCGCAAAACAGATGCACGATGTGGCCGGATTGCGCCTGATGGACGCACGACGCCCAGGTGTTCTCCTCGGCACCGCCCAACCGGTTCATTCGGGTCTGGACATGCGCGATAACGAGCGGCTGCTCGAAGCGCATCGATCTTGCGACATTCTCCCGCGCCCGCTGCATCATGACGGATTTCCCCAAATCCCGCGCACCATCATCCGCAATCTCACCGCGGAGACTTACGCAAACCACCCTTACTTCATCGAGATTTTTACGATCATCCCCACGGTGATCGTGGCATCATTTCTATGCGCGGCGCGCTATCGCGTCAATATTATGATCTATACTTACGTATATGACGTGTCCGTTTCGGATTTATATGAAACTCCCTTGAAGGTGCGGGATATGATTCCGAAATCCGGGGCTTAACCTGGTCCGCATCATCCGCCTAACATCGCGCAGCCGCTCACGCCGATCGGAGCGCGTCACCGATGAGCATCTTCAACAATGGGCGCCCCGCGTCGGCGAGCAGTTTCTCGAAGAAGCTCGCGAGCACGGCGTCCGCCGCGGCCGGATCATCGGTGTCGAGCTCGTCGGTCAGGAACGAGGCACGCACCATCACCCCATCGGGCAGGCGCAGCGCCAGGCTTTGACGGAACAAGGCCGCACGCACCGCCAGCGACCCCGCCGGCAGCGCATCACCGATCCGCATGAAATACCCGACCAGCTCGTTGCGCCCGAAGCGATCGCCGAGGAACCGTGTCACCACCGGCCCATCCGGCAGCGCAAGAGGCGCGAGGCGGCGGACCTTGAAGCCCTGGGTGGCGTAACAGAATTCGGGCCAGTGAAACCGGTCCTCCTGCCGAAGCTCGCGCTTGTAGACGATGCTGAGCATGATGCGCGGCAGCGCCGGTGCGACATAGTCGCGCTCGACGATGCGATCGTACATGTCCAGCGCCGCCGCGAAGGCGGCGTCGAGTTCGATGGGATCGACCATGTCCGCGCGGGAGGGCTGCAGCCGCCACGCGCCGAGTTGCGGCGGCAACGCCGTGAGCACCACGTCCCCCCCCGGCGGCACCGCGCGTTGCGCGCGCCGAAAGCCGATCGCCCCGACCGACGTGGCACCTGCGAGACCCGCGAACAACGCCGCGCCGAGCACGTCGCGGCGCTGGATCATGCCCGCGCCTCCACCGGGCCCAAGGCGCGGCCGAGCAGCATGAAGGCCGTCAACACCACACCCACCTCGACATAGGCGGCGACATCATGGACGATCGCTTCGCCCGATACGCCGAACAGCGCGGCGGTGACGATCAACGCAAAGATCCGGATGAAATTCGCCGACAGGGCGATCACCGGCATCAACACCACGAACAGCAGTGCGGCACCGCGCGACCGTGCCGGGAAGAAATGCAGGAAAAGAAAGCCGATCGCGGTCATCGACACCATCGCACGCAACCCGACGCAGGCGCCCGCGACGTTGAGCCGGACGAAGCCGACATAGATGAGCACGCCGGAGGTCGTCACCGGGAAGCCCAGCGCGGCGGCGAGCCGTGCCGCCGAATGCGTCAGCGCCAGCCGCAGCGGCACCAGCAGCGCATCCGCGATCGGGCCGAACCACGGCACGATGAAGATCAGCAGCGCGGCGAGCAGCAACCAGCGCCGCGCGAGCGCCGTTCCGCCGGTCGCGAGCGCGAGGCTGGTCATCACGATCGGCAGCGACACGCCCTGGAGTTGCACCGAATCGGTGACGCGGCCGATGAAGTAGAGAATCAGGGCAACGAAGACCCCAGACGCGCCGACCACCCGTTCGCGCCGCGTCGCCGACCAGGTGAAGGCGCGCCGATCGCGCCAATACGCGAACAGCACCAGCGCGAGCAGCAACCCGCTGTGATTGTCCTCCTCGCTCCACAGCAACAGCGCGCCATATTCGACCAGCACGGGCACGTAGAGCGCGACCAGACCGAACAGGATCAGCGCCAGCGCGACACCCTCGGTTCGATGCACGGGCGCGCCCGCCGCACGCTCGCGCACATGGGCCGGTCCCGGCGTGGCGGTCGCGGCCGTCATCATGGCCGCAACATCACGCCGCCGACGATCACGATGCCGGCGTCTTCGCACAAATCGAGCATCCGCGACGAGCGGCGGGCGCGGGTGACGCCGGCGCGCGTCACGCACAGCGCACCCGTCGTCGCGAGCGCGGCGACCTGATAGTCGTTCGAGGTCGCGGCCGCGGGCGTATCGACGAAGATCACTTCGAACTCCTCGCGCATCGTCGCGATCAACGATTGCAGCGCGGACTGCATGAAATGATCGTGGCGCAACGCGGTCAGCGTCGCAGCCGGTGTCACCCACAGATTCTCGACGCCACGCACGGGCCGATGGGTCGCCCCCGGGGGGGCATCCGCGATGCTGAACTTCGTGTGGATCGCGGGGTTATGCAGATCCGCGTCGATCAGCAACGTGCGGACCCCCGATTGCGCGAAGATGCAAGCGAGGTTGCTGGCGACGGCGGTCCGGCCCTCGCGCCGGTCGGCACTGATGATCGACAGCGCCTTATGCTTTGGCTCGGCCAGAAACCAGCGCATCGCGAGGGTCTGCGCGACACGACGCAGTTCAGCGACGCGGGGCGAATGCGGGCTTTTGAGCGCGAACAGATCGTCGGCGAAGCCTGGTCCGGCCGCGGGCGGCCAGACGCTCTGCACGGTGCCGGCCGCGGCCGAAGCATCGCCGAGCATCGCGGCGGCGCGCCGGAACAAGAAGGTACGATCCCGCGACAACCTTGCCGCTTCCTCGGGCAAGGTATCGCCAACCCGAGCCTCCGCGACGAGCAGATCGGCGATCCGCACCGACAGTTCATCCCATTCGCGGCTGTTGTACTTCATTCCTCGACCCTCATGTTCGGCAACAGGCCGGCTACCATTCGCGGCAGGCGGAGCGGTCGCGGCGGGCTGATGCGAATGGTGCCGAGATCGGGAATGCCGAGCCAGGTCTCCATCTCGCCACTGAAGCGGATGCGGCGGTCGAAGAAAGCGATGCCGATCACGAGCACCGTCCCCGCGGCCAAGCCGAAGGCGAGACCGAACGCCATCGTCACGAACCGCCGCGGCAGCACCGGCTTCTCGCTGGGCGTCGCCGGGGACAGAATCGAGATGTTGGTCTGCGCGGTGGCGTCGAGAACCTGCAATTGCGCGCGACGCTGCGCGATCTGATCGTAGGATGCCTGTTGATTGGCGATATCCTGCTGCAATATCGACACTTCGTTTTGCGCCGCGCGGACCTTGGTGACGCGGTCGCGCTGCGCCGCCACCGCGCCGCTCAGCCCGGCCTGCACCGTTCGCGCCTGTGCCGCGCTCGCCGCAGCCGTCTTGCGGATCAGCGCCTCCTGCCCGGCGAGCTGGCCGCGCATCGCGGTGATCTGCGCGACGAGCTGACGATAATCGGGATTGTTGGGCCCGGCGGTCGCGCTGAGCTGGCTGCGTTGCGCCTCCAGCCGCGCGATCTCGGTTTGCAGGCCCATCACCACCCCGCTCGCCATCGTGTCGGGCAGCGCCGCGCCCCCGGCGTGCGACGAGGCCGCGACGCTCTGCGCCTGGGCGGCGGCGAGTTGCGTCGACAAGGCATTGAGCCGGGCGCTGTCGGGATCGGCCTCGCCCTTACCGGCAACGAGATTGAGCGCGCGTTCCTTGGCGGCGAGTTGCGCCTGCATCCCGTGCAGCGTGCGGCTCATGTCGTTGAGCTGCCGAGTATAAGACGCGACCGTCCGCCGCGCCGGATCGGCCTGTAGCTGGATGTTGACGTCGATGAACGCCGCCGCGAAGGCGTTGGCCATCGTCGCGGCGAAGCGCGGGTCGCCGCTGAGAAAGCTGATCTCCATCACCCGGGAATTGACCGCGCTCGAATCGATCATCAGCGAGGCCCGCAGCCGGCGCGCGAGGAAATCGGGCAGCGCCCCGTCCTTGGGTTTCCAACCGAACTGACGTGCCGCATCGGGCATGGTCGCCAGCCCGGTGTCGGTGACGACCTGGCGCGCGACACGATCGCTCTTGAGGATGTCCTCCTGCGTCAGCAGATAATCGGCCGAAAGCTGCTCTGCGACCGATTGCGGCCCGATCGTCTCGGGCGCGCGCACCCCCGCCACCACCGTCGCGGTCGATTTGTAGATCGGGCGCGTCATTACCAGGCTCAGCACCGCGAACGCGAGCGATACCGCGACGCATGCGGCGACGATCCGCCACTTCTCGAACAGAACCCTGCCAATATGTCTGGGAGTCACGCTCTCGCCCCCTGCCTAGAACAGACGCGCGCCGACCAGGATGAGGTCGCGCGGCTTTACCGGGTCTTGCGGTTTGGCACGGATGATCGCGTCGGCGGTGCCTTCGTGCCGCGTCACCTTGAGCCGGCTACGCGCGCCGCGCTGCGTGATGCCGCCGGCGAGCGCGATCGCGCGCTCCATCGTCAGCCCCGGTTCGAGCGGGAAGTTGCCGGGCCGCTGCACCTCGCCCGAAATGTAGAAGGTCGCGCTTTCGGTGACGATCAGCGTGTCATGCGGTTGCAGCGTCGGATTGGCGGTACCCGCAAGCAACTGGTCGGCGGGCAGATCCTGCTGCGTTCCGTCCCGCCGCACCACCCGTACCGTGCCGCCGCCGACGCCGAGCGTGGCGCCGGCGCGCGCGAGGATTTCGGTGGTGGTCATCCCGCCACGGTCGAGCGGATATTCGCCAGGCTTTCCTACCGCCCCCAGCACCGAAACGGTGCGACTGCGATAGGTCTGCACCATGACGTTGACGAGCGGATCACGGAAGATCCCGCCGGTTTGCAGCCGCCGCGTGATCTCATTGCCGACCTGGGCCGGCGTCATTCCCGCCGCTTGCACCCGGCCGACCGCGTTCAAAACGATCGTGCCATCCTCGGCGACTTCGACCACGCTGTTGTAGTCCGGGGCGCGGTACACCGTCACCGCCAGCACATCGCCCGCGCCGACCAGATAGGCGGCATCGTTGGCGACGCTCACCGCGGCCGCCGAGCCAGACGTGGCGGTCTGCGCCTGCGCGAGGGGCGAAACGGCCGACGCGGAGAGCGCGAGCGCGCAGGCGAGCCGCCTCACGACCGGGGGCCCTTGGGCGGGATCTCGGCGACCGCCTGCTTCAGATTGGCGTTGAGAATCTCGACATTGCGCGATTTGCGCAACGTCTTCACCGCGGCTTGCGCGATCTGCTCGACCCGATCGTCCGCGAGGCTGCGCTCGATCTTGCCGGTCGCCGCCTCCAGCGGGACCGGCTCGAGGGTGACCGACTGAATTCGGCCGAGGTGAAGCTGGCCCGGCGATTGATAGACGATACTGGACCCGACCGTCAGCGTATCGAGCATGTCGCGATTGTCGGGAAGTTCGTCGGTGAACCGGGCCACGGTGGTCGGCTGCAAGAAGGGAATCTTGTTTGAAACCACCGCCGCGAGCGTGTTGAAGTCACCATTGGTGAGTGCGTCCACATAGCTGCGGATGTCCGGCATGTCGCTCTTGAGGACATATTCCTCGACGATGAACCGGCGGCGGTTGGAAAACAACGCGGGGTGCGCGTTGTAATAAGCCTCGATCTCGCGCGGCTCGGCCTTCGGCAGCTTGCCGGTCAGATTACGGATATAGGCTTGCGCGAGGATCGCTCTTTTCGCTGCGGCGATCGCCTGGCTGTTGGCGGGATCGTCCTCCATTTTCGCCGATATCGCCGCTTCCGCGAGCAATTTCTCATTGACGAGTTGCTGGAGCAGCATCCGCCGCATCGGCGCGACCGCCTCCTTCGTTACCGGCGGCATCTGCCGCAGGAATTGGTCATACTCCCCAAGCGTGACCTCGAACTTGTCACCTTTGGCGATGAGCTGATCGGGGGTCTTCGGCGTACCGCAACCGGCAAGCCCCGCGGCGGCACCCAGCACCGTAGCGACCTTGATAACGTGAAAGCGCCGGGCGATCCGGCACACGATGCCATCCTCGAACATCAATTTCCCCGCATAGATGATACCGCCGTGCCCCCGGCGGCCCCCGCTCCCGCTCGACGAAATCGGTGCGGCCACATGGATGGCCGCACCGATCCGCGACTTCAGGCAAGCGCGAGCTTGGCTTTCTGACGGCGACGACGCGACGCCATCAACGCGGCCGCACCGCCGACGAACAGGAAGCCGGCCGGCCCAGGCGCCGCCGCCGGGAGGAGGTTCAGACTGTAGCTCCCCCCCAGCCCGTTCACCGACGTGCCGGTGACATCGACGTAGTAACTGCCCGCGACCAGGTTCGTGAAGGTCTTGGTCTCACCGGCGATCAATTCGCCGAGGAACACGTTGCCCACGACCGAATAGAACTTGGCGCTGAGCGTGGTGAGGCCGATCGTGACCGACCCGATCGTGACCGGCGGGCTGACATTGCCACTGCCGCCAACGTCCCACGGCTTGCCGGCCGGGGCAAGCGTGAAGGTGATGTGATCGCTCGGGTTGCTGGCGCTGCCGATGAAACCGCCGGTGCCGGTCCCGACATTGTTCGTAAGCGTCCCCAGGTTGATGGTGTTCGCCATCGCGGGACCGGCGAGGAAAATGGCCGAAGCCCCCGCCAGAACAGCGATTTTTTTGCCAAAACCTACCCCCATGAAATCCCTCCTCCAAAATGGGCCCGAGAGCCAAGCGAATGATCCGTGCTTTGATTACGTGGTTCGCAATCGGCACTATCAAGCGCCGTATTTATACGTACGGAAGGCCGAGTCATCAAACCGCATCGGCACGATATCACACATTATACGTCCGATCCGGATCATGTGCTTTAAAATAGGGAATGCTAAGGTGAATTATCCATAATGGATGTATCGCGTTCTTGTTTCTATTCTCTACGGTTTAACTTGTAACTGACGTTCGCTATCGTGTTGACTGTCGCCTTAGGACGACAGAAATCCATCGAAGCAGGGTGTTTTCCGACGCCGACATTTGCGGACGACACATGAGCATACCGCGTCCTCCTTCATCTGCGTCGTGATATCCGATCGAGGCGGTAACTCGACTTCAACCGCCGCTGAACGAGGCGCGGCGGCTCGCTTCAGCGCTGGAGCGGCCGGTGCGATGTGTCCAAAACGACGGAGGGCATAGTGTCATATAGGCAGGTCGGTCACGGCTCCGTGCCTCCGATCGCGATCGCACCGGAAACCGCGTCGCTGGTGATCGGTGCCGGGCGCGCAAAGACGGTCGCGGGCGCCCATGCCTGGCGTGGCGTTCTGATCGCATTGATCGTGCTCGGACACAATCGCCTGTTCGAATCGCATTTCTACGGAGCCTATCGGCTTCTCTACAATTTTCACGTCGAGGCGTTTCTGCTCATCCCTTTCCTGCGCCGGGCAGATAGCGGTCGCCGGGTGGATTGGCTGTTTCCGCTGAAGGCATATTACCGTCCGTTCTGCGTGTTCGTGACGGCCTATGCCGCGCTGTTCGCTTTGTCCGGGGTTGCCGAAGCGCCGCGATCCGTCGGTGATGCGTTCATGCGCTATGCGGCCGCGCTCGGCCTGGCGAACAGCGCCGCGCTGGATCGCGCGACCGGGTTCGAAATGTTCTGGTTCCTGCCAGTCTTCATCGTCCTGGCGACGATCCGGCCGTTGCTCGAACGTGCCACCCGTGCGGGGTTGATCGCCGCGCTGCTCACCGCCGCCGCCCTGCACGTGATGGTCGGCTATCTCGATGCGGCGGCCGCCGCGATGCTGCCGTGGGGACTGCCGATCGTCTGCTACATGCTGTTCCCGTGCCTGATCGCCGCCGCTTTGGCGAAGTCGGGATGGGCCGAGGCGGTTCCCGTCTGGGCGGCGGGTGCGGCATTCGTCACGATGATCGGCCTGTGCTTCATCGATAAATTCTGGATCAACCTGTCGGACTTCAAGGTTTACGATGCCGGACATCCCGGCGGCCTGATCGTCACCGATACCGTCATGATCGCCGCCTCGCTCGCCTTGTATCGCGGCGGCGCGCGCCTTCGTTCACCGTGGCTCGACGCGTTGGGGCGCTACTCGCTCCAGATCTACCTGATCCACGGCGTGATAGGCTATGCGCTGGTGCGTGTGGCCGGGCAGGATCATACGCTGGCCGCGACGATATCGCTGCTCGCGGTCACATACGCCGCGACTCTTCTGCTATCGTTCCTCGTCGCCCGGTGGATGATGCGCAGCCCGATCGGCGGCTGGATCTTCGCGCCGCGGTGACAGTCAGGATCGGGCGCGCAAGCTGCCGGACAGGGCCTGCGTGCGCGCGCCGGAACCGGGCCCGGCGATCCGGGCGACACGCGCGCGCAAGCTGCCCGCCGGCACCGGTAGCGCCCCAACGACCACCCCGACCCCGCCGATCAGCAACAGCATCGCGGTATCGACCGCCTCGGCATAGCAATAGCTGAGCAGCAGGATGATGCCATAAAGCGGCATCCGGTCGAGCGACGCCGCCGCGAACCCGCCACTGTTCACCAGATGCCGTACCGCCCGCCACAATGCGAGGCCGAAGAAACCCGCGACGAGCGCGATCCCGAACACGCCGCCCTCGGCGGGGATGCGGTGGACCTCGCCGTGGACGTTCATCGCGAACCCGGTCGGGCCATAGGTCGCGGCCGCCCACGCCCAATAGCCGGTCGCCCCCACCCCGAACGCGGGATGATGCACGAACAGGGTCCAGGCGTTGCGGTTGACGAACTCGCGGACGATGTCGCTCTGATCGTAGATGCTCTGTACGGTGAAGAAGTAGCGCGTCGGCGTGTGCGAATAATCGTGCGAGGCACTGGTGAGTTCGCGGTGGATATGACCATCGTCGAGCAACAGCGCCAGGCTGGCGACGGCGCCGATCATGGCAGCGAGGCCGAGCTTCGCCCCGAGCGAAAATCGGCACAGCGCGAACAGCGCGCAGAACAGGATCAGCGCCTTGCGCTCCCCGCTCAGCAGCACGATCGCGAAGGCGACCACCAACAGCGCGGGGAAGAGATGGCGCCCCTTGGCCTTGATCCAGTCCTCCAGCCCGAACAGCGGCATCAGCGCCAGCGACAGGACGAGCTTGGTGTCGGACAGATATTTCCAGGTGACGAGATGGTGATGCAGCACGTGCCAGATCACCAGATGCGCGGTGACGAGCGCGCACAGCGCCCCCATGCCTTTGAGCAGGAACTCCGCGTCGGCGCGCGTTGCGGACTGCGCATAGGCGTACAGTCCGACCAGCGCGACCACGATGATCCCGAACTGCACCGTCCGCGCCACGCCCGCCGGAAAGGACACCATGAAACTCGTCACCGTCGCATCGGCGATATAGGCGAGCGCCAGCACGAAGACGCCGTCGAAGCGGCGGAAGCTCTCGCGGCAGGTCCAGATCGCGAGGCCGAGCGCCAGCATCACGACCACACCCAGCGCGGCGATCTTGTAGCACAAGGAGAGGACGAGAAGCGCCAGCGCCGCGAACACGGCCCGCGCCGCAAGTGGATGAGCGACGCTCCCACGATCGAGCGCGCGTGGCCGCATCTGCGCCCGCGCGCGACCGCGCCGGAGCGGCGCGCGGTGCCGGTGGCTGAAGACCCTGCTCACGCGCTCCTGATGCCCCCACTTCCGACCTCGCCCGGCATGCGCGGCGGCAGCCGTTCGAAACAAGCCATCCGCGCCATAACGGAGCATTCCAGTCGGCATGACGCGCCCGCGTGACCTTGGCGCACCACTCGGCTATCGCGGCGAGGCCGCCGATCGGTTCGGCGGACAGCGGGGGTTCAGTGGCAGGCAGTCTGATTCGCCGACTCGGCGCGAGCCGGATGGTGACGAACACGGGCGCCTATCTGCTCGGCACGGTGATCAACCGGCTGTTCCCGCTCTTGCTCGTGCCGCTCTACACACGGCTATGGAGCACCGGCGAGTTCGGCGCGTGGGGCTTCTGCATGACGGTGCTCAACGTGCTGCTGATCGTGTCCGGCCTCGGGCTCGATGCGGCGACGACGCGGCTGTATTACGACCATCACGACCCGGATGAAATCCGCCGCTTCCTCGTCGTCGGCTTCGTGCTGCGGATCGTGGTGGCGGTCGGCACCGCGCTGCTGCTGATCGGGCCGCTGATCGCGGTCTGGCCGTGGATCAGCGGCGGCGCCATCCCGGCGCTGCCATTCGTGCCGCTGCTGCTGGCGGGATCGTCGCTGCAGGCGGTGGTGGCGTTCAACCTCGCCAACGCGCGCGCCGAGCGTCGCGCCAAGGCATTCGTCCAGATCCAGCTCCTGCAGGCGCTGTTGCAGGCGCTCGCCAGCGTCGCGCTCGTATTGGCCGGGTGGGGCGCGGCCGGCGCGTTCTACGGCTATGCGATCGGTGCGGGGATCGTCGCGGTCGCGGCGGGCGCGCGCTTCCTGCGCCGTAACCGCACCGCGGGTCCGCTGCCGTGGCGGCAGATGCGCGAGAACCTCGGCTATGGCGTCAAGACGCTGCCGGTGGCGCTGTCGACATGGCTACGCCGCATGGCGGATCGCGTCATCATCGGCCGCTCGGTGTCGATGACCGACCTTGGCCTCTACCAGCTGAGCGCGAGCGGCATGGCGCCGCTGTCGGTGCTGATGGGCGCGTTCAACGCCGCCTATCTGCCGTTCTTCTACGAAAAACGCCGGCAGGGCGACGCCGCGCTGCCCTTGATCGCGGCGATGGACATGGCGATCGTCGCGGTGCTGGCGACGCTGTCGATAGGCGTGATGGCGCTCACGCCCGAGCTGATCCGCTTCCTCGGCCCGCCGCGCTATGCTGGCGCCGCGCACATGACGCCCGCGCTGGTGCTGGCGGTGATGCTCGACGGCATCCAGTTGCAATTCACCAAGGAACTGATGTTCCACAAACGCCCGGGCCTCGCGAGCTGGATGACCACGCCGCCCTCGCTGCTCGGCGTGGCCGCCGACATCGCGCTGATCCCGCATTTCGGCGCGATCGCGGCGGCATGGGTGGCGGCGGCGGTGTCCGCGACGATTTTGATCGGCTGCGTCGCCGCGACCCGGCGCGTCGAGCGCACCGGCCACGATTTGCCCCGGCTCGCGCTCGCCTGCGCGCTAGTGGCGGGCTACGCGCTGGCGGCGAGCGAACTGCTGCCGATCACCCCATTCCACCTGCCAGCGCTCGCGGCACGGCTGGGCAGCGGCGCGCTCGTCTGCGCGGTGATCCTGCTGATCCTGGCACCCGGCAATGTCCGCACGGTTCTGAAGGCACTCGGACGCTGAGAGCGCGGGAGCGTTGACCTAAGACGATACGAACCATATACGGTTCGTATATTGGGAGCGCGCGCATGGGCATCGTGAAAATCGCCGACGATCTGCATGAGGAGGCGCGCCGCGCCAGCGCCGTGATGTGCCGCTCGATCAACGCGCAGGCCGAATTCTGGATGAAGATCGGCATGTTGGCCGAGGCCAACCCCAGCCTGTCCTTCAACGACATCGTCCAGGCGCGGATCGCCGCCGCGCATGTGCGCCTCCCCGGCGCGACCACCGCCTGACATGGTCAAGACCCCCGACGAACTCGCGCTGATGCGCATCTCGGGCAAGCTGCTCGCCTCGGTGTTCGAGATGCTCGACGGCCAGACCCTCGCCGGACTGTCGACGATGCAGGTCAACGACATGGTCGATCGCTTCATCACCGTCGATCTTGCCGCGCGGCCCGCGAGCAAGGGGCAATATGGCTTCAAATACGTCCTGAACTGCTCGATCAACCACGTCGTCTGCCACGGCGTCCCCGACCCGGACGAGATCATCCGCGACGGCGACATCATCAATCTCGACATCACGCTCGAAAAGAACGGCTTCATCGCCGATTCGAGCAAGACCTACCTCGTCGGCGATCCGCCCCCCGCCGCCCGGCGGCTGGTCCGGGTCGCGCAGGAGGCAATGTGGCAGGGCATTCGCGCGGTGCGGCCCGGCGGCTATCTGGGCGACATAGGCTTCGCGATCGAGCGGCACGCCAAGAAGCACGGCTATACGATCGTCCGCGAATATTGCGGGCACGGCATCGGCCGCGAAATGCACGAGGCGCCGCAGGTGCTCGCGTTCGGCAGGCCCGGCACCGGCCTCAAGCTCCGCGAAGGCATGGTCTTCACGATCGAGCCGATGGTCAACCAGGGCACGCGCAAGGTGTCGACCGAGGACGACGGCTGGACCGTCGTCACCGACGATCGCAAGCTGTCCGCGCAATTCGAACACACGGTCGCGGTCACCCGCGACGGGGTCGAGGTTCTGACGCTGCGCCGTGACGAAACGCCCATCCGGGGGCACGCGTAACGGCGATCACGCCGCCGAAAGCAAATCTCCATCGACCCGCCGCGTCGGCCATGCGAATGCCGCCGGATCGGG
This sequence comes from Sphingomonas pollutisoli, assembly GCF_029167165.1. Classification (NCBI taxonomy): domain Bacteria; kingdom Pseudomonadati; phylum Pseudomonadota; class Alphaproteobacteria; order Sphingomonadales; family Sphingomonadaceae; genus Sphingomonas; species Sphingomonas pollutisoli. The sequence continues at coordinate 102,003 of NZ_JARFNJ010000001.1, forward strand.
GGCAGGTGCGATGGCGATAGCGGGAAAATGGACGTTCGCGGCGGTCGCGCTGATCGCGACGCCGGCGGTCGCGCAGGATCGTGAGGGGCTCGACCTCTCCGGCACGATGCGGCTGCGCTACGAGGCGATCGCCAATCAGCCACGCGCGGGCTTCGGGCGCGACGACGATCTCGTCAACCTGCGCACCACCCTGCTCGCCAAGTACCAGACGGGGCCGTTCACGATCGGCGCGGAACTGTGGGACAGCCGCGTCTATGGCGAGGATGCCGCCACGCCGGTGACGACGGGCGAGGTCAACGCGTTCGAGCTCGTGCAGGCGTGGGTCGGCGCGCGCGCCACGATCGGTTCGACCAAGCTGAGCGCGCAGGCCGGCCGGTTCACGCTCAACATCGGCTCGCGCCGGCTGGTCGCGGCCGACGAGTATCGCAACACCACCAACGGCTATACCGGGCTGCGCGCCGACCTCGCGACCGCCAGCGGCATCACCGCGACCGCCATCTACGTTCTTCCGCAGCAGCGCCGGCCCGACGATGCCGAGGCCTTGCGCGCGAACGCCGTCGCCTTCGACCACGAAGGCTTCGATCTGGTGCTCTGGGGCGGCACCGCGGCCAAGGCGCGTGCGCTCGGCCCCGCCACAATCGAGGCGAGCTTCTACCATCTTGGCGAACGCGACGAGCCTGCCCGCCCGACGCGCGACCGCTCGCTCGACACCTATGGCGGCCGCGTTTTTCGTGATCCCGCGAAGGGCAAAGCCGACGGGGAAGTCGAAGCCTTCTACCAGTCAGGCTCGATCAGCGCCTCGCTCGCGCCGGCGGCGGCACGCCTGCCGGTCTCGGCCTGGTTCGTCCACGCGTCCGCCGGCTACAGCTTGCGCGACCCGCTCAACACGCGGGTATCGCTGCAATATGATCGTGCCAGCGGCGACCGCGCGGGCGGACGCTACGGGCGGTTCGACACGTTGTACGGCATGCGCCGTGCCGATCTGGCGCCGGCTGGTCTCTACAATGCGGTCGGGCGGGCCAACATCTCGACGCCCGGCGCGCGCATCGAGATCGCACCGTCGAGCCGCTGGGACGCGTTCGTCACCTATCATGCATTATGGCTGGCCGAGCGAACCGACGCTTTCTCGACGACGGGGGTGCGCGACGCGAGCGGGCGATCGGGCGGGTTCGCCGGACATCAGATCGACAGCCGTTTCCGTTGGTGGCTACGCCCCGCCAAACTCCGCTTGGAGCTTGACGGGGTGTTGCTCACCAAGGGGCGCTTCCTCCAGGCGGCATCCAACGCGCCGCCGGGCGGAACGACCACCTATGGCGCGATCAACCTGAGCGCGTCCTTCTAGGCGATCGGCCGACCCGACGGGTTACTGGTGCGCCCGCGCCGCCTTTTGCGCGCGCGCCTGTTTGGCGTAATAATGGTGCGCGGCAACGCAACCGGCGACCGCGCCCATCACGGCATGGCCCTTGCCGACGTAATGCCCGGCGACGCCGCCGGCCGCCGCGCCACGGATACAGCCCTTGGCCAGCGCCGGCGAAGCGGACGCCACGAGAAGGGGCAGCGCGATCAGCGATACGAAGCGCATGGCGGTTTCCTTAAACAAGATGCCTCGCCTGCGAATACCAACGACAGTCTCAGGATGTTCCGTGACGTTTCGTTCATGGGACGCGGGTGCCGGATGTTGCAGTCGATCTCGAACGCGCGACCTATCGCGCGCAAATGAAAATCGGCTTACTCGGTCAACGCACGTGCGTTTGGCCGTACATCTCAAGCAGAGCCACGCATAAAGGCAGCTCATTTCGGGCATGGTAATTTTCCGCGATCCGGCATCATCGGTGTTTTTCCGCGAAACGTATCAGATCGGCACCGTTGCACGCGTGGAACATTCGAGAAAGCCCGGTGTTTTTGCCTCTTCAACGAGGGAGAGTTACGATGACCGAGTATCGCAATGCAGACGGCACCACCACCTATGTGGAGAAGCGCAGCAACACCGGCATGGTCGTCGGTGGCATCATCCTGGCGATCCTGATCGTCATCGGCGTACTGTTCGCGACCGGCTTCTGGAGCGCGGACGTGAAGGGTGGCGCGCTGCCGAAGGTCAATGTCAGCGCCAAGGGCGGCGACCTGCCGGATGTCGACGTGCATTCGAAGGAAGTCGTGGTCGGCACCAGCAAGCAGACGGTGACGGTGCCCAAGGTCGAGACCAAGAAGACCTCGATCGACGTGCCGACCGTCGGCGTGAAGGACGACAAGTAAGCCAAGCGAGCAATGGGTGCCGGCGCGGGAGCGGCCCGGCACCCTTTCTTCATGCCGATCGGCAGTACGCCAATGCGCGCTCCTGACCGAGCGACTTTCTAATTCGCGGCGCGCCGGTTGAGATCATGCCCGAGCGCGAGCACCGCGACGCCGGCCAACGTCCAGATCGTCTCGCCGCCGCCATCATGCGGCAGCGACATCGCGCCGGCCATCATCCCCAGCCCGAACGACCCAACCGCGGCGGGCAGCATATAGCCGTGCGTCACCGCACCACGCCCCAGCGCGATCACGCCGAGCAGGATCGCGATCGACAGGCCGACCTCGTGGAAGATCGGGTTGAGCAACAGCCCGCCCGCCGACGCCGCGAGCGCGACCAGAACGGAACTGGCGACACAGTGGATCACGCATAGCCCCGACAGGCCGATCGCGAGGCCGTCGAAGCGCGACTCGATCCAGTGGATCGCCGGATGATGGACGTGAGCGCTCATTGCCGGACGCATGTGGCATGGCCGGTCCGAAGTTACAACATATCATCGCAAGGATTTTGCGGCTCCCGTCCAGCCCGCTCAAGAAAGCAGCAGCGCGCCCGACAGCAGCGCCGCTCCGACGACGATGGCACCCGCGATCCAGCGGGCCGCCGACAGCATCGCCTCGGCCTGCTCCGTCGAGGTGGCGCCGTTCACGGGATCGGCCTCGAGGCGGCGGATCGCCGCACGCAAAAGGCGGGGCGTGTCGTCGCTGACCTTGCTCAGTTCCCACGCCAGTGCGCGCAAGGTCGGCGCCCAATATTCAGGCGAGAGCCGCGCCCTGGCGATCCGCAGCGACGAGCGCTGCATCGCCGCCGACAGATCGAAATCGGGTTCGATCCTGGAGAGCACGCCATCGACCGTGACCAAAGCCTTGAAGATGAGCAGCAGGTCCGGCGGCATCGTCATGCCCTCCTCGCGCATCAGTGGCAGGAAATCGCCGACCATCGCGCTGAGCACGATCCGGCCCCCGCCGTGGCGCGCGATCAAGCGTTCCGCCGCCCGCTGCGCACGCTCGCGCGGCACGCCGCTTCCGGCCGACCACGTCGCGAGCACGTCGGCCAGTTGCGCGGGATCGGCTTCGTTCAGCGCCTGAACGAAGCTGATGAATTCCTCCCGCCTGCGTGGCGAGACGTGTCCGATCATGCCGAGATCGAGGAGCGCGATGCGATCGCCGGGCAGGCACAGCAGGTTGCCGGGATGCGGGTCGCCGTGGAAGCGGCCGTTCACCAGCACCATGTCGAGGACGATATCGGCGCCGAGCGCGGCGATCGCGGCCGGGTCGATCCCGGCCGCCCGCAGCGTATCGCCGTCGCGCGGCGGCACGCCGTCGATATAGTCCATGACGAGCAGGCTTTCGGACGTCCACGCCCAGTGGATTTCCGGGACTAGCACGCGCGGCTCGCGCGCGAAATCCGCGCGGAGCCGGTCGGCGTTGCGCCCCTCCGTCGTGAAGTCGAGTTCCTCAAGCACCGCCTCCGCCAGTTGACGTATCATCGCCGCCGGGGCGAAACGGCGCGCCTCGGCGCTCGCCGTTTCTACGACGGCGGCGAGTTGGGCGATCAGCCTGAGATCGGCCTCCATTCGCGGCCGGATGCCGGGGCGGCGGATCTTGAGCACCACCTGCCGACCGTCGTGTAGCGTGGCGCGATGCACCTGCGCGATCGACGCGGCTGCGAGCGGCTCGGGATCGAAGCGCGCGAACGCGGTTTCGGGAGGCTCGCCCAATGCATCCTCGACGGCGGCGCGCAGATCCTCGAACGGCAGCGTGGGCGCGCGGCTGTGGAGCTGCTCCAGCTCCGATATCCACTCGGGCGGCAGCAAGTCTCCCCGCGTCGCGAGGATCTGGCCGAGCTTGACGAAGGTCGGCCCGAGTGCCTCCAGCGCAAGGCGCGTCCGCCGGGGAAGCGTTTGCGGTTCGGCGGCAGCTTTGGCTTCCCCCTCGGGGCGTTCGAGCCCGAGCCGCGCCAGCAGCACGCCAAGCCCGAAGCGCGAGGCGACATGCAGGATTTCCGCGAGGCGATGATGGTCCCGGCCGGCGATGAGCAGCGTCTTGATCATGCCGGCCTCTATAACGGGGAGATCGGCCCGGTCATCCACCCGCTTGCGGAACTGTGAAGATCGGCGATGGGCGCAATCTTGGTCCCTCTCGGCCGGCGGTGACCGCCACGTCGTTTCGCGACCGAGCTTGCTTGCGCCAGCCGCCTTCGCCACTGAGCGCTCAGGCGCAATATTCGTTTATGGGTTGGGAAACATCGGGTGAGCATGGGCAGCAAGGCATTCTGGCGCGTCACCAAGGCCACCCGAATGAGCGTGCTCATCGATGCCGACGAGTATTTCAAGAATGCGCGGCTCGCGATGCTGCAGGCGAAGCGCCGGATCATGTTGATCGGCTGGGACTTCGACGCGCGCATCCACCTGGTCGGAACGAGGGGGGAATCGGACGAGCCAGTCGCGGTGGGCGATTTCATCTATTGGCTCGTCGAGCGGAACCCCGACCTCGAAATCTTCCTGCTGCGCTGGGATGTGGGTGCGCTCAAGACGCTCGTCCGGGGTTCGAACATCGTCACCCTCGCGCGGTGGATGCGGCATCCGCGAATTCACACGAAGCTCGACGGCGTCCACCCGACCGGCGGCTCGCACCACCAGAAGATCGTCGTGATCGACGACTGCCTCGCCTTCTGCGGTGGAATCGACATGACGAGCGAGCGGTGGGACACGCGGCGGCATCGTGATGTCGAGCCTCGCCGGGTCGTCCCGAACGGCAAACAGTATAAACCCTGGCATGACGCGACGACGGCGTTGCAGGGGCCGGTCGCGGCGGCGCTCGGCGAGCTGGCGCGCGACCGCTGGGAGCGCGCGAGCGGCGAGGCGCTCACCCCGGTCGATGCGCTCACGGATTGCTGGCCCGAGGGCCTGCCTGTGGGGTTCAAGGACGTCGAGGTCGGGATCGCGCGAACCTCTCCCGAGATGCCGGATTGCCCGGGAATCCGCGAGATCGAGACTCTGTTCGTGGAGCAGATCGCCTCTGCTAAAGTCTCGATATACGCGGAAAGCCAATATTTCGCGTCGCGCCGCATCGCCGAGGCGATCGCCGCGAGGCTGGCGGAACCGCACGGCCCGGAGATCGTGATCGTCAATCCGCAGCAGGCCGAAGGCTGGCTCGAGCCGGTGGCGATGGACACCGCGCGTGCCCGCCTGGTGGTCGCGCTGAAGCGGCGCGACGCGCATGCCCGTCTGCGGCTCTACCACCCATTCACGGCCAAGGGTGCGCCGATCTATGTCCATGCGAAGGTGATGATCGTCGATGGGCGCACCCTGCGCATCGGATCGGCGAATATGAACATTCGCTCGATGGGTCTGGATACCGAGTGCGACGTGACCATCAATGCCGGGGACGAAGGCGCCGACGCCATTCGCGCGATCCGGGATGGCCTGATCGCGGAGCATCTCGGCCTGCCCGTCGAAAGAGTCGCGGCACAGATCGACGCGCAAGGTTCCCTCATCGGCACGATCGAGGCATTGCGCGGCAACGGCCGGTCGCTTCGGCCTTATGAAGTCCCCGATCTCAGCACGGTCGAGGCGTGGCTCGCCGACAATGAGGTGCTCGATCCCGAAAGCCCTTCCGAGATGTTCGAATTAACTGCCAAGCGCGGCCTTTTTCGCCGCCTTCGTCATCCCTTCGGTTGACGCGGAAGCCTGCCCGCCGGTTTCGCTGACCGGCCAAAGCCGCGCCTGTCCCCTGCCACACACCTGGCCATTATTGCATGTGCCGGAATAATGAAGTGCAGTCGCGGATCGTTCTCAACGGATCACGATAGACGCACAATGGCCCTGCGGATCGGGACTGGCCCGAACCCTATCGCAGGATATCGTCATGAAGCTGTATCATCATCCCCTTTCGGGTCACGCGCATCGCGCCGCGCTGTTCGCCTCGCTGCTTGGCATTCCCCACGATTTGGTCGAGGTCGATATGGCGGCCGGCGCGCACAAGCGTCCGGAATTTCTCGCGCTCAATCCGTTCGGTCAGGTGCCGGTCCTCGAGGATGACGGCGTCGTGATCGCGGATTCGAACGCGATCCTCGTCTACCTTGCCAAGAAGACCGGCCGTACCGACTGGCTGCCGGAAGAGCCCCAGGCCGCTGCAGCGGGACAGCGTTGGCTGTCGGTCGCGGCCGGGGAGGTCGCCTACGGCCCCGCAGCGGCGCGGCTCATCACGGTGTTCGGTGCCAAGTTCAACGCGGACGAGGTGATCGGCCGCGCGCACACGCTGCTCGGCCGTCTCGAAGCCCATCTGAAAGACACCGACTGGCTGGCCGGCGCGCAGCCGACGATCGCCGATGTCGCGATCTACAGCTACGTCGCGCGTGCGCCGGAGGGCAATGTCGATCTCTCGGGCTATCCGAATGTGAATGCATTCCTGCGTCGGGTCGAAGCCCTCCCCAGCTTCCGGCCCTTCATGCAAACCCCGATCGGCCTGGCGGCATAATCCTGCCGCCGACAGCGGGCGCGCCGCCGGTGCGCCCGCCGGCCCCGAACATGAGGCGCGAGAATGATGACGGCGAACCTGACAAAGCTTCCGGTTTGGCATGAGGGCGAGCGCCTCATCCAGGAGAGGCTCGGCGTGGCCGAGCGCATGGCCTCGGTCGGGCAGCGGGTCATCCGGGACTATATGCCCGATCAGCACCGCGAGTTCTACGCGCAGCTCCCGTTCATCGTGGTGGGCAGTGTCGACGAGGCAGGTGCCCCGTGGGCGACGATCCTCGAGGGACGTTCGGGGTTCATCACCTCCCCCGATTCCGCTGCGCTCGAGATCCATGCCAGCGCGGACCCGGCCGATCCCGCCGCGCCGGGGCTGCGGTCGGGCAAGCCGATCGGGCTGCTCGGCATCGAAATGCACACGCGCCGGCGGAATCGCCTGAACGGCGTGATCGGCGAGGCCGAACACGGCGTTCGGGTCGATGTCGAACAGAGTTTCGGCAATTGCCCGCGCTACATCCAGCTTCGCGATGTCAGCTACGCGCGCGATGTTGGCATTCCCTATGACGGCGAGAGCGAGGCGCTGGCCGGACTCGATTCCTCAGCGCGGGCCATGATCGGGGGCGCGGATTCGTTTTTCGTCGCCTCCTATGCCGATCGCGGCGATCGCCGGCAGGCCGACGTCTCCCACCGCGGCGGAAGGGCCGGGTTCGTCCGCGTCGCCGAAGATGGCACGCTCACCATCCCCGATTTCGATGGCAATCTGTTCTTCAACACGCTTGGTAACATCGTCCTCACTGGCAGGGCCGGGTTGCTCTTCGTCGATTACGCGACGGGCGACATGCTGCAAATGACGGGCACGGCCGCAGTGATCTTCGACAGACCCGAGATCGCCGCGTTCCAGGGCGCGGAGCGGCTCTGGACGTTCGAGCCGCAAACGATCGTGCGTCGGCGCGGCGCGCTCGCCTTGCGCTGGACCATGCAGCGCGAACCCTGGTCGCCGAGTTCGCTCTTGACCGGTGATTGGAACGAGGCCGCCAGCCGCCTCCGCGCCGCCGAGCTATCGTCCTGGTGGCGCCCGTTCACTGTGACGAAGATTGTCGACGAGAGCAGCACGATCCGCTCCTTTCACCTTCAGCCCGACGACGGCGCGGGGCTGCTGCCCCACCGGGCGGGACAGCATCTCCCGATCCGGCTGACGCTTCCCGGAGCGGACAAGCCCATCATCCGCAATTACACGCTTTCCTCCGCCCCGTCCGACGGGATCTATCGCATCAGCGTCAAGCGCGCGGGCGCGGCCTCGCGGTATCTCCATGAGACGATGCGGGTCGGCGACGTGATCGAGGCGCGCGCACCCGCCGGCGATTTCACCATCGATTCGCGCGAGACGCGCCCCGCCGTCTTGCTGGCGGGCGGGGTAGGCATCACGCCGATGCTCGCGATGCTGCGCCACATCGTCTATGAAGGTGTGCGCAAACAGCGGGTTCGCCCGACCTACCTGTTCCATGCCGCGCGCACGAAGGCGGAGCGTCCGTTCGGTCCCGAACTGGCCGAGCTGGTCGAGACGTCTTTCAATGCGGTGAAGGTCATCCGGGTGCTGAGCGATCCAACGGGTGCGGTCGAAGGCGATGATTACGACGCGCTTGGCCGGATCGACATGGCGCTCCTCACCCGCGTGCTCCCTTTCGACGATTATGATTTCTACCTCTGCGGGCCGCCGGCCTTCACCCAGGCGCTCTATGATGGCCTGCGCGCCCTGAACATCGCCGACGCGCGCATCCATGCCGAAGCCTTCGGGCCGTCGTCCCTGATACGCTCGTCGGGCATCGAGGCTAGCGCTCAAGCGCCGCTGCGGCCCGCCGCGACGAAGCCCGTGCCGGTCGCTTTCATGGCATCCGCCAAGGAGGCGCGGTGGACGCCGGCGTCCGGAACGCTCCTGGACCTTGCCGAGGCGCGTGGCCTGTCGCCGGAGTTTAGTTGCCGGGAAGGCACGTGCGGAACCTGCAAGACGAAGCTGCTGCGCGGGGCCGTCACCCACATCCGGCAGCCGGGCGTCAGCCTGGCCGATGATGAGGTGCTGATCTGCAGCGCAGTGCCCGCTGAACAGCCGTCGGCCGAGGAGGACCGGATTCACCTCGATCTGTGAACGCACTCGGCCAGCGAACGGCAGTTTGCATCCACCAAGTGAAACGATCCCTTCCGGCTTTTCGACATTCATCGCCGCCCGGTGAGGCGCCATCTTCCCCTTAGCGAAGACGTCCCGTCTTCCAGGAGTTCGATACCATGTCCGTGATCCCGACCCCCGCCACGATCGACGACGCTCCCGAGGCATCGCGCCCGATCCTCGAAGCCGTCCAGAAGCAGCTCGGCACCGTGCCGAACCTCTTCCGGCTCGTCTCCGCCAGCCCGGCCGCGCTCAATGCGCTCGCTGGTCTTCAAGGTGCGCTCGGCAAGGGCAAGCTCTCCCTCGCGACGCGTGAGCGTCTGGCGCTGACGATGGCCGAAGCGAATGGCTGCGATTATTGCCTGTCGGCACACACCTACACCGGCGCCCGCTTCGCCAAGCTCGATGACGCCGAGATCACCGCCGCGCGTGCCGGCACGTCCAGCGATCCCAAGGCCGCCGCCGCGGTGGCATTCGCCCGAGCGCTGACCGCCGCGCGCGGTTCGGTCGCGCCGGCCGAGGTCGAGACGGTCCGCGCCGCCGGCTACTCGGACGCCGAAATCCTCGAGATCATCGCGCACGTCGCGCTCAACACCTTCACCAATTACGTCAACGAGGCGCTCGGCACCGAGATCGACTTCCCCCGCGTCGATCGCCTCGCGGCATGACCTACGGTGGGCGGCCGACCGCCCATCCCGGCCGCCCGCCCCACCGATCCCGACACACGCCCCCGACCACAGGAGATTAGCATGAGCCGTCCCCCTCTCCCTCCGTTCACCCGCGAGAGCGCCATCGAGAAGGTGCGCCTGGCCGAAGATGGCTGGAACAGCCGCGACCCGGCCAAGGTGGCGCTCGCCTACACGACCGATACACGCTGGCGTAACCGCGTGGAGTTCGCGACCAACCGCGAGGAAGCGCAGGCGTTTCTCGCCCGCAAGTGGAACAGGGAGCTCGAATACCGGCTCATCAAGGAGCTGTGGGCTTTCACCGACAACCGCATCGCCGTCCGCTACGCCTACGAATATCGTGACGACAGCGGCCAGTGGTTCCGCGCCTATGGCAACGAGAATTGGGAATTCGCCGAGGATGGGCTGATGGCGCACCGCCATGCCAGCATCAACGAGCATCCGATCCGGGAAGAGGATCGCAAGTTCCGCTGGCCGCTCGGCCGCCGCCCCGACGACCATCCCAGTCTGAGCGACTTCGGCTTCTAGCCGGTCTGGGGGTGCGCTGTAGCGCACCCGTCGCGCGGGGATCTGACCGATACGAATGTTCACCCTCGATGCGCCGGCCCGCTTGTCCATCGCAATGGCGCTGACGGGCAATCGCGGCGATCCCGCCCTGATGCGGCGCCAGGATGAGGAAGCGGCCCAATTCGGCATGTCCGGTGCCGAGATCGACGCGGCGCGGGCCGGGCGCAGCTTCGACCTGCGCAGGGCGCGGGTGCTGCGGCTGGCGCTGGCGGTGAAGGGCGAAGAGCGAGCAGACGCGCGAAGGCTCGCCATCCAGGCGGGGATCGACAGTCAGGTCTGCCGTGAGATCGAAACCATCGCCAAGGCCCATCTCCCGCCCACCTCCATCGTCGGCACCGTTCTTGATCCATATCCGAAGCCTGTTCGGCCGAGCGGGCTTGGACAATCCCCGACCCGATTATTACGCTGACCTGATAGGCATGGTCGGCCGCGGATGCGGATACTCTGACGGTCAAAGCGAACGGGGGCCAGATGGATCGGTGGCAGGCGATGCGGATATTCGTGAAGGTGGCGGAGACCGAAAGCTTCGCGGAGACCGCGCGCGCGATGCACATGAGCGCCCCGGCCGTCACCCGCGCCGTCGCCGCGCTCGAGGATCTGATCGGCGCGCGTCTGTTCGTCCGCACGACGCGCTCGGTCAAGATGACCGAGGCGGGCGCGCGCTATTTCGAGGACTGTCGCCGCATCCTGTTCGATATCGCCGAGGCCGAAGCGGCCGCGGCCGGCTCCTACGCCACGCCCGCGGGCACCATCGCCGTCACCGCTTCGGCCATGTTCGGGCAGATGTACGTGCTGCCGATCGTCACCGAATATCTCGACGCTTACCCGACGATGGGCGCCCGCACCTTCTTCGTCGATCGGCCGGTCAACATCGTCGAGGAGGGCATCGACGTGGCGATCAGGATCGGCCGCCTCCCGGATTCCGGTTTCAGCGCGATCAAGGTCGGCACCGTCCGGCGGGTCGTCTGCGGCGCCCCGGCCTATTTCAACAAGCATGGCGTGCCCACGACCCCTGCCGAGTTGAAGCGGCACCGCATCGCAGCATCGACGAGCGCCTGGGCGTCACCGGAGTGGCGCTTCGCCAACGATCAGCGGATCACGATCGACGCGGTCCTGCAAACCAACACGAACGAGGCCGCGATCGCGTCGGCCAAGGCCGGCTGGGGCCTGACCCGGGTGCTGCACTATCAGATCGGCCCGGCGCTGGTCGCGGGGGACCTCCAGATCGTGCTCGCCGATTATGAGGAGCCGGCGCTCCCCATCCACGTCATGCATCCGGAGGGCCGCCACGCTCCCGCCAAGGTGCGCGCCTTCGTCGACATGGCCGTATCGAGGCTGCGGAAAAACCGGCTGCTGAACTGACGCGGATGGCGTGACGGCGCCGCTCTGAGCGTGCCGCTTGCGGACTCGACGATCTACGAGATGGAGCAGCGGGGCGAATTCCCGCGGCGCTTCGCGCTTACGAGCCGTGTAGTGGTGTGGGATCTTGATGAGGTCGAAGCGTGGCTCGCTGTTCGTCGCAACGAGACTCATAGCCGCGCACCCAATCCGAACGTGCGGTTGCGGAAGACCCGTCCGGTTTGCAGCTCCCGTCGAGCGTCATAGCTTGCCATGCGAAAGGTGGGCGTCCGAGTTCCCGATACACTGGACATCCCTGATGGCTTCGCGAGGCGCGCTTACCACGCTCGCGGAGCAGTCCCCATTTTCGTCGCGACAGCCAGTTCAATCTCATGAGATCATCGCGCGACAGCGCGCCGGCGTGAGCGAGCGGGCGCATCAGTTCATCGACCATAGCGGCCAGAAAATGCACCTCAGCGCGCTCACTTCCAGTGTCTTCGCCGGCGTCGTTGATCTCAGATGTCATGTCTTGCCCTCCCGGGTGACCAAGAGGGGCATTGGACAGGATCGTCGATTGTCGTGCAACCACCCTTGCAGCGTTCAGAGTGCGGGATCGAGGGTAACCGGCAGCGTCGCTACAGCGGCGACATTGGGGCTTCGGGTTTCGCCGATGACCCATGCATCGACGGTGTCCGACCATTCCTGCATCATGTGGCGACGCTGCGTCTCGTACTCGGCCTTGTTGTAGACGCCCCGAGACGAACGGCCATCCTCGTGCGCAAGGCACTTTTCGACCCAGTCGCTGTTAAAGCCCATCTCGTTCAGCAAGGTCGATCCGGTCCGCCGCAGATCGTGAACAGTGAACGGCTCCAGTGGAAGCCCTTCACGCATCGCACGCTCTGTCACCGCGTAGGTGATCCGGTTGAAGGTCGCTTTCGACATGTGGGCGTCCGCGTCGTACCGGGACGGGAACACGTATCGGGAGTTCCCGGCGCAGGTCTTCAACGCGATGAAGATGTCATACACCTGGCGGGACAGGTAGACGTTATGCGCCTTGGAGCGCTTCATGCGCTCCTTCGGGATCGTCCAGACCGCATTCTCGAAATCGACTTCATCCCAGGTCGCTTCCAGCAGTTCGGATTTGCGGACGAGGGTGAGAAGGTACAGACGGATACCGAGCCGAAGCGTCGGTGTCGTGGCGACATGCTCTAGTTGATTGAGCATGATCCGAATCTCCTTCGGCGAAAGCGCCCTGTCCCTCGGGACGAAGTGCGCAATCGAACTCGGGCCGACCTCCGCCGCGGGGTTGGCGACCTTCTCGCCATGGACGATAGCGAAAGCGTAGATCAGTTTCAGGATGTCGCGGACATGCACGGCCGTGGCGGGCGCGCCGCGCGCGACGATCTTGGCGCAGTGTGCCCGGAGGTCGCCAGGCGTGATCTCCGTCAGGAGCCGGTTCCGCCAAACGACCAGGTCGGGATCGTAGACCCCTTTGCGCATCGCTCTCGTGCTCTCGGCCATCGGCGTCTTCTCGAACCATTGCTGAGCGAATTCGTCGAAGGTCTTGGCCTGCTTCAGACGGATCTTCTCGCGCTGCTTCTCGATCGCCAGCGACACGCCTTCCCGGATTTTGCGCTTCGCATCGATGCACATTTCCCGGGCGACAGCGAGCGAGAGGTGGCCGTGTCCGTAGCGGCCGAACTGGATGGTCTCCCGGCGGCCGTTAAGCCGGTAGTCCAGACGGAAGGTCAGAACGCCGCCGACGGACATGTGGACGTAGAGGCCGTAACCGTCGGTGACCTTGTATGGTTTTTCTTTCGGTTTCAGAGACTTAAGAGCAACATCCGTCAGCATCGCAAAATTCCGCTACCAAAATACCGTCACGTGGTTTTGACGGGTTCAGTGACCATATTTTGCTTATTCTTCAGGAACTTATCCCGAAAAAAATACCGTCACGAGCCCGATGCCCCTGACGGTATTTACGTTTCGGCCTAACGGCAATTGCACCACGTACCGTCAATCAGGCCATCACGTAAAAGCGTTGGCCACTGATAGACTGCGACGATCAATCGGCAATTGTGTTGTTTATTCAGATACTTAGGATCGTACTAGATCGTAGAGATAGAAGGGTTTGGCGGGGCCAAATCACTCCCACTCGATCGTACCGGGCGGCTTGCTCGTATAGTCGTAGGTCACGCGGTTAACCCCGCGCACCTCGTTGACGATGCGGGTGGAGACGCGCGCGAGGAAGCCGCCGGGGAATTCGAACGCCTGCGCGGTCATGCCGTCGGTCGACGTGACCGCGCGGAGCGCCAGGACGTTGTCATAGGTGCGGCCGTCGCCCATCACGCCCACGCTGCGGACCGGCAGCAGCACCGCGAACGCCTGCCAGATCGCGTCGTACAGACCTGCGGTGCGAATCTCTTCGAGATAGATCGCATCGGCCTTGCGCAGAATGTCGCAACGCTCCTTGGTGACCTCGCCGGGGATCCGGATGGCGAGGCCGGGACCGGGAAACGGATGACGACCGACGAACGCCTCGGGCAGACCCAGCTCGCGGCCCAGTACACGCACCTCGTCCTTGAACAATTCGCGCAGCGGCTCGACGAGCTGCATGTTCATCCGCTCGGGGAGGCCGCCGACATTGTGGTGGCTCTTGATCGTCACCGACGGGCCGCCGGTGAAGCTCACGCTCTCGATCACGTCCGGATAAAGCGTGCCCTGGGCGAGAAAATCGGTCCCCCCCACCTTCTTCGCCTCGGCCTCGAACAGATCGATGAACGCCGCGCCGATGAACTTGCGCTTCTTCTCGGGGTCGGTGACGCCCGCGAGTCCTTCAAGGAAGGTCGCCTCGGCGTTCACATGGACGAGCGGGATGTTGTAGGAGTTGCGGAACAGGCTGACGACCTGATCGGCCTCGCCGCTGCGCATCAGCCCGTGATCGACGAACACGCAGGTGAGCTGGTCGCCGATCGCCTCGTGGATCAGCACCGCCGCCACCGCCGAATCGACACCGCCCGACAGGCCGCAGATCACCCGGCCCTTGCCGACCTGCTTGCGAATTTCGGCGATCTTGGCGGCGCGGAATTCGGCCATCGTCCATTCACCCGCGAGACCGCAGACGTGGCGGACGAAATTGGCGAGGAACTTGGCGCCGTCGGGCGTGTGGACCACCTCGGGGTGGAACTGCGTGGCATAATAACGCCGCGCATCGTCGGCGACGACCGCATAGGGCGAGCCCGGGCTGACCGCGACGGGGCGGAACCCCGGCGCAAGTTCGATCACCTTGTCGCCGTGGCTCATCCACACCTGATGACGCTCTTGCGGAGCCCACAAGCCATCGAACAGCACGCATTCGTCTTGAATCTCGATGAAGGCCTGCCCGAACTCGCCCGACTCGCCCAGCACGACCTGCCCGCCGAGCTGCTGCATCATCACCTGTTGCCCATAACAGATGCCGAGCACCGGAACCCCGCTCTCGAACACCACCGGCGGCACGCGCGGGCTGCCGTCATCGAGCACCGAGGCGGGGCTTCCCGACAGGATCACGCCGCGCGGCCGAAGGCGGGCGAACGCCTCGGCGGCGGTCGTGAACGGCGCGATCTCGCTATAGACGCCCGCCTCGCGCACGCGCCGCGCGATGAGTTGCGTCACCTGGCTGCCGAAATCGACGATCAGGATCGAATCAGTGGGATGTGTCATGCCGAGCCGATACCGGCTCGGGCCCGATCGCGCCAGCCTGTGCCGTTCCCGGAGGGACTGTAACAAAAAACCATTTCACATATCTGACGCATTTGTGTCATCATTCTGTAACATCGCAAAAACGCGGTGATATGGAAGGATGATCTCATGGCTAAGATGATTGCTCTGGCATTGCTTGTCGCCGCGCCGCTGTCGGCTCCGGCAGTGGCCGCCCCCGCCGGTTCCGGCTCCGTCTCGACGCTGGAAGCCGTTACCCTCGTGAACCCGAACGATGGCGGTACCGCGATCGAACTCGCGCAGGCCTATCTGCGCGCCGACCGCCCCGGCGAGGCGATGACGGCGTACCGCCGCGCGCTCACGCTCGACAATGTGATGCTCGAAACGCGCTTCGGCGATGCCGTATGGTCGCACACGGTCGCGCGCCAGGCGCTCAAGCACGAGACGGCGCTCTCCGCGCGGTGACATGATCGGCAGGGGCGCCGTGGCGCCCCTGCTCGTCCTCACGACTCGTTTGGCTCCGCGATCACGTCGAGCGGCCGAGCGCCCCGCGCCTTGAGATCGGCCAACAGGGTCCGCATCGCCCAACCCGTGGCGCGCGCGATCTGCGCACCATCAAGCCCCCATTGATCGCGCATTTCCAACCACAGCGTCGTATGCAGCGCCTGGAGCATCGCCGTCGCGAGCAGCCGATCCTCCGCGGGCAACTCGCGCACCGCGTCGGCGGCGGCGGCGCGATATTTCTCCACACGCAGCGCGCGTTGCGACAATCGCATCGCCCGCCCTTGCGGCGTGCTGCGCACAACCGTGGCGAGCGGGGCGATCGCGTCGAACCCGGTATGGATCGCGTGGAGCGCCTCGGTCAGGTCCGCCTCGCTCTCCGGGAAAGCGACGCGCGGACCGGCGCGGGTCCGCACCGCCTCGTTCGCCGATTGCATCAGCGATTCGCGGTCCGGGAAATACCGATAGACCGTCCGCCGGCTGATCGCGGTTCTTTCGGCGACGCGGTCATGCGAAATGTCGGTGCCGCCCTCGGCAAGCAGGTCGATCACCGCATCGACAATGCGGTCTCGCACACGGATTTTCGCGACTTCACGCCGTCCAGGCACCCGCGGATCGATATCGGCCATCCCGCACGCGCTACAAACTGGCACGATTGGTGTCAAATTTATGTTGACACTTTTTGTGCCATATTTTAGCAGGTGCGTGACGAGAGGGGAGGTTCACGATGCTGTTCCACATGTCCATGAGCGCGAACGACCATCGCAAGGTCGCTGCCGTCATCGCCGAACTTTGGAACGGCAAGGCGTTGCCCTTCCCGCCTGTCTCGGATGACGGCTGGATCGTGCTGGCCGGCGATGATCGCGGCACCGCGATCGAGGTCTACCCCGCCGGCACGGTGCTGCGCGAACGGCCGGGCGACGCCGACGCCTATGGCGAAGCCGGCGAAGTTCGTGCCTACACGCCGACCCACGCGGCGATCGCCAGCCCGCTCGACGCCGATGCGATCCTGGCTATCGCCGCGCGCGAGGGATGGCCGGCGAAGTACCGCAAGCGCGGCGGCGCGTTTGGCGTGATCGAAATGTGGATCGAAGGGTGCCAGATGATCGAAGTGCTGGCGCCCGAGATGCAGCGGGAATATCTCGCCACGATGACGATCGCCCAATGGGAGGCGATGCTCGCCGCGGGCCCGCCGGCGCGAACCGCCACCCTGTAGGCGACGGCGGGACACGCGGCGACACCGGCCATTATCGCGCAACCGGTCAGTTCACCGGTCTGATCGCCAGCCCGGTCCATTTCGCCGCAAACGCCCATGCATCCGCCGTCTCGGCGATCACCTTGTCGGTGGGCTTGCCGCTGCCGTGGCCGGCGCGCGTCTCGATGCGGATCAGGTGCGGCTTGGGCCCGATGTCCGCCGCCTGCAACGCCGCCACATATTTGAAGCTGTGCCCCGGCACGACACGATCGTCCGTGTCGGCGGTTTCCGCCAGGATCGCGGGATAGTCCCGGCCGCCCTTGATATTGTGGTATGGCGAATAGGCGTAGAGCGTACGGAAATCGGCTTCCTTCGCGGGATAGCCGTAGTCATCGACCCAATAACGCCCAGCCGTGAACCGGTCGAAGCGCAGCATGTCCATCACCCCGACCGCCGGCAGCGCCGCCGCGAACAGATCGGGCCGCTGGTTGGTGACCGCACCGACCAGCAGGCCGCCGTTCGATCCGCCCTGAATGGCGAGACCGTCCTTGGACGTGATCCCCTGCGCCTTGAGATCCTCCCCCGCCGCGATGAAATCGTCGAACACGTTCTGCTTGTTGGCGAGCCGGCCGCCGTCGTGCCACGCCTTGCCATATTCGCCGCCGCCGCGAATGTTCGCCACCGCGAGCACCCCGCCCTGCTCCAGCCACGCGATCCGCGTCGCCGAAAAGGCCGGCGTCACCGAGATGTTGAACCCGCCATACGCATACAGCAGCGTCGGCGCCGGCCCGCGCACATCCTTGCGGCGCACGATGAACATCGGCACCCTGGTGCCATCCTTCGAGGCGTAGAAGCGCTGTTCCACAGCATAGGCGGTGGGATCGAAAGCGACCTTGGGTTGCGCCCACACGGTCGATGTGTCGGTCTTGACGTCGTAGCGGTAGATCGTGGTCGGCGTGGCGAAGCTGGTGAACGCATAGAAGGCCTCGCTGTCGGCCTGGGTGCCGCTGCCGCCCACCACCGCGCCGATCCCCGGCAGCGCGACCTTGCCTTCGGGCGTACCGTCGAGGCCGTAACGGCGCACCTCGGATTTCACATCGACCAGATAGTCGGCGACGATCTTGCCGCCGAGGATCGAAGCGCTCTCCAGCACCGCGCCGTTCTTGTCCTCCGGCACGACTTCATGGATCGGCACTTCGGCCGAGCGCGCGAACAGGTTGGTCGAGACGATCCGCAGCCGCGGCGCATCCTTGTTGGTCGCCCAATAGAGGTTCGGGCCATCATTGCCGACGAGCGTCCACTCATTCTCCAGCCCCTTGAAGATCGTGCGCGGAACAGGTTTGGCCGCGGTGAGATCGATGACGGTGATCTCGTAGCGGTTGTCGGTGCCCTCGGTGGTGGTGATGACCAGCCATTTCCCGTCTTCGGTCAGTTGCGCGCCGTGGCCGCGCTTGGGGTGATCGGGCGTCTCGTAGATCAGCCGGTCACGCTCCTGCGATGTGCCGAGAGCGTGGAAATAGACCTTCTGGTTCTCGTTGAGCGCCTGGAACTTCTCGCCCGACGGCGGGGCCGGGAAACGCGAATAATAAAACCCGGAACCGTCCTTCGCCCATGCGAGGCCGGAGAATTTCACCCACTCCACCGTATCGGGCAGCACCGAGCCGCTGGCGACGTCGAGGATCTTGAGCGTCCGCCAGTCGGTGCCGCCATCCTGCACGCCGTAGAGCAGCTTGCCGCCATCCTCCGATGGCACCCATTCGGAAAGCGCGGTCGCGCCGTCCTTCGACCATGTGTTCGGATCGAGCAAGACGCGCCCCGCGCCGGTCAGGCTGTCGCGGACATAGAGTACCGCTTGATTCTGAAGGCCGGCATTGCGCGTGTAGAAATAATGGCCGCCTTTCTTCACGGGGACGCCGAACCGTTCGTAATCGAGCAAGGTCTTGAGCCGCTCTGCGAGGATGTCGCGGCCGGGCAGCGTCGCGAGATAGGCGTTGGTCGCCGCGGTCTGCGCATCGACCCATGCCTTCACCTTCGCGTCGGTACGCACGTCGTTCTCGAGCCAGCGATACGGATCGGCGACCTTGACCCCGAACTGTTCATCGACCTGATCGACACGGGGGCTGGCGGGATAGGTCATGGTCGGGGCCTTGCTGGTCTGGGCGATAACGGGGGCGGAAAGAACAAGCGCGATCAACGGCATAACGATGCGCATCGGGCACTCCAGATACGAAAAAGGAGCCGCACCCTAGCAGGTGCGACTCCTTTCTCAACTCGGTCTCAAACCGTTCGGTTTACGCGGCTTCGTAATCCTCGTCCGTCATCACCGGGCCCGAATCCTGCCCCTTGGCCGAGACGTCGCGATCAACGAACTCGATGATCGCCATCGGCGACGCGTCCGAAGCGCGGATGCCGGCCTTGATGATGCGGGTGTAGCCGCCGTTGCGATCCGAGTAGCGATCGGCGAGCACGTCGAACAGCTTCACCAGCATCGCATCGTCGAGCAGACGGGCATGCGCGAGACGGCGGTTCGACAGGCCACCCTTCTTGGCGAGCGTGATGAGCTTCTCGACGTAAGGGCGCAGTTCCTTCGCCTTGGCGACGGTGGTGGTGATCTGCTCGTGCTTGATGAGCGCGGCCGACATGTTGCGGAACAGCGCGATGCGGTGGGCCGAGGTCCGCTGAAGCTTACGGCCGCCTACACGGTGACGCATGGGTATATCCTTTTCGTTCGTTAAGGGGCCGTGTGAGGTACCCCAGACCTGGTGGCCGTAAGGCCGCCACCACCGCCATGTTCCCCCGCGAAGGCGGGGGTCCAGTCCTGCCAAACATCGCCGCGGCAAAGCCGCGTCGTCGGACGGGCTGGCGCCCGCCGGCCGAGCCTGCCGATTGATCCGGGATTAAGCGAGCTTAATCCCGGACGGCAGGCTCAGCCCATAATCTCCTGCTCGAGCTTCTTCGCCATCTCTTCGATGTTCTCGGGCGGCCAGCCGGGGATTTCCATGCCCAGGCGGAGACCCATCGAAGACAGCACTTCCTTGATCTCGTTGAGCGACTTGCGGCCGAAGTTCGGCGTGCGCAGCATCTCGGCTTCGGTCTTCTGGACCAGATCGCCGATGTAGATGATGTTGTCGTTCTTGAGGCAGTTGGCCGAACGAACCGAGAGTTCGAGCTCGTCGACCTTCTTGAGCAGGTAGCGGTTGATCTGCTGGGTATCGCCCGACACCTCGCTCGCCGCCGCCGGCGCCGCGACGCCGATCGGTGCAGACCGCGTCATCGCCGAATCGTCGAAGTGGACGAACAGCGCCAACTGGTCCTGCAGGATGCGACCGGCATAGCCGACCGCGTCCTCGGGGGTGACGGTGCCGTCGGTCTCGACCGTCAGCGTCAGCTTGTCGTAATCGAGCTCCTGCCCGACGCGGGTATTCTCGACCTTGTACGAGACCTGCCGCACCGGCGAGTACAGGGCATCGACCGGGATGAGGCCGATCGGCGCATCGGCAGGACGGTTGGCGACCGCCGCGACATAGCCCTTACCGACATCGGCGGTGAGTTCCATGTTGAGCGTCGCGCCATCGTCGAGATGGCACAGCACCAGCTTGGGGTTCATCACTTCGATGTCGCCCGTCACCGCGATGTCGCCCGCCGTGACCGTGGCCGGCCCGGTCGCCGAGAGCTGGAGGCGCTTCGGCCCCTCGCCCTGCATGCGCAGCGCGATCTGCTTCACGTTGAGGACGATGTCGGTCACATCCTCGCGCACGCCAGCGAGCGACGAGAATTCGTGCAGAACGTTCTCGATCTTGATCGAGGTGACGGCGGCACCCTGCAGCGACGACAGCAGCACGCGGCGCAGCGCATTGCCGAGCGTGAGGCCGAAGCCGCGCTCGAGCGGCTCGGCGACGAAGGTCGCCTTGCGCTTGGCGTCGCCGCCCGGCTTCACTTCGAGGCCGTTGGGCTTCTTCAATTCCTGCCAGTTCTTAGCATTGACGGACACGGGCTTCCCCTTGGTTTTGGGCGGGAGCAGGAGGGCAACTCCGGCCTAGGGCGACTCGTCCGCGCCGCGTGATCAATCGCGCGCGGACGAGACGAATTCAGACGCGGCGGCGCTTCGAGGGGCGAACGCCGTTGTGCGGGATCGAGGTGACATCCCGGATCGAGGTGATCTGGAAGCCGACCGCCTGCAGCGCGCGCAGCGCCGACTCACGGCCCGAACCCGGACCCTTGACTTCGACTTCAAGCGTGCGGACGCCGTGCTCGGCCGCCTTCTTGCCGGCGTCCTCGGCGGCGACCTGGGCCGCATACGGGGTCGACTTGCGGCTGCCCTTGAAGCCCATCATGCCCGCCGACGACCACGAGATCGCATTGCCCTGGGCATCGGTGATCGTGATCATGGTGTTGTTGAAGCTGGCGTTCACATGGGCGACGCCCGAGGTGATGTTCTTCCGCTCGCGGCGCTTGATGCGCTGTGGTTCGCGTGCCATTTTTTCGTCCTGTTCCTATATCCTGAGCGGAAGGCGGCAGCGCTGAGCATGACCGCCTCCGACGTAAAAGAGGTAAAGATCGCCTAGAGCGACCTCTTACTTCTTCTTACCGGCGATCGGCTTGGCCTTGCCCTTGCGGGTGCGCGCGTTGGTATGCGTGCGCTGGCCGCGGACCGGCAGGCCCTTGCGGTGACGCAGGCCGCGATAGCAGGCGAGGTCCATCAGACGCTTGATGTTCATCGCGGTCTGGCGGCGCAGATCGCCCTCGACCGTGTGATCGGCGTCGATCGTCTCGCGGATCTGCAGCACTTCCGAATCGGTGAGATCCTGAACGCGGCGCTCCGGCGCGATGCCCAGCTTGGCGGTGATTTCCTTCGCCTTGGTATCGCCGATACCGTGGATATAGGTCAGCGCGATCACCACGCGCTTGTTGGTCGGGATGTTGACGCCCGCGATACGTGCCATGAAACTCTTTCTCCTGCTCCACAGGGTCTGCATGGCTGCACACCCCATCTCAACGCGTTGCCTGTTCCAACACGCACGATTGCGGCGCGCGCCATGAGCGCCGCCGTAGCCGGTGTGTCGGAGGGAAGCGCACGTAAGGGTTCAGCTCTACGCTGTCAAGCGAGTCGAAGCGGCGCATCGGCGCTATAATGGTACGACAATGGTGACGATCAGCCCCGGCGCATTGTCACCCAATTCGAGCCGCCCACCATGCAGCCGCGCGACCGCTTCGACCAGCGCCATCCCCAGCCCCGCACCGGGCGTGGTGCGCGCGCGGTCGAGCCGGCCAAAACGGCGGAGCGCCTGGGCGCGATCGGCCTCGGCGATGCCGGGGCCGCGATCCTCGACCTGGAAGCGCAGCCAGCCTCCCTCCGGGATCAGCCGCAACGTCACCGCCCCGCCCGCGCCGGCGTGCCGCAAGGCGTTGTCGATCAGGTTGGTGATCGCCTGCGTCATCAGCTCACGGTGCAAGACCACGCGCGCGGCCTCGCCCTCGATCGCGGTGGTAAACACCATGCCGGCATCCTCGACGACCGGCGCATACAATTCGGCGATCTCCTCGACCAGCGCGACGGGATCGACGCTGGTGAAGCGGTCGCGAGACACAGATTCCGCGCGGCTGATCTCGATCAGCGTCGTCAGCATCCGCATCACCAGATCGGTCTCCACCAGCAGCCCGCTCATCGCAGCCTCGCGCTGTTCGGGCTCGGCGTGAAGGACGGCGGCCTCCGCCTTGCTGCGCAACCGCGCGAGCGGCGAGCGCAGATCGTGCGCGAAGCCGTCGGTGACGACACGCAGTTCCGCCATCAGCCGCTCGAGCTTGTCGAGCATCGCGTTGAGCCGTGACGCCAGCCGGTCGAACGCGTCCTGCCCGCCGGCCAGCCCCTGCACCCGCCGCGTCAGATCGCCGGCGGCGACTCCTTCGATCACGTCGGACACTTCGTTGAGACGGTGGCCGACGTAGCGGGTCACGGCCAATCCGACGAGAATGCCGAGCGCGAGCGAGAGCAACGTCGCCGCCACCATCGCCTGTTCGATGCCGCGCTGTTCCTGCTCCCAATCGTCGAGCAGCCGGCCGCTGATGAGGAAATCCGGGCCGAGCCGCCGCACCGAATAGCCTGCCTCACGTTCGGACCAGGGGCGATCGCCGCCGAGCGTACCGATCCGAAAGGTGACGGGTTCGGGCGCGCCGACCAGCGCGATGTCGCGTGGGCCGACACCGATCCGCCGCTGGCCGCCGCCATCCACCACCGCGAGGATCAACGAGATATCTCCGGGCGCGCGTGCCTCCGCGATCGCCCGCGACAGCGCGGGCAGGCCACCGGAACGCCACACCGAGACCAGCGCGTCGGATTGCTCGATCGTGTCGCGCCGGAGCGCGTCGATCGAATCGTCATGGATCTGCCGCCACACGAACGCGACCAGCACGAGGTTCGAGATCAGCGCCAGCCCGATCGCCAGCAGCGCGATGCGCGCCGTGACGGTGAGGCGAAACGGGCGCTTAGCCGTCGGCAGAGAGTCGGTATCCGGCACCGCGCACGGTATGGAGGATCGGCGCGCGGAAGCCATCCTCGATCTTGCGCCGCAGCCGCCCGATGTGAACATCGACGACGTTCGAACCCGGATCGAAATGGTAGTTCCAGATCTTCTCGAGCATCATCGTGCGCGTCACCACCTGCCCCGCGTGCCGCGCCAGATATTCGAGCAGGTTGAACTCGCGCGCGCCGAGCGGGATTGCGCGCCCCTCGCGTGTGACCGTCCGCGCGAGCAGATCGATTTCCAGATCGCCGACGCTGAGCTTGGTCACCTGGTTCTTGGATACCGCGAGATCGACCCGGCGCAGCAGCGCCTCGATCCGCGCGAACAGTTCGGCGAAGGAGAAGGGTTTGCACAGATAATCGTCTGCACCCACCTTCAGCCCGTCGATACGATCATCGACGGTGGCGAGCGCGGAGAGCATCAGCACCGGCGTGCGAATCCCCGCCGCGCGGATCGCCCCGATCATCGCGAGGCCGTCGAGCCCCGGCAGCATGCGGTCGGCGATGACGAGATCGAAAATGCCCTCGCTGGCAAGGAACAGCCCGTCGCGTCCGTCGCTGGCGGTCTCGATGGAAAACCCCGCCTCACCCAGCCCCTTGGCCAGATAGGCGGCGGTACCGGCGTCATCTTCGACGATCAGGATCTTGCGGGTCATGGGCTGCGACATTCCGGACGGGCCCTTTAGCCTAGAACGGATTGAGGCCGGCGGAAAGACAACCTTCCGCCGGCCAACGGCGCCCCCGGGAGTGCGGACGCCGATCTCGAAAATCTCTTGGGCCAAGCGCATCGGCCATGCCGCCTTCCTAGCGGAGGCGCGGAAGCGATTCGGTGAAGCGAGCATGACGAAGCCGTCATATTCCAATTCGCACCGAATCGGATCAACGGCTGACCGACACGGCGGCCGGCGCGGTGTACCGCGCACGGAGGATCAGGAGAGGAAAGCTTGCGATGACAAGCGCCACGTCACTCGTTCGTCAGGTCGCGCGCCGTGCCGGGCTGTTGCCGCGCGATTACGCCTCGGCCGCCTTCGGGGTGCCGAGGCGCTGGTCCAACGCGGAACTGCGCCGCTTCGCACCTTTGTTCGAAGGCGCCGCCGTCAACGTGAGCGCCTGGGAGGACCGCGACAAGGAAGGCCGATTCTATCGCAGCTATTTCGTTTCGGCGTCGTCGTGGAGCATCACGAACTTCGGCACCGACCAGGGCGCGCTCCAGGGCGCGGACAACGAAATCTTCCTCGATCTGGAAGCGGAATTGCCGCCATCTCTCTCGCGCAAGTTCGCGACCGTGTTCAACCACACGACGCTGGAGCACATCTGGAACTTCCGACTGGCGTTCCACAATCTGTGCGCCATGTCATCGGACGTCGTCATCATCGTCCTGCCGTGGCTACAGCCTCAGCATGCCGATTACGGGGACTATTGGCGGTTCTCGCCGCAAGCGACCACGCGATTGTTCGAGGAAGAAGGCTTCGAGCCGCTGTATCTCTCATGGACGCAGACCCCGAACGCCGCGGTCTACATCTTCGCGATCGCGTCGCGACAGCACGGCAAATGGAACGCCCATTTCCCCGCGCCGCCCATCCGCTCATGCGATCCGGCGTCCCTGCTCACCACCAAGGGCGCGGCCGGCACATGCGCGTTCTGAACGCGCGCGCGCGCCGACCCAGCCGCGCTACCGGTCGAGCACACTCGCGATCTGCGCGCTCACCTCGTCGATATCGGCCATGCCGTCGACCTTCGCCACGATGCCGCGCGCCTCGTACAGCGGCAGGATCGGCAGCGTCTTGGCGCGATATTCGGCCATCCGCGTGCGCACGGTTTCCTCATTATCGTCCGGGCGGCGCTTGAACTCGGTCGAGCCGCACACGTCGCAGACGCCCGCGACGAGGGGCTGCTTGAAATGATCGTGATAGCCTGCGCCGCATTTGGCGCAGGTGTACCGCCCGACGATGCGCTCGACGAGCGCATCCTCGTTCACCTCGAGTTCGACCACGACGTCGAGCTTGCGGCCATGCCGCGCGAGAATCACATCAAGCGACTCGGCCTGCGCCGCGGTGCGCGGATAGCCGTCGAAGATCGTGCCCTGCTCGGCCGAAAGCGTGCCGAGCTTCTCGTCGATCAGCGCCGAGACGATCTCGTCGGAGACGAGCGCACCCGAATCCATCACCGCCGCGACCTGATGACCCAGGGGCGTGTCCGCCTTGCGCGCGGCGCGCAGCATGTCGCCGGTCGAGAGCTGCACCATCCCGCGCTCGGCTTCGAGCCGGCTCGCCTGCGTGCCCTTGCCCGCTCCCGGCGGCCCAAGCAGAATGATGTTCACGAGTCTCCGTCCCCTATTCTCTCTCCGCCCCGCTTAACGCAGGCGGCCGCCCTTCAGCTTCGATTTCTTGATTAGATCGCCATATTGATGCGCGAGCAAGTGGCTCTGGATCTGGGTCACCGTGTCCATCGTCACGTTGACGACGATCAGCAGGCTCGTGCCGCCCAGGTAGAAGGGGATCTGCAGCATCGAAACCAGCTCTTCGGGCAGCAGGCAGATGATCGCCAGATAGCCCGCGCCGATCACGGTGATGCGCGTCAGCACGTAATCGAAATACATCTCGGTGTTCTTGCCGGGGCGAATGCCGGGGATGAAGCCGCCGTAGCGCTTCAGATTGTCCGCCGTCTCCTCCGGATTGAACACGACCGCGGTGTAGAAGAACGAGAAGAAGATGATGCCCGCCCCGTAGAGGAGCATGTACACCGGCGAACCGTGTTGGAGATACTGGTTGAGCGTCAGGATGACGTCGCTCCACCAGCTATTGCCCTCCACCCGCTTGCCCGCGAACTGCATGATCGTCAGCGGCATCAGCAGCAGCGACGAGGCGAAGATCGGCGGGATCACGCCGGCGGTGTTGATCTTGAGCGGCAGATGGCTGCGATCGGCCTGCATGCCGCGCTGGGTCTGGCGCTTGGGATATTGGATCAGGATGCGGCGCTGGGCGCGCTCCATGAAGCAGATGAACAGGACGAGGCCGACGACGGCGACGATGATGCCCACGATCCGGAAACCGTCGAGATTGCCCGAACGGCCGCCCTCGAACAGATTGTAGAGCGTCGTCGGGAGGTTCGCGACGATGCCGGCCATGATGATGAGCGACATGCCGTTGCCGATGCCGCGGCTGGTGATCTGCTCACCGATCCACATCAGGAACATCGTGCCGCCGATCAGCGAGATGACGGCGGCGATGCGGAACATCATGCCGGGATCGACCACCGCCTGGACGCCCTGGTTGGCGCCGAGCGTCTCGAGGCCGACCGCGATGAAATAGCCCTGCACCGCCGTGAGCGCGACCGTGCCGTAGCGGGTATATTGGTTGAGGCGCTTGCGCCCGCTCTCGCCTTCCTTCTTAATCGCGGCCAGCGTCGGCGACAGCGAGGTGGCGAGCTGGATCACGATCGAGGCGGTGATGTAGGGCATCACGCCGAGCGCGGTCAGGCTCATCCGCTTGAGCGAGCCGCCCGAGAAGGCGTTGAAGAAATCGAGCACGCCCCCGCTCGTCGATTGCGAGAGCTGGCTGAGCGCGGTCGGGTCGATGCCGGGCAGCGGCACATAGCTGAGCAGCCGGAACACGATCAGCGCGCCGATCGTGAACCACAGGCGCTTCTTGAGATCGGTCGCCTGTGCGAATTTCGACAGGCTGATGCTGGATGCCATCTGGTCGGCTGCGGATGCCATGCTGGAAATCGTCCCGAACTACGGTCTAGGAAACAAAAGCGGCGGAAAGCGTTTAACCGCCCCGCCGCTCATATAGTCATGCGTTTGGGGTTGCCTAGCGCCATTGTGCCGCCGCGCCCGGCGGGGACGCCGCAGCCCGCTCCAGATTTCGCTGGAGCGGGCCGGCGGATCACGCCTTGAACGACGCCTTGTGCGCCTTGCGCTCGGCGTACTTGACGCCCTTCTTCGCGGCAGCCTTTTCGGCGGCGGGGACGACCGCGATCACCGAAACCGAGCCGCCCGCCTTCTCGACCGCCTCGATCGCGCCCTTCGAGGCGCCGGCGACGGTGAAGGTCAGCTTCGCGGTCAGTTCGCCCTTACCCAGCAGACGGACGCCGTCCTTGCCGCCGCGTGCGAGGCCAGCGGCCTTGAGCGACTCGTGATCGAGCGCTGCGCCAGCGGCGATCTTGCCGGCATCCACCGCCTTCTGGATCGCGCCCAGGTTCACCTCGGCATAATCCTTGGCGAAGATGTTGTTGAAGCCACGCTTCGGCAGCCGCATGTGGAGCGGCATCTGGCCACCCTCGAAGCCGGCGATGCTGACGCCCTCGCGGCTCTTCTGACCCTTCTGGCCGCGCCCGGCGGTCTTGCCCTTGCCGGAACCGATACCACGGCCGACACGCATTTTGGACTTACGGGCGCCCGCGTTGTCGCGGATTTCGTTCAACTTCATGGGATGCACTCGCTTTCGCTTTTGTCGCGCTGATGGATTGGAAGGCGGAGCGTCTAACGAGACGCTCCACCCTTGTCACGCTGATTCTGGGCCACGAAGAACGCCGCGGCCTCACATAGAAAGGGCCGCCACGCCGGTGACGGCCCTTTCCTGTTGTCGACGCCGAGCGAAGCTTACGCTTCGATCTTCACCATGTGCGCGACCTTGCGGATCATGCCCCGAACCTCGGGGGTGTCCTCCAGCTCGCGCGTGCGGTGCATCTTGTTGAGGCCGAGACCGATCAGCGTCGCGCGCTGGTCCTTCTCGCGGCGGATCGGCGAACCGGTCTGCGTGATCTTGATGGTTGCCATGTGTCTTACTCCACCACGGCCGCGGCGTCAGCCTCGGCGGTCTGCGAGCCGCCACGGCCCAGCAGATCGGCGATCTTCTTGCCACGACGCTGCGCGACCGCCTTGGGGCTGGTCTGCGAGGTCAGCGCCTCGAAGGTCGCGCGGATCATGTTGTACGGGTTCGACGTGCCCACCGACTTCGTCACCACGTCGGCGACGCCGAGCGATTCGAAGACGGCGCGCATCGGGCCACCCGCGATGATGCCGGTGCCCTGCGGCGCCGAGCGCAGCGTGACGAGACCGGCACCGAAATGGCCGTTGCCGTCATGATGCAGCGTGCGGCCTTCCTTGAGCGGAACGCGGACCATCGCCTTCTTGGCAGCAGCCGTCGCCTTGGAAATGGCTTCCGGCACTTCGCGCGCCTTGCCATGCCCGAAGCCGACCCGGCCCTTGCCGTCGCCGACAACGACCAGCGCCGCGAAGCCGAAGCGCTTGCCGCCCTTCACCGTCTTCGAGACGCGGTTGATGTGGACCAGCTTTTCGATCAGCTCTTCGCCGCCGTCGTCAGCACCCGGACCACCACGGCCACGGTTGTCGCGACCGCCGCGATTGTCGCGACCGCCACGGTTGTTGCTGCCGCCCGGGCCGCCACGACCACGGCCGCCACGCGGACCACGGTTCTGCGGCGCTTCGGCGGTGCCGGCCTCGGCCGGAGCGCCTTCCTGCGACTGGATTTCGTTGGTGTCGGCCATTCTTAAAACTCCAATCCGGCTTCACGCGCGGCAGTCGCCAGCGCCTTGACGCGACCGTGGAACAGGAAGCCGCCGCGATCGAACACGACCTGCGTCACGCCAGCGGCCTTCGCCGCCTCGGCCACGCGCGTGCCGACCGCCGTCGCCGCGTCGATGTTGGCGCCGGACGTGCCGCGCACGTCCTTCTCCAGCGTCGAGGCCGAAGCGATGGTGCGGCCTTCCGCATCGTCGATCACCTGCGCATAGATGTGCTTGCCCGAGCGATGCACCGAAAGGCGCGGCCGGCCTCCGCTGCGCGCACGCAGCGCGGAACGGTTGCGGCGACGCCGCTTCTCGAAGAGAGACATACCCTTGGTCGACATTACTTCTTTTTCCCTTCCTTGCGGAAGATGAACTCGCCGTCGTACTTGATGCCCTTGCCCTTGTACGGCTCGGGCTTACGCCAGCGGCGGACTTCTGCGGCGAGCTGACCGACCTTCTGCTTGTCGGCGCCCGAGATCTCGACCGTCGTGTTGTCCGGGGTCTTGACCTCAAGACCTTCCGGCACGTCGATGTTGACGTCGTGGCTGTAGCCGAGCTTCAGGTTGAGCACCTTGCCCTGCGCGGCGGCGCGGTAGCCCACGCCGTTGATCAGCAGCTTCTTGGTGAAGCCCGTCGTCACGCCGGTGATGAGGTTCTGCACCATCGTGCGCTGCATGCCCCAGAAGGCACGCGCAGCCTTGCTGTCATTGGCCGGCTGCACCGAAATGCCGCCATCCTCGAGCGTGTAGGTGATCTCTTCACGCAGCGAGAGGCTCAGGGTGCCTTTCGGCCCCTTCACGTTCAGCTTGCCGCCGTCGATCGTCGCGGTGACACCGCTCGGGATCGCGACCGGCTTTTTACCGATGCGGCTCATCAGAATACCTCCGCCAGCACTTCGCCGCCGACGTTCTGCTCGCGCGCTTCCGCGTCGGAGAGAACGCCCTTCGGCGTCGAAACGATCGTGATGCCGAGGCCGTTCATGACGCGCGGCAGTTCGGTAGACCCCGAATAGACGCGGCGGCCGGGCTTCGAGACGCGCGCGACGTGCTTGATCGCGGGCTGGCCCTCGAAATACTTCAGCTCGATGCGGATGCCCGCAGCCGGGCCCATCTGCTCTTCGCTGTAGCCACGGATGTAGCCCTCGCGCTGGAGCACGTCGAGCACGCGGACACGCAGCTTGGAGCCCGGCGTCAGGACCGAGTCCTTGCGCGCGCGCTGGCCGTTGCGGATGCGGGTGAGCATATCACCCAGGGGATCGGTCAATGCCATCTCGTGATCCTTACCAGCTCGACTTCGTGACGCCCGGGATCATGCCCTTGTTGGCCAGATCACGAAGCTGCACGCGGCAGAGGCGGAACTTGCGGTAGTAAGCGCGGGGACGACCCGTCAGCTCGCACCGGTTGCGAATGCGCGTCGGATTGCCGTTGCGCGGAATCTCAGCCATCTTGAGGCGCGCGATCATACGCTCGCCATCGTCGAGCGTCGCGTCGGCGGCGATCGCCTTGAGCTTCGCGTAGCGGCCGGCGTACTTCTTGACGAGCAGCTTGCGACGCTCGTTCTTGTTGATCGAACTCAGCTTTGCCATCTTATGCCGCCTTCTTTTCTGCGTCGGCTTCAATCGGGAACGGGAAACCGAACAGACGGAGCAGCTCGCGCGCTTCGTCGTCGGTCTTCGCCGTCGTCGCGACGATCACGTCCATGCCGCGGATCTGATCGACCTGGTCGTAGCTGATTTCCGGGAAAATCAACTGCTCCTTGAGGCCGCAGGCATAGTTGCCGCGCCCGTCGAAGCTCTTGTCGCTCAGCCCACGGAAATCGCGGACGCGCGGCAGCGCGATCGTGATGAAGCGGTCGAGGAATTCGTACATGCGCTCGCGACGCAGCGTGACCTTCACGCCGATCGGCATGCCCTCACGCAGCTTGAACTGCGCGATCGACTTCTTCGCCTTGGTGACGACGGGCTTCTGGCCGGCGATCAGCTCCATTTCGGACGCCGCCTTGTCGACCTTCTTCTTGTCCTGCGTCGCCTCGCCAACGCCCATGTTCAGGACGATCTTGTCGATGCGCGGAACTTCCATCGCGTTCTTGTAGCCGAACTTGTCGGTCATCGCCTTGACGATCTTGTCGTCATACAGGCCCTTCAGCCGGGGCTTATAGGCATCAGCCACTGATCTTCTCCCCGGTCTTGACGGCGACGCGGACCTTCTTGCCGTCCTGGGTCTCGAAACGGACGCGCGTCGGCTTGCCGTCGGCGGTCACGTGCGCGACCTTGGAGACGTGCAGCGGCGCTTCGGCGCGCTTCAGGCCACCCTGCGGGTCGCCCTGGGTCGGCTTGGTGTGACGGACGTGGACGTTGATGCCCGAAACGACGACCTTGCCGTCCTTCGGGAATGCCTGCGTCACTTCGCCGGTGCGGCCCTTGTCCTTGCCGGACAGGACGATCACGCGGTCACCCTTCTTGATCTTTGCGGCGGCCATTACAGCACCTCCGGCGCGAGCGAGATGATCTTCATGTGCTTCTTGCCGCGCAGTTCGCGCACGACCGGGCCAAAGATACGGGTGCCGATCGGCTCCTCGTTCTTGTTGACCAGCACCGCGGCGTTGCCGTCGAAGCGGATCACCGAACCGTCGGCGCGGCGAATGTCCTTCGCCGTACGCACGATGACGGCACGATGCACGTCGCCCTTCTTCACGCGGCCACGGGGGGCGGCTTCCTTGACGCTGACGACGATGATGTCGCCGACGCTGGCAGTACGGCGCTTGGAACCCCCAAGCACCTTGATGCACATGACCCGCTTCGCGCCGCTGTTGTCAGCGACGTCGAGATTGGACTGCATCTGGATCATAGATCCGCTTCCTTCTCATATGGGGCCGATACCGACCGGACCCCGCCTAAAAGTGACGCTTACGCGTCGACGTCGACCCGTTCCGGCGTCGCATGGGTGTTCACCCGATCGATCACCTTCCAGGTCTTCAGCTTGGAGATCGGCGCGGTCTCTTCGATGCGCACCGTTTCACCCTGCTTGTACTCGTTCGCCTCGTCATGGGCGTGGTACTTCTTCGAGCGGCGGATGATCTTGCCGTAGAGCGCGTGCTTGACCTTGCGCTCCACGTTCACGACCACCGTCTTGTCGCCCTTGTCCGAGACGATCAGTCCCGTGAGCACGCGCTTCGGCATGTCTAAATCCTTACTTGGCGGCCGCGTCGCGCGAGCGAGCGGTCTGCAGCGTCTTGATACGGGCGATGTCACGGCGGACTTCGCGAACGCGGCTCGGCTTTTCGAGCTGGTTGGTCGCGGCCTGGAAGCGGAGGTTGAACGCCTCGCGCTTCAGGTTGCCGAGCTCCTCGACCAACTGGTCTTCGGACTTCGCCTTCAAATCGTCGATCCGTGCCATATTACACGACTCCCAGATGCGAGGTGTCGCCGAGACGGGCAACGACCTTAACCTTGATCGGCAGCTTCATCGCCGCGCGGCTGAACGCGACCGCGGCGATCTCGCCGGGCACACCATCCAGTTCGAACAGGATGCGGCCGGGCTTG
Organism: Sphingomonas pollutisoli; assembly: GCF_029167165.1. Classification (NCBI taxonomy): domain Bacteria; kingdom Pseudomonadati; phylum Pseudomonadota; class Alphaproteobacteria; order Sphingomonadales; family Sphingomonadaceae; genus Sphingomonas; species Sphingomonas pollutisoli. Next base: position 134,504 of record NZ_JARFNJ010000001.1, read on the forward strand.
ACGCGCGCCGCCCAGAATTCCGGCGAACCCTTACCCGAGCCCATGCGGACTTCGGCGGGCTTGCCCGAGACCGGCACGTCCGGGAACACGCGGATCCACAAACGCCCCTGGCGCTTGATGTGGCGCGTGATCGCGCGGCGAGCCGCTTCGATCTGGCGGGCGGTGAGCCGGTCCGGCTCCATCGCCTTCAGGCCGTAAGACCCGAAGTTGAGCGTGGTGCCGCCCTTGGCGTCGCCGTGAATGCGGCCCTTGAAGGCCTTACGGAACTTGGTCTTTTTCGGTTGCAGCATGAGTCAGTCCTTAGCGGCGGTCGTCGCGCGCGGGGCGCACGCCGGAGGTCTGAGCCTCCATCATGATGCGCTCCTGCGCGAGCGGGTCATGGCCGAGGATCTCACCCTTGAAGATCCAGACCTTGACGCCGCAGACGCCATAGGCGGTGTGCGCCTGCGCTTCGGCATAATCGACGTTCGCGCGCAGCGTGTGAAGCGGCACCCGACCCTCGCGATACCATTCGGTCCGCGCGATTTCGGCGCCGCCGAGGCGGCCGCCGCAGTTGATCCGGATACCCTCGGCGCCGAGCCGCATCGCCGACTGCACCGCGCGCTTCATGGCGCGGCGGAACGCGATACGACGCTCGAGCTGATCGGCGATGCCCTGCGCGACGAGCTTCGAATCGACTTCCGGCTTGCGGATCTCGACGATGTTCAGCGACACGTCCGACGAGGTCATCGCGCCGAGCTTCTTGCGAAGCTTCTCGATGTCCGCGCCCTTCTTGCCGATGATGACGCCCGGACGCGCGGCATAGATCGACACGCGGCACAGCTTGGCCGGACGCTCGATCACCACCTTGGAGATCGCCGCCTGCGGCAGCGTCTTCATGATGTACTGGCGCATCTTGAGGTCTTCGAGGAGAAGACGGCCGTAGTCGGCGCCCTCCGCGTACCAACGGCTGTCCCAGGTGCGGTTGATCTGCAGACGCAGACCGATCGGGTTCGATTTCTGACCCATTATGCTTCTTCCTGCTCGCGCACGACGATGCGCAGACGGCTGAACGGCTTGAGGATGCGGGTCGACTTGCCGCGACCGCGCGTGGCGAACCGCTTCATCACGATCGACTTGCCAACCGAAGCCTCGGCGACGACGAGCGCGTCGACATCGAGGTTGTGGTTGTTCTCGGCGTTGGCGATGGCCGAGGCCAGCACCTTGCGCGCGTCGATGGCCATGCCCTTGGTCGAGAACTGCAGGATGTTCATCGCATCGCCGACCTTCTTGCCGCGAATGAGCGCGGCGACGAGGCCGAGCTTCTGCGCGGAACCACGGATCTGCGTGCCGACCGAGAGAGCTTCCTTCTCACCGACCTTGCGGGGGGATTTCGGCTTAGACATCAGCGCTTGCCCTTCTTGTCCGCGGCATGGCCGGGGAAATAGCGCGTCGGCGCGAACTCGCCGAGCTTCATGCCCACCATGTCCTCGTTGACGGAGACCGGCACGAACTTGCGGCCGTTATAGACGCTGAACGTGAGGCCGACGAACTGCGGCAGGATCGTCGAGCGACGCGACCAGGTCTTGATCGCACCACGCGCGTTGGTTTCCTGCGCGGTTTCTGCCTTCTTCAGCAGGTGAAGGTCCACGAACGGACCCTTCCAGACGGAACGAGCCATCGTTTAGCCCTTCTTCTTCGCGTGACGCGACCGGATGATCATCTTGTCGGTCGACTTGTTGTGACGGGTGCGCGCACCCTTGGTCGGCTTGCCCCACGGCGTGACCGGATGACGGCCACCCGAGGTCCGGCCTTCACCACCGCCGTGCGGATGGTCGACCGGGTTCTTCGCGACGCCGCGCGTCAGCGGGCGGATGCCCAGCCAGCGGTTGCGGCCGGCCTTGGCGAGGTTGGTGTTGCCGTTGTCGGGGTTCGACACCGCACCGATCGTGGCCATGCAGCCCGCGTGGATATAGCGCTGCTCGCCCGAGTTGAGGCGGATCATCACCATGCCCTTGTCGCGGCCGACGACCTGCACATAGGTGCCGGCCGAGCGCGCGAGCTGACCACCCTTGCCGGGCTTCATCTCGACATTGTGGACGATCGTGCCGACCGGGATCTGGCCGAGCTCCATCGCATTGCCGGGCTTCACGTCGGTCTTCTTGCCGGCGATCACCTTGTCGCCGACCGCGAGCCGCTGCGGCGCGATGATGTAAGCCTGGTTGACCTTGCCCGCGGCATCGGCGCCATAGTTGATGAGCGCGATGAACGCGGTGCGGTTGGGATCATATTCGATCCGCTCGACCGTGCCTTCGACATCCCACAGGCGACGCTTGAAATCGATGATCCGGTAGCGCTGCTTGTGGCCGCCGGCGATGCCGCGCGACGTGACATGGCCCTTGTTGTTGCGACCACCGGTCTTGCGCTTGCCTTCGGTCAGCGCCTTGACGGGGCCGCCCTTGTGCAGGCCGGAACGGTCGACCAGGATGAGACCACGGCGCGCCGGGCTCGTCGGGTTATAATGCTTCAATGCCATCGGATCAGATCCCCGTCGTCACGTCGATGGACTGGCCGTCCTTCAACGTCACGATCGCTTTCTTGACGTCCGAGCGCGTATAGTCCGCGCCCTTCCACTTCTTGGTCTTGCCCTTCTGGACAATGGTGTTCACGCCAGTGACGTTCACCCCGAACAGCGCCTCGACCGCAGCCTTGATCTCAGGCTTGGTGGCATCGTTCGCGACCTTGAACACGACGGCGTTGTGCTCGGAGAGCAGGGTCGCCTTTTCGGTGATGTGCGGCGCAACGATCACGTCATAGTGACGGATCGCAATATCGCCCTTCTGCTTCTTAGCCATTGAAGCGCGCCTCCAGCTTTTCAACGGCAGCGCGGGTGAGAACCAGCGTGTCGTGCTTCAGAATGTCATAGACGTTGGCGCCGGCGGCCGGCAGCACGTTGATCGTCGACAGGTTGCCCGCGGCGAGCGCGAACGTCGTCTCGACCGTGTCACCGTCGATGACCAGCGCCGTCTTGCCGGTGCCGAGCTTCGCCCAGTCGGCGATCAGCGTCTTGGTCTTGCCCTCGGCAACCGCGAGGCTGTCCAGAACGACCAGCGAGCCGGCCTTGGCGTGGCTGCTGAGCGCCATCTTGAGACCGAGCGCGCGGATCTTCTTGTTCAGCGACGGATTGAAGTCGCGGGTCCGCTGACCGTGCGCCTTACCACCGCCGATGAACACCGGAGCGCGGCGATCGCCGTGACGGGCGGTACCGCCACCCTTCTGGCGACCGAACTTCTTGCCCGAGCGCGCCACGTCGGCGCGCTCACGCGTGCCGCTGGCCGTCGCACGGCGCTTCTCGAGCTGCCAGGTGACGACGCGGTGAAGAATGTCACCACGCGGGTCGAGGCCGAAGACCTCGTCGTTGAGCTCGATATCGCTGTCCGCGGTACCGGCGAAGGATTGAAGCTTAACCTTCACGATCAGCCCTCCTGGCCGTCGGTGGCCGCTGCATCGTCCACCGTCTCGGCGGGCGTCTCTGCGGGCGCATCGTTGTTGTTCTGAGCGGCCTTGAGGCCGGCGGGGTACGGAGCGGCAGCCGGACGAGCGACCTTGACCGCGTCCTTGACGAGCAGCCAGCCGCCCTTCGAGCCGGGCACCGAGCCCTTGACGAAGATCAGGCCGCGCTCGACGTCGGTCGAGACGATCTCGAGGTTCTGCTGGGTGCGCTGCGCGTCACCCATGTGGCCGGCCATCTTCTTGTTCTTGAAGACCTTGCCCGGATCCTGGCGCTGACCGGTCGAACCGAGCGAGCGGTGCGAGACCGAGACACCGTGCGTCGCGCGCAGACCGCCGAAGCCCCAGCGCTTCATACCGCCCTGGAAGCCCTTGCCCTGCGTGTAGCCCTGAACGTCGACGATCTGGCCAGCGACATAGTGATCGGCCGAGATCTCGGCGCCGACTTCGAGGACGGCGTCCTCGGCGACACGGAATTCACGGACGATCGCCTTGGGCTCGACTTCGGACTTGCCGAAGTGGCCGCGCTGCGGCTTCGAAACGTTCTTTGCTTTGGCAACGCCAGCGCCCAACTGGACGGCGACATACCCATCACGATCGGCCTCGCGAACGGCCACGACCTGGAGATTGTCGAGCTGCAGAACCGTGACCGGCACGTGCCGACCATCGTCCTGGAACAGACGCGTCATCCCCATCTTCTTCGCGATCACGCCAGTGCGCATGATCTGATCCCTTTCCATAACAGAGGCACGCCACGGACGATTCCGCAGCGTGCGTGCTCAACCCGAAAACATTTATACTGCGTCGGCCCCGACCCGGGCTGGAGCTTCCTTGAGGCAGGAAGCCTGTCGGGGGACGCAGACCCGAGCAAGCCCGGCGGTATCCCTATCCGCCCCGGTTACAGGGTCGAATCTCTTGAAGCGGCGCGTTTACGCGAGCTTGATCTCGACGTCAACACCGGCCGCGAGGTCGAGCTTCATCAGCGCATCGACGGTCTGCGGGGTCGGCTGCACGATGTCGAGCAGGCGCTTGTAGGTGCGCGTCTCGAACTGCTCGCGCGACTTCTTGTCGATGTGCGGGCCACGGTTGACCGTGAACTTGTCGATGTGAGTCGGCAGAGGAATCGGGCCACGGATGAGTGCGCCGGTGCGGCGGGCGGTGTCGGCGATGTCGCCGGCAGCCTGATCGAGCACGCGATGATCGAACGCCTTAAGGCGAATGCGGATGTTGCTGTCCATGTACCCTACCAATGCGAAAGAGCGGGGTGACTTTCCTCCTGCTCCGTCATCCCAGCGAAAGCTGGGATCTTGTGCCACAGCCGCGAGGCCGGAGGCGAGAGACCCCAGCTTGCGCTGGGGTGACGAAGTGGACTGGGGCCACCGCTGATTGTTCAGTTCAAAACCGGAGGCGCGCCATTACAGGCGCCTCCTATAAAAAGCAACCGCCCGCGCCTCTTGTGAGACGCGGGCGGCAAACTTTTTTTAGAAGCGTCGGATTACTTCGAGATACCGCTGACGATACCCGAACCAACCGTACGACCACCCTCGCGGATCGTGAAGCGCTGGCCCACGTCCATAGCGATCGGGGCGATCAGCTTCACGCCGAGCGCGATGTTGTCGCCAGGCATGACCATCTCGGTGCCCTCGGGCAGCTCGACGGTGCCGGTCACGTCCGTCGTGCGGAAGTAGAACTGCGGACGATAGTTGGCAAAGAACGGCGTGTGGCGGCCGCCTTCGTCCTTCGACAGCACGTACACTTCCGACGAGAAGTCGGTGTGCGGCTTGATCGAGCCGGGCTTGCAGAGCACCTGGCCACGCTCGACCTCTTCACGGCCGACGCCGCGGATCAGCGCGCCGATGTTGTCGCCGGCCTGGCCCTGATCGAGCAGCTTGCGGAACATTTCGACGCCGGTGACCGTGGTCTTGCGGACCGACGGGTGGATGCCGACGATCTCGACTTCCTCGCCGACCTTGACGACGCCGGTCTCGACTCGGCCGGTGACGACCGTGCCGCGACCCGAGATCGAGAACACGTCTTCGATCGGCATCATGAACGGCTTGTCGAGCGGACGCTCGGGCTGCGGCAGATAGGTGTCGACCGCTTCCATCAGCTTCAGAACGGCTTCCTTGCCGATCTTGTCGTCCGAACCGTCGAGCGCCTTGACCGCCGAACCGGCGATGACGGGGATGTTGTCGCCGTCGAAATCATACGACGACAGCAGCTCGCGGATTTCCAGCTCGACGAGCTCGAGGATCTCGGCGTCATCGACCAGATCGACCTTGTTCATGAACACGACCATCGTCGGCACGCCGACCTGGCGGGCGAGCAGGATGTGCTCGCGGGTCTGCGGCATCGGGCCGTCGGTCGCCGAAACGACGAGGATCGCGCCGTCCATCTGCGCGGCGCCGGTGATCATGTTCTTCACATAGTCGGCGTGGCCCGGGCAATCGACGTGCGCATAGTGACGCGCGGTCGTCTCATACTCGACGTGCGCGGTCGAGATCGTGATGCCGCGCTCGCGCTCTTCCGGGGCCTTGTCGATGTTGGCATAGTCGACGAACGTCGCGCCGCCGGTCTCGGCCAGAACCTTCGTGATCGCTGCGGTCAGCGAGGTCTTGCCATGATCGACGTGACCGATGGTGCCGATGTTGAGATGCGGCTTAGTCCGCTCGAACTTTGCTTTAGCCATGATTCCCTACCTTAATTGATCGTTTCCGTGCCGGGATTGCCGCGCGAAAGCGGCCCCATAGCGGCTCAAAAAGAATTGCGCCAGCCCTGCGTGTCTTAATACGCAACGTCAAGCGCGTTGTGGATCGGCACGCGGCGCCGGGCGCCGCGTGCCGGCTCCGATCAGGCCAGCTTCGCCTTGACTTCGTCCGCCACGTTCTGCGGAACTTCGTCATAATGCGAGAACTGCATGCTGTACTGCGCGCGGCCCTGCGTGAACGAGCGCAGCGAGTTGACGTAGCCGAACATGTTGGCCAGCGGCACCATCGCCTCGACCGACTGCGCGTTGCCGCGCGTGTCGGTGCCCTGGATCTGGCCGCGGCGGCTGTTCATGTCGCCGATGACGTCGCCGAGATAATCCTCGGGAGTGACGACCTCGACCTTCATGATCGGCTCGAGCAGCTTGATGCCCGCCTTCTGTGCCGCTTCGCGCATCGCGGCGCGGCCGGTGATTTCGAACGCCAGCGCCGACGAGTCGACGTCATGGTACGCACCGTCATACAGCAGAATCTCGAAGTCGATGATCGGGAAGCCGACCAGCGAGCCCGTGGCCGCCGTCTCGCGGAAGCCCTTCTCGATCGCGGGGATATATTCCTTGGGAATGTTACCGCCCTTGATCTCGTCCTTGAAGATGATGCCCGAACCGCGCTCGCCCGGCGTCAGCTTCACCTTGACGCGACCGAACTGACCGGTGCCGCCCGACTGCTTCTTGTGCGTGTAGTCGATGTCGACCGGCTTCGCGAGATACTCGCGATACGCCACCTGCGGCGCGCCGACATTGGCCTCGACCTTGAACTCGCGCTTCATGCGATCGACGATGATCTCGAGATGGAGTTCGCCCATGCCCTTGATGATCGTCTGGCCGCTCTCGGCGTCAGACGACACGCGGAACGAGGGATCCTCGCGCGCGAGACGGTTGAGCGCGACGCCCATCTTCTCCTGGTCGGCCTTGGTCTTGGGCTCGACCGACAGCTCGATGACCGGCTCGGGGAATTCCATCCGCTCGAGGATGATCGGCGCCGACGGCGCGCAGAGCGTGTCGCCAGTCGTGGTGTCCTTGAGGCCGGCCAACGCGACGATGTCGCCCGCATAGGCCACCTGGATGTCCTCACGCTCGTTCGCATGCATCAGCAGCATACGACCGACCTTCTCCTTCTTGTCCTTCACCGTGTTGGTGACCTGCGAGGAGGTTTCGAGCTTGCCCGAGTAGATGCGCGCGAAAGTCAGCGTGCCGACGAACGGATCGTTCATCACCTTGAACGCGAGCGCCGCGAACGGCACGTTGTCGTCCGAAGCGCGCTCGTCCGGCGTCTCGCCGTCGAGCTTGACGCCCTTGATCGCCGGAACGTCGAGCGGACTCGGCAGATAATCGACCACCGCGTCGAGCAGCGGCTGCACGCCCTTGTTCTTGAACGCCGAGCCGCAGACGACCGGAACGAACGTCATGTTGAGCGTGCCCTTGCGGATCAGCTTCTTGAGCGTCGCGACGTCGGGCATTTCGCCTTCGAGATACGCCTCCATCGCCGCGTCGTCCTGCTCGACGACCAGTTCGATCAACGCCTCACGCGCCGCAGCGGCCTTGTCGGCCAGCTCGGCGGGGATGTCCTGATATTCGAACTTCGCGCCCAGGCTCTCCTCGAGCCAGATGATCGCGCGGTTGTTGACGAGATCGACCAGGCCCTTGAAATCGCCTTCCATGCCGATCGGCAAGTAGAGAACGGCCGGCTTTGCGCCGAGGCGCTCGATGATCGAGTTGACGCAGAAGTCGAAATTCGCGCCGGTGCGGTCGAGCTTGTTGATGAAGCACATCCGCGGCACGCCGTACTTGTCGGCCTGGCGCCACACCGTCTCGGACTGCGGCTCGACACCGGCAACGCCGTCGAAGCACGCGACCGCGCCGTCGAGCACGCGCAGCGAACGCTCGACCTCGATCGTGAAGTCAACGTGGCCCGGCGTGTCGATGATGTTGATGAGGTGCTCGTCGCCCTTGCCGTCCTCGGCGCGCCACTTGCAGGTGGTCGCAGCGGACGTGATCGTGATGCCGCGCTCCTGCTCCTGAACCATCCAGTCCATCGTCGCGGTGCCTTCGTGCACTTCGCCGATCTTGTAGGACTTGCCGGTGTAGTAAAGGATGCGCTCGGTCGTCGTCGTCTTGCCGGCGTCGATATGCGCCATGATGCCGATGTTGCGATAGCGTTCGAGCGGATGGCTGCGGGCCATGATGCGTCACTCCTGGGTGCCTGGGCGGCGATGAATTGGTAGGCGTTCTTTGCGCAACCCCCGTTCGGGCTGAGCGAAGTCGAAGCCCAAGCCTCGAACCGCGCCTCGTGCCCTTCGACTACGCTCAGGGCGAACGGATGTTGGGGTGAGGGGAACGAATCCCCTCACCTCATATAGTCATTACCAGCGATAATGCGAGAAGGCGCGGTTGGCCTCGGCCATGCGGTGCGTGTCTTCGCGCTTCTTCACCGCGTTGCCGCGATTGTTCGACGCGTCGAGCAGCTCGCCCGAGAGACGCGCCGACATGGTGTTCTCGCTGCGCGAGCGCGCCGCCGAGATCAGCCAGCGGATCGCCAGCGCCTGCGCACGCTCGGGACGAACCTCGACCGGCACCTGGTAGGTCGCGCCGCCGACGCGGCGGCTGCGGACCTCGATGCCCGGCTTCACGTTCGCCAGCGCGTCGTGGAACACGCCGAGCGGATCCTTCTTCGCACGCTGCTCGACGGTGGCGAGCGCGGTATAGACGATGCCTTCGGCGACGGACTTCTTGCCGTCGAGCATCACGCTGTTCATGAACTTGGAGAGAACCTCGTCCCCATACTGGGGATCGGGCAGGATGACCCGCTTTTCGGGCCGACGACGACGTGCCATTTCAAATTCCTTATCTGTGCTTCAGCCGGTCCGGAACCTGTCCGGGGCTTACTCTGGCGGATTACTTCGGACGCTTGGCGCCGTACTTCGAACGCGACTGCTTGCGGTCCTTGACGCCCTGCGTATCGAGCACGCCACGCAGAACGTGGTAGCGCACGCCGGGAAGATCGCGAACGCGGCCGCCGCGGATCAGCACCACCGAGTGCTCCTGCAGGTTGTGGCCCTCGCCCGGGATGTAGCTGATGACTTCGCGGCTGTTGGTCAGGCGGACCTTGGCTACCTTGCGCAGCGCCGAGTTCGGCTTCTTCGGGGTCGTCGTGTAGACGCGGGTGCAAACGCCACGCTTCTGCGGATTGGCTTCCATCGCAGGAACCTTGGACTTGGCCTTCTGCGGATCGCGGCCCTTGCGGACCAACTGATTGATCGTCGGCATGAATCTCTTCACCTTGAGAGTTGGTTACTTTGCTGGAGCCATGACGCCCCCCCGGAACAATTTGGGGAATACAAAAGGGCCTTCGGGAATCGTGCGATTCCCCCTGGCCCTGAATGCATCCAGCAATGTTCAAGCACCCACATGAAAACGTCAGTCCTCATGCGAGCAGCGGCGCCTATACAGGGGGAGTCGAAAACCGTCAATGCCGGCGCGTCGCCCCGGCACAGGCCGGGGCCGCTGGATGGCTTGGCAGGCCGATTTCCTCCTAAACACAGCGGCCCCGCCTGCGCCGGGGCGACGGTGGCTTTGACGGCACCCGACAAATTCCTCTAGCGAGCGCGCGATGAATGCCCCCCTGCCCATCCGTGTCGCCGCGCTCTACCGATTCGCCCGCTTCGACGATCCCGCCACGCTGCGCGCGCGCCTGCACGATCTCTGCGCCGGGCTCGGCATCAAGGGCACCTTGCTGCTCGCGCGCGAAGGGATCAATGGTACGATCGCCGGCGGCGACGCCGCGATCGAGACGGTCGTCACGGCGATCCGCGCGTTGCCCGGCTGCGCGGGAGCCGAGATCAAATATGCGCATGCCACCGAGATGCCGTTCCACCGGCTCAAGGTGCGCCTCAAGCGCGAGATCGTGACGATGGGCGAACCCGAGATCGATCCGCTTGAGGATGTCGGTACCTATGTCGCGCCCGCCGACTGGAACGCGCTGATCGCGCGTCCTGACACGGTGGTGATCGACACGCGCAACGCTTACGAGGTGCGCGTCGGCAGCTTCGAAGGCGCGATCGACCCCGGTACCGACACGTTCAGCGACTTCCCCCGCTGGTTCCGCGAACACCAAACCGACCTCGCCGGCAAGACGATCGCGATGTTCTGCACCGGCGGCATCCGCTGCGAGAAGGCGACCGCGTTCGTGAAGGCGCAGGGGTTCGATTCGGTGTTCCACCTGCATGGCGGCATTCTCAAATATCTCGAAGAGGTGCCCGCCGAGGAAAGCCGCTGGCAGGGCGAATGCTTCGTGTTCGACGAGCGAGTCGCGGTCGGCCACGGTCTTTCGCCCGGCAGCCATGCGCTGTGCCGCGCGTGCCGGATGCCGGTCAGCCCGGAAGATCTCGCCTCACCGCTTTACGAGGAAGGGGTGAGTTGCCCCGCCTGCCATGGCACGCGTGACGCGGAAAAGCGCGCACGGCTTGCCGAACGGCACCGCCAGGTGAAACTCGCCGAGTCGCGCGGCGAGGCCCATGTCGGCGCTGCTCCAAAGTTCGACCCGCGTTCTTAAGGCATCGGTAGAGCCATAGCCGTCGCCCCGGCGCAGGCCAGGGCCGCTATGCGCAGGGCGTCCGGCCCGCCAAGCTATCCAGCGGCCCCGGCCTGCGCCGGGGCGACGGGCATCAGTACGCCCGACCCACGATCACCCGCTCGACCGCAGCATCACCGGTGAACACGCACACGCCATCGGCGGGCGCCGCATCGGCGGGAACGTTGCGCAGCGTCAGCTTGAGCGCTTTGAGACGCTCGACCACCTTTTCCAGCGCCGCGCCGGTCGGCTTGGACCATTGCACTTCGAGGAAGCCCGGGTTCTTGACGCCTTCCGCGAAGAACGCCTCGACGCCGGCGAAGTCGGTCACGTCGCGGACGATATTGGCGTCGAGCCGCGCCTTGGCGTCGGCGTAGAGCACCTGCTGGATCTCGGCCAGCATCGCCGCCGCGTCGCGCACGAAATCGCCCTTCGCCACCACCGCGCTGTCGAGCTTGCCATCCTCGCGGTACAGCCGGTCGCGACGGATCACCGAGACGTTGCCGCCCGCCACGTCGCGCCCGCCGACCTCGATCACGATCGGCGCGCCCTTCTTGACCCAGCCCCAGCGCTTGGTCGCGGCCTTGACCGCCTTGAGATCGAGCAGCGCGCGCACCGGTTCGCCGAGCGCGGTCAGCGCGCCGAGTTCGGCACGGAGCGCCTTGCAATAGTCGACGATCGCCGCATCCTCGGGCTGGTCGCGCAGCATCGGCACGATCACGATCTGCCACGGTGCCACGCGCGGCGGCACGCGAAGGCCGTCGTCGTCACCGTGGACCATGATGAGCCCGCCGATCATCCGCGTCGAAACGCCCCAGCTCGTCGTGTGCGCCAGCTCGACCTGACCTTCCGCATTCTGGAAGGTGATGTTCTGCGCCTTGGAGAAATTGGTGCCGAGGAAATGCGAGGTGCCCGCCTGGAGCGCCTTGCCGTCCTGCATCATCGCCTCGATCGAATAGGTCGCGACCGCGCCGGGGAAGCGCTCGTTCTCGGGCTTCTCGCCGGCGATCACCGGCAGCGCGACGCAGTCCTCGGCGAACTCACGGTACACTTCGAGCATCCGCAAGGTTTCCTCGCGCGCCTCGGCTTCGCTGGCGTGCGCGGTATGGCCTTCCTGCCAGAGGAACTCGGCGGTGCGCAGGAACATACGCGTGCGCATCTCCCACCGAACGACGTTCGCCCATTGGTTGATGAGCACCGGCAGATCACGCCACGATTGCACCCAGCGCGCGAAGGCGGTGCCGATCACCGTTTCCGAGGTCGGCCGCACGACCAGCGGCTCCTCCAGCCTGGCGGCGGGATCGGGCACGAGTCCGCCCTTGCCGTCCGCGATCAGCCGGTGGTGCGTGACGACCGCCATTTCCTTGGCGAAGCCATCGACATGCTCGGCCTCCTTCTCGAAGTAGGAGAGCGGGATGAACAGCGGGAAATAGCAATTCTCGTGGCCGGTCGCCTTGATGCGGTCATCGAGCAGCCGCTGCATCCGCTCCCAGATGCCGTACCCCCACGGCCGGATCACCATGCAGCCGCGCACCCCCGATTCCTCGGCCATGTCGGCCTCGGTGATGACGGTCTGATACCAGGCGGCGAAATCGGCTTCGCGCGAGACGGGAAGGGCGTGCTTGATCATGGTGCGCGCCGATAGCGCTTGGCCGCGCCCGCGTCACCCCCTGCGAGATCCGCTCCCGTTCCGGCGCGATCGACCGATTGGCGGAGAGCCGTCGCCCGTCACGGCTGGGCCTGTGGTGACATCATCGCCGGCATCGGCATCATGTTGGCGTTGAGGTTCGACATGATCCACAGCGAGCCGGCGACCACGAGGAAGACGATCAGCACGCCGAACGCGAGCGCCAGCAGGTTGTTGGTGTTGTCGGGGCCGCTGGTGATATGCAGGAAGAACACCAGATGAATGCCCATCTGCGCGATCGCGAGCACGCACAGCCCGATCGGCACGCCCGGCCCCCACAGCATATGCGTCCTTACCGCCCAGAATGAGATCGCCGTCAGCCCGAGCGCGAGCACGAGCCCGAGGGTATAGGTGGCGACCTGGACGAGCACCGAGGCTTGATGGCTGCCGGGCGTCCGATCGTCCTCACGCTGATGATCTCGATCGCTCATCACCGAACTCCAAACAGATAGACGATCGTGAACAGCGCGACCCAAATGATATCGAGCGCATGCCAGAACAGGCTGAAGCACATCAGCCGGCGCGCGATGTTGGGCTTGAAACCGCGTGTCCAGACCTGCGCCATCATCGTACCGAGCCACAGCAGTCCGGCGGTGACGTGAAGCCCGTGGCAGCCGACCAAAGTGAAGAAACCGGACAGGAACGCGGAGCGCTGCGGCCCGGCGCCGCGACCGATGAGATCGATGAACTCGCGCAGTTCGAGCGCGAGGAACACGGCGCCCAGGAGGCCCGTCGCAAGCAGGAAGACCTGCGTCCATACAGCGCTCCGCCGCTCCGCCGCGATCGTCGCCAGCCCGCAGGTGAAGCTGGAGAACAACAGGCACACCGTCTCGACCCACGCATTGTCGATATCGAACAACTGCCGCGCGGTGGGTCCGCCGTCGGTCGCACCTTCGATCACCGCATAGGTCGCGAAGATCGCCGAGAACATGACGATGTCGGACAGCAGGAAGATCCAGAAGCCGAAGCCGACCACGGTGCGCTTGTCGGCCGGCCCGCCGGCGCCATGGCCGGTGACGCGGTCGCCGCCCCCTCCGCCGGCGCCGCGACCGATCCGATGGGGGTCGTTGGTGGGCGGTCGCGTGTCTCGCCATTCGGTCGTCGCGGTCATGCGGCCCTCCGGGCGGCGAGAAGCTGTTCACGGGAACGGCGGCGCTCGCGGTCGATCGCGGCGACCTTGTCCGCCGGGATCACATATTCCTCCTCCTCCCGCCAGGCGAAGACGACGAATACCGCGTAGGCGCCGACCAACCCGAGAATCACCAACCACCAGATGTGCCAGATCAGCGCGAACCCGGTGACGGTCGCGAAGAACGCGGTGACGAAGCCGGTTGCAGTGTTTCGGGGCATCTCGATCGGTTCATATTCGGGTTCGTCGGCGAGCCGCTGGTCCTCGATCGCGCTCTGCTTGACGCCCCAATACGCCTCCTCCCCCTGAACGTCGGGCAGAACCGCGAAATTGAACGGCGGCGGCGGCGAGGTGGTCGACCATTCGAGGCTGCGGCCGTCCCATGGATCGCCGGAAAGGTCGCGGTTCCGATCGCGCTGGCGGATCGAGACGACGAGCTGGAGCGCCTGACAGCCGATCCCGGCGAGGATGATGAGCGCGCCGACGAAGGCGGCGATCATCAATGGCTGCCAGTTCATGTCGTCATAATGCTGCATCCGCCGGGTCGCCCCCATCAGACCCAGCGCGTAGAGCGGCATGAAGGCGATGTAGAAGCCGGTCAGCCAGCACCAGAACGCCGCGCGGCCGAGCCCGTCGTGGAGCTTGAAGCCGAACGCCTTGGGGAACCAATAGGTATAGCCGGCGAACGCCCCGAACAGCACACCGCCGATGATGACGTTGTGGAAATGCGCGACCAGGAACAGCGAATTGTGCAGCATGAAATCGGCCGGCGGCACCGCCAGCAGCACGCCGGTCATCCCGCCGATCACGAACGTCACCATGAAGCCGACCGACCATAGCATCGGCACTTCGAAGCGCACCCGCCCGCCGTACATGGTGAACAGCCAGTTGAAGATCTTCACGCCGGTCGGGACCGCGATAATCATCGTCATCACGCCGAAAAAGCCGTTGACGTCGGCGCCGGCGCCCATCGTGAAGAAATGGTGCAGCCAGACCAGGAACGACAGCACGCAGATGCACATCGTCGCCAGCACCATCGAGCGATAGCCGAACAGCGCCTTGCTGGAGAAGGTCGAAATCACCTCCGAGAAGACGCCGAACACCGGCAGCACCAGAATATACACCTCGGGGTGGCCCCACGCCCAGATCAGGTTGATGTACATCATGGCGTTACCGCCGCCATCGTTGGTGAAGAAATGGAAGCCGAGATACCGGTCGAGCGTGAGCATCGCGAGCGTGGCGGTCAGGATCGGAAAGGCCGCGACGATCAGCAGGTTCGAGGCGAGCGCGGTCCAGCAGAACATCGGCATGCGCGTGTAGGTCATCCCCGGCGCGCGCATCTTGAGGATGGTCGTCACCAGATTGATGCCGGACAGCAAGGTGCCGACCCCGGCGATCTGGAGCGACCAGAGATAATAGTCGACGCCCACGCCGGCGGAGAATCGCAGTTCGGACAGCGGTGGATACGCCAGCCAGCCGGTGCGCGCGAACTCACCGATCACGAGGCTCATGTTGGTGAGAAGCACCCCGCTCGCGGTCAGCCAGAAACTGACCGAATTGAGCGTCGGGAACGCGACGTCGCGCACGCCGAGTTGCAGCGGCACGACGAAGTTCATCAGCCCGACGACGAAGGGCATCGCCGTGAAGAAGATCATGATCGTGCCGTGGGCGGAGAATATCTGGTCGTAATGGCCGGGCGGCAGATAGCCTTGTGATGTGCCCGCCGCGATCGCGAGGTGCGAGCGCATCATGATCGCATCGGAAAAGCCCCGCAGCAGCATGACCAGCGCGAGCATGCAGTACATCACGCCGATCCGCTTGTGATCGACCGAGGTGATCCACTCGCGCCACAGATACGGCCACCAGCCCTTGAGCGTGATGAGCCCGAGCACCGCCGCGAGGACGAGCACGACGACGCAGCCCGTGACCAGCGGGATCGGCTCGCCGAACGGTATCGCGCTCCAGTTTAGCTTGCCGAGCATCGGTCAGACCTTCTTGCCGGGAATGGACGCGGTTGTATCGACTGTATCGGCGCTGGGCGGCGCCGACTTCTGCCCGACGATGGCATCGAACAGGCCGGGGGCGACCGCGCCGTAGGTGAACGGCGCCAGCCCCTGGCTCGGTTCGC
Source organism: Sphingomonas pollutisoli (assembly GCF_029167165.1). Taxonomy (NCBI): domain Bacteria; kingdom Pseudomonadati; phylum Pseudomonadota; class Alphaproteobacteria; order Sphingomonadales; family Sphingomonadaceae; genus Sphingomonas; species Sphingomonas pollutisoli. The sequence continues at coordinate 150,271 of NZ_JARFNJ010000001.1, forward strand.
GCAGCGCCGCATAGGAGGCCGCGTCGAGTACCGGAGCCCCGCCTTTCGCCTGCGCCGCCCACCGCGCGAACTGCGCGTCCGGAACGGCATCGACGGTGAAGCGCATGCGCGAAAAGCCATCGCCGCTGAACTGCGCCGACAGGCCCTGATAGCTGCCGGGACGATCGGCCTGGAGATGCAGTCGGGTGGTCATCCCCGCCATCGTATAGATCTGGCCGCCAAGCTGCGGCACGAAGAAGCTGTTCATCACCGTGGCCGAGGTCAGTTGGAAACTGATCGGCGTACCGCTCGGCACGACGAGGCGGTTGACGCTGGCGATGCCGAGATCGGGGTAGATGAACAGCCATTTCCAGTCGAGCGACACGACCTGAACGGTGATCGGCTCGGTCTTGGAAACCAGCGGCTTGGGCGGATCGAGATCGTGGCTGCCGACCCAGCCGATACCGCCGAGCAACAGCACGACCATCGCCGGGATCGACCATGTCACCAGTTCGATCCGACCCGAGTAGGACCAGCTCGGACGGTAGCGCGCGCGCGTGTTGGAGGCGCGGAACCACCATGCCACCGCCAGCGTCCCGATGATCGTCGGGATCACGATCGCGAGCATGATCGCGAGCGAGTTGAGCAGGATCAGCTTCTCGGCGGCACTCACCGGGCCCCGCGGATCGAGCACACCGCCCGCACAGCCGGGCAGCATCAGCAAGATACAGAGCGGCATCGCTGTCGCCGCGCGCGATCGGCTGGGCCGTTCTCGTATCATGATCGCGTCCCCCGGTTCTTGATATTGCTTAAAGTGGCTGAACGAAGGAGCCTTCGCTTTGTTACATCGAAGATGCGAAGCGCGGGGCGGCTAGAAACCTCCGTATGATAGCCAGCGGGGTTTCGATCGGCGAAGAGCTTGGGGAAACAGGCCCGACGTCCGTATCCCACGCTGAAAGACTCCTTATGCCGCCTCCATCCACCATCGGCGTGGTCGACGACGATCCCGCGATACGCGGGAGCATCGACAGCTTCATCCGCTCCATCGGCATGGCGACGATGGCGTTCGAAAGCGCCGAAGGCCTGCTCACCTCGGGCATGGAGGGCGAACTCGCGTGCATCGTCACCGACATCCACATGCCCGGTCTTTCCGGTCTCGACCTTCAGCGCGAGATGAAGCGACGCGGATGGCCGCACCCGATGATCCTGATGACCGCCTTCCCCACGCCCGAAGCGCGCGAGCAAGCGATGCGCGCCGGCGCGATCGCGTTTCTCACCAAACCGATCGACCCGGATCACCTGCTTGACGCGATCGAGAGCATTACCGGAAGAGACCGGCCGCACCATTGAGCGTCGCTTGAAAGTAGCGGGGCCGAATGATCCCCGCCGTCCCGGACGCCCAAGCGAGCGACTAAACCAAAGGGTGATTCAGTCCGGCAGCGGCGGCCGGTAAATGACCCGTGTCGGTCGGTATGCCGATCCGGTCGGGCACGAGTTCGACCTCGGCGGGTCCGGTACGACCGTTGGCATCATCATCCCCGGGGCGCTCCGCGTGAGCCCGCGCCGGTTTCGAAAGGAACGACAATGGGCAGGACGGCAGCGGATTACATGGCGGAGACGCTCTCCGCGGCAGGCGTCAAGCGGATCTACGGCGTGGTGGGGGATTCGCTCAACGGCTTCACCGATTCGTTGCGCCGCCTGCGGACGATCGACTGGGTGCATGTCCGCAACGAGGAGGGCGCCGCTTTCTCGGCGGCGGCGGAAGCGCAACTCACCGGCGAGCTCGCCGTGTGCGCCGGCAGTTGCGGGCCGGGTAACCTTCACCTCATCAACGGGCTGTTCGACGCGCATCGCAGCGGCGCGCCGGTGCTGGCGATCGCCGCGCACATTCCGAGCACCGAGATCGGCATCGACTATTTCCAGGAGACGCATCCGCAAATCCTGTTCCGGGAATGCAGCCACTACGTCGAGCTGGTGAGCCGTGCGGACCAACTGCCGCAAGTGCTGTTGCGCGCGATGCGCGTCGCGGTGGCCAAGCGCGGCGTGGCGGTCGTGGTGCTTCCGGGCGATGTCGCGCTCCAGAAGCTCGACAAGCCGGTCCCCGGGCTGGTCGTCCCCAATCTGCCCGTCGTTCGGCCCGCCGAGGCGGACGTTCGGGCGCTCGCCGCGAATCTCAATGCCGGCGAGCGCGTGACGCTGTTCTGCGGCGCCGGCTGCGCGGGCGCGCACGATCAGGTCGTCGCGCTCGCCCGCAAGCTGCAGGCGCCGATCGTCCATACGCTGCGCGGCAAGGAATTCGTCGAGTACGACAATCCTTATGATGTCGGGATGACCGGCCTGATCGGCTTCGCCTCGGGCTATCACGCGATGAAGGCGTGCGACACGCTGCTGCTGCTCGGCACCGACTTCCCGTACCGGCAATTCTACCCGGAGGATGCGCGCATCCTCCAGATCGATCTTCGCCCCGAGGCGCTCGGCAACCGCGCGCCGGTCGATGTGGGCGTGCTCGGCACGGTCAAGGACACGCTCGACGCGCTACTGCCGCTCATCGCCGAGAAAAAGGATTCTACGCATCTCGACCGCGCGGTGAACGACTATCAGGAGGCGCGCGCCGCACTCGACGCGCTGGCGGAAAGCGGCCCGCATAGCCGGCAGATCCATCCGCAATATCTGTCCCGCGTGGTCAGCGAACTCGCGTCGGACGATGCGATCTTCACCTGCGACGTCGGCACGCCGGTGGCGTGGGCCGCCCGCTACCTGAAGATGAACGGTAAGCGTCGGCTGATCGGCTCGTTCAACCACGGTTCGATGGCCAACGCCATGCCGCACGCGATCGGCGCGCAGGCCGCCCATCCGGGCCGGCAGGTCATCTCCTTCTCGGGCGACGGCGGGTTCACGATGATGATGGGCGAGTTCGTCACGCTCCTCCAGACCGGACTGCCGGTGAAGATCGTAGTGCTCAACAATGGCACGCTCGGCTTCGTCGAGCTGGAGATGAAGGCGTCGGGTTTCCTCGACACCAACGTCGATCTCAAGAACCCCGATTTCGCCGCGATGGCGGAAGCCATGGGCATCAAGGGCATTCGTGTCGAGACGCCGCAGGACTTGCCGGACGCGGTTCGGGCGATGCTCGCGCATGATGGACCGGTGCTGCTCGATGTCGTCAGCGCGCGGCAGGAATTGGTGATGCCGCCGACCGTGACGCTGGACGAGATCCACAAGTTCGGGCTCTTTACACTGAAGGCGGTGCTCGATGGGCGCGCCGGCGAACTGATCGATCTTGCCCGGACCAGCCTGCAACGCTGATCGCCAAACCTTCCCCCTTGCCGAGGCACGTCGCGAACGTGCCGCTCCGCGCCGCGCGCCAGCCCCCTCCCCCAAGCGCGTGGCGCGGAGACGTCAGTCAGACCAGCGATATCTTCCCGGTGGCGCCCGGCGCGGTCAGCGCTCCGAGCAAGCGCAGACCGCGTTCGAGGCGGTCTCGCGAGATCGTCCCGCCGATCGACACGCGCAACGCGGGGGGCGCGGTCGCGCGATCGACAGCGAACGCCTCGCCGCCCACCACCGACAGGCCGTGCGGACGCAGCGCGTTGACGATCTCGCCGGGGTTGGCGTCGGCGTGCAGCCGCATCCATATGTGATAACCCTCGGGCTGATAGTGAAAGCTATCGGGACCGAGAAACTCCGCCGCGAGGGACAGTCGCGTCCGCGCCTCGGCGCGAACCGCGCCGATCAGTTGCTCGAACACGCCGGTACCGATCCAATCCACCACGACCGCCGCGTTGAGCGGCGGTGCCATGATCGCGGTTTCGTGGAGTTCCCCCGCCAGCCCCCAAGCCTGCGCGACCGCCGGCGCACGCAGCCACGCGACCCGCAAACCGGGCGACAGGATTTTCGAAACGCTGGCGATATGCCAGGTCCGGTCCGGCGCGAAGGATGCGATCGGCGGCAAGGGGCGTTCGCGCAAGAGCCCGTAGGCATCGTCCTCGATGATCGTCAGGCCGTGCCGCTCGGCGATCGCCGCGAGCGCCTGGCGACGCTCGACGCGCATCGTTGCCGTCGTCGGATTGTCGTTGGTGGGCACCACATAGATGGCGCGTACGTCCCCTTGTGCGCAGGCGACGTCGAGCGCCTCCGGGATCAAGCCTTCGGCGTCCGAGGCGATGATGGCGAGCCGCAAGCCGTAACGGCGCGCGACCGCCTGAAAGCCCGGATATACGAAACTGCCGACCGCCACAGCGTCGGCCGGTTGCAATGCCGCACTGACGATGGCGTGGAGCGCGTGCTGCCCGCCAGCCGTGACGACAACGGTATCTTCATGACAGGGGATGCCGCGCGCGTTCAGCAGATCGGCCCCGGCCTTGCGCGCCGCGACCATCCCGCCGCTCGGCTGATATTGGAAGAGGGCGGCACCGTCCGGGCGGCCCGACAGAGTTTCCACGGAGTGCCGGAACGCGGCCGCCATGCGCCCGCCCGCAATCTCCGGCGGTGCGTTCATGCCGGTATCCCCGGGTTCGCCGTGGCCGGTTTTCGCGGCGTCCGCCGCCGTCTGGCGAACGAAGCTGCCGCGGCGACCGTCCCCCTCGATCAACCCGAGCCGCCGCACCTCGCCATAGGCACGCGTGACCGTGGTCAGATCGACGCCGAGCGCTTCGGCCAGGCTGCGCTGGGGCGGCAGGCGCATGCCGCCCGTCAAGCTGCCGGCCTGGATATCGCGCGCGAGCGCCTCGGCGATCGCGAGATATTTCGGCCCCGGCACCGCCGCGATATCAGGCATCCAACTTTGCATGGCCGTCACGACATCATCCCGGCTATCATCTCCATACATAAAGCCCATGCAACCATCCGTAAGATGCCGAGGCAGGATCAGTCGCGATGAAGTCCGTACAACTCCTTGCCGTCAAGCGCGGACCGGGCGATTTCGCCCTGATCGTGATGCGCCAGCGACGTATCCAAACAATCCGTTTCCCAGAAGCTCGCATCGGCATAGCAGGCGAGCGCCCGTTCGAGGCGCCCGACCCGCTCCGTCGTTTCGGCGAGCGCTTCGAGCGCCACACGAACCTCGACATAGTCATCGCCGCCGCCTTCTCGGACGATGCGGGCATCGCCCATTCGATCGGCGCCGGCGAGATACGCCGCGGCGATCCGGCGGGCATCGTCAATCAACCGTCGCATGGACTACCCCAGCATCGCGGCGCCGCACACGCCTCCCCCTTAATCGTCGAAATTGCTGCTGCTTTTGGTGCTTTCGCGTCCATGAAGCTGATCCCAGATCTTGTCGGTGCCCGCCTCCTGCGCGCGGTTCACATATTGCGACGCGACCAGCCAGCCCTTGATGGGACGCAGCGGCAAAAGGCAGCCGACCAACATGATCGGCAGCGAGGTGAACAGATGCACCCACCAGACTGGATCGAAAACGACCTGAAACCACACGATGAAGAAGGTCAGCGGGAACGCCACGATGCACAGCGAGAAGAAGGCGGGCCCATCATCCGGCGCCGCGAAGCGATAGTCGAGGCCGCATACCTCGCACCGATCCGCGACCTTCAGCCACGACCGGAACATGCGCCCCTTGCCGCATCGCGGGCACAGGCCTTTCCAGCCGGCTTTCAAGATCCAACGGAGTGTATCGCTTTGGGTATCCTGGGTCACGCGCGCACCGTTTGTTTGCATGTTTATCCATACATAATGTAGAATGTACGGATATCCAGAGGATCCCGGCGCGCCTCCGAAATCTGCCACGCGTCGAGGACCGATACGAGTTGGCTTCCCAGGAACGCCCGCCTGGTCAGTCGCTCTCGAAACGCGAACCGCTCAGGGTACGGCGAAGCGCGTCACGCCAGCCGGCGACGAGGAAGGCGCGTTTGTCCGCAGCCATCGCGGGCTCGAAGCATCGGGCGCGGGACCAAAGCGCGGCGAGTTCGGGCAGGCCCGACCATAATCCGACGGCGAGACCGGCGAGGAAGGCGGCGCCACGCGCCGTCGTCTCGAGATCGCCCGGACGCTCGACCGGCATTTCAAGCAGATCGGCCAGGAACTGCCCGAGCCAGTCGTTCGCGGCCATGCCGCCATCGATACGCATCATCGCCGGTCGCACGCCACCGTCGGCGACCATCGCCTCGATCAGATCCAGCGTCTGGTATCCGACCGACTCGAGCGCCGCGCGAGCGAGGTGGGCGGCGCCCGCGCCGAACGTGAGGCCGTGGATCGAGGCGCGCGCTTCCGGATCCCAATGCGGCGCGCCGAGGCCGACGAAGGCCGGCACCATGTAGACGCCGTGGCTGTCGGGCACCTGTGTCGCCATATCGTGAGTCTGGCTGGCATGGGTGATGACGCCGAGTCCGTCGCGCAGCCACTTCACCGCCGCGCCGGCCGCGAAGATCGAGCCTTCCAGCGCATAGGTGGTGCGCCCGGCGAGGCGATATGCGGGCGTGGTCAGCAGCCGATTGGCCGAACGCAGCGCCTCCTCGCCAGTGTTGAGCAGCATGAAGCAACCGGTACCATAGGTCGATTTGGCGCTGCCGCGCGTGAAACACGCCTGTCCGAACAGGGCCGCTTGCTGATCGCCCGCCATGCCCGCGATCGGGATGGCGGAATCGAACAGCCCCGGCGCGGTCGTGCCGTACAGATGCGCGTTGTCATGGACCTCCGGCAACAATGCCATCGGCACGTCGAGCAACCGGCACAAATCCGCATCCCAGCAGCCCCGGCGGATATCGAACAGCAGCGTGCGCGCGGCGTTGGTGACGTCCGTCGCATGCACTTGCCCCCCGGTCAGACGCCACAGCAGGAAGCTGTCGATGGTTCCGAACGCGAGTTCCCCACGTTCGGCGCGTGCGCGAGCGCCCGGCACATGATCGAGTATCCAGGCGAGTTTGGTGCCCGAGAAGTACGGATCGAGCAGCAATCCGGTCCGCTCGCGCACCATCGGCTCGGCGCCCGACGCCTTCAGGTGTTGGCAGCGCTCGGCGGTGCGCCGGTCTTGCCAGACGATCGCATGGTGGATCGCCGCGCCGGTGCGTCGATCCCACACCAATGTGGTTTCGCGCTGGTTGGTTATGCCGATCGCGGCGATGTCCGCGGCGCGCACGCCGCTCGTGGCGATCGCCTCGCGCGCGGTCGCGAGCGCGTCACGCCAGATCACCTCGGGATCATGCTCGACCCACCCCGGCTCGGGATAAAGCTGGGCGAACTCGCGCTGCGCCGCGGCGACGCGCTTCGCCTGCGAATCGAAGATCAGGCTGCGCGTCGACGTCGTCCCTTGGTCGATCGCCAGAATATGGGTGCCGGCCAACCTCGCTCTCCTGTTCGTTTGTTTTCGTTTGCACGATTTCTCATTTTCGTTCGCGCGTCAACGCTTTCATATTGGCGTTCCTTGCGGTATAGCGAGTCGCAACGGGAGTAAGCGAACCGATGACATCGGGCACAGCGCAAGGGGAGATGATCGACCTTCTGGTCGTCGGCGGCGGCATCAACGGTGCCGGCATCGCGCGCGACGCCGCTGGCCGGGGATTGTCGGTGCTGCTGGTCGAGCAGGACGATCTCGCCGGACATACCTCCTCCGCATCGACCAAGCTGATCCACGGCGGTTTGCGCTACCTGGAATATGGCGAGTTCCGGCTGGTGCGCGAGGCCCTGATCGAGCGCGAGCGGCTTTGGAAGATGGCGCCGCACATCATCTGGCCGCTGCGTTTCGTGCTGCCGCAAACCCATTCGCCCCGGCCCGCCTGGCTGGTCCGCGCCGGGCTGTTTCTGTACGATCATCTCGGCGGCCGCGACGAACTGCCAGGCACGAAGACGGTGCGCCTCGACCGGACGCCCTATGGCGCCGGATTGTCGGCCGGCGGGCGCGGGTTCGTCTATTCGGATTGCTGGGTGGAAGACAGCCGGCTCGTGGTGCTGAACGCACTGGACGCGGCCGAGCGTGGAGCGACGATCCTGACGCGTACCCGCCTCGTCGCGGCTGCGCGCGAGGCGCAAGGATGGGCCGCGACGATCGCCGACGCGGCAGGCGAGCGCCAGGTACGAGCCCGCGCGCTGGTCAATGCCGCCGGCCCGTGGGTGGCGGAGGTGATCGGCCATGTGGCGGGGGCGAAAAGCGAGCGCGGCGTGCGCCTGATCAAAGGCAGCCACGTCGTCGTTCCCAGGCTTTACGAAGGCGATCATGCGTTCATGCTCCAGAACGCCGACCGGCGGATCGTATTCGCCATTCCTTACGAGGGGCGCTTCACGCTGCTGGGCACGACCGACCAACCGTGGGACGGCGCGCCCGCGAAAGCCGCGATCGACGCGGATGAGACCGCCTACATCCTGGAAACCGCCAATCGCTATTTCACCCGCCGCCTCCGCCCGGATGATGTCGTGTGGAGCTATGCCGGCATCCGCCCGCTCTACGACGATCGGAAGGGAAGCGCCTCGGCGGTGACCCGCGATTATGTCCTCGATCTCGACGGCGGACATGGAAAGGCGCCGATGCTGAGCATCTTCGGCGGCAAGATCACGACCTACCGCAAGCTCGCCGAGCACGCGCTGGGTGAGCTCGCGCGGTTCCTGCCGAACGTCGGCCCGGCCTGGACGGCGGGCGCGCCGCTCCCCGGCGGGGCGATGCCGGGCGGCGATTTCGCGCGCTTCCTCGCCGGAATCGAGGCGGAGCGGCCGAATTTCCCGCCCACGCTGCTGCGGCGGCTGGCGCGCGCGTACGGCACGCGGATCACCGAAATCCTCGGTCCGGCGGCCAGCCCGGACGCGCTCGGCGCCGATCTCGGCGGCGGGCTGCACGAAGCGGAGATCGACTATCTCGTGCGTGCCGAATGGGTTCGCACGGCGGAGGACATTCTGTTCCGCCGCTCGAAGCTCGGCCTGCACGTACCGGCCGAGACCGCATCCCGCATCGACACGCTGCTCGCGGCACGTAGCGACCTTTCGCGGAGCGCGGCGGCATGAGCGTCGCCGATGCCGATGATATCGTCGTTCGGCGGCACCGCCGCATCCTGGAACTCGCCCGCCAGACCGGCAGCGTGTCGGTCGAGGCGCTCGCATCACAGCTCGGGGTGACCCCGCAGACGGTGCGGCGTGACCTCAACATCCTCGCCAGTCGCTCGATGCTGTCGCGCGTGCATGGCGGCGCGGTCATCACGTCGGGGGTCGACAATCTCGATCATGACGCGCGAGGACAAGTGGCGGCGGAGGCCAAGGCGGCGATCGGCGCCGCGGTCGCCCGGATCGTGCCCAACGGCGCGAGCCTGTTCATCAACATCGGCACCACCACCGAGGCGATGGCGCGCGCGCTCGTCAACCATCGCGACCTGCTCGTCGTCACCAACAATTTCAACGTCGTCGATATCCTCGTCGATCAGCCCTCGATCGAGGTGATCGCGGCCGGTGGGCGGGTGCGGCCGGGCGACCGCGCGATCGTCGGCGCGCTGGCGATGGATTTCGTGCGCGCGTTCAAGGTCGATATCGCGCTGATCGGCGCGTCCGCGGTCGATCCCGACGGCACCTTGTTCGACTTCGACGTTGACGAGGTGCGCGTCGCGCAAACGATCATCGCGCATGCGCGCAGCACGATCCTCGGAGTCGATCGGACCAAGTTCGGCCGCGCGGCGCCGGTGCGGATCGCCGGACTCGACGCGATCGACCATTTCGTCACCGACCGGCTCGACGACGCGGATCTCGCCGCCGCCTGCGCGGCCGCCGACGTGCATGTGATCGAAACAGAGGCCAGTTGAACCGAACACCATAAGCGCGAGCGACCGGTCATCAGAACCGGCGGTCGGATACAGGAGAGGAAGACGGAATTGAGGCGGGTGCGGCATCTTCGCTGGTGGATTGTGGCATTGATCTGCGCGGGCACGGTCGCGAACTACCTCGCCCGCAACTCGCTGGGCGTGCTCGCACCCGAGCTCAAGCTCCACCTGGCGATGACGACGCAGCAGTACAGCTACGTCGTTGGCGCGTTCCAGCTCGCCTATACGGTGATGCAGCCGGTCGCGGGCTTCATCGTCGATCGTTTCGGGCTGCGCGCGGGCTTCGCTCTGTTCGGGGTCGCCTGGTCGCTGGCCAACATGCTGCATGCCCTGGCCGCCGGCTGGATCAGCCTCGCGCTGTTTCGCGGGCTGCTCGGCCTGGCCGAATCCGCGGCGGTGCCGTCGGGTATCAAGGCCATCGCCGAGTGGTTTCCCGCGCGCGAACGGTCTGTCGCGGTGGGATGGTTCAACGCCGGTACGTCGCTGGGCGCGCTGATTGCGCCACCGCTCCTCGTCGCGGTATCGCTGTGGGCCAACTGGCGCGTGGCCTTCGCGGTCACCGGCGCGGTCGGGTTGCTCTGGGCGGGTGCGTGGTGGATCTTCTACCGATCACCGGGCGAACATCCCGCGATCACCGAAGGCGAGCGCGCGATGATCGCCGCCGATCGACCGGTGAAGCCGTCGCGCCCGGCCAGCGCCGGCGAGATCGTCCGCACCGCGCGCTTCTGGATCATCGCCGTGCCGCGCTTCCTCGCCGAGCCGGCGTGGCAGACGTTCAGCTTCTGGATCCCGCTCTACCTCGCGACCGAGCGCGGCATGGACCTGAAACAGATCGCCCTGTTCGCGTGGCTGCCGTTCCTCGCGGCCGATCTGGGGGGCGTGCTCGGCGGCTATCTGTCGCCGTTCCTGATGCGTCGTGCCGGGCTGCGGCTGGTGCCGTCGCGTGTCGCCGGCGTCGTGCTCGCCGCGCTGCTGATGATCGCGCCTGGATGCATCGGTCTCGCGGTCAGCCCGTATCTCGCCATCGCGCTGTTCTGCATCGGCGGCTTCGCGCACCAGATGCTGTCCGTCCTCATCAACACGCTGTCCGCCGACGTCTTCACCCCGGAAGAGGTCGGCACCGCCAACGGCTTCATCGGCCAAGCCGGCTGGCTGGGCGGCCTGCTGTTCTCGCTGCTGATCGGGCAACTCGCTGACACGATCGGCTACGCCCCGCTTTTCGCGGCCTTGTCGGTGTTCGATCTGATCGGCGCCGCCGTCCTGCTGCTCGGCATGAAGCAGCTTCGTTTGCCGGAGACCGTGCGATGAAACGCGTCACCCTGTCCGATCCGCCGCGCTTCAAGCTCAGCGAGCGCGCGCCTGGCCGCATCACCCTCGCCGCCGATACGGGCGCGATCGCCCATGTGTTCGTTCTCGAAGAGGACGTGATGCGTCTTCTCCTGCTGCCCACCGGCGCCGTCACGAGTCCGCCGAGCTGGGCGATAGCACCGGGCGCAGATGACATCGCCGAGCCCGGACGCGACCGGATGAGCACCGAGGGCTTCTCCTGCCCGCCCCCCCGAATCGCAGAAGACGACGGCATGCTGCGGATCGAGACCGCGCGGCTGCGGCTTACGATCGGCTTGCACGGCTTGCATTGCACCTGGGAGCAACGCGACGGCGACGCCTGGATCGCCGCCGCCGCCGACCGCCCCACCCAGGCTTATGACTTCGGCTGGTGGGACGGCCGCGCGCATCATTACGTCGCGCGCAAACCCGGCGACCGGTTCTTCGGGCTGGGTGATCGCACTGGCGATGTCGATCGCGCCGGCCGACGCTTTCGGCTGACCAATCTCGATCCGATGGGCTTCGACGCGGAGCATAGCGACCCGCTCTACAAAGCGATTCCCTATCTCTTGATCGCCGATGCGGCGGGCCGCTGCCACGGCGCCTTCTATGACAGCGTCGCCGACGTGACGGTCGATCTCGGGCGCGAACTCGACAATTATCATGGCCTCTACCGCCACGTCGTCGCCGACGCGGGCGACCTCGACCTGTGGATGATCGCCGGCCCCGATCCACTGGCGGTAACGCGGCGGTTCACATGGCTGACCGGCCGCCCGGCGCTGATGCCGCGCTGGTCGCTCGGCTATTCGGGTTCGACGATGACCTATACCGACGCGCCCGACGCGTCGACGCAGATGGCGGGTTTTCTCGAGAAATGCGCCGAGCATGATCTCGGCTGCACGTCCTTCCATCTGTCGTCGGGCTATACGTCGATCGGCGACAAGCGGTACGTGTTCCACTGGAACCGCGACAAATTCCCCGATCCGGCGGCGTTCGTCGCATCCTATGCCGAAGCGGGGGTTCGCCTCGTCCCCAACATCAAGCCGGCGTTGCTGCGCAGCCATCCGCGCTATGACGAGGTCGCCGCCGCCGGCCTGTTCGTGGCGGATGCGGAAGGCGTCCCGGTCGAAGCGCAATTCTGGGACGAAGTCGGCAGCTATATCGATTTCACCAAACCGGAGGCGGCGCGCTGGTGGCGCGAACAGGTCACCACCGCCCTGCTCGACACCGGCATCGAGGCGAGCTGGAACGACAACAACGAATATGAGCTATGGGATGCCCGCGCGCGCTTCGCCGGCTTCGGCGCGGCATGCGCCGCCGCGGCAATGCGGCCCGTGCAGCCGATGCTGATGATGCGCGCTTCGCGCCGGGCGCAGCGGGACGCGCGGCCCGATCGGCGCCCCTATGTGGTGACGCGATCCGGTATGGCGGGGCTGCACCGCTACGCCCAGACATGGAGCGGCGACAATCGCACCGAATGGAAGACCATTCGCTACAACGCTCGGCAGTCGATCGGCCTCGCCTTGTCCGGCATTTCCAACAGCGGGCACGATGTCGGCGGGTTTTCGGGACCGGCGCCCTCCCCCGAACTGCTGGTGCGGTGGGTGCAGGCTGGCGTGCTGATGCCGCGCTTCAGCATCCACAGTTGGAATGACGACCGCACCGTGAACGAGCCGTGGATGTACCCCGAGGTGCTGCCCGCGATCCGGCGCTTGATGGCACTGCGGCAGACGCTGCTGCCGTTCCTCTATGATCTGCTTCACCGCTATCACGCGCAGTACGAGCCGATGGTGCGGCCAACCTGGCTCGACTTCCCCGCCGATACGGCCTGTTGGGCGGAAAACGACGATCATCTGCTCGGCCCGGCGCTGCTGGTTCCGTTGGTGTGCGAGCCGGGGGTGACGATGCGGAGCGTGCGGACGCCCGCGGGCGCGGACTGGATCGACGTCTGGACCGGCGCGATGGTCACCGGCGGCCACACGATCACGCTGGACGCGCCGCTGGACGGGCCGCCCCCGCTCCTCGCCCGGGCGGGCTCGGCGATGCTCGTCGATCTCGCGGTCGGCGGCTGGCGGCCCCAGCCCTACACGCGTGGCCTGTGGCTGTTTCCACCACGGGCGGGGGTGTTCGCCTGCGACGCGCTCGAGGATGCCGGCGACGGGGACGGCCCGGTCGATCGATGGCATCTGCGCGGCAGTGCCGATGCCACGCGCATCGACGTGACGCTCAGCCGCGAAGGTCCAGGCACGATCGGCGATGACCGCGTGACGCTCCTACTGCCGCCGGGCGACCCGCGCACGCTGCTGGTCAACGGCGGCGCGGGTGAGCGCGTGACCATCGACGGCCGCGACGGCGTGGTCGTGACGATATCGTCGGGAGAACACCCCGACTGACCACAATCAGTCGATCTTTCACAACCACGCCGCCGACAGTGAATCGCGCGGCATCATGAGGAGGGGATAATGTTGAACTATCGTACCACCGTTTCGAGCGCCGCCCTGGCCGCGATCCTGACGCTGAGCGCGTCACCTGCCTTGGCGCAAACCGCACCGGACGCCGCGCCGCCACGGGAGACCGCGAATCCGCCCGCCGCCCCTGTCGATGCGGCGACGATCGGCGACATCATCGTCACCGCCAACAAGCGCGCGGAGAACATCCAGAGCGTCCCGCTCGCCGTATCGGTCATCGCGCCGGCGCAGCTCGCGGTCGCGGGGGTGCGCAACTTCGCCGATCTCGGCAAGATCGCCCCGTCGCTGGTCGTGCGTCCCGCCGAGCAGCCGCAGAACTCCAACATCTCGCTGCGCGGCGTGGGCACGCTCGCGTTCGGCATCGGTGTCGAATCGAGCGTCGCGGTGCTGGTCGACGAGGTGCCGGTGCCGCTCACCGCGCGCGCGTTCAACGACCTGCCCGACATCGAACGCATCGAGGTTCTGCGCGGGCCGCAGAGTACGCTGTACGGCAAGTCGGCTTCGGCCGGGCTGGTCAATCTCATTACGCGCGACCCGACCGATACCCTGCGCGTGCGCGCCAATGCCGTCGTGACGAGCGATCAGGAACGCGGCGCGAACGTAAGCGTCTCCGGTCCGTTGTCGCCCGATCTCGGCTACGTCTTCTCGGCGGCGTATAATTTCTGGGACGGGAACGTCCACAACGTCTTCGATGACAAGCAGGTCAATGGCCGCGAGGCGGTGAACCTCCGGGGCAAGCTGCGCTGGAAGCCGATGGACGACGCCTCGATCACGCTGTCGCTCAATTACGTCAACGGCAATACCGACGTCGGCCGACCGTTCATTCACGTCGCGCCGGGCGCGCGGCTGCGCGGGGTCGCCGCGCTCGATCCGGCGACGGTGTTCCCCGGCGTGACGATCGGCCCCGACAATCAAGACATCAGCAACAACTTCGATTCGCGCACGAAATATCAGGGCGGCGGCGGCTATCTGCGCGGCGAGTTCGGCGTGTTCGGCGACATGAACCTCATCTCGATCTCGTCGTACGATCGCTATCATCTCGACGACTATCTCGACCAGGACGACACATCCTCGACGACGACGTTCGGCAACAACAATCAGATCGGCTCTTTCGATTCGGAGCAGTTCACGCAGGAACTCCGCCTCCAATCGCCCGGCGACAAGCCCTTCCGCTATACGATCGGCGCCTATGCCGCGACCAACGCGTTCGCACGCGCCTTCGTTCGCGGGCCGTATTTCTCCATCGCGAATTGGGACGCCACCTCCAAATCGCGGCAAGTCGCCGGCTTCGTGCAGGCGGATTGGACGGTATATCCGGGCCTGACGCTGACGGGTGGCGGACGCGTGCAGAACGAGCGCGTGTCTTACTCCTTCGTCGATCACGCGGCGGGCAACGCGGCGTATAGCGGCAAGGCGTATGACACCGCCGGAACGTATCGCGGCAGCATCCGCTACGAATTCACGCCGACCGTCAGCGGGTTCTTCACCTATTCGACCGGGTACAAGGGCCAGACCTACGACCTGACGACCGGCTTCAACCAGAACCGCGCGCTCGCCGGGCCGATCCGCCCCGAACGCTCGCGCGACAAGGAACTGGGCCTGCGCACGCAGTTCTTCGGGCGTCGGCTCACGCTCAACGTCACGCTGTTCGACACCGATTACGACAATCTTCAGGCGCAGACGATCGAAACGCTCGCGGATGGAACCTCGAACTACCGGCTCACCAACGTCGGCGGGCTGAACACCAAGGGTATCGAGTTCGAAGGCTCGGCGACCCTCGCGAGCGATCTCACGCTCGGCGGTTCGGTGACGTACCTCGATGCCAAATATACGTCATTCCCGGTCGCGCAATGTTACCCGCTTCAGACGGCGGCGCTCGGCTGCACCGGCACGCCCGCGCGACAGAATCTCACCGGCACGCGCGTGCCCCAGGCGCCCGAATGGAAGTTCAACTTCAACGCGGATTACTCGCCACGGCTGACCGACACCCTCAACGGCATCGCGCAGGTGAACTGGCAGTATCAAAGCAGCCTCTATTATGCCGCGCGCGACCCCGAGACGTTCCAGCCCGCCTTCCACATCGTCAACCTCGGCATCGGCATTCGCGATGAGGATCGCCGCTGGGAGATCGTCGGCTTCGTCAACAACCTGTTCGACCAGCAATATTACAGCTCCCTGGTCAACACCGCCGGCAATTTCGGCAACCAGATCGCAACCCAGGCGCTGCTGCCGCGCGACTTCCGCCGCTATGGCGGCGTGCGGCTGGCGCTGAACTTCTAAACCAGGGGGGACGACATGCGGAAATGGACACGGGCGCTGACTGCGGCGGCGGCCGCGGCGGCGCTGATCGGCGCCGCGCCCCCCGCCGAACCCCCGTCGCGGCCGGGTGTGGATGCGCCGGAACTCGCGCGCCTCGGCGCCGATCCGGTCGGCGTCGCCGATCTCGAATTGGTTCAGCTCGCCCAGCCGAACGTACTCAAGGGGCAGGACCGGCCTATCGTGGAAGACCGCCATCTGCCGCTCAAGGTCTGGTATCCGGCGACCCGCTCCGGCCCCGGCACGATCTATCGCACGGCGCTTTCTGGCGAAACGGGGGTCGACGTGCCGTTCACGATCCCCGGCGTGGCGACGCCGGATGCGCCGCCACGCAGCGGGCGCTTCCCGCTCGTCATCCTCGCGCATGGCTATGGAAACACGCCCGAACTTCTGGCGTGGCTCGGCGAGAATCTGGCAAGCAAGGGCTATGTCGTCGTCGCCCCCGCGTTTCGCGACCCGCCGATCAGCGATCGCAGCGCATTCGCGTTCGCCGGGCCGCTCAGCCGGCGGCCGCTCGACATCGCCTTCGTCGCGGCGGAGGTACAGCGGCGCGCGCGGGCGGGGCAGGCTCCGTTCGCGGCGGCCGACCCCGACAGCACCGCGCTGATCGGCTATTCGATGGGCGGCTACGGCGTCCTCACCGCCGCAGGCGCGCCGCTCGATCCCTGGCTTGGCGGCACGACGCGCGGCGTGCTCGCGCCCTATGCGGCGGGTGGCGCGAACGCGGATTCGCTCGAGGTCGCGCACCTCAAGGCGGTAGTGGCGATCGCGCCGGCGGTGCGGCTGCAGGACAAGGGGCTCTGGGCCGGGGCGGGCGTGGCGGCGGTCACCGCTCCCACGCTGTTCATCGTCGGCAGCCAGGATCATGTCGTCGGCTATGATCCCGGCGTCCGCACCGCGTTCGACCAGCAGGTCCACGCCCCGCGCTACCTGCTGACCTTCAAGGAAGCCGGCCACAGCATCGCGCTGAGTGGCGCGCCGGCCGAAATGCGCCGCACCTTCTGGGATATCGACTGGCTGGAAGACGCCGTCTGGCGCAAGGACCGGTTGCTCGCGGTGCAGACGCATTTCATCACCGCGTTTCTCGACCGGTACGTGAAAGGCGACGCGGCCAAGGCGAGCTACCTCGACGGACTCGTGCCCGATTCGGACGCCGGTGTGTGGCCGGGTCTGCCGCGCGGCCGCTTCGCCGGTTTCAGCCCCGGCGCGCCGTCCGCGACCGTCTGGAAGGGCTTTCAGCCGAGCAAGGCGACTGGCATGATGTTCGAACACAAGCCCGCGTCATGACGGGCCGGGAGGGAAGCATGAAAACGCTGTTCCGCATGATCGGTGTGCTGATGCCGATAGCGATCGCCGCCGCGCCGCTCGGCGCCCAGGATGCTCCTCCCGCGTCGATGCCGACGCCGACGCTCGCCGCCGGGGATCTGCGGCCGGGCACCGATCTGTCCGGGCCGTGGCATTATTCGATCGATCCGTTCCGCTCGGGCATCGCCGGCTTTCATGGCGAGGCGCCCGATGCCGGCCAGCAACGCTGGCGGGACGTCGATCCGCGCGCGGCGATGGCGTCCGACAACCGCATTCTCTACGAATTCGATCTGGGCCATTCGCCGATCACGACCCTCCCCTCCTCATGGCTGACGGAGGCGCCGGAGTTGCGCCATTATCAGGGGCTGATGTGGTATCAGCGCACCTTCGCGGCGCCAGGCGGGCGGCAGGGCCGCGCCTTCCTCCGCTTCGGGGCGGCGAACTATGCGACAATCGTGTACCTCAACGGCCAGGAAGTCGGCCGGCACGAAGGCGGCTTCACGCCCTTCGCGTTCGAGGTGACGAAGCTGCTGCGCGACGGCGACAACCAGATCACGGTGGGCGTCGATTCGCAGGCGAGCGACACGACCGTGCCCCCCGCCGTCACCGACTGGGAGAATTACGGCGGCATCACCCGGCCGGTCCGCCTGATCGAGACCCCCGCGACCTATGTGGATGATGCGTGGGTGCGGCTGTCGCGTGACGGGCAGTTGGTGGTCGATGTTCATCTCGATGGCCCCCAGGCCGCGAACCGGCCCGTGCACCTGCGCATCGCCGAGTTGAAACTGGACCGCGCCGGCGTCACCGACGCGCAGGGCAATTGGCACGCGACCATGTCGGCGCCGCGCGCCCTCGTTCGCTGGTCGCCCGATCGGCCGAAAATGTATGACGTCGCCGTCGATACGGGCGAGGATGGCTGGCGTGACCGCATCGGGTTCCGCACGATCGCGGTGCGCGGGGCCGACATCCTGCTCAACGGCCGGCCGATCTTCCTGCGCGGCATTTCGATGCATGAGGAGGAACTCGGCGTCGATCCGACCCGCGCGATGACGACCGCCGCCGCGCGCGCCCTGCTGGGCGAGATCAAGGACGGCCTTCACGGCAACTTCGTCCGGCTGGCGCATTACCCGCATTCGGAGGTGACGCTGCGGCTCGCCGACGAAATGGGTCTGCTGGTCTGGAGCGAGATCCCCGTCTACTGGCGCGTGGCGTGGTCCAACCCCGATACGCTGGCGCGCGCGCGAACCATGCTGGCGGAAAACATCCGGCGCGACCGCAACCGGGCATCGGTCGCGATCTGGAGCGTGGCCAACGAAACCCCCGTCACCGACGCGCGTAATACGTTCCTGCGCACGCTGATCGCCGATGTCCGCCGGCTCGACGACACGCGCCTCGTGAGCGCCGCGCTGCTCGTCGAACGATCGAAGGCGGAGAGTCACCCGGTCATGACGCTCGCCGATCCGCTGGCCGACGCGCTCGATGTCATGGCGATCAACACCTATAACGGCTGGTACACGCAGGATCGGCTGACCGACCTTCCCGCGAGCGAATGGCGGGTACCGGCGAACAAGCCGCTGATCTTCTCCGAATTCGGCGCGGACGCACGCGCGGGCTTCCACGATCCGGTCAAGGAACAGAAGTTTTCCGAGGATTTCCAGGCCGGTTACTACCGCTATACGCTGCGGATGGCCGACAGGGTGCCGACGCTGCGCGGCATGTCACCCTGGATTTTGAAGGACTTTCGCTCGCCCCGGCGGCAGAATCCCGATTTCCAGCAAGGCTGGAACCGCAAGGGCCTGATCTCCGAGACGGGCCAGCGCAAACAGGCGTTCGACGTGCTCGCAACCTATTACCAACGCCGCGGCGGCTGACCGAGCGGCGCGACGCCTTGGCGCGACTCCCGCAAGCGAACGAGAGGCGGTCCATAGTTGTCAGCGGGGGAAGAGCTTGGAGCGGGTGAAGGGAATCGAACCCTCGTCGTAAGCTTGGGAAGCTTCTGCTCTACCATTGAGCTACACCCGCGTCGTGCCGTCAGTTGCACCGTCTTCGTGCGCAGGTCAATGCGTTTGCGCGCCGAACGCGGCGCTGTTGCCCGCGCGGTTCGCTAGATTCCGCCCGCCACCACCGCATGCCCGAGCGCTTCCAGCCGCACCGTCAGTTCGGCGAGACAGGCATCGACCAGCGCGGCATCGGTCGCGCGGACGACGAAATTGGCGCCGGTGCGGCCATCGCGGAAGAACGGATAGCTGCCGATCGACACCCCCGCGAACGCACGCTCGGTCGCCCCAAGCAGGTCCGCGACCTCGCTCTCGGCCACCCAGCAGCCGATCGTCCCCGCGACGACCGGGCGCCCGCCTTCCAGCGTTCCGGTCAGCGCGTCGAGCATGCCGGCGGTGATGTGCGGCACGCCGGCCATCACATAGATATTCTCGATATGGATGCCCGGCGCGCCCGACATGCGGTTCTCGATCAGCCCGGCGCCTTCGGGCACGCGCGCCATGCGTTTGCGCGGCTCGGTCAACCCGCCGCGCGTGGCGTAATATGCGTCGAGCGTGGCGAGCGCCTCGGGATGATACACCACCCCCACCCCCAGGGCGGCGGCGATCGCGTCGACCGTGATGTCGTCGTGCGTGGGGCCGATGCCGCCGGTGGTGAACAGATAATCGTTGCGCGCGCGCAAGGCGTTGACCGCCTCGACGATCGCCTCGGTCCGGTCGGGCACGATCCGCACCTCGACGAGCCTGATGCCCTGTACGTTGAGCCAGCTCGCCAGTTGCGCGACGTTCTTGTCCTGCGTCCGGCCGGACAGGATTTCGTCGCCGATCACCGCCAATGCGGCCGTCCAGATGCGCTCGTTCATGCGCACCCGCATAGCCCGCGCGGCCGATCTCGCAAAGGCCGGCCGTTGTCGCTATATGCCGGTGATGACCGATTATATCACCGTCACCGCCGACTCGGACACGGGCCGTACCGGCGCGATCAAGCTGCATGGCCCCGAGGCGTTCGAAGGAATGCGGCGCGCGGGCCGGCTCGCCGCCGAGACGCTGGACATGATCGTGCCGCATATGGTTCCGGGCGTCACGACGGGCGAGATCGACGACCTCGTGCGCACCTTCACGCTCGATCACGGCGCGGTTCCCGCGACGCTCGGCTATCGTGGCTACGCGCATTCGTGCTGCATTTCGATCAACCATGTCGTGTGCCACGGCATTCCGGGCGAGAAGACGCTCAAATCGGGCGACATCGTCAATGTCGATGTCACGCCGCTGCTCGATGGCTGGCACGGCGATACCAGCCGCATGTATCTGATCGGCGACGTGCCGATCAAAGCCAAGCGGCTCGTCGACGTAACCTATGAATGCCTGATGCTCGGCATCGAGCAGGCCAAGCCCGGCAACCATCTCGGCGATATTGGCCATGTCATTCAGCGCCATGCCGAGAGCCACCGCTACGGCGTGGTGCGGGACTTTTGCGGCCATGGCGTCGGCAGGATGTTCCATGATGCGCCCGAGGTGGTCCATGTCGGCCGGCCCGGTACCGGGCCGGAGTTGAAGCCCGGTATGATCTTCACGATCGAGCCGATGATCAACATCGGCCGCCCGGACGTGAAGCTGCTAGACGATGGCTGGACCGCGGTGACGCGAGACCGCTCGCTGTCCGCGCAGTTCGAACACTCGATCGGCATCACCGAAGACGGCTGCGAGATCTTCACCGGCAGCCCAAAGGGGTTCGACCGCCCGCCCTATTGAGGCGGGTGACGAACACCGCGCATCGCCCCGCCTCATCGTCACCCCAGCGTGCGCTGGGGTTGATGCGGACGATGGAACGACGTGGGCGAGCGCAAACCACGTGCCACAAAATACGGCACCTTTCGCCCGCATGCGCGTGTGTTAGGCATTCCCGCCGCACGGCGGTCGCCGCTTTGCGAGGTTGCAGGCCGCGCGCGCGAGTGGCACGTTTGTTGTAAGGTGCGGCGCGGGTGTTGTGCCGTTAACGACCGGGGGCTGTTGCGTGAAGAAGATCGAGGCGATCATCAAGCCGTTCAAACTCGATGAGGTGAAGGAAGCGCTCCACGAAGTCGGTGTGTCGGGCATCACCGTGACCGAGGCCAAGGGGTTCGGGCGCCAGAAGGGCCATACCGAACTCTATCGTGGCGCCGAATATGTCGTGGATTTCCTCCCGAAAGTGAAACTCGAAGTGGTGGTGGAGGACGGCATCGCCGACCGCGTGGTCGAGGCGATCGCCGCGGCGGCGCAGACCGGCCGGATCGGTGACGGCAAGATCTTCGTGATCCCCGTCGAAACGGTGCTGCGCATCCGCACCGGCGAGCGCAATGAGGACGCGGTCTGACGAACGTTTGACGCGCCGCAGCATAATGTGACAGGCAACGCTCCTCCGGGAGCAACATTGATTCTCCGGCCGGGCCGGACGAGCGAACCAGAAAGGGTTGGGACATATGGCTAATTCCGCGAACGACGTCCTGAAGATGATCAAGGACCAGGAGATCGAATGGGTCGATGTCCGCTTCACCGACCCCAAGGGCGCCTGGCACCACCTGACGATGTGCTCGGCGGTGATCGGCGAGAACGAACTGACCGACGGCCTGATGTTCGACGGCTCCTCGATCGAGGGCTGGAAGGAGATCAACGAATCGGACATGATCCTGAAGCCGGATCTGGACGCCGTGTATGTCGATCCGTTCAGCGCGACGCCGATGCTCATCATCGTCTGCGACATCGTCGAGCCGTCGGACGGCTCGCTCTACACGCGCGATCCGCGCTCGACCGCGAAGCGCGCCGAGGCGTACCTCAAGGAAACCGGCCTCGGCGACACCGTCTATGTCGGCCCCGAACCCGAATTCTTCATGTTCGACAGCGTCGAATTCGACACGACCTACAACGGCAGCTTCTTCAAGGTCGATGACGTCGAACTGCCGACCAACACCGGCACGAAGTATGAGAGCGGCAACCTCGGCCACCGTCCGCGCGCCAAGGGCGGCTATTTCCCGGTCGGCCCGGTCGATGTCACCACCGACATCCGCGCGGAGATGGTCTCGACGCTGATCGAGATGGGCCTGCCGATGGACAAGCACCATCACGAGGTCGCCGGTTCGCAGCACGAGCTCGGCCTCACCTTCGGCAAGCTGGTCGAGACCTGCGACCGCATCCAGATCTACAAGTATGTCGTGAAGATGGTCGCGCAGGCCTATGGCAAGACCGCGACCTTCATGCCCAAGCCCATCAAGATGGACAATGGCTCGGGCATGCACACCCACATGTCGATCTGGAACAAGGGCGAGAACACCTTCGCCGGCAACGGCTATGCGGGCCTGTCGGACACTTGCCTGTACTTCATCGGCGGCGTCATCAAGCACGCCAAGGCGATCAACGCCTTCACCAACCCGACCACCAACAGCTACAAGCGTTTGGTGCCGGGCTTCGAGGCGCCGGTGCTGCTCGCCTATTCGGCGCGCAACCGCTCGGCATCGTGCCGCATTCCGTATGGCGCCGGCACCAAGGCCAAGCGCGTCGAGTTCCGCTTCCCCGATCCGCTCGCCAACGCCTATCTCGGCACCTCGGCGCTGCTGATGGCGGGCATCGACGGCATCCAGAACAAGATCCATCCCGGCGAGGCGATGGACAAGAACCTGTACGATCTGCCGCCGGCCGAGCTGTCGCTCGTCCCGACGGTGTGCGGCTCGCTGCGCGAAGCGCTGGAGAGCCTGATCGCCGACCACGAGTTCCTGCTCAAGGGCGGCGTGTTCACGCAGGACCAGATCGATGCGTATATCGAGCTCAAGTGGGCCGAAGTGTATCGCTGGGAAATGCAGCCGAGCCCGGTCGAGTTCGATATGTACTACAGCGCCTGAGGCGCTGTCGGCCGGCGCCGCCCACGCGGCGGCCGACGACGCGGGCTTTGCCTGCGGCGGATTTGGAAAAGGCGTCCGGAGCGATCCGGGCGCCTTTTTTCGTTCAATCAGCGGGCAGCTCCGTTCGTTCCGAGCATAGCCCAGGAACCAGCGCACCGCGCCCGTGTCTCGACTGCGCTCGACACGAGCGGGTTGGCGGAATTGACACAGACAGGCTGACGTAGCCGACCCGAACGGGCCCGCAGAGCCAACCCGAACGGCCGGCGGGGGCGAGCCCCGCCCCCGCCCTTACCGCCCCAGCAACACGCGAGCCTGCCCCGCGATCTGTGCGAGCATTGCCGCGCTCGGCGCCGGCGTGCTGCGCGCGCGGTCGATGCCGGCGCGGAATTGCGCGACGCGGCTGGCGTTGTCGGCGAGCCAGCTCTCGACGCGCGCCTGCGGATCGCCGGTCTTGGCGCCGTCGGCGCCGCGCGCGAGGAATTCCAGCCGCAATTGCTGGAAATCACGCGCGAGGCCCGCGATCAGCAGGCGCTCCCAAGGATCGCTCGATGCGATGCGCGCGGCATTCGCCTGCGCCCAATCGAGCCCCAGCGCCTGCCCCAGCCGCGTGAACGCGCGCGTCAGCACGATCTCGTCGAGGCCGACGCGCTGGCCCAGATCGGCCAGCCCGACGGCGCCGTCCAGTTCGAACAAACGCACCACCTTCTGCGCGAGCGCGCGCGGCGCGCCGACCGCTTCCAGACTGGTGGCGATGCGCGCGCTCTGGCTGCTCGCTTCCTCCAGCAACAGCGCCTTGGTCTGCCGATCGAGCTGCCCGATACCGGCGCCGATCCGCGCCATCACCACGCCCGGCCCCGTGCCGCTCTTCGTGACGCGGAGCAGATCGGCGATGTGCGATCGTGTCGCCACCGCGACCTCATCGAACAGGGCGATGCGTGCGGCCTCGGGCATCGCCGCCGTCTCGATCTCCGCCCACAGCGTCGGCAGGTCGAACAGCCGTTCCGCGACGACGAACATCGCCGCGATGTCGGAGAGCGCCGCGCCCTCCTCCTCGGCCAGTTCGAACGGATGGAGCATGCCAAGCCGGTTGATGATCCGGTTGGCGAGCTTGGTCGCGACGATTTCGCCGCGCAGCCGATGCCGGTCGATCGCCGTCTTGTATTTCTTGCGCATCGCCGGCGGGAAGGCGGCGTGCAGATCCGGCGCGAGATCGGCATCCTCACCCAGACCGCCATGCTCGATCGCCGCTTGCAACGCGAGCTTGGCGGTCGCCAGCAGCACCGCCAGCTCGGGACGGGCCAAGCCGAAACCCTCCTGCGCGCGGCGCAAGAGGATGTCGTTCGCCGCGAGCCCCTCAACCGCCCGGTCGAGGCTGCCAGCCGCCTCGAAGACCTCGATAAGCCGTACGTAACTGGGGACGTCACGCGCGCCCGCGCCCTCGGCGATCGACAGGGCCAGCGTCTGGAGGCGGTTATCCTCCAGCACGATATGCGCGACGTCGTCCGTCATCGTGGCGAGCAGCGCGTTGCGCTTCTCATAGGCGAGCCGCCCCTCGATCATCTCGCGGTTGAGCGCGATCTTGATATTCACCTCATTGTCCGAGCAATCGACGCCCGCCGAATTGTCGATGAAGTCGGTGTTGATCCGCCCGCCCTTGAGCGCGAAGGCGATGCGCCCGGCCTGCGTCACGCCAAGGTTCGCGCCCTCGCCGATCGCCGTCGCGCGGACCTGCTCGGCATCGACGCGCAGCCGATCGTTGGCGGGATCGCCGACCTGGATGTTGTTCTCGGCCGCCGCCTTCACATAGGTGCCGATGCCGCCGAACCACAGCAGATCGACCGGGGCTTTCAGGATCGCCGAGATCAGCGCACCCGGTTCGAGCTCCGCCGCCTCGATGCCGAGCACGGCGCGGATCTGTTTGGAGAGCTTGATGACCTTGTCGGTGCGCGGGAACACGCCGCCGCCCTTGGAGATCAGGCTCGCGTCGTAATCGGCCCACGACGAGCGCGGCAGCGCGAACATGCGTGCGCGCTCGTTCCAACTCGCCGCCGGATCGGGATCGGGATCAAGGAAGATGTGGCGGTGATCGAACGCCGCGACGATCTTGAGCGTCTTCGAGAGCAGCATGCCGTTGCCGAACACGTCGCCCGACATGTCGCCGCAGCCGACCACCCGGATCGGCTGGGTCTGCACGTCGATGCCCCGCTCGGCGAAATGGCGCTGAACCGATACCCACGCGCCGCGCGCGGTGATCGCCATCGCCTTGTGATCGTAGCCGACCGAGCCGCCGCTCGCGAACGCGTCGCCCAGCCAGAAGCCGTGCTCGATCGCGATCGCGTTGGCGACATCGGAGAAGGTCGCCGTGCCCTTATCGGCGGCGACAACGAAATAGGGATCGTCACCGTCATGCACGACGACATCGGCGGGATGCGTCACCGCGCCCTCGACGATATTGTCGGTGACCGAGAGGAGCGCGCGGATGAACACGCGGTAGCTTTCGGTGCCCTCCGCCAACCACGCGTCGCGGTTCGAAGGCGAAGGCAGTTGCTTGGGATAGAAACCGCCCTTGGCACCGGTCGGTACGATCACCGCGTTCTTGACGCGCTGCGCCTTCATCAGCCCGAGGATTTCGGTGCGGAAATCGTCACGCCGGTCGGACCAGCGCAGACCGCCCCGCGCGACGGGGCCGGCGCGGAGATGGATGCCTTCGACACGCGGGCTGTACACCCAGATTTCGCGCCACGGCAGCGGCGCCGGCAGCCCGGGAATCGCGTGGCTGTCGAGCTTGAACGCGAGCGCCGCCTGCCCGGCGGGCGCGAAGGCGTTGGTGCGCAGGGTCGCGGCGATCACGCTGCGCAGCGCGCGCAGGATGCGATCGTCGTCGATCGCCGAGACTCCGTCCAGCCCGTGTTCGATCGCGGCATCGGCTGCGGCGACATCGCGACGCTTGCGCGCGGGATCATGCGCGGCATCGAAGCGCTCGATCAACGCCGCCGCGACCTTGGGCGCACGCCGCAACGCATCCGAGACGGTGGCGAGGCCATAGGTCAGCCCCGCCTGGCGCAGATAGCGGAACCAGGCGCGCAGCAGCACCACCGAACGCGGGGCCACGCCGGCGTCGATGATCAGCCGGTTGAACGCGTCATTCTCGGCCGCGCCCTCCAACACGGCGCGAATCGCCTCCTCCAGCACGGCGACATCACCGGCCAGCGGATCGCCCGCCGTCTCGACGAGGAATTCATGGACGAAGCTCCTGCCCTCGTCGCTGAGTGCGGTCGGCTGCTCCTCGATCACGCGGAAGCCGAAATTCTCCAGCACGGGCACCGCGTCCGACAAGGCCAAGGCACCGCCCTGCCGGTAGATGTTGAGCCGAAGCGCCCCGGCCGCGTCGCGGTAGAGCCGCACCGAACGCGCATCGGGCGTCTCCAACCGCGCGAGGCGGACGATGTCGCTCGCCGCTTCCTCCGGCGACTTGGCGTTGCGATAGCCCTGCGGGAAGCTCGCGGCATAGCGGAGCGCCAGCCGCGTCGCGCGCGCCGGCTCGACCTGTTCGCCCAGCGCCGCCTCGACCGCAGGAACCCAACCGCGCACCATCCGCGCGATCCGCGCGTCGAGCGCGGCGGCATCAGGCATCACCCCCGCCCCGCGCAGATCGAGCGTGTAGCGCATCAGCGCGGTCACGCCGTCCATCGCGATCGCCCAATTGAGCAGGCTGCCGTTCGCGGCCTCGACCAGCAACTCGCCGATCGCGACGCGCCGCCCGGTGGTAAGGTCGTCACGCGGCAGCCAGACGAACGCGAACAGATGCCTCCCAAGGATGCTGCGCACCAGCACCAGCTTGGGGCGTGGCCGGTCGGCGAGCGACATGGCGGTGAGCGCCAGTTCCTCGAGCGCATCGGGCGCGAAACCCGTCGCGAGATCGTGCGGCAGCGAGGCGAGCGCATGCGTCAGCGCCTTGCCGGCATGGCCGTTGGGATCGAAGCCGAACTTCTTCTCGAGCGCCGCCAGCCGCGTGCGCAGCACCGGCACCTCCTGCGGCGGCGACGCGACCGCCCCGCTCGTCCACAGGCCGGCGTGGATCGACAGGCCCACGACCTCGCCATCGCTCAGCACCGGCACCAGCGCGAGATCGAGCGGCACCTGGCGATGCACCGACGAAATCTGGTTGGACTTAAGCAGCAGCGGCGCCTCGCCCCCCTTGGCGAACCACGCCATCGCCAGTTCGCGCGACGTTTCCGCGAGGATCGGCACGGCATGGCCGTTGCGCGCGATGCCCAGCGCGGAGACCAGCCCATCGTGCCACAATTCGTGCGCGAGCAGGGTGAAGTTGCGATCGAGGAACCAGCGCAGCAGCGCCGCGCCCTCGCTGTCGCCGAGGGCGTCCGCATCGGCGGCCATCGCGGCCTGCAATGCGTCCCAATCCTGCACCGCCGCGCGCACGTCGGCGAGGCTGTGTTCGAGCGCGGCGATCAGCTCGCGCCGGTCGCGCGCGTCGGCCCGTTCCAGTTCGAGATAGATCATCGATTCGGGTGTGCCGCCCGCCCCGGCATCGCCGATCGCGGTGAGATTGCCCTCGGCGTCGCGGGTCGCGCCGATCACGGGGTGGATGATGCGGTCGATCGCGACGTCATGCGCGCCGATCACGGCGGCGATCGAATCGACGAGGAACGGCATGTCGTCGTTGATGATGGCGAGGCGCATGCGGCGGCGCGGATCGGTGACCGCGAGCGGTTCCAGTGCGAGCACCGGCGTACCGGGACGCCGCTTCGCGCCCGTCGCCGCGACGAACGCGGCCGCCTCCCTGCACGCCGCTTTGTCGAATCCCTGCAGCTCGCCCGGCAGCGCATTCTTGGTCAACCGGGCGGCGAGCGCCTCCGCCAGCGGTTTCTGCGTCGTCTTTGCCATGCCTCGTCCCATGCGTGTTCGTGTGCGAACTCTATAGGGTGCGGATTTGGTTGGGGCACCCTGTAGCGGGTAACCTGATGCGAAAAAATCAGGCAGACATCCGGCGGACTGCCTGATTAAGCAGCACGGAATCGTTGCCGCGCGTCAGGACGATAGCAACTCACGCCGGGTCGATGCGCGCATCGCGCTCGGCACAGGCGATGCCTTCAAGGCCACCCTCGGCCTGTTCGAGAAAGGCCCGCAGCCCGTCGGCCGCGATACCGATGCGGTGCGAATAGGCGAGGACCGCGGCATATTCGGCCAGTCGGGCCTGGTCGTAGTCGCGGCCGAAGACAAGTTCGAGGACCGGCACCATCGGCGCGCGTAGATGAAGGCGCACCCCGGCATCTTCCAGCAACGCCTCATAGCCGCGCGGATCGGCATTCGTCGCGGCAGCCAACGCATAGGCGCGATGCAGCGTACGAAAGAGCGCGTCGCGCGCCTCGGCCTCGGCGATGCGCACCGCTTCGGCGCTGTCGCGTGCAAGCGCGAGGTGATCGAATATCGTCGCGCCGGTCGCGGCGACCGGCAGGAGCGGGTCGTCGTCGAGCACGCCGCTCGGCCCGTCGGCCCATCCGAGCGCCGCGCCGGCGGCCGGTCCGCTCCGCACCGCCGCCGAGAGTTCGCGGTCGAGCGCGGTCTGCGTCGCGTCGTCGACCAGTTCCTTCCAGTTGATGACGCCGTAGATGAAGTCGATCGAGTCCCCGTGCGAGGAGAATGGCATAAGGATGCCGCGGTACAGCGTGTTGTGCCCGCGCGCGTTGACGAACTCGGCTTCGAAGCCGATCGGCGCGGCGTTCGCGATGATCTGGAGGTAATGGTCGGTCAGCCGCGACAGCAGCGATCGGCTCGGGACGTGCGATATATGCGTGATCGAGCAGTCGATCGCGCATTCCTCGCGCAGGGCACCGCCGACGAACGATATCGCGGGGTTCTCCACCCCTGCCGAGAAGTCGAGCAGCACACCGTTCGGCGCGAAATCCGTGGTCTCGGCGGGATCGAGATCGTCGATCGACGGGTAGGCGCGCCCGCGCAACAGCGAGACCCAATGGTTGTACGCGCGCACATGTAAACGCCGCTCGTCGGCACCGATGTCGAGCCGGGGCCCATCGACATCGCCCGCGCGAGCGTCCGTATCGCCCGCCGCATCCCGGTCGTCCCCGATCCCGCGAACATCATCCATGCGCCACCCGACCCTTTGCGCGATTCGGCTGCGAATCCCGTTTCCCGGGCGATCATGCCCCCGCCTTGGTAAACGCCGCGTAAATCGGCGCCGCCGACGGCTCCGCGCAATCCTGCGCTTGCCACACCCGCTTCCGCCTGATAAGCGCCCGCCCTCACGAGCGACGATCCACATCGTCGCTCAAGAAGATGCCGCTTTAGCTCAGTTGGTAGAGCATCGCATTCGTAATGCGGGGGTCACAGGTTCGAGTCCTGTAAGCGGCACCATTTTTCAAGATTCAGCGACAGTTCAGAGCGTCGGCGGGAAGCTTGCACCGCTTTCGCGCGAGCCATCGCGCACATATGCCGCTGACTTACCCGATCCGGATCGGCCGCGCCCGGCTCAGCGCCAGAAGGAACACCGCGGCGATGAACACCGAGCCGGCGCCGAGCCCGAAAAACAGCGTCGCCGGAACGGTTCCCCAATAGCTGCCGGTCGCTCCTGCGAGCAGGCTGCCGAGAAACTTGGCGATGTACCAGGATCCCATCGCCATTGCCGCGATCCGCAGTGGAGACAGGGCGCCGACCAAAGTCAGCCCGACCGGGATGACCAGCAATTCTCCGATCGTCAGCAGGACGAAATAGCCGATCACCCATGCGGCGGAGACCGGCTGACCGGTCTCGGCGTTGAGCGCGGCGGCGATCACCATCACCACCATCGACAGCGCCGCGATCAGGCAGCCAAGGCTCATCCGCGCGAGCAGGTTCGCCGGCCCCCGATGTCTGGCGCGGTACGCCCAATACCGCATCAGGAAGGGCGTCAGCACGATGATGAGCAAGGGATTGATCGACTGGAACCAGGTCGCCGGGATTTCGAAGCGCGTGCCGAACAGCGCGACGCCGCGGTCCGTCTGCTGCGCGACCCATAAAGCGATGACGTTGCCGCTCTGCTCGTAACCGATGCGGAACAGCACCACCACGCCGACGATGGCGATCAGCAGCCGCAGATCGCCCCATTCCGCCGCCGAAAGCCCGACGGGGGCACCGGTCAGCGTCCGCACCGTGCCGCGCGGTTCGTCCGGGAGCAGATGCCGGAAGCGCAAGTAGATGACGAGGCCCGCGAACATGCCGAAGCCCGCCGCCGCGAAGCCCCAGTGCCAGCCATAGAGTTCCCCCAGTGTGCCGCACACCAGCGGCGCGAGCAGACCGCCGAGATTGATACCCATGTAATATGCGCTGAACGCCTGCGCCTGCCGCGGGTCGCCGTCGGCGTAGAGATCGCCGACCTGAACCGCGAGCGGCGGCATGAACAGCCCGTTGCCGACCGCGACCAGCGCCAGCGCCGGGAACAACAGCGCCTCGAACGCCATCGCGAAATGGCCGCACATCATCAGCAAGGCACCGGCCACCACGCTGCGGGTCCGCCCGAGCCAGCGATCGGCGACGATGCCGCCGAAGAACGGGCTGAAGAACGCCGCCGCGCCATAGGCGCCGTAGATCAGCGACGACTTGGCCTGGCCGAAGCCGAGATGCTGGGTCATGTAATAGACCAGCAGCGCCTGCAGGCCGAAATAGGAGAATTCGGCCCACATCTGCGTCATGAACAACACGGTCAGACCGGGCGGATGCCCGAACAGGGTTCGCCCCTTCGCGGGAGGCGCCCCCGCCGTCACCGTGCCGAGCGGCGCGTTCAAAAGTTCAGGCTCGGCGTCAGGGTGCGCATGTCGAACATCAGCCACACCAGGAACAGCATCGCCACCGCGACAACGACCGACCATAGCAGCGCCACGATACGCCTTTGTGGCGCGCGCGCGATCGACACGGCGTTCCAGACCGCGAACGCCGTGCCGACGATCGCCGCCAGCGACAGCAACTGCAGCAGCCGCATCCAGATATCGAGACGCCCGTCGAAATAGGCGACGTCACTGCTCAGCGCGCTGAGCATTCCCATCCAGCCGACGGCGATGACCAGCATGATCCAGGCGGTGAGCGCGGTCGTGCGGCGCAGCACCAATGGCCTTCCCGACAGCGGCGAGCGATAGCCGTAACGCCGGCGGGCGAGCGCAACGATCGGCCAGTTCAGCGCAACCACCAGCATCACCGCCAGCGCGGCGAGCAGCACCGGCACGATCCACACCGCGTTCATGCCCGTGCTTGCCGGCACGAACAGGAAGATCGGGGCGAAACCCTGCGGCGCGAACGCGAGTACGCGACCGTCGCGCACCTTGGCGCCGAGCCGATCGGAGCCGCCGACCTCCTGCCATTGCCACGGCGCCACTTCGCGCCAGCGCTTCGGCACCCCGGCCGGATCGGTCAGCGCCGAGACCGTGATCGTGCCGTCCGCGTTCAGCGCCACGGTCGGCTGGCCGATCAGATTCGCGATGCGCAGCCAATTGGTCGTCGAACCGCGACTGCTGACATAATTGCCCGCCATCGCGCGGCCATGTTCGGCCGCGGTGTCGAGTGTCGGCTGCGCGGCAGGCTTGGCGGGGAAGTAACGGTCGGTGAAACTGTCGAACACGCGCTGGCGCAGGACGTGCGCGGCGCCGTCCTTACCCGCGCTGTTGAACGACATGTACAGCCCTACGCCCTTGTCGAGATAGAGGTGCAGGTCGGAGTGGAACCAGTCGGTATCACCGCCGTGGCCGATGATGTTCAGCCCGTTCCGATCTTCGTGATAGAAGCCGAGCGCCATACCCGGCATGCCCGGGATCGGCGTGTTGGCGGTGGCGTACATCAGCCGGGCGGTCTTCGCGTCGAGCAACGGATTCGCCGACGAGAGATGGGCGATCATGAACTTCGCCATGTCCGCGCCGGTCGCGGACAGCGCACCCGCCGGCGATAGCGGAATGATCTCATAAGGCTTGGGATCGTCGGACGCGGTGACATAGCCTTTCGACAGCAGCGGCGCGAGATCGGCCGGCAGGGGCTGTACGAAACTCGACCGGGTCATGCCGAGCGGCGCGAAGATGTGGCGCTGCACATAGGCCTCGAACGCCTCGCCGGAGACGCGCTGGACGATATACCCCGCCAGCGACGCACCGTAATTCGAATAGGCCGGCATGGTGCCGGGCGCGTAGATGCGCGCG
Organism: Sphingomonas pollutisoli; assembly: GCF_029167165.1. Taxonomy (NCBI): domain Bacteria; kingdom Pseudomonadati; phylum Pseudomonadota; class Alphaproteobacteria; order Sphingomonadales; family Sphingomonadaceae; genus Sphingomonas; species Sphingomonas pollutisoli. Next base: position 182,474 of record NZ_JARFNJ010000001.1, read on the forward strand.
GGGATCGAGCGTTTGAGCGCGACATCCAGCGGACGATTGTCGCGCGGATCGGTCGCGATCAGATATTTCGCGGTCTCCTCGAATCCGCCGGTATGCGTCATCAAATTGCGCAGCGTGACCGGCTTGCCGTACGCGGCCGGAATCTTGAAATCGAGATAGGTGTTGATGTCGCGGTCGAGGTCGAGTTTGCCCGCCTGGACCTGCTGCATCACCGCGGTCCAGGTGAACAGCTTCGAGATCGAGCCCGGGCGGAACAGCGTGGTGTCGGGATCGACCCGTTTGCCCGCCTTGCGGTCGGCATAGCCATAGCCGCGCTCGGTCACGACCTGCCCGTCCTTCACCACCACCACGACAGCGCCAGCGATGTTGCCGGTGTCGAGACCGTACGGGAACAGCCCGTCGAGCCAGGCGTCGACATCGGCCTTGGTCAGCGCCGGCACGCCGGTCGCCGCCGTCGCGGCGGGGGCGGTTTGGGTCGCCGCCGCCGGCTTCGCGGGAACGAGGGTCGCGGGTACCTGCGCGGCGATCGGCCCTCCGATCAACAGCAGGGACGGCATGACCAGCCCGAGCAAGCGGGCAACGGCTTGGGTGAGTTGCTTGCGCATCAGAATTCGAATCCCGCTGTGAGGCCGATCGTTCGTGGGCGGATGAGCGCGACGTCGCTCAAGCCCGCATAGCGTGTGCCGTAGGCGCCGGCGTAGGTCTGCCCGCCGGCATTGGCGAGGTTCCTGGCATAGACGCTGAGCGTGAACGGCTTCATCTCGAGGCCGGCGCGCAGATCGATCGTTTCATAGCCATCGAGGATGAGCCGATGCCCGAACGTGGTCTGATAGCCGGTGTCGAAATCCGCCGGACGGTCGCTGATCATCGCGATGGTGCCGCCGACGAACGCCTTCACCTTGCCGCCGATCGCCCAGTCGTAATCGGCGGAGAGCGTCGCGGTCCAGCGCGGCGCATAGGGCAGTTGATCGCCGTCCGCGCCGCCGACCAGGATGTCGCCCTTGAGCGCGGTGTAATTGTACGCGGCCGAACCGACGACGAGGAACCCGCGCGTCGGCCGCAGGGTCGCGGTCACTTCGCCGCCGTAGCTCTTCGCCCCCTCGCCGTTGCCGTCGGCGCTGACCGGTCCGATCGAGGTTTGGAAGGTCGTCGTGACCTGCGTGTCCTTCCAGTCGAGATAATAGACGGACGCATCCACGCCGAAGGTGCGGTCGGGGGTTTCGGCGCGGACGCCGGCTTCATAGCTGATCAGCGTATCGGCGCGGAACCGTGCGGGGTAGTCCGCTGGTGCGCCGGGTGGAACGACGTTTGGGCCGCCGGGGCGATAGCCCTTGGCGACGCGCGCATATACGGCGACCCGCCGGTTGAGTTCGTAGCGCGGCGAGAATGACCACGTCCACACGCCTTCGGACGATCGCCCCAGCGAGGTTACGTCCGCGCCCTGCACCACCGCGAACGCGCCGCCGAGCGTCTGCGCGGTGTCCTGCTCATTATGGCTGTAGCGGACTCCGCCGGTGATATCGAAGGCATGCGTCAGATGCAGCGTGGCGCTGCCGAACCCGGCATATTCCTTATAGGTGGAATCGAGTTGTGCAACGAGGAACTGGCTGAACGGCAGGGGCGCGGCCGGAACACCGGGGCCGAGCAGATCGGCCGGGATCGTCCCCGCCTGCGGCAGAAGCGCGCCGGTCGTCGGATCGAACGGACGATAGAGTTGGAAGATACGGCCCGGTTCGCGCGTGTAATAGCCGCCGATCAGCCACTCGAAACGGGAGGATTTGGCGGAGGTGAGCCGGATCTCCTGTGAAAACTTCTTCTGACGGATGTCGGAGGGCTGATTGGTGCCGAACGGCGTCGCCGCGCCGTAGAAAGGGCCGATGTCGCCGAGCAACGGGGTCGCATCGATGTCTTCGTGCTGGCGCAGTGTGGCGTAACTCGTGATCGACGTCAGGCTCACCGGCCCGAAATCATAAGCGACCGTCCCCGAATAGAGCCGGTAATCGACGCGGTTTCCTTCCCGCAGCGTCTGGTAGCGCAGCAGGCCCTTGCCCGGTTCGCCGGTGAACGGATCGGCGGTGATCGGCTTGAGCGTCGCCGGATCGACATCGACGGTGTCGCGTCCGTGCGCGCGGATATTCTGCGCGAGCGCGGTCAACCGGACCGAAAACCGCTCGCTGGGCCGGAACAGCAGCGACGCCCGCCCACCGTAATTCGCGGTGTGGTTTATGTCCGAGGCGCGGATGCCGACACTGTCGATATAGCCTGGAATCTCGCGATAAAAGCCGCTCGCGCGCACCGCGAGCGTATCGCTCAGCGGCACGTTGACGACGCCGTTCCCCGACCAGCCGACGCCGCCGCCATCTACGGTCTCGATGCCCCCCTGCCCCCGCACCGAAATCCGGTCGAATTTGGGCTCGGCGGTGACGTATTTGACGAGGCCGCCGAGCGAGTTGGCGCCGTACAGCGTGCCCTGCGGCCCGCGCAGCACTTCGATCCGCTCGATGTCGAAGGGATCGATATCGCCGGCCAGATGCGCGGCGTTGGTTTGGCCCGTGCTCGATCCAAACGGCGTGTCGTCGATATAGACCGCCACGGTCGGGCTCGAGCCGCCGGTGTTGATGCCGCGCAGGATGATGCGGCTCTCGCCAGCATTCTGCTGCTGGATGCTCAGCCCGGGAACAAGCGACGCATAATCGATCAGGCTGGTGGCGTGGCGCTGTTCGAGCACGTCGCCCGACACGACCGAGATCGACTGCGGGATTTCGATCAGCGTTTGCGCCCGCTTCTGCGCGGTGACGACGATATCGTCGATGGTGTCGGAATCGGCAGCCGTCCGATCAATGACGAGCGGCGGACTCGCTTGCTGCGCGTACGCGCCCGAGGCGGTGAGCAACGCCGCGGAGGACAGCCAGCACGCTCTCGCTCGAAATCCGGACGTCATTGCCATACTCCCCTGGATTTGGCCGCATCATGCCGCATGTTTCATTTAAAGCAACATTTTTCTCCTGCGCGCACGACAGTTCCCCACATCCAGGCTTTGCGCTAGGCTGCGCGCGGAGAAGCAATGACGAAACCGGCCCCCATTCCCCATCCCGGCCGCGTGCTGCGCGCCGCCCGCCTCGAAAAAGGGCTGACGCTGAGGGCGCTCGCGGCACGTCTCGACATGCCTTTTTCGACGCTGTCGAAGCTCGAAAACGGCAAGATGGCGATGACCTATGACAAGCTGGTGCGGTTGGCGCAGGGGTTGGAGATCGACATCGCCGGCCTCATCGCCGCCGCGGCTCCCGAGGAGAAGCCCCCTGCCGCGCTGGGCCGCCGCAGCGTCGCGCGCGCCGGAGATCGCCAGGGTGCCACGACGGACCGCTACGCCCATCTCTACCCGGCCGGTGATTTGCTCGACAAGATGATGGTGCCGATCATCATCGATGTGAAGGCGTGCAGCGTGGAGGAGATCGGCGGGCTCGTCCGGCATTCGGGCGAGGAATATCTGTACGTCCTCTCGGGCACGATGGAATTGCATTCCGACTTATACGCGCCGCTGCGGCTCAGCGCGGGCGACTCGGTCTATTTCGATAGCGGGATGGCGCATTGCTACGTCCGGGTGGGCGAATCGCCCTGCCGCGTGCTGTCGGTCTGCGCGGGACCGGGCATGCAGCGCTTCGCCACGCTCGCCCGACAGAGCGCGAGCTCTGACGGCGCGGAAAAACCGGCGGGCCACTGAAACGCTGTTTCTTATATTGAAACATGGCTGCATCCGTGGGATGGAACGGCCATGACCAGCGCCCTCATCCTCGCTCACCGCCGCGACGCCATGCTGTTTCGCGAGCCGTTCCGGATTTCCGGCTATCTGTTCGAATCGATGCCGGCGGTGATCGCGACAGTGTCGGACGGCACCTTCACCGGACGCGGCGAGGCGGCGGGCGTCTATTACCTTGGCGACGATCCCGATCATATCGAACGCGAACTCGAACGATGCCGAAGCGCGGTGGAGACGGGGATCGACCGGCAGGCGCTCCGCACGCTGCTGCCGCCGGGGGGCGCCCGGAACGCGCTCGATTGCGCGCTATGGGAACTCGAATCGCTTCGGGCGGGTACCCCCGTCTGGCGGCTCGCCGGCATTTCTGCGCCGCTGCCGCGCGTTACCACCTTCACGCTGCCGGCGGAGGATCCGGCGGAAATCCTTCGCCGCCTTGCCGGCTTTCCGATGGTGGCGGCGCTCAAGCTCAAGCTCGACGGCGATCTTGTCGCGGATGCCGAGCGCGTTCGCGCGGTGCGCGCCGCGCGGCCGGACGTCTGGCTCGGCGTGGACGCCAATCAGGGCTATGGCGCGACGGACCTGGATGCGCTGGCGGCGATGCTGGTCGACCACGACGTGTCGCTGCTCGAACAGCCGGTGCCACGTGGGGCGGAGGCGCTGCTCGACGGTTGGCGGTCGCCCGTTCCGGTCGCCGCCGACGAAAGCATCCTCGACTTGGCCGAGCTCGAAGCGCGCCACCATCTTTTTCAGGTTCTCAACATCAAGCTCGATAAATGCGGCGGCTTGACCGAGGCGCTGATGATGGTGGAGCGCGCGCGTCACCTCGGTCTCAAGGTCATGGTCGGCAACATGGCGGGGGCGACGCTCTCGGCGGCGCCCGCTTTCGTCCTCGCCCAGCTCTGCGACATCGTCGACCTCGACGGCCCGTGGTTCGTGGCGGACGATCCGCTCGCCGAGGGACTCTATGAGGATGGCAAAATCATGGTGCCGGAACGCCTCTGGGGCGCTGGCTGATCGCCGCCGGCGCGTTCGATGCGTCAGCCAAGCGCGAGACGCACGCCGAGCGCCGCGACCAGAGCCAACGGCATCGTCACCGCGCCGACCTTGAGGAACGCGCGGAACCCGACATCCTCCCCCTCGCGCCGGATCACCTGAAGCCACAGGATCGTCGCGAGCGACCCCGTCACCGACAGATTGGGGCCGAGATCGACCCCGATCAGCAGGGCGTCCGTGACGACGGCGGGTGGATGCGCCTGCGCCACCGCGGTGCTGGCGATCAGCCCGGCCGGCAGGTTGTTCATGAGGTTCGAGGCCAGCGCCACGATCGCGCCCGAGGCCGCGGCGCCGCCGCGTGGATCGCCCGTGGTCCCGCGAAGCGCGGCCGCGACCAGCCCGATCACACCGGTACGGTCGAGCGCTTCGACCAGCACGAACAGCCCCGCGACCAGCGGCAGCACGCCCCACGACACCCCCCGCACCAGGATCATCGGTGAGCGGCGGGCGAGCGCCGACACGCTCGCAGCCGTGACGATTCCGGCGAGTGCTGCGGGCAGGCCGAGTTGCCGGTCGAGCGCCGAGACCGTCACGAGGAGCGCGGCCGTCGACAGGATGCCGGCCGCGGCGACTTTCCCGCCGATCGACAGCGCCGGCCGCGCGACGTCGCTCTCGCAATCGCCCGCCAGCCGTTCGCGCTCGATCACGCGCAGCGCGACGAACGTCACCGCGACCGACGCGAGCGAGGGCAGCGCGAACGATCGCAGCCACTGCGCCAGCGGCGGCATATGTCCGCCGTATAGAACGAGATTGGCCGGGTTCGAGATCGGCAACACGAAGCTCGCGGCATTGGCAATCAGCGCGCAGGCGAACAGCAGCGGCAATGGGTCCGCCTTCGCCTTCCTGGCGGCGGCGAATACGGCCGGGGTCAAAACGACGGCCGTCGCGTCGTTCGACATGAAGGTCGTGACGACGACGCCGGTCGCATAGACGAGGGCGAACAGCCGCGCGCGTGATCGCCCGGCGTGGTTGACCGCCGTCGCCGCCACCCAGTCGAACACGCCATGTTCGCGCGCGGCTTCGCTGAGCAGCATCATGCCGACCAGGAACAGATAGACGTCCAGCCCCTTGGCAACGGCCACGCCCGCTGCCGCCGCCGGCATCAGCCCGAGCAGGATCAGCAGCGCCGCGCCCGCCAACGCCCAGATCCACTCGGGCCAGCGCATCGGACGCGCGATCACGCCCGCCGTGGCGAGCCCGGCGATCGCCCAGGTCGTGAACGTCGCCATCGTCATCGATCGCGACCGTGCTTTCGAGGGACGTTCATCGTTCTGCCACCGCGCGCCTGCCGGAGCAGGCCGGCCGCAGCGTGCCGGCGAAGCCGAGCCACAACGCGAGGCTCGCGAAGGCGAAGCTGCCGAGAATGAGGAACGCGGCGTGATAGCCGAGAAGCTGCGCCAGCCATCCACCGATCGCGGGCGACAGGCTTGCGCCGATCCCCTGAACGGTCATCACCGCGCCCTGCCCGACGTTCACGCGCCCGGTACCGTTGAGGAGACAGGCGACGAGGCCGGGCACGGCGACGCTCTGCAGGCCGGCGCCGATCCCGTCGAGCGCCTGCACCGGCCACACGCCCCAATGTTCGATGAACGATCCCGCGAGGAACGCGCGCAGCGGCAACGCCGCGAACGAGATCAGCAGCACCAGCCAATAGCCGCGCCCGGCGGCAACCTTCATCGCGACGAGGCTCGCGACGATCATCACCGCCTGCGCAACCATCACCGTCGTCGCCGTGAACATCGCCGCATTGCCCTTGCCCGCCCCGACCACCGCCATGCCATAGAGCGGCAGCATCGCACCATTGCCGAGGTGGAAGCAGGCCAATGCGGCGGCGAGGATCAGCATCGGCCTGTTGCCGAGCAAAGTCCTGAAGCCCTCGGCCTGGCCGCGATGCGTGCCGTCGCCATCCTTCTCCGTCTCGAGCCCACGCGCCGCGCGGTGATCGATCGCGCGCTCGGGGATCGAAAGCACGGTGATGATCGCGAGCACGCCGAAAGCGGCGGCGAGATAGAAGATCGCCGGCATCCCATATTTCCAGCCGAGCCAGCCGGACAATCCCGCGCCGACCATGTTCCCGGCGTGGTTCCAGGCCTGGTTGCGGCCGTTCTGAGCGTTGAAGCCGCTCTGCCGCACGACGCCGAGCGTCATGCCGGTGACGGCGGGGCCGATCGCCGCGCCGGCGACCGCCGTCGCCACCTGGCTTACCGTCACCACCGCCCAGGAATGCGACCACAAGATCAGGAACGACGCCAGCACCGTGCAGATGCCTGTGATGACGACGACCCAACGTTTCTTCTCGGTATGATCGATGAAGGCGCCCGCCGGGACGGTCATGACCATGCCGGCCACGCCGCCGATCGTCATCACCGTTCCGATCGGCCCGGTCGCCCAGCCGCGCTGCTGGAGAAACACGCCGAGGAACGGGCCGATCCCTGCCTGCATGTCGGCCATGAAGAAGTTGAGCGCCTGGAGCGCCCCAGTCGCGCGCTTCCGCTCCGCTCCCGCGGAGCCTTGCGGGGTGCCGATTCGCGAAAAGGCCGTCGCCGTCATGGTCTCCCCCCTGCTGGTCAGCGCCCAACTCCGGGGAGGGAGGAAATATCCGGTCCGAACCTTATCTCGATCAATTTTGGCAAGGCCCGGCGTGCCATTTGCAGCCGCCCCGTTCGATCGGCTGCGCCGCTATTCGGGCGACAGCGCAGACAGAACGCGGTACGGGAACGCTAACGACAAGACAAATCAGGAGAGGGTTCATGAGACCAAGGATCCACTGGAGCGCCGTATTGGTAGCGCTCGCGCTGCCGGCATCGGCGATCGCGCAGGCGCCGGCGCGTCCGCCGCTCGCCAGCGTGTCGCACATCGCGGTCTATTCGAGCGATATCGCAAAAAGCGAGCGGTTCTACGTCCATGATCTGGGGGCGGTGAAACTGGCCGATCCCGAAAACACGACGGGCGCACGCTATCATTTCGCACCCACCCAGTTCGTCGAGGTGCTGCCGCTGCCACCCGGCTATCGCTCGATCAACCGGCTCGCGCATATCGCGTTCGATACGCCCGACGCCGAGGGTATGCGAAAATACCTCTCGGCGAAGGGCGTCAAGGTTCCCGCGCGGCTCACCACCGCGCCCGACGGCAGCCGCTGGTTCGCCGTGACCGATCCGGAGGGAACGACGGTTCAATTCATGCAGCCGCCGGCGACGCCGCCCGCCGTGCCGGCCAACCCGCTGTCGAGCCATGTCATGCACGCCGGCTTCGTCATCCACAATCGCCCGAACGAGGACCGGTTCTACAAGGATATCCTCGGGTTCAAACCCTATTGGGAAGGCGGGATGCGCGACGACCATCCGACCTGGATCTCGCTCCAGCTTCCCGACGGGCGCGACTGGATCGAATATATGGTGATCGGCACCCCGAACACCACCGGCATCCCCGCCGATATGAGCGCGGCGAATTTGGGCGTGCTCAACCATTTCGCGCTCGGTGTGCCCGATATCCGCGTGGCCTATACCTTGCTGTGGAACGGCGAGCGACTCGACGGCCAGCAACAGACGCCCAAGATCGGCCGCGACGCCAAATGGCAGCTCAATCTGCTCGATCCCGACGGCACCCGCGCCGAGATCATGGAGCTGCACGCGATCGGCAAGCCGTGCTGCTCGCCCTTCGTCGCGGCGGACCCGGAGAAGTGAGCATCGCAACCCGCATCCGGCTGATCGCGATCGCAGCCCTCGCCGCGCAGGCGGCCCCGGTCGATGCGCAGGAGCACGCCGACGTGCCGGGCAGCTCGCTTCAGAATAGTCCACCGGGCGCGCCGATCGCGCCCGACTGGGCTTATCCGCAATCGACCACACACGCTCAGGTCGGCCCTCCGCCCGGCTTCCACCGCGACAGCCGCGTCGAGGCCACGCCGGTCGGCGTGTTCGAGGGGCAAGCCGATGTCGGCGCAGCGGTCGCGCCCGGCAGCGCGAGCTTCGCGAACGGCACCTACACGATCCGCTCGGCCGGGTACAATGTCTGGTACACGCGCGACGAATTCCGCTTTCTGTTCAAAAAGATGTCGGGGGACGTCTCGATGGCGGCGGACATCGCCTATCCGGCGGGCGGGTTCGGCGACCACAAGGCGCTGCTGGTGATCCGCCAGTCGCTGGAAGACGATGCCAAGGAGGCGTTCGTCGCGCTGCACGGTGACGGCATGATCCACCTCGCCCAGCGGCCCGAGCCGGGCAAACGGATCAGCGACATGGAATATCGCATCGGCAGCCGTGGCGGGTTGCCGGGGGGCAAGTCGCCCGACAGCCTGGTGACGCTCCACGCCAAGCGGATCGGCATCGAGAAGCGCGGCGACCAGTTCATGCTGTGGGTAAGCGAGCAAGGCGAGCCGATGCACCAATATGGCGCGCCGATCACGCTGCACGTCGCCGCGCCCTTCTACGTCGGCATCGGCTTCGCCTCGCACCTTCCGGGCGTGGTCGAAACCGCGACGCTGTCGAACGTCGTGCTGGAGAACCGCGCCGGGCGAGTACGCTGAGGCACGCCCGATCTCGGCTCAGCGGCGGGGATTGTCTTCGTTATGAAGCACCTGATCGAGCGCGCGGAGTGTGGCCGCGCGCAGCGGCCGCGCGTTTTTCAGGCCCGCCGGGCGGAACCACAGTGCCGTTCGTTCACCCGCATAGGGCGCCCAGCGCGGCAGGCCGGGGCCGTTCGGATCGCCGTTTCGCATGAAGGTAACCCAGTAACGCTGCATCACGCCGGCCAGCGCGGTGTCCGCCGCGGTCCAGCGCCGTGCCGGATCGTGATTGCCCCAGACATAATCGAGCTCGTCGGAATGCACCGCGCCGTCACTGCGCGATCCGTCCGCGCGAGGCGGCGGATTGTCGAACTGATACAGGAACACCGGCGCCGTCCCTCCGATCGCGCGCGCCTCGGCGATGCTCCAGCTCCGCCAGCCGAAGCTGATATCGCTCATCAGATTTCGCGCCGCACGCGGCGCCGTCGCATCACTGTTCGCTGGATACAGCCGTAACAGTTCGGGCGCGATGACCGGATAGGTCTGGCGGGTATCGGTGAGATACCCGGCCAGTGTGCCACCATTTCGGAAGCGCGCCGCTTCGTTACTGTTCCAGCCGAGCAGGACCGGAACGCCGGCATCGCGGCGGCTCCGATAGGCCGCGGTGATGTCCAGCGGGACGATCTTGCCATCGCGGATCGGCGCGGTGGCGATGCGCGGCGCGACCGTCGCGATCAGCGCCGCCGCCGGCATCGCGCGAAGCTGCGCGATCGTGCCGGCGTGAAGCCGCTGCGCAAACGCCACGCCGGCCTGCTCGGCCGAGGCGAGGCCAACGTCGCTCCCTGCCCCCGGTATGCCAAGCGCCGCGCCGCTTTCGAAGATCGCTTTGCGGAACAGCCCGCGCGCCAGCGGAGACACCGTCACCAGCATCGCCGAGCCGCCGCCCGCCGACTGGCCCGACACGGTCACGTTCGCCGGATCTCCTCCGAATTTGGCGATGTTCGCGCGCACCCAGCGCAGCGCCGCGATCTGATCGAGCAGCCCGTAATTGCCCGACGTGGCGTAAGGTGATTCCTTGCTCAGCGCCGGATGCGCAAGATAACCGAACACGCCCAGCCGATAGTTGATGGTGACGATCACCGCGCCCTGCCCCGCCAAAGTGGAGCCTTCATAGGTCCGCTGTGAGCCGGCGCCGGCGGTGTATCCGCCGCCGTGAAACCACACCAGCACCGGCAGGCGGGCACCGGTCGCCATGCGCGGCGTCCACACGTTCAGCGTGAGGCAATCCTCGCTCGTGCGATCGAGATCATGCCCGGCCCATCCCACCGGCGCCTGTGGACATACCGGCCCGAACGCGGTCGTCGCCCGCACGCCGGGCCAAGTGCGTGGCGGTCGCGGCGCGCGCCAGCGCAGGTCGGCGACGGGCGGCGCGGCATAGGGGATCGCCTTGAACGCCGACACGCCTCGCGTCGTGGTGCCCTCCAGCCGGCCTTGCGCGATGTTCACGATCGGGGCGGCCGATGCGGCGGAGCCGACGAAGCCAGCCAGCAGAGTCAGCAAGCGCACCTTCATCGATCGATCTCTCCATTTCGCGGCGTGCGGCGCCCGCATGCCATCCGTTGCGACGAGCTTGCCCCAGCAGGCACATTCACGCCAGAGATTTCAGATGCTTAGCACGGCAAATCGACCCGCATCCCGGCAGCCGTTGCCATCGCGGCCGTCCTCGCCGATGATGCGGCATGACGCCACACGCCGCTCCCGACACCGCCCGCGAAGCGCGGATCACAACCGACCCACGCTACCGCGCGCTGGTGCGTGACCGGCAACGCTTCTCCTGGACGCTGACGGCGATCACCGTGATCGTCTATACCAGCTTCATTTCGCTGATCGCGTTCGACAAGCCGCTGATGGCACAACCCATCGCCGGCGGCGCGACCAGCATCGCGGTCGTGCTCGGCGCGGCGATGCTGGTGGGAACGGTCGCGATCTGCGCGGTATATGTCTGGCGCGCCAACGGCAGCTACGACGCGCGGCTCGCCGCTTTGTTGGAGAGTATCGCGTGACGGCGCGGCTCGCACGGGGCGCCCTCGCGTTCGCGCTGCTCGGCTGGGCCTCGGTCGCGAACGCCGCGCTCTCTGGCGCGGTGGTGGCGCGATCGACCAACTGGACGGCGATCCTGATGTTCCTCGGCTTCGTCGGGATCACATTGTGGGTTACCGCCGCCGCCGCGCGACGCACGCGCACCGTATCCGATTTCTACACCGGCGGCGGTATCACCGGCTTCCAGAACGGGCTGGCGATGGCGGGCGATTATTGCTCGGCGGCGTCGTTCCTCGGCATCACCTCGCAGATTTTCAACGACGGCTATGACGGGCTGATCTACGCGATCGGCTTCCTCGTCGGCTGGCCGATCGTGCTGTTCCTCGTCGCGGAGAAGCTTCGCAACCTCGGCCGCTTCACCTTCGCCGATGTCGCCTCATACCGTTTCCTGCAAGGGCCGGTGCGCAGCTTCTCGGCGGTGAGCACGTTGCTGGTCGTGTCCTTCTACCTGATCGCGCAGATGGTCGGCGCGGGGCAGTTGATCCAGTTGCTGTTCGGCCTGCCCTATCTCTACGCGATCATCGTCGTGGGCGGGCTGATGATGGTTTACGTGTTGTTCGGCGGCATGCGCGCGACCTCCTGGGTGCAGATCATCAAGGCGGTGATGCTGTTGTGCGGCGCGACCTTCCTCGTGCTCGGCGTGATGTCGCACGTCGGCTTCTCGTTCGAGACGCTGTTCGCGCGCGCGGTCGCGGTGAAAACCCGGCTCGCGCTGGAAACCGGGCTGTCGCCGGCCGACGCCGCAGCGAAAGGCCGCGCGATCATGGGGCCGGGCGGGTTCATCAAAGACCCGATCTCGGCATTGTCGTTCGGCTTTGCGCTGATGCTCGGCACGGCGGGTCTGCCGCATATCCTGATGCGCTTCTTCACCGTTCCCGACGCGCGCGAGGCGCGCAAGTCGATCCTGTGGGCGACGGTGTGGATCGGCTATTTCTACGCGCTGACCTTCATCCTGGGCTTCGGCGCGATCGTGCTGATCTCGTTCAACCCGGCCTATGTCGATGGCGCGGGCGCGCTGCTCGGCGGCAACAACATGGCGGTGATGCACCTCGCCCATGCGATCGGCGGCAACCTGTTCCTCGGGTTCATCTCGGCGGTGGCGTTCGCGACGATTCTCGCAGTGGTCGCCGGGCTGACGCTGTCGGCCGCCTCGGCGATCTCGCACGACATCTACGCGAGCGTGATCCGCAAGGGGCGTGCCGAACCCGCCAAGGAGTTGCGCGTGTCGCGGATCACCACCGTGCTGCTCGGCATCGCCGCGATCATCCTCGGCATCATCTTCCAGAAGCAGAACGTCGCATTCATGGTCAGCCTCGCGTTCGCGCTGGCGGCGTCTGGCAATTTTCCGGTGCTGGTGATGTCGCTGCTGTGGAAGGGCTGCACAACGCAAGGAGCCGCCTGGGGCGGCGCGATCGGGCTGCTCAGCGCGTTCGGGCTGACCGTGCTGTCACCGGTGATCTGGGTCGCGGTGTTCGGGTTCGAACACGCGATCTTCCCGTACAGCTCGCCCGCGCTGTTTTCGGTGCCGGCCGGCTTCGTTGCGATCTGGCTGATCTCGACGCTCGATCGCTCGCCGCGCGCCGCGATCGACCGCGCCGGCTACCCGGCGCAGCGCGTGCGCTCCGAGACGGGCATCGACGTCCACCGCCCGGCGGATCACTGAGCACGCTAGACGCGACGATCAGGCGGTGGCGTCGATCGCTGCCGCCGCCACCGATCGCTGACAGCCACTCGATCGAAGACATGATCGCCGAGCCAAAGCAGCGCGCTGCCGAGGCTGCCGCATAGGAAGCCGATCGCGGCCAGTGCGAGCCGAGGCGCGGCGGCATCGACCCGCGCCACCGCGCCGATCGCGAAATACGCCGCCAGACAGCCCGCAACCCCGCCGCCCCGCACCGCCAGCGCACGCGCGCGGAGAAGGCGCGTCATGCGAGGTCGACGATCGGTCGCGGTCATCGATGCGGGCGCGCGGCACGCCGGCGCGCGCGGATCGCCGAGGCGAGCAGGCGGTGACGGCTGCGCTCGATCCGGACCAGCAGCGCGACACGCTTGCCCTGGAGCATCAGCACGATCGCAAAAATGGCGAGTACGAAGCGAACCACGCCATCCACCCCGCCGTTGCTCTGGCGATCGACCAGCGCATTCGCGCACGCGAGTCCGAACAGGACAGCGCCGCCGCAGCGCCACGCGAGATCACGGCGAGTCATCAGCGCGCTCCGCACCGCGCCGGCGCATCGGTGATGATCCGATGGGCAGCGGCGGCGACGGCGCGGACCACGACCGGCTGCTCGATCCCGGCGGCGTGGCCATGCCAGAGCAGGATGTCCGCCGGGAAGTCGTGCTCGGCGACGAGCGCGGTCATCAGGTCTGCGGTCTCGAAGCTGATGCCGATCGCCGGATCGATCAGCGCGGCGGCGGCGGCGCGGGCGCGGCCGATCAGCGCCGGCACGCCATCGACGCCGCGCGCCTCGATCGCGGTGAAGCCGAGCGCGCGGGCGTGACGGACCGCGTGCAGCAGCACGCTGCCGGCGCCGCAGTCCATGTCGAGGATGCGGATGCTGTGGCGGTTGGCGTGCCGCAGCTCGGCGAGCGCGGCGAGCACTGCAGGCCAGCGCGCGTCCTCGCAGACCGGCGGCGGCGCGAGGCGTGCGGCGCGCCGACCGCTGTCCTGAACCAGCCAGTGCCCGGCGGCATCCTGCCCGACCTGGCGAGTCTCAGGGTCGGGCTCCGGCGTGCAAACCAACGCCACGGCGATGTTCCTCATGCTGTTGCTGAGCGAAGACGCACGACGCCGCCGGACACCGTGGAAACAGCGCGATGAAGGCGGGCGCTCGGTCATGCGTGCAACGAATTATGCGTCGCCGCATAGCAATTCGAGAGCGATTCCGGGCCGCGCCATAGCATTTGCGTAAGGATTGCAGATTCCCTCGCGTCGCCGCCGGGAGCCGGTGCGCACGTCTCGCGTTGTTGCAGCATGGAAATGAAACCGCTGCCGCGCGAGGCCACGCTGATCGTCAACACGCATTCGCGCAAAGGGCAGGATCTCTACGATGCCGCGCGTACCAAGCTCGCGGCGGCGGGCGTGACGCTCCTCGCGACGCACGCCGTCGAGGAGCCGAAGGAACTCGCCGCGGTCACGCGCGCGGCGGTGGCGAAGGGCACGCCGATGGTGATCGTGGGCGGCGGCGACGGCACTTTGGCAGGCGTGGTCGATGAACTGGTCGGCAAGGATTGCGTGTTCGGCGTTCTTCCGCTCGGTACGGCGAACAGCTTCGCGCGCTCGCTCGATCTGCCGCTCGACCTCGATGCCGCGATACATGTGATCGCCACGGGTCGCAGGAAGCGAGTCGATCTCGGCATGATCGACCAGGATTATTTCGTGAACGGCGCGTCGATCGGCCTGTCGACGATGATCGGCGAGACGGTGCCGCACAAGCTCAAGAAATATGCCGGTCGTGCCGGCTATCTGGCCTGGGCACTCAAGTCCGCGGTCAGCTTCAAGGCGTTCCGGCTGGAACTCGACGACGGATCGCGGACGCACCGGCTGTGGGCGACCGAAGTCCGCATCCTGAACGGCACGCACCACGGCGGTGTGGAGCTTTCGGACAAAGGCGGGGTGGTTTCACGCGACCTGTTGATTCAGGCCGTCGTGGGGGAGAGCAAGCTGGCACTGGCGCAGGACTGGTTCGCCAAATTCTTCAAGCTGCGCAATCGGGACGCATGCAGCCGGGATTTCCGGGGCAAGTGCTTCCGCATCACGACGCGGCCGCCACAACGCATCTCGATCGACGGCGAAGTCCTCGCCTGCACCCCCATAGTGGCGAAGGTCGCCCCGGCCGCGATCGAAGTGGCCGTGGCCGCCTCCTGATCCTCAGCGCGGATAGCCGCGCCACAGCCATTCGAGCGCGCCGGGCAAGGTCTGGGCGATCACGTCGCCGTCGACATGCACCGCGCCGGCGGCGGTCACGTACCGATAGTCATACCGTTTGGCGCGGAGCGCCGCCGCCATGCGATCATTGGCCATCGGCCAATTGTGATAGGTGGTTTCCGGGTCTTGCCAGTGCAGGTCGCGCTCGCCCACCTCCATCCAGATGCGGATCGGCTTCGCCGGCGCCGCCGGGATCAGCCGGTCATGATAATCCCAGGCACCGTGCGGTGTCGCGGGATCGGCGGGCGACGCCTGATTCACGAACGTTCCCGAATAGGACAGCACCTTGCCGAACCACTCGGGATGGAACCAGGCCATCGTGAATGCCGCCGCAGCACCCGAGCTGCCGCCCATCGCCGCGCGGCCGGCAGGATCGTCGGTGAAGCGAACGCCGTAGAGGTGTTCCACACGCGGCAGCACCTCGGTCTGGACGAACCGCGCGTAACGGTCCGACACGGTATCATATTCCAGCCCGCGCTCGGACCCTTGCGCGTCGCCACCGCCGGACTGGATCATCACCGCCACCATCGCGGGCACGCGATGCCGCGCGATCAAGCCGTCGAGCGCCGCCGCCACCCGTGCCGCATAGTCGCGCCCGTCCTGCACCACCAGCAGCGGCGCCTTGGTGCCCGGCCGATACCCGGCGGGAACATAGACGAAAACCTCGCGTCGATACGGCGCCGGTTCGGACTGCGCCGCTTCGGGCGCGGCGAGCCGGTTGCCATATGGGTCGCGCCGGCGCGTCGCCTCGGTGTCGCGCTGGCGAATGCCCGGATAGATCCGGCTCTCGCGCGAGGTCATGATGAAACCGCGCAACGTTCCCTTGGGCTCGCCCGCGCGTGCCGTCATTTCCGGCGCATCCCGATAGGGTGGCGCGATATGAACGTCATCGGCTCGCGCTGGGCCAGCGGCAGCGAGCATCATGGCGATCAGGGTCGACGATCGGGTCCGCATGCATCTCTCCGCTTCTTCGCCCTGTAATCTTGGGTCTGAACACGGATTTGCGCGATTTCGCGCCCGGTGCCAACGCCGAAGTCGGCGCGCGCCTACGGCGTTCCGCCCGTTCCGCCGATCACGCCCTGCGCGCCGGTCGGCTGCGCGCCGATCCATTGCACCTGCTGCGGCGTGGTGCCCAGCTCGATGCCGGCTTCCGGCAGCTTCGTCAGCAGTTCGAACCAGATGTCGCTGCGCGTCGGATAGACCGCGCGCGGCGAGTTCACATAGGCGAAGCTGTTGAAATTGACGCGGCCATCGACGAGCGAGTCGATGAACAGCACCGGTTTGGGATCGTCTAGCACCGCCGGCTGCGCGTCGTAGATCGCCATCAGCATCGCGCGGACCTGCGCGATGTCGCTCCCCATCGGCACCGAGAATTGCAACTGGATCCGCCCGATCGGATCGGACAGCGTCTTGTTGACGATCGACTTGGTGATGAGCTCGGAATTGGGCACGATCAGCGTCGAGCGGTCCGCGATCTGGATCTCGGTGGCGCGCACGCTGATCCGCTTCACGTCGCCCTCCTGATCGCCGATCCGCACCCAGTCACCGATTTTGACCGGACGCTCGGCGAGCAGGATCAGGCCGGACACGAAATTCTGCGTGATCGCCTGCAGACCGAAGCCGATGCCCACCGACAGCGCCGAGAGCAGCAGCGCGATCCGCTCCACGCCGATGCCGAGCGACGCCAGCGACCACAGCACGACGAGGATCAGCCCGATATAGCGCGCGACCATCGCGATCGAGTTGCGCGCGCCCGCGTCGAGCTCGGTCGCCGGCAAATAACGCGTGGTCAGCCACTTCTGGATGCCGCGCATCACGAACAGCCCCACCGCGAGCACCGCCGCCGCGCGCAGGATCGCACTCGGCGAGATCGTCACCTGACCGATCGTGATGCCCTGCGCGATCCGGCTGATCTGCCCGAACAGAGTCGGGATGTCCGATCCGAACGGAAACAGCACAAGGCCCATCGCCAGCAGGATCATCATCAGCCGGAGCAGCGCGGACAGGGCCACACCGAACTGGTCGATCAGGCTGCGGCGCACCCCGAAACCGTGATGGACCGCGTCGGCGAGCTTGCCGTCGCGGCGGAACACCGTCGAACAAATGTCGTCGATGCCCACCAACAGCAGATATAATGCCGCCGCGACCACCGCGATCCAGACCGTGAACCGCGCGAGGAAATAGGCAAACGCCACATATCCGGTGGCGAGCGACACCGCGGATACCGCCAGCACCACCCAGGTGGTGAGCGAGAGGAAGGCGACGATCGACTGATCGCCGTGCTCCTCGTCCGCCGTCCGCGCAGCGGTCGCGCGCATGCGCGCGCCGGTCAGCAGGATGCCGAGCACGAGCATGAGATAGAGGACCGTGGCGAAGGCTTCGGTCACCGCCTGCACCGGGCCGCTCGCGCCCACGCCGCTGCGCACCGCGAGCAGCAGCACGCTCAGCATCGTCACCGCCGCCGCCGCGAAAGTCCACGGGCGCAAGCGGTTGGCGCTTTCGTCGGTGAGATCGACCAAACGCCACGATGCCTGGCGGCGCTGGAGCAGCGCGCCGCCCAGCGCCGCGATCAGCGCGGCGACGAAGCTGGTCTGTTCGAAGTTCGCGGCCAGCTTGTCCCAGGCCGGCGCGATCATGCCGCCCGCGCGCAGCCCGCTCACCACCGCGACCGAAGCCAACCACGGCACCAGCGTGCCAACGAACGTAAGCCACAGCGCGAGACCCGAACGTCGGATCCGATTGCCGGGCACCCGCTCGATGACGTAGCGCCGCCCCGCCGCGCGCAGCCCGATCCGCACCGGCCAGATCAGCGCGATGCCGACGATCAGGCCGAACAGCGCCGCCGGCAGGCCACCGCGCAGCGCGCCGGTCCTGATCGCGTCGGCCTCGGCGCCGACGAAGGCGCTCAGCCGCCGCCCGTCACGCGGCAGCGAGCGAATCAAAGGCCCCCAGAAATCCGGCGTCAGCGGCGAGGCGACCTGCACCGACATCCGCTCCGAAAAGGCTTCGGTGCGGCTGCGGCCGATCTCGGCGGAAAGCTGATCCGCCTCGGTGCCGAGCAACTTGCCGCGCTTGATCGCCGAATCGACGACCGAGCGCTGGCGGGTGAGCAACTTGCGCTGCGCCTGGATGTCCGGCGTCTCGATCACGCCGGGCGTGACCGGCCCGATCTGCGCGACGCGCGCGTCGATGAGCTGGAGCTGCGCCGACAGCGCGGCGACCTGCATCGCGCTATCCTGCTTCACGGCGTTCGCCCGGTCCTGCAACGCCTCGGCCTCGACCGGATCGGTATGGCCGTTGAAGGCGGCATCGACCGCGTCGAATTCGCGACCGTCATTGTCCAGCGCGCGGGTGGCGGCGATGATCGGATCGACATCCTGCGCGACGGCGGGGGTGATCGCCAGGAGCATGGACAGCAGCGGCACGAAGAAGCGCGAAATCATGCCGCTCCCTATCGCCTGCCAAACGCCAAGCCCAGATGGAACGCGCATCGCGTTATGGCTCGATCCGCGCCGATCCGGTAGGCGGTGCGGTGACGCGTGTGATGGAGGTGCCTGATGTCCGACGATTACGCGCATGGCCAGCGGGACGGCCTGCGCCTCGCGCTCGCGATCCTGGCGGCGGAGGAGGCCAAATGGGCCGCTTTGCTCGGCGAAAGCCGGTCGTGGCGCACCAACGCGATCCGCGATGTGCGACACAAGACGCTGCAGGTCGCGCAGAAACGGGTCCAGACCGCGCTCAACCGCCTGACACCCAAGGGCGGTACCGAGATCGACGTCGAACTCGCGTCCGCACTTGAGAAGGTCGGCCTCTGAGACCGGGCATGAGAAAGGGGCGGGGAATGTCGCATCCCCCGCCCCTTCCAGGCACACCAAGCCGGACGGCTTAGAAGTGCGTGATGACGCCCATCATCGGGCGGAAGCTGTGGAAATCGCCATAGGTGTTGACCTCCGCGCGGATACGGAAGCCCGCGTTGCCGGTGATGCCCTTCAGGCCGATGTCCTTGGGGCCGAACTCGGTGCCGATCCCGTAGGTCATGTCGTTATAGTTCTTCTTGTTCCGGTTGCCGGTCGAATAGGTGGAATAATGGTCGAAATCGACCCACTGATAGCCGACCTTGCCGTAGAACATGCCGCTATCGCCGGCGCGGACACCGAAGCGGCCGGCGGCGCCATATTCCCAGTCGATGTTGCCGGAAACGCCCTTGGCGACGCTACCTTCCACACCGACGAACACCGGCCCGAGCGGAACGTTGACGCCCGCGATGCCCTGCACCAGCGCGCCGGCGAGGCGATAGTTGTTCCGCAGCGAACCATTGGCGTTCAGCGCGCGCGGGATGCCGTGGTTCGGCTCGTTGTCGAACTGCTCCCAGCCGCCCATCACGCCGACATACGGCTCGATCCCGAACGCCTTGGTGCCGTCGGGCGCGGTCTCGGTCCCGGCCGGAGCCGCCGTATCCTGAGCGACAGCCGGAGCGGCTGCGAAGACGGCCAGAGCGGCGGCGGCGAGTTTAAGTTTCAGCATCTTTATGACCTTTTAATCTGACACGTCGGGCTGGCCGCCGAGGCGTCCGGTGTCCCGAGGCCCACTGAACTAGGTTCGACCGCGGTTGTTGCACTGCAACGGCGATTAATCGGCAACCGCCGAATTTGTCACATTTCTGCAACGGTTTCTTGCGGCAGGATGAACGAAAGGCGGCGACTTTGTGGCCTGCGTACGCTCAGGCGCCTCAGGACGAAAGTGTGGCGCAGAGACCGGATGCCGGTTTCGGCCGGCAAGCAACGCATTGGAACACGCAACCCCCGGCGTCCGCCCGCCGTTCCAGCAGCAACAGGAACTTTGCGTTATTCCAATATGATGCAAGTTATTGCGGATATGGTGCAATGGTGACGGGAACGGCTTTCAGGATCGGCACGGCAGGTTGGGCGATCTCGGCCGCGACACGCGGCGACTTTCCTGCCCAAGGCAGCGGGCTTGAACGCTATGCCGCGCGACTTGGCGCGGTCGAGATCAACAGCACGTTCTACCGCCCGCATCGCCCATCGACTTTCGCGCGTTGGGCGGCGAGCGTTCCGGCCGATTTCCGTTTCGCCGTGAAACTGCCCAAGACGATCACCCACGGCGCCCGGCTGGTCGGGTGCGACGACCTGCTGAGCGCGTTCGCCGGACAGATCGCACCGCTCGCGGAGCATCTCGGTCCGCTGCTAGTCCAGCTTCCGCCGAGCCTCGTGTTCGACCGGGCGGTCGCGGTTGATTTCTTCGCGACGCTGGCACGGACGATTCCCGCGCGAGCCGTGTGTGAGCCGCGGCATCCATCCTGGTTCGAACCCGAAGCCGACGCTTTGCTCGCCGAACACCGCATCGCCCGTGTCGCCGCCGATCCGGCTTTGTGCGAGGCCGCCGCACGCCCCGGCGGGTGGTGCGGTCTCGCCTATCACCGCCTCCATGGCAGTCCGCGAATGTATCGCTCGCCCTATTCGGACGAGCAGGTGCGGACACTCGCCGCGCGGATCGCACACGGCCAAGCGGCGGAAAGCTGGGTGATCTTCGACAACACCGCTTCGGGCGCGGCGCTGCCGAACGCGCTCGCACTTCAGGCCGCGAGGTCTTCCAGCAAAGCGTGAACGCGCTCACTACGGGCGGGGTCGTCGGCGGGCTCGCGCAGCAGCAGCCGCCCGTTCTTCTCGTCCAGCCCCGCCGCCTTCGCATCGGCATCGAACCCGCGCCTGGGCGTGAGCGCGATCGCCGCCGTGCCGGCATCGATCCGCTCGATCCTGAGCGCATGCGCGGCGATCCGGATGCGCGCGCGCAGCATCAGAGCGGCGGCGGCGGGCGGCAGCGGCCCGAAGCGATCGAGCAATTCCTCCTCGAACGCGTCGAGCGCGGCATCGTCCTCGATCCGCGCGTAGCGAACGTAGAGCGCCAGCCGCACGTCGGGTTCGGGTATCCAGCTTTCGGGGAACGCGCCCGCTTCGCCGAGATTGAGTTCGGGCGTCCAGTGCTCCACCGTTTCGCCCCGCGCCTCGCGCAAAGCGCCGCCGAGCAGATGCTGGTACAGATCGGTGCCGATCAGCTTCATATGCCCGGTCTGATCGTCGCCGAGCAGATCGCCCGCACCGCGCATGTCGAGATCGCGCGCGCTGATCTCGAAGCCGGCGCCGAGCCGGTCGAACGTCGCCAGCGTGCGCAGCCGCTTGAGCGTGCGCTCGCCGATCGCATCCTCGGTCTTGGTGAGCAGGATCACCTGCCCGCGCCGGTTGCCCCGCCCGACGCGGCCGCGCAACTGGTGGAGCTGCGCCAGCCCGAAGCGGTCGGCGCGCCAGACGATCATCGTATTGGCGCGCGGCACGTCGAGCCCGGCCTCGATGATGTTGGTGGCGAGCAGGATGTCGCCCTCGCCTTCCGCGAAGCCGACCATCACCGCGTCGATCTCGGCGGCCGGCAGCTTGCCGTGCGCCTGTACCAGCGCGAGGTCGGGCGCGGCGCGGCGCAGTTTCTCCGCGAGCGGCGCCATGTCCTCGATCCGCGGCACCACGACGAAGCTCTGCCCGCCCCGGCTTTTCTCGCGCAACAAGGCGGTGCGCAGCCGCGCGTCGTCATAATGGTCCACGCTGGTGCGGATCGGCTGGCGCCGCGCCGGCGGGGTGCCGATGACCGAGATTTGCTGGAGCCCGACCAGCGCCATCTGCAGCGTGCGCGGGATCGGCGTGGCGCTGAGCGCGAGCAGATGCGTCTCGCCCGATCCGCGCAGCCGCGCCTTGTCAGCCGCGCCGAAGCGCTGCTCCTCGTCGATCACCACCAGCCCTAGCTTGGCATAGCGCACGCCCTTGCCCATCACCGCGCCGGTTCCGACGACAATCTGGATCGATCCGTCGGCGAGCCCGGCCTTGACCGTCTTCTTCTCCGCCGCGCTCGACAAGCGCGAGAGCCCGGCGACGGTGATGCCAGATGCCGCGAAGCGACGGCGGAAGCTTTCGAGATGCTGGCGGACCAGCACGGTGGTCGGCGCGGCGACGATGACCTGATAGCCAGCGAGCGCGGCAAGCGCCGCGGCGCGCAGCGCAACCTCGGTCTTGCCATAGCCCACGTCGCCGACGACGAGCCGGTCCATCGGTTTGCCGCTGGCGAGATCGGCGCGCACCGCATGGATCGCGCGCGCCTGGTCGGCGGTCTCGTTGAACGGGAAGCCGTGGACGAACCGCTCATAGGCGGCGGGATCGGGTTCGATCACCGGCGCGGTGAGCGTCTCGCGCGCTGCCGCCAGCTTGGCCAATTGCCTGGCGCTTTCCGCGATCGCCGCCTGGATCGTGCCGCGCCGCTTCTGCCACGAGGACCCGTCGAGCTTGTCGAGCGTGACCGCATCGGCATCCGCGCCATAGCGCCAGATCCGGTCGGCATCGTCGATCTCGACCAGCCGGCGCGCGCCGTCGGCATATTCGAGCGCGATCATCTCGCGGCCCGCGCCACTCGCCTCGGGCGCGGGTTCGAGGCCGGCGACGCGCGCCGCGCCGTGATCCTCGTGGATGACGACGTCGCCGATGCGAATGTCGCCGACACCGCCGTTCCAGCGCTCCGACGCCAACGCCGGTACATCATCGAGCACCGCGCGGCTGCCGAGCAGGTCGCCGGCAGCGATCACGATCCGCTGCGCGTCGACAAACCCGCACTCGACCGGCATCACGATCGCGCTCGCCGCGCCGGGCGTGAGCGCGGCAAGGTCGGCGAGACTGTCAGCCTCGCCGATCTCGATGCCGAGCCGCTTGGCGATCTTGCCGCGCAAGAAGCGCAGGTCGCGCCGGCTGCCGGCCAGCACCAGCGCGCGCGTATCGAGGCGTGGCGTCGCGAACTTGGCGAGCGCGGCCAGCGCGCCGCGCTTTTCCGCGAAACGCGGCACAGGCTCGAACTCCTCACCGATTTCGGCGATCTTCCAGTCCGCCAGCGCCGCCGTCCAATCCGCCTCCGCGATGGCATCGACCGCCCCGCCGCCGCGCTCCGCAGCATCCGACGCCAGTTGCAGAAACCGCGCGCGCCGCCGGTCGGCCTTGTCGGCCAGCACGATCGCGCCGGTGGTCAGGTGCGACAGGATCGGCACCGCCTGGCCGAGCGGCGGCTCGGCGGCGCGACCGATTTCGAGCGCGTCGAGCGTTTCGACGGTGCGCTGGGTGGCGGGATCGTACGATCGGATTTCGGTGATCCGCCCGTCGGCGATGTCGATCCGCGCCGGCAGCCCGGCATCGGCAGGATAGATGTCGATCACGGCGTCGCGGATCGCCATCTCGCCCGGCTCATCGACGCGGTCGTCGGCGAAATAGCCGAGACCTTCGGCCAGCGCGGCGAAAGCCTGCGCGTCGATCGACGCGCCCGCGCGCAGTTCGGGCGGCGCGCTGTCGAACGCCTCGGCGGGCGGATAGCGCCGCGCCGCCGCCTCGCCACTCAGGACCAGCGCGACATGCGCGCGGTCCTGCCGCTGTTGCACAAGCCGCAGCCGCCGCAGCGCCGCGACGCGCTTGCCGGTATTGGCCGGGGACGCTGGCGAGCTGTCCCCCGGCAACGCATCACTCGACGGCACGAAGATGACGCGATCGTCCGACAGCAGCGCGCCGAGCGCGGCGGCGAGCGCCTCGGCCTGTTGCTCATCGTCGGCGAGGAACACGACATCCTGCTCGGCCAGCATCTCGGCGAGACGAAATGCGGTGAAGGCGAGGTTCACGCGCCGGGGTCCGCGTAAATTTCCGCGACACAACGCTTTCTCGGGGAATCAGCCATTATCTCTCCACTTCAGGCAGGCAAGAACAGGAGAGCGCGAACGGTGTTCCACGCGGGAGATGCGCGAACCTGAATCGCATGGCGGAACCATCGCGCCGCCGCGATGGTATTGCGGCAGTCGCTTCGCGGAGTCTCCCATGCCCCATACCAGCCATCCTGCCCGGCTGCCGCATATCCTCGCCGTGCTGATCGGCACGGTCGGGGTGCTCAATCTGGTCGGCGGCGGGTGGCTGATCCTGCTCGGCGGAAGCCTGTTCTACGCGGTCGCCGGTCTCGCGATGCTGGCGACGGCGGTGCTGCTGTGGCGGCGGAACGTCGCGGCGCTCCATCTGTTCGCCGCGCTGGTGCTCGGTACGGTGATCTGGGCATGGGCCGAAATCGGCGCGGACTGGTGGCCGCTGGTGCCGCGCGGCGACCTGATCTTCCTCTTCGGCGTACTGCTCGTGCTGCCGTGGACGGTGAAGCGCCTCACGCCGCGTACCGGCTGGCTGCGCGGCGCGGGGCCGCTGGCGGCGATGCTGGCGCTCGCCGCGCTGTTCGGCGGCGTATCGCTGGCGCGCGATGTGCATGACCTCGAAGGCACGCTGCCCGGCCCGCCCAACGCGCTCGCCGCGAACCTGCACGGGGTTCCCGACGACGACTGGCAAGCCTATGCGCGAAGCTGGTACGGTGACAAATTCTCGCCGCTCACGCAGATCACGCCCGCCAACGTCGGCAAGCTCAAGGTCGCGTGGCAGCTCGAGACCGGCGACCGCAAGCGCGATACCGATCCGGGCGAGACCACATATGAAATGACGCCGATCAAGGTCGGCGACACCGTCTATCTGTGTACGCCGCATGATTGGGTGATCGCGGTCGATGCCGAGACCGGCAAGGAGCGTTGGCGCTTCGATCCCAAGATCGCGACCTCGAAGACGAACATGCAGCACCTCACCTGTCGCGGCGTGTCTTATTGGGACGGGGCGAAAGCCGGGGCGCGTGTGGACGATTGCCCGCAGCGTATCTTCCTCGCCACCAACGACAGCCGGCTGATCGCGCTCGATCCGCGCACCGGCGCGCCGTGCCGCAGCTTCGGGCGGAACGGCACGGTCAGCCTGCTGCCCGGCCAGACCGACTATAATCAGGGCTGGTATCAGGTCACGTCCGCGCCGCTGGTCGCGCGCGGCATGGTCGTGACCGGCGGCGCGGTGTTCGACAACATTTCCACCAAAGTGCCCTCGGGCGTGATCCGCGGCTATGACGCCGCGACCGGGCGGCTGGTGTGGAACTTCGATCCCGGCAACCCTGACGACACCGCGCCGCTCGGCGCCGGCAAGCATTATACTCCGTCGTGGCCGAATAGCTGGAGCACGCCAGCCGCTGACGAGGCGCTCGGCCTCGTCTATCTGCCGATGGGGATGGGCGCGGTCGACCAATGGGGCGGCAACCGCCCGGCGACCACCGAGAAGTTCGCGACTTCGGTACTCGCGCTCGACATCGCCACCGGCAAGCCGCGCTGGATCTACCAGACCGTCCACCACGACCTGTGGGACATGGACGTGCCCGCGCAGCCCGCCCTGGTCGATCTCAACCTGCCAGGGCGCGGCGCCGTTCCGGCGCTGGTACAATCAACCAAGACCGGCAATCTGTTTGTGCTCGACCGGCGCACCGGCGTGCCGATCTTCCCCGCGCCCGAACGCCCGGTGCCCGGCGGCGCCGCGCCGGGCGACCACACCGCGCCGACGCAGCCCTTCTCCGCCGTGTCGCTGATGCCGCAGCGCGCGCGAGAGACCGATATGTGGGGCACGACGATGCTCGATCAGCTCTGGTGCCGCATCCGCTTCAAGTCGCTCGATTATCAAGGTCCGTTCACGCCGCCCTCGCTCAAGGGATCGCTCGTGTTTCCCGGCAATTTCGGGGTGATGGACTGGGGCGGCATCTCGATCGATCCGGTGCGTCAGGCGATCTTCGCCCATCCCAATTACGTCGCCTTCGTCGACCGGCTGGTGCCGCGCAAGGACGATAGCGGCGGCCCGAACGAACGCGGTCCGGCGGGTGGATCGGATCGCAAGGGCTCCAACGAGCAGGGCTATAATCCGAATACCGGCGCTCCGTTCGCGGTCGACATGAACCCGTTCCTGTCGTTCGCCGGCCTGCCCTGCCAGGCGCCGCCCTGGGGCTATGTCGCCGGGATCGATCTGACCACCGGCAAGACGGTGTGGAAGCACAAGAACGGCACGATCCGCGACGAGACGATCCTGCCGCTTCCGTTCAAGCTCGGCGTTCCCTCGCTGGGCGGACCGATCACGACCGCGGGCGGCGTCGCCTTCATGGCGGCGGCGATCGACGATTACGTCCGCGCCTATGACACGCGCACCGGCAAGGTGCTCTGGCGCGCGCGTCTGCCCGCTGGCGGTCAGGCGACGCCGATGTCGTATCGCTCGGCGGCGAGCGGCCGGCAGTTCGTCGTCGTCGTCGCGGGCGGACACGGCTCGCTCGGCACCAAACTCGGCGATCACGTGATCGCTTACGCTCTGCCGAAATAGACGGCACCGACACGCCGCCCGGGCGTTCACCGCACAGCGGCGTACCCCCGCGCCGCGCATCAGGAGGATCTCATGGCCGACGAAACCGCCGCCCCGACCAGCAACGGCAAGACAGCGCTGACCGACGCATTCCGCGAGCACTTCTCGGGTGACGCACCCCTTACCGAGAAAGCCAAAAGCTTCGCCAAGGCCCGCCCGTGGACGAGTGCCGCCTTCCTTGGCGTCGCCGCCATTGCGGTACTGAACTCGATCCGCGGCGTCCGTCGCTAACCGATCAGCGCGGCGCGGCGGGTCACCGCAGCCGCCCGCCGCGCCGCTCGCAGCGGCTTTCCCACCCCGCCACCCGCGAGCCCGCCATGAACCTTCGTTCGATCCTGATTCTCGCGGGCCTCGTGCTCGGCCTCGGCGTGGGCGCGCTGCTCGGCGACTCAGCGACCGGGATAACGGTCGTGGCGGTGGCACGGCCGATCGGGACGCTGTGGCTCAACGCCTTGACGATGACGGTCGTGCCGCTCGTGTTCTCGCTGCTGGTGACCGGGATCGTCGCCGCCGGACGTGAAGCGGGCGGCAGCCGGATCGGCATACGCGCGTTGGTCTGGTTCGCGATCCTGCTCGTCGCGGCATGCCTGCTCAGCGTGGTGGTGACGACGGTGCTGCTCGATGTCTGGCCCGTTCCCGCCAGTGCGGCGGCCCTGCGCACCGGTGCCGACGCCGCACCCGCGATCGGATCGACCAGCGACTGGCTGACCGGCTTCATCCCCACCAACCCGATCAAGGCGGCGAGCGACACCGCGATGACGCCGCTGGTGGTCTTCGCGCTGCTGTTCGGCTTCGCGATCAGCCGGATCGAGCCGGAGCTTCAGCGCCAGCTCGACCTGGTGTTCAAGGCGATCGTCCAGGCGATGCTCGTCATCGTGCAATGGATCCTGTGGCTCGCGCCGATCGGCGTCTGCGCGCTCGCGATCGGCGTGGGCGCGAAGATGGGCACCGGGGCGGCGGGGGCGCTCGGACATTATGTCATCGTCATCGCGATCGCCTGCATCGCCACCGCGCTCGCCTGCTACGTCGCCGGCCCGCTGCTGGGGCGTGTTTCGCCGCTGGCGTTCGCACGCGCGGTGTTGCCCGCGCAGGTGGTCGCGCTCAGCACGCAGTCCTCGCTCGCCTCGCTCCCGGCGATGATCGATGCGGCGAATGCGCTCGGCGTCCGCAAGGCGGAGGCGGGCGTGGTGCTGCCGCTGGCGGTGTCGATCTTCCGTGCGGCCAGTGCCGCCGCCAATGTCAGCGTCGCGATCTACCTCGCGCACCTGCTCGGCATCCCGCTCGGCGCTGGGCTGCTGTTGCTCGGCGCATGCGTCGCCGCGGTGGTGAGCCTCGCGGCGGTCGGCCTGCCCGCGCAGGTTTCGTTCTTCGCGACGATCGGCCCGGTCTGCCTCGCGATGGGCGTGCCGATCGGCATCCTGCCGCTGCTGCTGGCGGTCGAGACCTTCCCGGACATCTTCCGCACCGTCGGCAACGTCACCGCCGATCTCGCGGTCGCGCGGATCGTGGGGAGCCGCTAGCCGCGTTCGGCTGGGCAGGACGCGGTGCTGGAGGCGGGGCGCGCGTGACACGAAGGACAGGCACAGCGCGCAGCGATCGCCTACCCGCGGCCCGCACGCAGGATCATCACGCCGGTCGGGTCAGAACCGCCGCGACTAGTGCGATCCGCTCGACATCGGCATAGCCGGGCTGATCGAGTTCCTCGCCGAACACGTCAGGGTCCAGTTCGCGATAGTCGAGGCCGAATCCCCCTGCCGATGCTGCGTCGGCGAGCGCCCGCTTCAGCGCATCGTCACCCTCGACGATCGCGCTGCCGGTGTACAGGATCATCCTGCCACCCGGCGCGAGCCGGTCGAGCGCCATGCGCGTCATGTCGAGCGAGAGTTGCGCGCCGTGCATGCCGCCGCCGTCGCGGTACAGGCGGCTATTCGCATCGATGATATAGGGCGGATTGGCCGTGATGACGTCGAACGCGCCCTCGACCGTGTCGAGCGTCGGTGCGTGATGCGCGTTCACCGTCACCCCGGCGGCCGTGGCGTTGATGCGCGCGAAGCGTAGCGCGCGCGGATTGATGTCGGTCGCGCAGACCTGCGCGTCGCGACAGGCCGACGCGGCGACGATCGCCCCGACGCCCGAGCCGGTGCCGATATCGAGGATGCGCAGCCGCGCACGAACGGCAATTGAAGCCAGTTCCACGCGGATCAGATCGGCGAACCGGTAACTGTCCGGGCCGAAGAACACCGCATCGGTATCATGAGTCGGATAGGCCGAATGCAGGAACAGCCGGTCGTGCAGCGACGACACGCGAACGCGCGATCGCGACAGCGCGCCATCGGCGTGCAACATTCCCGCGCGATCGAGCAGCATCTCGACCTCGGCGTCGATCTCGCCGCGCGCGAACGGCAGCGACCAACCCAGCACATCGCGGACACAGCGCGCGCGTTGGCGGTCCGCACGCGCCACCACACGCGCATGCGTCAGCGGCGTCGGCGTGACGAACGCATATCCACCTTCGTCCAGCCGCCGGAGCAGCGCCAGCAACGCCGCGTCTTCAGATCCCGAGGCAACCGTATCGGCCTCCCCGGCATGCGCCGCAATCACCCCCGCGACCGGTCGCCGCCGTTCCACAACGACGCGCGATACTGATCGAAACAACGCTCGCCGCAGCGCAGCCGGATCAGCGCGCCTTCGGCGATCGCGGTCGCGCGCCGCGGGTCTTCCGCCACTGCCGGGCGCAGCGCCTCGCGGTTCCAGTCCTCGCTATGCTTGATGTCGAGCACGGCGTGGAGCTGGAAGTAGCGGCGCTCGCGATCGGACAGGCCGATACGGCGCAGACCCTGCGCGACGCACGCGGCGCGCGCGGGCGCGGTGAGTTCGATGACGCCGAGCGCACCGACCGAATGCCACGCGTAACGCCGCGTCGTGGCCATCGCGGTCATCGCATTGGCGAGCGAGAGGCTCTGCCACACGGTGTTCTCGATCACCGGGTTGACCTCCAGCGTCTCGACCAGCGCATCGAGCATCGGGCCGTGCATGCCCTTGGCGTTGCCGCGTCCCATCTCGTCCCAATAGTTGCGGGCGAGCTCCATCTTGGGGGCGGTCGGCAGCTTGACCTGCGTATAGGCGACGAGATCGTCGAACCCGGCCTCGCCGGCGGCCTCCTGCTCGAAGAACCAGCGCAGTTCGTCGCGCGTGGCATGTTCGGCGAGCCACGGGAAAAGCGGATCGCCCTGCCCCGGCCCCGTCGCCTTCAGCTCTTCGAACCAGGCGATGAACCCTTCGACATCGGTCGGCGCGGCCGCCGCCTCGTCGCGGATTTCGGCGCGCAGTTCCTCCAGGAACGCACCTTCCAGCCGCAACATGCGGCTGTCGCGCTCGAACTGGCCCTGCCAGTCCGCGCTCGGAAAGCCGGGCTGGAGCCGCTCCCGGTTCCAGCGGGCGAGGCCGCGCTGGAAACTGTCGGTCAGGAACTGCGACGTGCTGGTGGGCACGCCTTGATCTAGAGTGTGAAGCAAGGGATCGATCCTCTCAGTCTTGCCGCTCCAACGAACCGACTTCGCCGAAGTTGCTTTCAGGGGCGGAGTCCCGCGCCACAATCGCGTTGATATACCTCAAGTCCTCGGCGCGGCGGGCCGCGACGTGCCCGGTCTGCGCGGCCACCAAACGATGCTGGAGGCCTGTCGCGAAGCGCGTGCCGTTCGGGGGGACTTGCTCTAGCGGCATCGCCGCGCCGAAATCCGCCTGTGCGAAACCCGCGCGCTGTGGCACGGCGGGACGAGACTGAGGACAGGACGGATATGAAGACTTTCGGGAAGCTGCTGGCCGGCGCGGCCTTGATGATGGCGGCTGCGAGTGGCGCGCAGACCCTGCCCAACGGCATCCCGGCCAAGTTCACGCCGGTCCGGACCACGTTCGACTACGACCGCCGCGAAGTCGACGTGAAGATGCGCGACGGTGTCACGCTGCACATGGTGCTGATCGTTCCCAAAGGCACGCGCGACGCGCCGATCCTGCTCGAACGCACGCCTTATGGCGCCGACAAGGCGACCAGCCGCGCGGAGAGCAGCCATGGCGTGATGCTGGTGGGCGCGGCGTTCGCCGAGTTCCTCAAGGCCGGTTACATCCTGGCGTTCGAGGATGTGCGGGGCAAACATGGTTCGAAGGGCCAGTATGTCAACGAACGCCCGCTGATCGGCCCGCTCAACGGCACAAAGGTCGATCATTCGACCGACGCCTATGACACGATCGACTGGCTGACCAAGCACGTGCCGGAATCGAACGGCCGGGTCGGCATCGTCGGCACCAGCTATGACGGGATGATGGCGGCGATGGCGCTGGTCCATCCCCACCCCGCGCTGAAAGCCGCCGCGCCGATGAACCCGGTCATCAACACCTGGATGGGTGACGACGACTTCCATGGCGGCGCGTTCCGCCAGATCGGATATGATTACTATTTCAGCCAGGATACCGCGCGCGGCGAGGGCGATGATCTGTGGCGCGACGCGTACGACGACTATGACACCTTCCTGCGCGCCGGCTCCGCCAGCGGCTTCGTCAAGAGCCGCGGACTCGACCAGATCCAGGTCGTCAAGGATCTGCACGATCACCCCGCCTATGACGCGTACTGGCAAGCGCAGGCGCTCGAGACGATCCTGCCCAAGCAGCCCCAGACCGTACCGACGCTGTGGATCGCCAGCCAATGGGATCAGGAGGACATGTACGGCGCGGTCGCCGCCTATGAAGCGGTCAGCAAGAGCGACCCGAACCACGTCAACCATCTGGCCTTGGGGCCGTGGGCGCATGGCGGCTGGAGCGGCACCGGCGACAGCTTGGGCGCGATCCGCTTCGGCTCGGATACCGGCGCGTGGTTTCGCCAGCAGGTGCTGATCCCGTTTCTCGACGGCCACCTCAAGACCGGCGGCACCCCCGCCGACATCGCGCCGGTCACCGCGTTCCAGACCGGCACCAACACCTGGCAGCGGCTGCCCGGCTGGCCATCGGCCTGTGCGGCCGGCTGCCCGGCGCCGACGCGGAAACTGTATCTCCAGGCCGACGGCGCCCTCGCCTTCACCGCGCCCTCCGCAGAGGGCGCGGACGAGTATGTGTCGGACCCGGCCAAGCCGATCCCCTACCGGCTTCGCCCGATCCGCCCGACCTACGCGACCGGATCGACGTGGCGGCAATGGCTGGTCGACGACCAGCGCCCGTTCGCCGACCGCACCGACGTGCTGACCTATCAGACCGCACCGCTCGATGCCCCGGTCGCTCTGGCCGGCGCGCCGGTCGCAGATCTGATCGCCTCGACGACCGGCAGCGACGGCGATTTCGTCGTCAAGCTGATCGACGTCTACCCCGACGAATATGCCGAGAAGCCGGAACTCGGCGGCTATCAACTGCCGGTCGCCATGGACATCCTGCGCGGCCGCTATCGCGAGAGCTTCTCCGATCCCAAACCGATCACCCCGGGCGCGGCGCTCAGCTATCGCTTCGCCTTGCCCAACGTGAACCACGTCTTCCTGCCCGGCCATCGCATCATGGTGCAGATCCAGTCGAGCTGGTTCCCGCTCTATGATCGCAACCCGCAAACCTTCGTGCCGAATATCTTCGATGCGAGGCCACAGGATTACCGCAAGGCGACGATCCGCGTGATCCATTCGCCGGCACAGGCCAGCGCGATCGAACTGCCGGTGGTGGACGCCCCCGCGAAATAGCGCTCCGCCATACCACGAACCGCGCTTAACGCTTCATCATGATCCTCAGAGTATAAGACAGCCATGCGGCTCGCGACCATCACCAACTGGGCATATGGCATCACCGTGCTGCTGACCCTCGCCTCGGGCAGCACGATGCTGCTGGCCTCCTCCGCCCAGGAGCGCGAACGCGTCGCGATGGTCCAGCGCGCCGATCTCGACCAGGCGACCTCGACCATCGACGAGGACGTCGCGCAGTTGAGCAGCCTCGCCCGCCAGTTCGCGATCAGCGGCAGCCAGGCCGATCTGATCGCCTATCGCCGCGAGTCGGGATTGCTGAAAGCGGTGGAGACACGCACCGCCGCGATCCGCGACGCCGGCGCGACCGCACCCGAGCTGCGCGCGCTCCATGAGACGCTGCACTGGGCCGATGCGCTGCGCGGCGAACAAGCCACCGCGATCGAGGCGCGCGCGCGCGGGAATCAGCAGGCGGCGCTGGCGATCCTGTTTTCGCCGGAATATGAGCGCGAGCTCGACCGCATCCAGTCGAGCGTCGAGCATTTCCAGGACCGTATCGATCAGCGCACCGCTGCCGCCGTGGACCTCGCCGTCTCGGCGTCGCGCACGTGGCGCCGCGTTTCGGAGATCGTGCTCGGGCTCACCGGCCTCGTGTTTCTGTGCGTTTTGTTCTTCGTATTCCGCCAGCGCGTGCTGCGCCCGGTCGTGCGGCTGAGCGATGTCGTTACCCGGCTCGCCGCGCAGGACTATGCCACAGAATGGCCGCATTATCCGCAGGTCGACGAGATCGGCGACATGGCCCAGGCGCTGCGGGGCTTCCGCGAGAACGGCATCGTCCGGCAAAGGCTGGAGAAGGAGCGCGATGCCGATCGCGCCGTCCGCGATCTGCTGTCGCGGATGACGCAGCGGATGCAGCGCTGCGACAGCGTGCAGGATCTCACTGGCGTGATCGAGCGGTTCGCGCCCGAAGTCGCGCCGCGGCTCGCCGGCAGCTTCTATCTGTTCGATCCCGAACGCAACGCGATGCAGGTCGCGGCGCAGTGGCACGGCCCGGTCCGTTCGCGCGACGCATTCGTGGCGATGGCGTGCTGGGGGCTGCGGCGCGGCCGGCAGCATCGGCCGGCGGGCGATCATATCGATGTGCCGTGCGATCATGTCGTGCAGGACGGTGACACGCTGGTCGACAGCATCTGCCTGCCGCTGATCGGCCAGAACGGCATACTCGGGCTGCTGTACTTCGAACGCCGCGGCGACACGGCGGAGATCGGCCCGGACGAGAATTACCTCAAGATGCTCGCCGAGAATGTCGGCCTCGCGCTCGACAATCTGCGGCTGCGCGACGCGTTGCGCGCGCTCGCGATGGTCGATCCGCTCACCGGCCTTTCCAACCGCCGCCAGCTCGACGACGCGTTCGAGGCCAGCCTGGCAGTCGCCACGCGGACCAACACGCCGGTCAGTTGCGCGATGATCGACGTCGATCATTTCAAGCACTTCAACGACAAACACGGGCATGACGCCGGCGACGCCGTGTTGCGCGCGGTCGGCGAGGCGCTCAAGCGTTCCATTCGCAGCGAGGATCTCGCGTTCCGGTACGGTGGCGAGGAGTTCCTGCTGCTCATGCCGGGGCTTGGCGTCGCCGATGCCCGCGCGCGCGCCGAGGATATCCGCGCGCGCATCGCGAACTTGGCGGTGCGGCATGACGACCGCGATCTCGGCCCCGTCACCGCGTCGATCGGCGTCGCCAGTTGGCCCGAACAATGCGCCGCCGACCGCCTCGTGCAAGCCGCCGACGCCGCGCTGCTGCGGGCGAAGCGCGGCGGCCGCGATCAGGTCGCGACCGTGGTGACACGCGACACTTGATCTCCGCGCCATTTCCGGGGAACGCGGGCGCGATGACCAAGCCCCCCATCCCCTATTCCGATCGCCGCTTTCAGGCGCTTCTGTTCGACATGGACGGCACCTTGCTGACCTCGATCGAGTCCGCGGAGCGCGTGTGGTCGCGCTGGCTGACCCGCCACGGCCTCGATCCGCTCGACATCCTGCCGACCATCCACGGCGTCCAAACGCTCGAAACGATCCGCCGGCTCGGTATTCCCGGTATCGACCCTCGGCAGGAGGCGGACTGGATCGCCCGCGAGGAACTCGCCGATCTCGAAGGTGTCCGCGCGATCGAGGGCGCCGCCGAGTTCGTCGCCGGCCTGCCGCATGACGGTTGGGCGATCGTCACCTCCGCCACCCGTACGCTGGCGGAAGCGCGGCTGGCGGCGGCGGGGCTGGTGCCGCCGCCCCTGTTCATCACCGCCGAGGACATCGCCAACGGCAAGCCCGCGCCCGATTGCTATATCGAGGCGGCACGCCGCCTCGATGTCGACGTGACGCAATGCCTCGTGTTCGAGGATGCGCCGGCCGGCATCGCGTCCGGTCGCGCCGCCGGTGCGGACGTCGTCGTCATCACCGCGACGCACACGCATCCGCTCGCCACCGATTATCCCAGCATTCGCGACTATCGCGGTCTCACGACCGCGCACTCAGAAGGTATGGCCATGCTGCGGGCCGGCACGGCGCGCTGAGCGTCCCGGCGCCCCAACCGGCGCTTGTACTCCCCCGCATGTTCGCGCTACCAACGCCGCACACGCCTCCGCGCCGGGGTTCGCCCCGCGAACGGCGGCGTGGCCGCAGCAGGCCCGAGAGCTTGCGCAACGAGAGGGCCGGCGGATGCCCGGCGCGCCAGTGAGAGGATACGCCCGATGGATCTTGGACGCCGCGACTTCCTGCTTTCCGCCGCGATCGGCTCGATCGTTCCCGTCGCGCTCGCGCCGCACGCGCTTGCGCAGGGCGCGCCGGTGCCGCTGCCGGGCGGGCGCAAGCTCGGCTATGCCATCGTCGGGCTCGGCACCTATGGGCTCGGCGTCATCATCCCGCAGTTCGTGAATTGCACGCACAGCCGGCTCGCCGCGGTCGTCACCGGCGATGCCGCCAAGGGGCGCAAGGTCGCGGCCGAGCACGGGCTCAGCGACAGCGCGGTCTATTCCTACGCCACTTTCGACAGCATCCGCGACAATCCCGATGTCGATATCGTCTATGTCTGCCTGCCCAATTCGATGCACGCCGAATATACGATCCGCGCCGCCAAGGCGGGCAAGCACGTGATGTGCGAGAAACCGATGGCGATCTCGGTCGCCGAATGCGAATCGATGATCGCGGCGTGCAAGGCCGCCAAGCGCAAGCTGATGATCGGCTATCGCTGCCATTTCGAGGCGTTCAACCTCGAAGCGATGCGGCTCGCGCGCGCCGGCGCAGCGGGCAAGATCCGCTATGTCCGCTCCGAACATGGTTTCGTCCAGCGCGATCCGTCGAAGTGGCGGCTCAAGCGCGCGCTGGCCGGCGGCGGCTCGCTGATGGACATGGGCGTCTATTCGCTCCAGGCGGCGCGCTACATGACCGGTGAAGAGCCGATCGCGGTGACCGCGCGCGAATCGACCGACCGCAACGATCCGCGCTTCCACGAGGTCGAGGACATGATCGAATGGACGCTCGAATTCCCCTCGGGCGCGATCGCCGGATGCCAATCAATGTACAGCGCCAACCAAAACCACATCCTGCTGATGGGCGACATCGGCCGGATCGAGCTCGAACCCGCGACACGCTACGACGGCAACCATATGTGGACCGGGCGCGACGGGCGCGAACGCGAGCTGACCCCACCGCCGGGGCCGCGCGCGACTCAGTTCGCGGGCCAGCTCGATCATCTCGCCGAGTGCATCCTCACCAACCGCGAACCGATCGTCTCGGGCGAGGAGGGGCTGCGCGATCTGCGGATCGTCGAGGCGATCTACCGCTCGGCGCGCGAAGGCCGCACGATCCGTCTGGACGGCCGCGCATGAGGGCGCTCCGCTACATCGCGGCGCTCGCGCTGGTCGCGACCGCCGCGCCAGCGCTCGCCCAGACGGCGCCTGCCGATCCGACCGGCCTCGCCAGCGCCGCCGACATTCGGGCGCAAGTCGCGACGATGGCGCGCGAGATGAAGCCGGACCAGCATTTCGCCTGGCGCCCGCTGCTGCATGACGGGCAGACGATCGCCGCGCTCGAATATTGGACGGCGCCGGGCAAGCCCGCGACCCACCCGACCGATGCGGAATATACCACCGTCATCGAAGGCGCGGGAACGCTCGTCTCCGGCGGCCGGATGGTTGATCCCGTCACCACCAAGTCCGGGATGATCGAAGGCAGCCGGATTGAGGGCGGCACCACCCGCGATCTCAAGCCGGGCGACGTCATCCTGATCCCCGCCGGCACGCCGCACTGGTTCGGCATTACCGGCGGCAAGCTGGTGCTGCTCGGCATGAAGCTGCCGCGGGCGGCGAAATGAGCGGCTATCCGATCGGCCGCCGCGGCTTCATCGCCGCCGGCGCGGCGCTGGTCGCGACGCCGGGCTTCGCCGCCGCTCCCACCCCGCACGTGCGACGGCTGTCCCCCGCCCTCGACCGGATCATCGCGCCCGACAGCACGATCGAGACGATCGCCACCGGCATCCGCTGGGCGGAGGGGCCGCTGTGGGTGCCGGGCACGGGATTGCTGTTCTCCGACCCGCCCGCCAACCTGATGCGTCTCTGGACGCGCAACGGCGGCGTGACGCCGTTCCTGTCGCCTTCGGGTGCGGCGGGCACCGATCCCAAACTGGTGCGCGAGCCGGGATCGAACGGGCTCGCGCTCGCGCATGACGGCGCGCTGCTGATCGCCAACAGCGGCGGCCGCAGCATCGATCGCTTCGACCTCAAGACGCGGCGGCGTCGCGTCCTTGTCGATCGTTTCGAAGGCGCGCGCTTCAACAGCCCGAACGATCTGCATGTCGCCAGAAGCGGCGCGATCTATTTTACCGATCCGCCCTATGGCTTTGCCGATGGCGATACTTCGCCGCTCAAGGAAGCCAAGCAGAACGGCGTCTATATGTGGTCGCCGGGCGGCAAGGTCGCGCTGATCGATGGCACGCTCACCCGTCCCAACGGCGTCGCGCTGTCGCCCGACCAACGCCGGCTCTATGTGTCCGTCTCGGACGAGACCGCGCCCAGGATCATGGTCTATGATCTCGACGCACGCGGCACGCCCACCGCAGCGCGTGTCTGGCTCGACGCCGCACCGTTACGGACGGGCGACGCCCCCGGCCTACCCGATGGGATGAAGGTAGCCCGAAACGGCATTTTGTTCTGCTCGGTGCCCGGCGGCATGATGGTGCTGAGCCCGCAAGCCGAGCCGCTGGGGCTGATCGTGTCGGGCAAGGCGATCGCCAATTGCGCGTTCGGCGAGGATGGCGCGACGCTGTTCATGACCGCCAGCGACCGGGTGCTGCGCCTGAGGTTGCGTGGCGGCAACGGCGCGTGACCGGAACCGCCGGTGGGCCGCACGGGCTTTAGGCGCCCGGTCTCGGCATTTGATGGGGCGGGAACGGGAGAAACCCTGTGCGACCGTGGCGGCTCCTTCGTCAACGCCTTCCCGCCGCAAAGATGCTCGAACGCCCTCGGTCGTGCGAACCATGCTGCCGTCTGATCGCAACCCGCTCTAGCTGTCCGCCGCAGGGATTTTGGTTTGTCCGTAGGTCAGTCGGCTTTGCGGCGCCGCCACCTTCAGCGGACTCCCGGCTTCAAAACGGGCGAGCACCCCCTGCGTTACCTTGTCCAACGCCTCGTCCGAGAAGAACCCCCCGGCCACCAGGCAGCGGTCGATCAGCACCCGGCAGAACGCGGCGAACGTCTCGGCATCGGGCTTGCCGGGGTCGCGCCAGAAATCGTCGAGCCGGCCCTGGAAGGTCACGTCCTCGATATCGTACACCGCCTGCCCGAGCGCGATCACCGGCACGTCGAGCGCCAGCGCGAGGGTGCCGCTGGTGCTGTTGATCGTCACCACGCCTTCCGAATCGCGCGCGATCGGCACGATATCGCCGGCTTCAAGATAATCGACCCGGTCGCCGACGCCATACAACTTGGCGAGAGCGGCGGTCTCCATACGCCAATCGCGTACGCCGTTGTCGAGCGGATGCTCCTTCACCACCAGCCGCATGTCGGAAGGCGCGTGAGCGGCGAACGAGGCGATCACCATGCGCAGCGCATCGGCGATGCCGGCGAAGGAAGAATGCAACCGAATCTGCGCGTCCGAATCGAGTTGAAGCGGAAACAGCATGTAGCGCGGCTTGCCCGCAGCGAGTTTCGCCAGCACCTCCTGCGCCCGCGCCGCCGCCGCTTTGCGGCGCAGCAGCCGGCGAGCCCAGCCCATTCCCTCGACCAAGGGGTGCCAGGGGCGGTGATTCTCCCAAAAGGGATAGTACCAGCGCGTCAACACATCGGCGGCGTTATAGGCGAGGCCCTCCAGCGCGCGCCGCTGGAACGAGGACGGCACCGGGTGATGCTGGGCCACCGGCGGCAGCGCGGCGGCCTCGGCACGGTACCAGGCCGGATCGCGCGGCAGCGATGAATGACCGTTCACGCCGCCGAGTTCGAGCGTGACCCAGTCGGGCCGGATATAGCCTTCCTCGAAGACGTGGACCGGAACGTGCAGATCGCGGCACAGCGCGATCGCTGCCATATGCAGCGGGCGACAATCGCCGAACAGCACGACGTCGGTGATCTGGCGCTCGGCGATGATCCGCCGGAGCGCCTCCGGCCAGCCCTCCGCGCTGCCGCGATACTCAATCCCGTTCGGCAGGCGCCAGAACAGCCGGTCTCCACCATTGAAATTGACCTTGTGGACGCCGTAGCCCGCGCGGCTGAGCGCCTGCCCGAGCCGCCGGAACAATGGCCCCATCAGCCCCTGCAACAGCAGGATATTGCGTTGCGCGAGCGGCTGCGGGACGCCGGGCGCGGCGACCTGCGGAATCAGCGCCGGTGCTTGGACGGGCAGTTCGGGCAATCAAACATTCCTTCTTCGTGCCCGGCACTTCCCTGGAATTGTCGCCGGTGCGCGCGGCCATATAGATCGCGCTTGGTCTTTCAAGTCACGGCGCGGTGACAGCCACAAGGACCGCCGCTATAGCCGCCGCGTCGTTCTCTCTTTTGGGCGCGCGGCGTGGCATAATCGAGGCTGGCAACGCGACCAATTGTGGCAAAGGCTGTGATGTATTTGCTGGCGACGCTGGTCGGGTCGTTGCTGCTCGACTCGATAGTGCGTCCGCGCCCGATTCGCGGGCGCCACGGTCTCGGCGTGGCGCTGCACCTTCTGGTGGTGACGGCGACATTCGGGCTGTTCCTCACCTTGGCGGGGAACGCGGCGGTGGCGGCGGTGCTTGGCTGCGCGCTGATGGCGCTGTTCACGGTGGCATCGAACGCCAAATACAAGATGCTCGGCGAGCCCCTGGTCTTCACCGATCTGGCGCTGCTCGCGGCGGTGGTGCGCCACCCGCGCTTCTATTTCACGGCGATTTCGGTCCGACAGCGCGTGTTGATGGCGTTTGGTGCGGCGGCGGCGCTGGTCGCGCTGATCTCGCTAATCTCGCTGGAGGCGTCGCCGCATGTGACGGGCGCGGTGATGTTGCTGGCGGCCAGCGGCGGATTGTGGCTGATGCTGCGCGAGGGTGCGCTCGGCGACGCGATGCGCGTACCCGACCTGGAACGCGACCTGCTGCGCTTCGGCCTGATCGCGACGTTGGTGAGCTATTGGCGGCGCTGGCGTGACACCGCCGACCCGCCGCCCTGCCCGCCCCGTGCCGCGACCGCCCCCGCCGCGCCCGAACTGATCGTGATCGTGCAGTGCGAATCCTTTGTCGACCCGGTCGAGATCGGCGGCGACGCGAGCCTCGCCCTGCCGGGCCTGACGCGCGCGCGCGTCGGCGCATGGCAACATGGCGATCTCGCGGTGAGCGGATTCGGCGCCTACACGATGCGAACCGAATATGGCGTGCTGTTCGGCCGCAGCGAGGCCGAGCTCGGCTTCCGCCGCTACGGTCCGTTCCTGACCGCGCACGGCGAGACGACGCTCGCGCTGCCGGCGCGGTTGGGCGCGGCGGGGTATCGCGGCATTTTCGTCCACCCGCACGATCTGGGCTTCTACGGGCGCGACCGGCTGATGCCCGCGATCGGGTTCGACCGGGTGATCGGCGAGGACGGCTTCGCCCCGATACCGCCGGGCGCCGGCCGCTATGTCGACGATCGTACTCTCGGCGCGAAACTCGGCGACCTCGCCGAGACGGCGGAGGCGCCGACCCTGCTCTACGCGGTGACGATGGAGAATCACGGCCCGTGGGACGCCGGTCGCGTACCGGGGTCGCCGGGTGGGCTCGACGCCTATCTCCAGCATGCGCGCAGCAGCGACACGATGCTGAGCGACCTCGTCGAACGGCTCGCCGCCGACGGCCGCCCCGCGCTGCTCGTGTTCTTCGGCGATCATCGGCCGAGCATCCCCGGCGTCAGCATGCCCGGAGGCGCGCGACATACGCCCTATGTGATGATGCGCTTCGCCGCCGGTGGCGTACCGATGCGGGGGCCGGGCCGGATCGACCTGACGCCCGACGAACTGCACCACGCGGTCTTGCGCAGCGTCTTGTGAGGCTCACACCTCGGGCGGTGTGAGGCTGAGCAGCAGGCGGTCGCGCAAGGCGCGGGGCAGCAGGCGGTCGAACCAGCGCAGCCACACGAAGGGCCATGGCAGGATCGCGTGCGCTTGCCCCCGCGCCGCCGCCCGTGCGATCCGCGCGGCCGCATCGGCCGGGCGCATCAGGAACGGTTTGGGGCCGGGCGTGCGCCGTGCCGCCGCAGTATCGATAAAGCCTGGCGAAACGAGGGTGACCCGGACCCCGTGCGGCTTCACCCCGATCCGCAGGGCCTCGGCGAAGCGCGCCAGCCCCGCCTTCGATCCGGCATAGCCCGCCGCGAAGGGCAAGGCATGGAAGGCCGCCGCCGATCCGATCAGGACGATCCCGCCCCCGCCGCGACGTGCCA
Organism: Sphingomonas pollutisoli; assembly: GCF_029167165.1. Lineage (NCBI taxonomy): Bacteria > Pseudomonadati > Pseudomonadota > Alphaproteobacteria > Sphingomonadales > Sphingomonadaceae > Sphingomonas > Sphingomonas pollutisoli. The sequence continues at coordinate 223,775 of NZ_JARFNJ010000001.1, forward strand.
TGCGATCCGCCAGCGCCGCCGCCAACGCCGCCGGCGCGACGAAATCGACGAGAGCGAGCCGCGCCACCTGCGCCGCGTCCTCGACCAGCGCGCCGGGTGCGCGGGTATCGCCGAGTCCCGCCGCGAAGATCGCGAGGTCGATCGCATTCGTGGCGTCGTCCTCGTCCAATGCGCTGATGGCGGCGCCGCTGTCCGAAAGGTCGAGCATGCGGATCACGACGCGCGCGCCCGCCGCGCGGCAGGCGGCGGCGACCCCCTCCAGCCGCGCCGCGTCTCGCCCCCATAGCAGCAGGCTGCGGCTTGGCGCGGCATACTGTCGCGCTAGCGCGCCACCCAAGCCACCCGACGCGCCGGTGATGAGGATATGGTTCGGGGGCGTCATTGGCCCATCATGCTAGCGACATTGAAAGTGTTGCTTTTATGCATTCGGTCCCAGTCTTATGCACATTGGCGGGTTTCTGCTGCGTCGCAACTTGACAGCGGGCGCGCGGCAGTGCCCATACGATCCGAACGTGTACGCGTCGATCCGGGAAGAGCGAAGCAATCCATGATGAAGTCCGGGTCCAGGCCCCACCGCATAAGGCTGTTCCAGAACAATCTGCTCGAGCGCTTCACGTTGATCTCGCCGCTCGCCTTTGCCGCGACATGGGCGGTATTTCTTGCGATCACGGTGCGCGCGAGCTGGGGCGCGGTGAGCTTTCTGCCCTCGCTCGCGCTCGTCGCGGCGGGGCTGCTGATCTGGTCACTGTTCGAATATGCGATGCACCGCTTCATCTTCCACCTCAAGCTGCGCTCCAAGTTCGGCCAATGGCTGATCTTCCTGACCCACGGCAATCACCACGTCATGCCGAACGACGAGATGCGCAACATCATGCCCCCGATCGTCAGCGTGACGATCTCATGCGGGGTCTGGGCGTTGTTGTACGCGGCGTTCGGGCCAGCCGGATCGGTGATCTTCCTTGGATTCGCCATCGGCTATGTCGTGTACGACAGCGTGCATTATGCTTGCCACCAGTTCCCGATGCGCGCGCCGGTGCTGCGGCAGTTGCGCAAACACCATATTCGGCATCATTACGCCAAGCAGGAAGGCAATTTCGCGATCACCGCGATCTTTTGGGATCGGGTGTTCGGCACCGAGGTTCCCATCAAGAAGCGCTAGGCGCACAGCGCTTCGATCGCATCGCACAGGATGGCGATGTGATCCTCCCAGCTTGGCGCCCGCCACGCCGCAAGCCGCGCATGTTGGGCGACATGGAGCGGCCCGCCGCGGAAATGATCGAGGATCGCCGCGCGCCAGCCAGGGCCGTCGAGCGGGTCGATGAAGTCGGGCGCGTCGCCACCGGCTTCGCGCAAGGCCGGCAGATCGCTGCAAATCACCGGCGTGCCGACCGATAAAGCCTCCGTCACCGGCATGCCGAACCCCTCGGCGAAAGACGGCAGCAGCAGCGCGCGCGCGCCGCGGAGCAGATCGCGCAGAGCGCCATCGGAGCAGCCGTTGCGTTCCTCGACATGGCCGACGAGCGCCGGGCAGCGTTCGAGCATGTCGATCACCTGTTCGTTCTCCCAACCGCGCCGACCGACGATGACGAGGCGCGGCACCGCGGCGGCCTGCAGCGATTCGGCCATCGCACGCCACAGGTTGAGCAGCAGCAGGTGATTCTTGCGCGGTTCGATCGTACCGACGCAGAGGAAATAGGGTTGCTCGGGGATCGGCTCGCAAGCCTCCACCCGGGGCATGTCATGCGTGCCGAGCAACGCGACGTGAGTCGGGATATCGCGCCCCGCCCGCTCCAGCCATGGCCTCAGCGATTCGCCGGTCGCGGCGGAGTTGACGATGACGCCGTCGGCAAGCGCGGCGACCGTTTCTATCCGCCGGCGGTGGAGCGCCGCGCCGTTGGGGCGGGCATATTCGGGATAGTCGATCGGGATCAGATCATGGACGAGGCACAGGAAGCGCGCCTGTTCACGCGTCAGGATCTGTCGCACCAGATCGGGTTTGGTGAGGTGATGCGGCGAGGCCTGCACGTAAACGCTGCTCGTCGCCCCGCGCGGCGCTATCGGCAGCAGGTCGAGCAGCGCGGGCAAAACGGTCGCGATCGAACGGGGTTTGGCGTCGCCATCCTCGAGCGCCCAGCGCGCCTCCAGCATATCGAGAAACCGCAGCGCCTTGGCGGCGGGCAGCCGGCCATAGCGCCCGAACGGATGGACGATCGCGAAGCCCAGCCGATCACCGTATCGCGCGTGCAATCCGCGCGCATAGGCCATTTCGACCCGGTCGACGCCGGACGGCGTATGATGCCGCACGCGCGACACCAGCCGGGACAGATCGAGAATCACCGCGCTCATCGCCGCCACGTCACCAACCGCCCTTGTACTTGCTTGAGCCGGGTCACCCAGCCGAGCCGATTGCGCGCCGCGCCCGCTTCCATGCGGCCGATCAGCACCTCGGGCGTACAGGGTAGTCCAGTCACCGGATCGAGGTAGCGCGGGTAGGCGATCAGCACCCCGGCGACGAGCGCCTCGAGCGTCAGCGCGCGCGCGCGCCGGGCGGGCACGGCGGCGAGATCGCGCGTCAGGCCCCAACCCGCGTAAAAGGGCACGCCGTGACAGGTTACCTCACGTCCGCGCAGCAGCGCCTCGAACCCGGTCAGCGAGGTGAGAACATGCACTGCGTCGACGGTGTCGAGCAACGGCGCCATCCCGCCGCCGCGCACGATCCGGTCGGCATGGAGCAGAGCATCGGCATCGCGCACCGCGCCGACACGGTGCCCGGCATCGACATCGGGATGGGGGCGGAACCAGATCTCCGCATCCGGCTCGAGCGCACGCGCGCGCCGCAACACCTCGAGATTGCTGGCCAGCCCCGCCCCGCCCAGCCGCACCGACATGTCATCTTCAACCTGCCCCGCCACCAGAACGAGCCGGCGGCCCGCGTTCCGGCTCCGGACCGGCTGAGCGGCATCCTGGCCATATTTGCTGATCCCGGTCGAGACGATCGTCTCGCGAAGCCGCGCGGCGCGGGCGAGCATCGCGGGTGGGAAATCCTCGTGCGCGAGCAAGGTTTCGAGGTCGCTCGGATCCGCGGGATCATAATGGATGCCGAGCCGGTCCACCGCGATCGAAGACGGCGGCACGAGATTGCTGCCCAGCCCGACCGAGCGCACAAAGCCATCCTCGACCCGCACCAGCGGCACCCCGCGGGCCGCCGCGTCCGCGATCAGCGCCGCCGAGACCCGCGACGGCCACACCGCCAGCGCGCCGCGCTGTCGCTCGGCATGGGCCAGCGCAGCGCGTTCGGAACGGAAGAAGCGCATCGGGTGTGCGGGCGTCCACAGGAAGCGCGCGATCTCACGCCGCTTCCACCAACTGAAGCCGCAACCGGCGACGATATTGCGATTGGCGGCGAAGATCCGCCGCCACTCGCCGAGCAACGCCACCGTCGCGTCGACAGTCGCATCCTCGCCTGTGAACGGATCGCGGTAGCGCGTCGCCGCGAGGTCGTCCGCTACGCGGCGGCGCAGCACCATAGCATCATCGCCGGGCGCACCAAATCTACCGGGGCTGAGGACGCGGACCGGGTCGCCCGCGATGATTGCCAGCCCCAGCCATTCGTCGTCACCATCCGCGACCAGCGTCGCACCGCCGCCGAGCAGCGACCACGGATCGACCGCCGCCGCCGGATCGACCAACAGCGCATCCGGCACGTCGGCCAGCGCGGCGCGGGCGCGCACGATCGCGGTTTCGCCACCCCGCTCCACCGGCCGCGCCCAGAACGTGCCGCCGACGCGGGCCTGTCGAACGCTCGTGAACAACCGCTCAGCCGCCGCAGGGGCAAGCGTCCGCGACGGCATCGGATCGAGCCGGGTGACGCACGCATCAATTCCGGGAAATGGCGGAGAACGAAGCAACGGAGCACCCATCCTCGCGCTCTTCCGCAATGGCCCGATGGATGCAAGCGAAGGTTCGGCAGCGGTACGTGCCGCGCACTATCGTGTCAGCGGCTTCCACCAGTCCTCGCGGTCGAGATACCAGCGCAACGTCTCCGAAAAGCCCTGCGCGAAATCGCGTTTCGGCGCATAGCCGAGTTCGGAGCGCGCCTTGGTTTCGTCGATCGCATAGCGGCGATCATGTCCCTTGCGGTCGATGACGAAGGTCTTGAGCTCGGCGCTCGGGCGCCCACGCGCGGCGGGCGCGTCCGGATAGCGACCCGCAAGCGTCGGATCGCTCGCGAACGCCGCGTCGACGGCGTCGCATATCTCCTGAACCACCCGGAGATTCGGCAGTTCCTGCCCACCCCCGATATTATACGCCTCGCCCGGTCGGCCGGCGCAAATCGCCAGTTCGATCCCGCGGCAATGATCCTCGACGTGAAGCCAGTCGCGTACGTTCATGCCGTCGCCATAGATCGGCAGGGGCCGGCCGCTGAGTGCGTTGATCAGGAACAGCGGGATCAGCTTTTCCGGAAATTGGTACGGCCCGTAATTGTTCGAGCAGTTGCTGGTCGTCGTGTCGAGGCCGTAGGTATGGTGATAGGCGCGAACGAGGTGGTCGGACCCGGCCTTGGACGCCGCATACGGAGAGTTGGGCGCATAGGGCGTATCCTCCCGAAACGCGGCATCATCGGGACCGAGTGATCCATAGACCTCGTCGGTCGAAACATGGTGAAAACGGTGCGGGCGCCCCGTTCCCTCGTCCAGCCAAACAGTTCGCGCGGCCTTCAACAAACTGTGCGTACCGACGACGTTGGTCGTGACGAAAGCGTCGGGGCCGGCGATCGAGCGATCGACGTGGCTTTCGGCGGCGAAATGAACGATCGTGTCGATCCCGCGACCACGCAGCAGCGCCTTCACCAGATCGTCGTCGCAAATGTCCCCGACGACGAGTTCCACGCCCGGCAGGCCACCGAGGTTGGCCGGGTTGCCAGCATACGTGAGCGCATCGAGCACCACGATCGCATCATCGGGCGCGACCTTGCGCCAATAATGTACGAAATTGGTGCCAATAAAGCCGGCACCCCCGGTCACGAGGAGGTCAGCCATCAGCCTTGATCGCTTCGATCATGACACGCAACTGTACGCGCCAATGCGGTGCGGGATCACCAAGCATCGCAGAGGTCAATTGCGTGTCGAGCACAGAATATGGTGGCCGCTCGGCCAAGGTCGGATAATCCGCGGTCTTGATCGGAACGATCGGGACCGCCCGGTCGAGCAGGCCCGCGGCCAGTCCCTCTTCCTGGATCGCGACCGCGAAATCATACCAACTCGCCACGCCGCTGTCGGTATAATGGAAAATCCCTCTCGCGCGGCGCGCCGCCAGTTTCCACAGAGCGTGGGCCAGCCCAATCGCATAGGTCGGCGTACCGACTTGGTCGGCAACCACCCGCACTTGGGACCGCTCGCGCACCGCGCGAAGCATCGTCCGCACGAAATTATGGCCCGTCGGCGCATAGAGCCACGCGGTACGCACAATCAGCCCCTCGGGTCCGGCGGCGTGTTCCCCGGCGAGCTTGGTACGGCCATACACGCCGAGCGGCCCCGTCGGCGCGTCCGGGGCATAGGGCACGCCGGAGCGGCCGCCGAATACGAAATCGGTGGAGACGTGGACGAAATGCGCGCCCACACCCCGCGCCGCGTCGGCAAGATGGCGAACCGCGATCGTATTGATCGCATGCGCTCGCGCCGGCTCGCGCTCGGCCTCGTCGACCGCGGTGTAGGCGGCCGAGTTGAACACCACGTCCGGCGCCTCGGCCGCGACCACGGCCGCCACGCGCGCCATGTCGCAGATGTCGAGCGCGCCGCGATCGAAGGACGCGACCACCGCTCCCGGTGGCACGGTCATCAGCAACGATCGGCCGAGTTGTCCGCCGGCTCCGACGACGACAGCCTTCACGGATAGCCCTGGATATCGGCGAAGGCGCCGCCGAGCGTGTCCTTGCCCGAGAGTCGCGGCTCGAAGCCGTCGATCGGCCATTCGATGGCAAGATCGGGGTCATTCCACATCAGCGCTCGCTCCGATGCGGGATCATAAAAGCTGGTGCACTTGTAGAGGACGTCGGTATCATCCGCCAAGCTCAGGAAGCCATGCGCGAAACCGGGGGGCACCCAAAACATGCGCTTGTTCGCCGCCGATAGCTCGAGTCCGAACCATTTGCCGAAATGGCTCGATGAGCGGCGGAGGTCCACTGCCACATCCCACGCCCGCCCGGCGGTGACGCGAACAAGCTTCCCTTGCGCATTCGGGTTCTGATAGTGCAACCCGCGGAGCACGGCGCGCGCGGACCGGCTGTGATTGTCCTGAACGAACACCGAACCGAGACCCAGCTCGGCGAACCGCGCGGCGTTCCAGCTCTCGAAGAAAAAACCGCGAGCGTCATCGAAGACCACTGGCTCCACGATCAACAGGTCGGGAATGCCGGTTGCGATGATCTTCACGCGAAAACCTTCCCGTCGAGCAGGCTCATCAGATACTCGCCATAGCCGCTCTTGCGCAGCGGCGCGGCGATTCTTTCGAGCGCCGAGTCGTCGATAAATCCCTTGCGCCAGGCGACTTCTTCAGGGCAGCAGATCTTCAATCCCTGCCGCTCCTCGGTTATCCGGACGAACTGGGCGGCGTCGATCAGGGAATTGTGCGTGCCGGTATCGAGCCAGGCATAACCACGCCCCATCAACTCGACCGAAAGTTTCCCCGCCGTGAGATACAGCCGGTTCAGATCGGTGATCTCCAGCTCGCCGCGCGGCGACGGCCTCAGCGTGCGGGCGCGATCCACCGCCGTGCCATCGTAAAAATACAGGCCGGTCACCGCATAATTGGAACGCGGGTAGGTAGGCTTCTCTTCGATCGTCTCGGCGCGCCCTTCCGCATCGAAGGAGACAACACCGTAAGCGGTGGGATCGGCGACGTAATAGCCGAAGACGGTGGCGCCATCGGCGCGTGCATCAGCGCGGCGGAGTATATCCTGCAAGCCGTGCCCATAGAAGATGTTGTCGCCGAGGATAAGCGCGGACGGCTGATCGCCAACGAAATCGGCACCGATGTGATATGCTTGCGCCAGCCCCGCCGGCACAGGCTGCACCGCATAACTGAACGCGACGCCGAAGTCGCCGCCATCGCCCAGCAAGCGCTGGAACGCGGTCTGGTCTGCCGGAGTCGTGATGATGAGGATGTCGCGGATGCCCGTCATCATCAGCACCGACAGCGGATAGTAGATCATCGGTTTATCATAGACGGGCATCAACTGTTTCGAGACGCCGCGGGTCAGCGGATAGAGCCGCGTTCCCGATCCGCCCGCCAGGATGATTCCCTTCCGCATTCAGCCCCCATCTTATCGGGCGATTGTTCCGGCGTGCCGCGTTCCTGGCAAGCGATACCGCTATATCGAGGAATGAAAACGTCAAACCGGCGCCGTCACGGCCGCCGGTCCCAATCGATAAGGCGTAGCCCGTCCGCATCGCATGCGATCACCCCGTACGCCCCGGTGCGCAGCTTCAGCGAGGGGAGCGCCTCCGCCTGCCGCCTTAGCGACTCGTCGGAGCGGAGCGCGAAGCGCGCGGCGCCGTTGCTGGTGACGACCAGCACGCGCCCGGCCCCTTGCCTCCACAGATCGCGCCAGCCCGCCAGCCGGCGCTCCGCATCGACGATCCACCCGCCGGGCACGCGCGCCTCGGCGTCCCAGGCGGCGAGCGCGGCGTGGCCGATCCGGGCGAGCACCGCGTCCTCGGCCGCGTCCTCGTCGGGGCCGTGATCGATTTCGGTGAGCCAGTCGGCGTCTTCGATCGTCGGTGCATCGGCCCGCGTCGCGAGGATCGCTTCGACGGTCGCGCGCGTGCGCAGCAGCGGTGCCGCCAAGACGCGGTCGAATCCCGGCAAAGCTGCGCCCAGTGCGCGCGCCTGCGCCTGCCCGCTCGCGACGAGCGGCAGATCGGTGCGCGCGCCGATCCGGCGAGGCGGCTCGCCAGTTTCGAACGTGTTGCCGTGTCGGACGATTGTGACGATCAGGCCCATGAGAGATGCGGCTCGCCATGTTCGGCGATCAACGCTTCCGCCATCGCGACGTCCTCGGGCGTATCGATGCCCGACATCGCATGGCGCGGCGGCGCGACCGCGACGGTCAGGATGTCCTCGCCGGTTTCGAGGAAGCGCAACTGCTCCAAACCCTCCAGCACTTCATAGGGGGTCGGCTCGGTTTCTTCGAAACGCCGCAGCGCCGCGAAACGATAGGCGTACAGGCCGATATGGCGGAAAATCGGCGACAGGTCGCTCGCCCCGCGCAACCGTCCCTCGTTGCGGATCGCCGGGATGACGGCTTTCGAAAACCACAAGGCGCGATCGTCCGCGCGCCGCGCGCAGGTCGTGCCGCTGAACGGCGACGCCAGCTTGTGCGCGCGCAACGCATCGAGCGCGCGCCAATCGAGCCGCACCACCGGCGTCGCGACCCCGCACGGGGAGGCGCGTAACGCCGTGATCAACGCGGCGATCATGTCGGGTGCGGCGAACGGCGCATCGCCCTGCAAGTTCACGACGATTGGCGGCGGAACCAACCGCTCGCGCGCGACCGCCCAGGCGCGGCCCGACCCCGAGGTGATCGCGGGATCGGTCATCACCGCGGCGCATCCGAGTTCGCGAGCATGGTCCAGGATGCGCGGATCGTCGGTCGCGACCACCACCTCGGCATTGCCGACGCGGCGCGCGCCCTCGCGTGCGATCGCGACGACACGCGACAACAAGGTGCGCCCGGCGATCGAGACCAGCGGCTTGCCCGGCAGCCGGGTCGAGCCGTACCGCGCGGGGATGACGATCAGGTCGGGCGGCGCGTCTCCGGCCCCGCGTGTGTCAGGCAACGCCGGCCCGCAGCATGTCGTGGAGGTGAACCACGCCGACCAGCCGCTCGTCCTCGCAGACGAACAGCACCGACACCGCCTTTTCATTGAGGATGCGCAGGGCGTCCGAGCTCAGCGTCTCGGGCGCGACCACGATCGGCGTCTGCGTCATATGGTGGCGAATGTCGTCACCGAGATGCTTGTTGGCGAAACTGCGGCGAAGATCGCCATCGGTGAATGCGCCGACCAACCGGTCCGCCTCATCGACCACGGCGGTGCAACCGTAGCGCTTCTGGCTCATCTCGATGGTCGCGTCCTGGAGCGACGCGCCGATCCGCACCACCGGCACTTCCGCGCCGCGCGCCATCAGTTGCGCGACGGTGGCGAGTTGCGCGCCGAGCCTGCCGCCGGGGTGGAAGGTGAGGAAATCGGAGCGGGTGAAACCCCGCCGCTCGATCAGCGCGACCGCGAGCGCGTCGCCGAGCACGACCTGTACCGTCGTCGAGGATGTCGGCGCGAGCTGGTTCGGACACGCTTCCTGCACCATCGGCAGCGCCAGGCAGATATCGGCGGCGCGACCGGCGGTGCTGTCGGGGCACGCGGTCGCGACGATCAGCTTCACGCCGAAACGCCGGCAATAAGCGATGATGTCACCAAGCTCGGTCGTCTCGCCCGACCAGCTCAGCGCCATGACGATATCGTCGCGCCCAATCGTGCCGAGGTCGCCGTGGCTCGCGTCGCCGGGATGGAGGAACAGCGCCGGCGTGCCCGTCGAGGTCATCGTCGCGGCGATCTTGCGCGCGACGAGCCCGCTCTTGCCCATGCCGGTGACGATCAGCCGGCCGGTATGTCCGCTGATCGCGCTGACGGCGGCGGTGAAGCTCTGTCGAAGCGGCCCGACATGCAGTGCTTCCGAAAGCGCGCGGAGCGCGTCCATCTCGATTCGCGTGGTGCGCAGCGCGGACAGCAGGCCGGGTTCGTCCGCGCCTTTGGTGGCAATCGCCGGCATAACATTCCCCAATGGCGGCGCTTTAGCGTCTGCCGCCGTGTCTATAAGGCCATCGCATTGACTTCCAGCGCTTTTGCGGCGCAGGGAACCGATACGCGACCGTCTGTTGCTCCTAAGAGACAGGTTCCCGCGCGTGGCAAGTCTAACGAGGTCGTGATGCGTCTGTTTGGGCAGGAAATTGGTCCGAATCAGAAGATGTTCTTCATCGCCGGGCCTTGCGTGATCGAAAGCGAATCGTTCGCGCTCGCGACCGCGACGCGGCTGCGCGCGATCGCCGACCGGCTCGGCGTGCTGCTGATCTACAAGAGTTCGTTCGACAAGGCGAACCGCAGTTCGGGCACGTCGTTCCGTGGCCCCGGTATCGACGAGGGCCTGCGCATTCTCGAGAAGGTCCGTGCCGAAACCGGACTACCGGTGCTGACCGACGTGCATGGCGAGGACCAGGTGCGCGCCGTCGCCGAGGTGGTCGATGTGCTGCAAACCCCCGCCTTCCTCGCGCGGCAGACCGATTTCATTGCGGCGGTGGCGGCGTCGGGCAAGCCGGTCAACATCAAGAAGGCGCAGTTCATGGCGCCGGGCGACATGGCGCACGTCGTCGCCAAGGCGCGCGCGGCGGCCGAAGGCGCGGGCGTCCCCGCCGACTTCATGGTGTGCGAACGCGGCGCGAGCTTCGGTTACAACAATCTCGTGTCGGACATGCGCGGCCTCGCGATCATGCGGGAAACCGGCTGCCCGGTGGTGTATGACGCGACGCATTCGGTGCAATTGCCCGGCGGACGCGGCACCACCTCGGGCGGGCAGCGCGAGCATGTGCCCGTGCTGGCGCGTGCCGCCGTCGCGGCGGGCATCTCGGGCCTGTTCATGGAAACCCATCCCGATCCCGACAATGCGATGTCGGACGGCCCTAACAGTTGGCCGCTCGACCGGCTCGAACCCCTGCTGACCCGGCTGCTCGCGATCGACGCGATCGTGAAAGACGGCGGCTTTGAGGAGCAGGCGCTGGTCGCGTGAGGCGGAACACGAATGCCGCGCGTTGAAGCACGATGTTCGCGCACGTTCCCGTCTCGCTCGGCATCCAGCTCGCCTGCTGGGCGCTGGGACGCAGACTCGGTGCCTCGACCAAGGCGTCGCTGTGGCTCGGCTGCTTCGCGGGGGCGGCGGTGTGCATCATGCGCGAGATCACGCAGCGCGAATATCAATGGATCGAGCAGTTCGGTGACGGCCGGCGCGCCAACATGCCGGGCTACGCCGGCCTTGAGGTGTGGGAATGGAACGCGCATTCGCTTAGCGAAACGGCGGTTGCGATATCCGCTTCGGTCGCGTTCGCGGCGTTCGTGACGCGGCGGCGTTAGCCGCGGGTCAGGCAAACCGCTCCGGCACCGACATGGCTTCCTCGACGATCGTCGCGCTCATGCCCACCGCTTCCCACGGGAATACGAACCAGCGCTTGTCCTGGTCGCGGTCGATAGTCTCCGCGCGGTAATCGACCCGCGCTTGCGAGCGAATATTGTCCAGCACCACCGCGAAGCGCAGATTGCCGCTGTCGCAGCCGGTCTCGGCGAGCAGTTTGCGAATATAGGCGATCGTGCCGCCGCTGTCGTTGATGTCATCGACGAACAGCAACCGCTCGCCCGCGGCGCTTTTCTCCGCCACCTTGCGCAGCAGCTCGTCGGCGAAGCCCGGCACCTTGGACGAATGATCGACCGATAGCATCGGGAGGTTGAGCTGGTGCGAGATGAACACCGCCGGCACCAGCCCGCCGCGCCCGATGCCGATCACGAAATCGGGCCTCCACTCGCCCGCCGAAACGCTCGCAGCGACGGTGCGGACATCGGCGAGGAACGCCTCATAGGGGATGTAATAGAGGTCCGGGCTCATGATCGGGCGAATCCAGAATGCTGGGAGGAAGCGCCCCGGATATCGTCTCGGCGCGCGGGCGGCAATCGTTACACCTCGGGAGCGACGGTCGGGGCCGCACCGGCATAGCCGAGTTGGGCGAAATCATTCTCGATCTCGGCCAGCACGATGCTCGCCGCATAAGACGGTGTGCGCGCGGTCGCGGTGCCGAGCGCCAGCGTCATCGGCCGCAGGATCGAATCGGAAATGCGCGTGAAATTGAGCAGCCCGCGCTTGATCTCGGTGAAAACGTCGATCGAGGTGAGGATGCCGATGCCCACACCCTCCAGCACCAGCGACACGATCATCTGGATATTGTCCGAGGTGACGGTCCGGTCGAGCACGACGCCGGTGATCCCCTCCAGCACCGCGATCTGCTGGCTGACCGCGAGCGGTTCGGCGGGCACGATCAGCGCCGAGCCGGTCACCGCCGAGAAACGCGCTTCCTTACGATGCCCGAGCGGGTGATCGGGCGGCGTTATCAGCCCCAGCACCACCTCGACGAAGGCGCGCACGGTGATGCCGCGATAGGATTGCGGCTCGAAGAAGATGCCGAAATCGACCTCTCCGTTCATGATCGCGGCGCGCACCTTGTCGTTCTCGACCACGCGCACGCCGATCGTGATGCCCGGATAGCGGCTCTGGAGCGAGCGGACGATGCCCGGCAGATACCCCTTCGCGAGCGCGTCGATCACGGCGATATCGACATGCCCGCGCTTGAGGCCGCGCAAATCCTCGATCTGCGCGCGAACATCGCTGAGGTTCTTCTGCCACCGGCCACCCGCCGCCATCATGATCTCGCCCGCCGCGGTGAGGCGCAGGCCGGTCGGCAGCCGCTCGAACAGCGGCATGCCCAGGTCGGCTTCGACGTTGAGGATTTGCCGGTCGATCGCCGACGCCGACACGTTGAGCACCTCGGCCGCCTTGCGGATCGAGCCGAGCCGGCCGACCGCCATGAAGTACCGCAGGAAACGCGAAAAGGCCGGCATCGAAGCCCCTCTATTTTTTGCAACGCTCTGTGGGATTCATTGCGTTTGATGGCGCGACGTCAAGCCCCTACGCAAAGATAATGCTGCGATGCCGCACGTGAGCGTCGGCGGACACATCCGAAAAATCAGAGGGAGCATTGCCGCGAGCGGCTAACCGAATAGCACCGAAGGCACCTTAAAACGAATACTATTTTCTTTACAATATGATGAACGCGTATCTACGATGACGCACCGCAACATTCGTCCGGCGGTGCGTGGGCGGGGCAAGGACACAAACGGGTCGGCGACGGGCGAGACACAAGCCGCCCGTCGCGAATGGGGGAAAGTTCACCAATGGCACAAACATATCTTCCTGGTTTCAAGGCTGATCTCGCACGGCACTGTCACACCCGCACATCGCTGACCGCGCTCGCGGCGGCGTTGCTGTCGTGCTCTGTGATCGCCGCCCCGGCCTGGGCGACGGACGCGCCAGCGCCAGCGCCGGCACCCGATGCGGCGCCCGATGAGGACAAGGACATCGTCGTCACCGGCGCGCTGAACGCGCTGCCGAACCAGGATGTCAGCTCGATCTTCGGCTTCAACAAGAGCGTGCTGGAAACACCGCGTTCGGTCTCGACGATCAGTTCCGAGCAGATGGAGCGCTACGGCGTCACCGACATCTACGATCTCGTCGCGCAATCGCCCGGCACCTTCACCAACTCGTTCTTCGGCGTCGGCGGCGCACTCGATATCCGCGGCACGCCGGGCGAAGTGTTCTTCCGCGGCATGCGCCGGCTCGACAACCCCGGCAATTACCCGACGCCGATCGCCGCCGCCGATCGGATCGACATCGTGCGCGGCCCGTCCTCGCCGATCTACGGCCCGTCCAAGACGGGCGGTTACATGAACTTCGTGCCCAAATCGGCGCGCGTGAAAGGCGGCGCGCTGCTCGATCATGCCGAGGGTCAGGTCAGCTACACCGGCGGCAGTTGGTCGTACAACGACATCAAGGCCGAGCTGCGCGGGCCGCTGCGCTTCGGCGGCACGGAGTTCGGCTACAGCCTGTACGGCGAGGTCGAGGATTCCGGGAGCTATTACCGCAACATATCGACCCGCAACGTCGTCCTGCAGGCGGCGTTCGACAACCAGATCACCGATACGCTGCGCGTCGAATTCGGCGGCATGTACCAGAAATACGACGGCCAGCAGAACGGCGGCTGGAACCGCCTGACGCAGGATCTGGTCGATAACGGCACGTACATCACCGGGACGCCGCCCTCGCTCGACACCAACGGCGATGGGCAGATGTCACCCGCCGAAATCAAGGCCGCCGGCGGTACCGCCGTGTTCAACCCGTTCCGCCCGTCGGGCAGCGCCTATACCGACGCCAGCTTCTCGCCCCTGCTCGCGCTCACCAACCCCGGCACGACCAAGCTCAGCCGCCGCGACGTGCTCGCGGGGCCCAACGATTTTCTGAAGAACAAGCAATCGACCGGCTATTTCGACATCATCTGGGATGGCGGCAACGATCTGGAAATCAAGAATCAGTTCTTCTACGATGGTACGCGCAACCGGAACAACAACGATTACGGCTTCTCACAATTCCACAAATCCTATGTGATTGAGGACAAGATCGTCGCGGCGAAGACCTTCAAGACCGACATCGGAAAATTCGCGCTGCAACTGTCGCCGTCTATCCGCTACACGGATTTCCTGCACGGCGATGATTTCACCTACGAATATTTCCACCGCGTCGATCTGTCGGTTGGCTACACGCCCGCCTCCAACCGGCTGCTGTCGAACGAATGCGGCTGCAATTACACCAACTACATCAAGGGCCATGATACCGATTACGGGTTCGCCGGCCTGCTCGACGCCGACTTCGACTTCGGCCTCGATGTGATCCTTGGCGGCCGGTACGACAAGGTGGATGTCACCTCATCCTACAACCCGAGCAAGATGGAGGTCGCGCCGACCACGGTCTCGGGATCGGGCAGCAACGATGGCTGGTCGTGGAACGCCAGCGTGTCCTACAAACTGCCGTTCGGGCTGATCCCCTATGGGACGATCTCGCGCCAGACGACGATCATCGCCGGCCAGGGTTCCGAAATCGACCCAGTCACTGCAATCGCCGGCACCTTCATGACCGCCTCGAAGCTCTATGAGGGCGGCATCAAGGGAAGCTGGCTCGGCGGCCGGCTCTACGGTGCGCTCGCGGTCTATAACCAGGAGCGGGTCGATCACAACATCCAGTCGTCGACCGTCAACCAGTCGGTGCAGACCAAGGGCCTTGAGGCCGAGATGCGCTGGTCGGTCGACAAGCATCTGCTTCTCACCGGATCATACACGCACCTCAAGGTCTACAACCTGACCTTCTACGATGCCGGCTCGACATTCAGCTTCTTCGGGGTTGGCGATCTGCCCAACGTCACCAATCCCGCGCTGATCTTCGGCGGCCAGCCCGGCGGCCTCGTACCGATCCCGGACAAGGAGGCCTCGCGTCGGCAGGGCATCCCGACCAACACCTACACCGCGACCGGCACCTACAAGTTCGACAACGGCATCGCGCTCAACGCCAGCCTCGTCCATGTCGATTCGGTGTTCTCTGGCCAGTCGCGGACGGTCAAGCTGCCGGCATATACGTTGCTCGATGTCGGCGCATCTTACGAGACCGGACCGTTCCTGTTCCGCGTCATCGTCAAGAACGCCACCGATGCGACCTATTATCGCGCCAACTTCACCGAATTGTTCGGCGGCACGATCGTGCTGCCCGAGCGGCCGCGCAGCTTCCAGGCGACGATCCAGTACAAGTTCTGACATTCTCGAAGGGGCGCCCGCTTAGGCTGGCGTCCCTTCGCCCATTATGGAAACCCCGCCATGCGCCTGTTGACCCGCGCCACCATCCTCGCCGCCGCGCTGTTCGGCCTCGGCGCCCCCGCGCTTGCCGCCTCCGCGGAGTGCCAACCCGGCGGCGCCTGCACGCACCCCCTGCCCGTCAAGGTCGTGATCGTCACGATGTTCGAGATCGGCGCGGACAGCGGCGACGCGCCGGGCGAGTTCCAGATCTGGAAGGAACGCCGCCACCTCGACACGCGCATTCAGTTTCCGCAATCCTATCACGATCTTTATTACAATCCGGACACGCAGACGCTCGGCATGGTCACGGGGATGGGCAGCATCCGCTCGGCGACGGCGACGCTCGCGCTCGGGCTGGACCAGCGGTTCGATCTCACCCATGCCTACTGGCTGGTCGCGGGCATCGCCGGGGTCGATCCCGCCAAGGCGTCGATCGGCTCGGCGGCATGGGCACGCTATCTGGTCGATGGCGATCTCGCGCATGAGATCGACGCCCGCGAAATTCCCAAGGACTGGAATTCGGGCTATTTCCCGCTCCACAGCAAGGGGCCGAACGACGCCAGCCCGCCGACCGGACAAGGCGAGGTGTTCGAGATCAACGCCGGCTTGCGCGATTGGGCGTTCGCGTTGACCAAGGACATCGCTTTGCCCGACGAGGCCGGCCTGCGGGCCGCACGCGTGCGCTTCACTGGCTATCCGGCCGGGCAGCGGCCGCCCTTCGTCCTCAAGGGCGACAATCTCGCCGCGATGACCTTCTGGCACGGTAAGCTCATGACCGGCTGGGCCGAGGATTGGGTGAAATATTGGACGCGCGGACAAGGCGAGTTCGTCACCTCGGCGATGGAGGAGACCGGTACCTACCAGTCGATCACCTATCTCGACACGATCGGCCGGGTCGACAAACGGCGCTTCATGGTGCTGCGCGCCGGCAGCAACTATACGATGCCGCCGCCTGGCGTGGACGCCGCGACGTATCTGCTGCGCGAGAACGAAGGTTATGCCGGCATGCACGCCGCGCTCGAGAATCTGTACACCGTCGGATCAAAAGTGGTCGATGAACTGACCGCGCATTGGGACCGATACGAGAAGAACGTACCGGAATGAGCCGATCTGCGGGCCGGACGTTCCCGCCGATCAGCCGCCGCGTTCCTTCACCGTCTCCATCGCGACGAAGGTCGAGGTGCTCTCGACATGCGGCAGGCTCGAAATCTTCTCGCCGAGCACGATGCGGTAGCGGCGGATGTCGGCGGTGCGGACCTTCAGCAGATAATCGAAGCTGCTCGCGATCATGTGGCATTCCTCGACTTCGGGGATACGGCGCACGGCGGCGTTGAAATCGCGCAGGGCCGCCTCTCGGGTGTCGGACAGTTTGACCTCGGCGAAGGCGACGTGATCGAGCCCGAGCCGCGCGGGATCGACGATGGCGCGGAAGCCGCGGATCACGCCGGTCGCGATCAGCCGGCGCAGCCGCGCCTGGGTCGGGGACTTGGACAGACCGATCCGGCGGGCGAGATCGGTGACGGTCATGCGCGCGTCTTCGACCAGCGCCGCGACGATGCGGTGATCGAACTCGTCCAGATCGACTGTACGTGGCGGCTTCTCCATTCATTTTGCCTGCCACGTACACGTAAAAAAGTCGATCATGCACGATTTCAGCGCGACATCGGTCGGAACGCCGTCACGGCTGTTGCTAGACTGGCGCGATGACGACGCCCCCGCCCTTCGCCGCCTTCGCGCCCCCGATCCGCCCCGCCACGCCGCTGCGCGCGGGCGTAACCGCCGCCTATCGTCGCGACGAGGCCGAGGCGCTCGCCCCGCTGCTTGCCGCCGCGACGCTCGACGATGCGACCCGCGCCAAGGTGCGCGAGACCGCGCGCACGCTCGTTACCACCTTGCGCGCGCAGAAGCGCGGCAGCGGGGTCGAGGGGCTGGTGCAGGAATATGCGCTCTCCAGCCAGGAGGGCGTCGCGCTGATGTGTCTCGCCGAAGCGCTGCTGCGCATTCCCGACGACGCCACGCGCGACGCGCTGATCCGCGACAAGATCGCCGATGGCGATTGGGGCGCGCATCTCGGCGGAGGCAAGTCGCTGTTCGTCAACGCCGCGACCTGGGGGCTGGTCGTCACCGGCAGACTGGTCGGCAGCGTCGATGATCGCGGGTTGGGTGCGGCGCTGACGCGGCTGGTGGCGCGCGCGGGCGAGCCGGTGATCCGGCGCGGGGTCGATCTGGCGATGCGGTTGATGGGCGAGCAGTTCGTCACCGGCGAGACGATCGACGAGGCATTGCGCCGCGCGAAGGCGATGGAGGCGAAGGGCTTCGGCTACAGCTACGACATGCTCGGCGAGGCGGCGACCACCGCCGCCGACGCGGCGCGCTATTTCGCCGATTACGAACGCGCGATCCATGCGATCGGCGCGGCATCGGCCGGGCGCGGCGTGTATGGCGGGCCGGGCATTTCGATCAAATTGTCGGCGCTGCACCCGCGCTACGTGCGCGCACAGGCCGGGCGCGTGATGGCCGAATTGCTGCCGCGCGTGACCGATCTCGCGCGACTCGCCAAACGCTATGATATCGGCTTCAACATCGATGCCGAGGAGGCCGACCGGCTCGAACTGTCGCTCGATCTGCTCGAAAGCCTCGCGCTCGATCCCGATTTGGCCGGGTGGAACGGGCTCGGCTTCGTCGTGCAGGGCTATGGCAAGCGCTGCCCGTTCGTGATCGACTGGATCGTCGATCTCGCGCAGCGCAGCGGGCGGCGGATCATGGTGCGGCTGGTCAAGGGCGCTTATTGGGACGCCGAGATCAAGCGCGCGCAGGTCGATGGGCTGGCGGATTTCCCGGTCTATACGCGCAAGGTGCATACCGACGTCGCGTATATCGCCTGCGCGCGGAAGCTGCTGGCGGCGCGCACGTACGTGTTCCCGCAATTCGCCACGCACAATGCGCAGACGCTGGCGACGATCTACCATCTGGCCGGGCCGGACTTCGCGGTCGGCGATTATGAGTTCCAGTGCCTGCACGGCATGGGCGAGCCGCTGTATGAGCAGGTGGTCGGCGCGGACAAGCTCGGGCGCCCGTGCCGGATCTACGCGCCGGTCGGCACGCACGAGACGTTGCTGGCGTATCTGGTGCGGCGGCTGCTCGAAAACGGCGCCAATTCGTCGTTCGTCAATCGCATCAACGACGTGTCGGTGCCGATCGGCGCGATGATCGCCGATCCGGTCGAGGTCGTGCGCGCGATGCCGCAGCCGGGCGCGCGCCACGACCAGATCGCGCTGCCGGCGAACCTCTACCCCGATCGCGCCAATTCGCGCGGGCTCGATCTCAGCGACGAAAGCGTGCTCGCCACGCTCGAAGCCGCGCTGCTCGAGAGTGCCGCGACCGGCTGGATCGCCGCGCCGCCGGGCGGCGAGGGCGTGGCGCGCCCGGTGTACAACCCGGCGGATAGGCGCGACGTGGTCGGCACCGTGTTCGAACCGTCGCTCGCGCAGGCCGAGGCCGCCGCGGCGCGCGCTGCCGCGTCGCGCTGGGGCGCGGTGCCCGTGGCGGAGCGCGCCGCGATCCTCGACCGAGCCGCAGAGGCGCTTCAGGCGCGGATGCCGGTGCTGCTCGGGCTGATCGTACGCGAGGCGGGCAAATCGCTGCCCAATGCGATCGCCGAGGTGCGCGAGGCGATCGATTTTCTCCATTACTACGCCGCGCAGGCGCGGGCCACGTTCGGCGCGCAGCAGGCGCCGCTCGGGCCGGTGGTGTGCATCAGCCCGTGGAATTTTCCGCTGGCGATCTTCACGGGCCAGGTCGCCGCCGCGCTCGCCGCCGGCAATCCGGTGCTCGCCAAGCCAGCCGAGGAAACCCCGCTGATCGCGGCCGAGGCGGTGCGGCTGCTTCACGCGGCGGGGGTGCCGGGCGATGCGCTGCAGTTGCTCCCCGGCGACGGTGCGATCGGCGCGGCGTTGGTGGCGGCGCCCGAGACGGCGGGGGTGGTGTTCACCGGCTCCACCGAGGTGGCGCGGCTGATCCAGCGGCAGCTTGCCACGCGGCTGTCGCCGGCCGGCAAGCCGATCCCGCTGATCGCCGAGACCGGCGGGCAGAATGCGATGATCGTCGATTCGTCGGCGCTCGCCGAGCAGGTCGTGGCCGACGTGCTCGCCTCGGCGTTCGACAGCGCCGGGCAACGCTGCTCGGCGCTGCGCATCCTGTGCTTGCAGGATGAGGTCGCCGATCGCACGCTGGCGATGCTCAAGGGCGCGCTCGCCGAGCTAAGCCTGGGGCGGACCGACCGACTCGCGGTCGATATCGGCCCGGTCATCACCGCCGAGGCGCAGGTGTCGATCACCCGACATATCGAGACGATGCGCGCCCACGGCCATGCCGTCACGCAAGCGCCGCTGCCGGCGACTTGCGCGCACGGCACGTTCGTTGCGCCGGCGATCATCGAGATCGACCGCATCGCCGATGTGACGCGCGAGGTGTTCGGCCCTGTCCTGCATGTGCTGCGCTTCAAGCGCGAGCGGCTCGGCGATCTCGTCGCGGCGATCAACGGGACCGGCTATGGCCTGACCTTCGGGCTGCACACGCGGCTCGACGCGACCGTCGCCGAGGTGACCGCGCGGGTTCAGGCGGGCAATCTCTATGTCAATCGCAACGTCATCGGCGCGGTGGTCGGCGTGCAGCCGTTCGGCGGGCACGGCCTCTCGGGGACCGGCCCCAAGGCGGGCGGCCCGCTCTATCTGGGACGGCTAACCCAGGTCGCGCCGGATGTCGCCGAGCATAGCGGGCACATCCCGCAGCGCTTGCGCGACTTCGCCGACTGGCTCGCCGCTCGCGGCGATACGCGCGGCGCGGCGCGGGGGCTGCGCTACGGCGCGGCCTCCGCGCTCGGCGTCGAGCGCGCGCTGCCGGGGCCGGTCGGCGAACGCAACCTCTACGCGCTTCATCCGCGCGGCCGCATCCTGCTCAGGCCGGCGAGCGACGCCGGGTTGATCGAGCAGATGGCGGCGGTGCTGGCGACCGGCAATCGCGGGGCCGTCGAGGGGATGGCGCTGCCCGGCGGGCTGCCGGCAACCGTCGCGGCGGCGTTCACGGCGGCCGACACGCCCTGCGCGGTCGCGCTGGTCGAAGGCGATCCGGCGGCGACGCTCGCCGCGGTCGCGGCGCTCGACGGGCCGATCGTGTCGGTCCATCGCGCGGACCCTGCCCGCCCGCTCGCCTATGATCCGGTTTGGCTGGTCGAGGAGGTTTCCACTTCGATCAACACCACGGCGGCGGGGGGGAATGCGAGCCTGATGGCGATCGGGTGAGCCATCGTCGCCCCGGCGCAGGCCGGGGCCGCTGGGTTGCTTGGCGAGCCGGGTGCCCCAGCACTCAGCGGCCCCGGCCTTCGCCGGGGCGACGATGATGGCGAGCGAGCGGTTCCCTTTTCCGGCCTGCACGCCCATATGGAGCTGACAAGCACGCCCGCATTACAGACGGACGGCCTATCGCGGGAGAGCTGATCCTCGCCCGTTCAACGAAGTGCTTCTATGTCCCTTCTCCCCTTTCCCGGTCAGCCGGCACAGCGCCCGAGGCGGCGCGGGGTCGCCTCGGTCAATGCCGAGGTGCGCGACGGCATTGTCCCGGCGGCGGGGTCGCTCGCCAAGACGCAGGATCTCGGGCCGGCGGTGTCGGGGCAGAATTACCGGCTGGTCGCGCTCATCATCGCCAGCGCGTTGTTCATGGAATTCGTCGACGCGACCGTGCTCGCGACGGCGCTGCCGACGATGGCGCGCGATTTCGGGGTGCGCGCGCCCGAGATGAGCATCGCGCTCACTTCGTACCTGCTCGCGCTGGCGATCTTCATCCCGGCCTCGGGCGTGCTGGCGGATCGCTATGGCTCGCGCACCGTGTTCCGCGCCGCGATCCTGCTGTTCATGGCCGGCAGCCTCGCCTGCGGGCAGTCGCGCACGCTCGAGATGATCGTGGTGTCGCGCTTCGTGCAAGGCATCGGCGGGGCGATGATGATCCCGGTCGGGCGGCTGGTGCTGCTGCGTTCGGTCGCCAAGCAGGACATGGTCAACGCGATGTCGTGGCTGCTGGTGCCCGCGCTGATCGGGCCGATCGTCGGGCCGCCGCTTGGCGGGTTCATCGTCACCTATCTCGATTGGCGCTGGATCTTCTACATCAACCTGCCGGTCGGCGTGCTTGGGGTCTGGCTGGTCGGGCGTTTCATCGCCAACATCAAGGAGGATCAGCCCGCGCCGTTCGATCCGCGCGGCTTCGTGTTGAGCGGGCTGTCGCTCGGCTGTCTGCTGTTCGGGTTCGAGATGGTCAGCCGCCCCGGCGAGGGCGGCGCGGCGGCGGCCCTGGTCGCGATCGGCGTTGTCGCCGGCATCTTCTACATCCGCCACGCGCGCGGCCGCGAGGGGGCGATCCTAGATCTCACCCTCATGCGCGATCCGACATTTCGGCTGTCGGTGATCGCCGGTTCGCTGACGCGCATCACCCAGGGCGCGCAGCCCTTCCTGCTGCCGCTGATGATGCAGGTAGGCTTCGGCTTCTCCGCCGCGCGCAGCGGCACGATCACGGTGGCGACCGCGATCGGATCGCTCGCGATGAAGAGCGTCGCGCAGCGCGTGCTGCGGTGGTTCGGCTTTCGCCGCGCGCTGATCTGGAACGGCGTGATCGCGACGGCGGGCTATGCGATCTGCGGACTGTTCCGCCCGAACTGGCCGGTATGGGCAATGTTCGGGATGCTCGCGATTTCGGGCTTCTTCATGTCGTTCCAATTCACCGCCTACAACACGATCGCCTATGACGGCGTCGACAAGCGCCACATGAGCAGCGCGACCGCCTTCTATTCGACCTTCCAACAGCTGATGCTGTCGCTCGGCATCTGCGTCGCGGCGATCGCGCTGCATCTCGCGATGCTGGCGAACGGCCATGCGGCGCCTGCGCTCGAGGATTTCTCGGCGGCATTCTGGGTGGTGACGTCGATCTCGCTCAGCGCGACGCTGTGGAACGTCCGCTTCGCGCGGGACGCCGGCGCGGAGATCAGCGGGCATGTCGCGCCGGCTGCGGCGGAGAAGCAGGCGGCTTGAGGTGACGGGCGTGCCGCAGACGGCTCGCCTCTACTCGCCGAGCAGGCCGATCCGCTTGCGATCCTCGGCCGGGATCAGCCCTTCGAGCACCGCCCAGAAACCGCCGACCGCCGCCTGCCCCGCGCTCGCATAAGCGGCGGACAGCCGCTCGCGCAGCGCATCGAACAATTCGGTTTCGAGACGGCGCCCGGCCTCGCTGAGGCGGAGCAAGCGCTGGCGCCGGTCGCGCTCACCGGCGCGCATCTCGACCAGTTCGCGCTCGATCAGTTCGTTGAGCACGCGGCCGAGCGATTGCTTGGTGATCGCCAGCAGACCGAGCAACTGGCTCACCGTCAGGTCGGGCTGACGGGCGATGAAATACAGCGCGCGGTGGTGCGCCCGCCCCAGCCCCTGGTTCGCCAATCCCTGATCGATGGTGCGCGTCAAGTGGCTATTTCCGAAGTACAGCAGCTCGAGTCCGCGCCGAAGCTCGGGTTCGCGCAGGAAAAGCGGTGACGCGGCGGTGTTCTGGCCAGCCATGTTGACCGGATTTGGCCGCAACCCTATCAGGGTTCAACCCTGAATTTGTATCAAATTGTACGAAGGTTGCGATGCCCGATCAGACTCTCGATACCGCCGATCGGACCGCTGCCGACGCGCCGACCTTCACCTTAGAGCGCAACGCCAGCCCGATCGAGGCCAATGAGCGTGCGCGTCTGCTGGAAAACCCCGGCTTCGGGCGCGTCTTCACCGATCATATGGCGATGATCCGCTACACCGAGGAAAAAGGCTGGCACGACGCGAAGATCGTGCCGCGCGCGCCGTTCCAGATGGATGGCGCCTCGTCGGTGCTGCATTATGCGCAGGAAATCTTCGAGGGCATGAAGGCGTACCGCCTCGCCGATGGCAGCACCGCGCTGTTCCGGCCCGAGGCGAATGCGCGCCGCTTCCACGATTCCGCGGTCCGCATGGCGATGGAGCCGCTGCCGGAGGAACTGTTCCTCGCTTCGGTGCGTGAACTCGTCAAGGTCGAGCAGGACTGGATTCCCGAGGCCGAAGGCGGCTCGCTGTATCTGCGCCCGTTCATGATCGCGAGCGAGGTGTTCCTCGGCGTGAAGCCGTCGTCCGAATATCTCTACGCGGTGATCGCCTCGTCGGTCGGCGCGTACTTCAAGGCGGGCGCGGGCGCGGTGTCGCTGTGGGTATCGGAGGACTATACGCGCGCCGCGCCGGGCGGCACGGGCGCGGCCAAGTGCGGCGGCAATTACGCCTCCAGCCTGGTCGCGCAGGCCGAGGCGACCCGCAAGGGCTGTGACCAGGTGCTGTTCCTCGATGCGGTCGAGCGCCGCTGGATCGAGGAACTCGGCGGCATGAACATCTTCTTCGTGTTCGATGACGGCAGCCTCGCCACGCCGCCGCTGACCGGCACGATCCTGCCCGGCATCACCCGCGATTCGATCATCACGCTGGCGCGCGACATGGGGCTGACCGTGCGCGAGGAGCCCTATGCGATCGACCAGTGCCGCGCCGATGCCGAGAGCGGCCGGCTGCGCGAGGCGTTCGCCTGCGGCACCGCCGCGGTGGTGGCGCCAATCGGCCAGATGAAGATGGCCGACGGCGATTTCACGATCGGCAGCGGCGGCCCCGGCCAGACGACGATGCGCATCCGCGAGGCCCTGACCAGCCTCCAGCGCGGCAAGCTGCCCGACCCGCACGGCTGGGTCGAGCGGATCGCCTGATCGCACGGCCCTTTGCAAAAGGGTCTTTCCACCAGCGAATGCTGCGCCTAAAGGCCTGCGTTCGCGCGTTGGGGCGTCGCCAAGTGGTAAGGCAGCGGCTTTTGGTGCCGCCATTCGCAGGTTCGAATCCTGCCGCCCCAGCCAGCCGGATCACCATGGTACGGTTGATTCGCAGCGCGTCATGCAGAGATCCTTCCATCGGACAGGAGGGCTGGGTTGGACCCGGTTTGCCCGGATTCGACGGCTATTCTGTCAGAATTGATTTTGTCTGCGCCGAGACCGTGTGGAGTTGGTCATGGCGAAGAAGATTGCACTCACACCCGCGGCGATTGACGCGCTGCAAAAAAGCGGCCTCGCCGACCTTTCCACACCTAGCCTGTCGATCCGGGTCTCAAGAGCAGCAAGAAGCGCTGGCAATATCGTCGGCAGGTCGCCGGTACTACGTGGTCGCCATTCTGTTCGGAGGTCTCTTTCCGGCCTACTCGACCGCAGACGTACGTGGCTGAGCGCGACCGTTAAAGTACTGGGTTGAAAAGGGAATTGACCCGCGCGAGGCGTTCCGCGCTCAGAAGGCGCGTTCCAGCATGACGGTTGCGCGCGCACACGAACTGGCCCCGTTGCTTCAGCTTGCCACCGATCCGTTCGCCCTCTATCGCCGCACGCATATATGAAATCAACTTCGCATATATGCGATCATCATGTACCAAACCTTCGGCAACCGTATCCATCGGCAACGGGAGAAAGGGACAGTGGCAGCGACGTAGCGGTCACTCGCGTGGTGCGGTCTCAGTGTTTAGGCTGAACCGGGATCCCGCCCGCAACCTGTGCCAGTATTCGGCGCCCTGCGGATACCGCCGGACAAGACCTGATCGGGCTGGCGGCGGGACGCTTCTCGCACGATGCGATCGATAGCTGGGAAACGATAAGACGGAGAGGGACTTAGCGATGGAAGGCAGGATTATGCAGCGGTTCGGGAAAGCACTCGCATTGGCCGCGGTGGCGCTCCCGGCAGCGACGCAGGCGCAGGTGCCCGACACCATCCTGTACGGCGTCGCCTATTATGACGAGTACACGCCGGTTGACCGCGTCGATGAGGACGCGCGGATGATGAAAGCGGCAGGGATCAGCGTTGTCCGCATCGCGGAATCGACATGGGGCACCTTGGAACCGCAGCCTGGGGTGTTCGATTTCAGCCATGTCGATCGCATGCTCGCCGCGATGCATAAGCAGGGCATCAAGGTAATTGTTGGGACGCCCACCTATGCGGTTCCGACATGGCTCGCGCGGCAGCATCCGAATGTGCTCGTCGTCGGCCGCGACGGCGTCCGTGCGCAATATGGCACCCGGCAGAACATGGACATCACCGATCCTGACTATCGGGCCGCGGCCGAGCGGGTGATCGTCGCGCTGGTGGACCATGTGAAGGATCATCCTGCGGTGATCGGCTACCAACTCGACAACGAGACCAAGCCCTATGGCACCAGCGGTCCCGCTGTGCAGGCGGCGTTTGTCCAATCGCTCAAGGCGAAGTGGCCGACCCTCGATGCACTGAACAAGGCGTGGGGCCTGAATTACTGGTCCAACCGGATCAACCGGTGGGAGGATTTTCCGTCGACCAACGGCTCGATCAACGCCAGCATGTCGAACGCTTTCGCCGCCTACCAGCGCAGCCTCGTCGCCGACTTCCTGGCCTGGCAGGCCAAGCTCGTGCGCGCCCATGCCCGGCCCGGCCAGTTCATGACGCAGAACTTCGATCTGGGCTGGCGTGAGGGGTCCTACGGCATCCAGCCGGAGGTCGATCACTGGAAGGCGGGGCGATCGCTCGATATCGCCGGCATCGACATCTATCATCCGACCCAGGACAAGCTGACCGGCGCGGAGATCGCCTTTGGGGGCGACGAGGCCCGCTCGATCCGCAATGGGCAGAATTACCTGGTGCTCGAAACCGAGGCGCAGGGGTTCCCGCAATGGACGCCCTATCCCGGCCAGCTTCGCCTGCAAGCGTTCAGCCATCTCGCGTCGGGCGCGCAGATGGTCGAATATTGGCACTGGGCGACGACCGCCCACGCGGTCGAAACCTATTGGCGCGGGCTGCTGTCGCAGGACTACAAGCCCAACGCGGAATATGAAGCGGCGAAGGGGATCGGTGCCGACATCGCGCGCCTCGGCCCGAAGCTGGCAGGCATGACGAAGCACAACAAGGTCGCCGTCTATGTCAGCAACGCCGCCCAGACCGCGTTCAATTCTTTCAAACCAAACGGCGTAGAGTACAACCGGGTGCTGCGCCCGTTCTACGACGCACTCTATCGAATGAACGTCGAGGCCGACATCCTGTCGCCCGACAGCACGCAGAAGCTCGATGATTACAAACTCATCGTGGTGCCTGCACTTTACGCGGCGAGCGACGCCGAGATCGCGCGGCTCAATGACTACGCCAAGCGCGGCGGCCATTTGCTCTACACGTTCAAAAGCGGCTTTTCGGACGAGAACACGAAGGTCCGCTATGCCGCACAGCCGGGGGCGATCGCCGAAGCGGCGGGCGTCACCTATCAGGAGTTCACGATTCCTGTCGGGGTCACGCTGGCGGGCAATCCGTTCGGAGTTTCGGATGCCGACAACACGCCGCGGTGGTGGATGGAGATGTTGAAGCCCACCACGGCCGAGGTGGTGGCGCGCTACCAGCATCCGTCGTGGCCGGCTGCCGCCGCGATGACCCGTAACCACTGGGGCAAAGGCGAGGTCAGCTACGTCGGCTTCATGCCGAGCGATGCGCTTGCCGAAAAGATCGTCGCCGCCGAGGTGGCGCGTGCGGGCGTAGAGCCATCGGTTGCGGGCGTGCACTTCCCGCTGATCGTGCGCGGGGGCACGTTGAAGAACGGCCACACGGTCCGTTACGTGCTCAACTATTCGGCTGTGCCACAGCATATGGCGGCCCCCGCCGCGGGCACCGAACTTTTGCACGGACGCAAGGTACAGCGTGGGGGACAGATCGACCTAGCCGCATGGGACGTCGCCATCATCGAGGAAGACGGGCGATCCGACTGATACGGCGCCACGCGAACGCCTGCTCGCTGGAGAACCCGCGGCGTTCGCAGGACTCAGCGAAGGAGAGATTGCGTGAACGAGAAGACAATGCCGCATCGCTGGGCCATCACGCGGCGAGCACTGCTCGGAAGCGGTGCTGGCGCGGCGATCGCATCGAGCGGGCTGGTGCAAGCCGCGACAAGGGTGGCCCCGCCGGATCTCTTGATCCGTTCGGGCGATCTGTCGATTGCCGTCACGGCCTTGAGCGATCGTGCGTTCCGCGTCCGCGTCGCCCCTTTAGGGGCGCCGCCCGCCACGCCGAGCGAGATGCTGGCGCCCAGCGCGAAGCCGCCAACTCCAAAGCGCACGCGGGACGATGGCCGAACGCGGCTAACGCTCCCGAATGCGCAATGTGTGTGGGATGAAGCGACCGGCTGCCTGTCGTTCCATGACGGTGCCGGCAACCTGCTCCTGAGCGAAGTGCCCGGATCGCGCCACATCACGCAATCGACGATCCGCAACGAGCCAACGTTGGCCGTAACGCAGGGCTTTGCCAGCCCGGCCGACGAACGCCTCTACGGCACGGGTTGTTTTCAGGATGGTCATCTCGACATTCGGGGTCTGCCACGCCGCGCTATTGGCTGCTCCCCGAGCATCTGCGGCTTGAGTCCAACTTCGCGCCGCTGGCCAAGGGCGCGTTTTGAAGAATGCGCCGGGGCACCGGTCAGCGGCTTTAGCGCAAAGTCTTGCCCGTGCATCCCGCGTAGCAGGTCAATCTGCTCAGGCGGCAGCGTCCCTTCGCCGGTGACATCGCTGACGCCGGCCTTCTCGACCGACGGTCTCGTGGCGGCCACGCTGCTCGGGACGGCTCACGCTATCCGCGGCAGTTTGGCCAATCGCTCGCGGCTAACGGAGGTGATGCTGTCCCGCTCGTCCCGGCTGTCGGTGACATAGATCCTGTAGCGGCCATCGGCGTGTACCCGGACCACGACATTGCCTTCGGTACTCTTCACCTGTGGCAGAAAGCGCGCATTGATCGCGCGGCTGGCGGGATCGAGCCTCGTTATGAATACATCACGTGGAGACCGGCCGCGCCATGCGTTCGACAAGCGTTGTAGCGAGGACATCGCCGGGTGAGTCGCGTGCCAAGCCTGGATCACATAGGTGTCCGCGTCGAGCGCGCGTGTGAAACCCGGCCGGCACGCGTCGAAATAGCCGTGATGATCCGCCGATGCGACATCGACCCGGCCAGCCGCTTCGACGATCGGCGTCTCCACGTCGAGCCAAGGCACGGTGCCATCATGCGTATCGGCCACGAGATCACCACCGGCGAAATAGCGGAAGCCGCCGTAGGCGAGCACCATTGCGATCGACATGTGGTTCTCTTCGGGCGTCGCCTCTGGCGTCCACGACGATTTCGGCGCGAGCAGGTCGCGCGAGCGGCCCTCTGCGCCTGTCCAAACGCGACCGTCTCCACCCACGAACCGCAAAGTGAAGGCTCCCGCTCGCCGAGAGGTGACCTGTCGAGCCGATCCGACGGCGACCTTCTCGACACGGCGCCCGGCCTTCACCCTGGCCTTCAGCCAAGCGAGGTGGTTCACGGCAAAGGGGGCCGAAGTGAGCGGGAGCGAGGCGTAATCCGGAAAACCGCGGTCTATCACCGTCTGCGCGGGCATAAGCGCGTCCACTTCGCTCAGGCCGGTCAGAATATATCCCTCAGATGCCCTCCGGTCGCCCATGAGCGGTGAGCCGACGTGATCCGGATGAACATGCGTTGCGATCATGTAATCTAGCGAGGTGCGGCCCGCGGCGCGCGCATGTCGCAAGGCATAGCGC
This sequence comes from Sphingomonas pollutisoli, assembly GCF_029167165.1. NCBI lineage: Bacteria > Pseudomonadati > Pseudomonadota > Alphaproteobacteria > Sphingomonadales > Sphingomonadaceae > Sphingomonas > Sphingomonas pollutisoli. The sequence goes on from NZ_JARFNJ010000001.1 coordinate 252,974, forward strand.
GCCACCGCCTCCCCAGCCGATCGCGCGCCGTCGGGTCGCAACGGGGTTGATGCCGGCGGCCCTCCGCGTGTCGCGCCGCAGTCGATCAGCAGCGTGGTGCCATCCGGCCCGAGCACGAAGGTCGCGTTGCCGACGCCCGTGTCGATGTGGTGGATGTCGAGCGTGCCTGGGCTCCAGGGCGGAAGGGTCTGCGGTTCGGTCCCCGCCGCCTTCCCGGTTGGAAGCGCAAGCGAGATGCCGCCGAGCAGCCCGCCCAGGAGAACGACGCGCCGCTCGAACGACGATTCGTCCCACCGCGTGATAAGCCGATTCCACATGGTCAGAAGCGCGCGCTCAGGCTCGCGCCGATGATGCGCGGTTCACCCAGATAGCGCCCGAGCACGACCTGGTTTGACGGGATCAGCACGTAATCGCGATTGAGCAGGTTTCGCGCGAATACGGTCAGGCTGTAGCGTCGATCCAGCGTCGCCAGACCGATGGAGCCATTGACCAGGGAATAAGCCGGTACGGACAGCGTCCCTTCCTGCGTCGCGCCAGTGAAATACTGCGAGGTGTAGGAATAGACGGCGTTCCCGATCAGGCGAACGCGGCCCAGCGGCGCGTCGATGTCGAGCATGGCGGAGGCTTTGTCTTTGGGCGACGAGCCGAGACGATTACCGGTAAGCACGGCCCCGCCGGGGATGACGAAGCGGTCGTACCGGGTATCGAGCCAGCCATAGGTGCCGGTCAGCGTGGCCCAGCGTGTCGGCTTGACGGCGACCTGCGCCTCAATGCCATGGATCGTGGCCTTGCCCGCGTTCGTGATGTTCAGCACGCGGGTGAGATTGTTGAAATACAATTCCTGCTTGTTGCGGTATTTCGAGACGAACCCGTCAAGATCCGCGGTCAACCTTCCGCCGAACAGCGCGGTCTTGAGGCCGCCTTCGATATTCTCGAGCGTTTCCGGCTCGAAAGCCGCGTCGAACGCAGCCTTGGTCGCCGCCTGCGTGTTGAACCCACCGGCGGTATAGCCGCGCGAATAGGTCACGTAGAGCATCGTCGAGCCGACCGGTTTGATCTGCAACGATGCACGCGGGGTAAACTGGCTCCAGTTCCGGGTCGCATTGGTCTCGGCGAAATTACCGGCGCCGTTGATTGAGTTCGAGAAGGCGAGGTCGGCCGCCTTGTGATCCCTGGTGTAGCGCGCGCCGCCCGTCACCGACAGGAACGGCGTGAGGTTCAGCGTGCCGTTGAGGAAGACCGCGGCGGTCTGGCTCAGCGCGCGGCCCTGCCAGAGTTGGTTGGTGACGAGCGCGCCGGTCCGCGCGGCGAGCGCGGTCTGGTTGAGGCGACGGCTGGAAACATCCGATGCGAGATAGAGGCCCGCGACGAACCGCCCGCGCCGCCACTCGGGCGACGCGAGCCGGATCTCCTGCGAGAAAGAGGAGACGTGATCCCGGTCGTCAGTCAGCGCCTGGCTCTGCGTGCCGGTCAGGAAGATGTAGTTGGCCGCGACGTTGGAATAGATGTCGATCGAGTGCGATCCGCGCCACGCGGTAACGCTGGTCACCTGCCCCATACCGGTATCGAGGAACAGGCGCGCCGAGCCGCCATAGACGGCGCGACTGAAATTTTGCGGCGTGCCGCTCTCGGCGGTACGCGGATCGCCATCACTGCCAGCACCGATCGAGGAGAGCGTACGGCCACCGGCGCTATCCGCCGCATAGTCGCCGCCGATCAGCGCCTCTAGGCGATCGCTTACGCGCAGGCGAAGCTGGCCGCGCGTATTGACGCTGTCGAGATTGTCCAACGCCTGACCGGTCAATCGATCGCGACCCCAGCCGTCGTGGCGGCGCGCCGAAAAGGCGATGCGGCCGGCGGCATCGTTGCCCAAACCGACATCGGCCAACGCGTCCAGTTCGGCGGTGCGGTAGGACGCGCCGGTGATGCGCATCCGCATATCGGATTGGCCGTAAGAGGGACGACCGGTGTCGAACACGAGGGCGCCTCCCGTCACGTTCTTGCCGAACAAGGTGCCCTGGGGCCCGCGCAACACCTGGATCGATTCGAGCCCGAAGAGCTGGAACGTCGAGGCGCTGTTGCGTGGTATGTAGACGTCATCGACGAAAATGCCGACCGGCTTGTCGACCCCGATCTGGCTGAACGTGTTGGTCGCGCCTCGAACGGCGATCACCGGTGAGCCGATGCTGAAGTTGGATATCAGCAACCCCGGCGTGATGCGGGAGAGGTCGCGCAATTCGTTGATCCGCGCCGTCTCGATGGTCTGCCGGCCGATCGCGGTGATCGAAATCGGCACGTCGCGTGCGCGCTCCAGGCGGCGCTGAGCGGTGACGAGGATGTCCGCCGTCATGTCCGCGGCGTTTCCCACCGCGGCCGCACGCAGGACGATGACGCCGCCTTTGTCCGATACGACTTCGAGACCGGTGCCGCCGATCAGAGTCTTGAGGGCGACGCGCGTATCGAGCGTGCCATTGACGGGCTGGCTTGTCACGGCCGTCGCAAGGTCAGCAGGCGCGATGACCTGAAGGCCGCTCTGGCGTGCAAACATCGACAGCGCGGCAGAAACGCTCTGAGCTGGTATATCGAAGCGTGCCGTCCGCGCCACGGCGGACATCGGCGATAGCGCGCCGACGATCGCCGCCATCGACAGCAGCGTGTTTCTCGAGATCATGTCACCCCCAAGCCGTTGCGGGCGCATTGCCCAACCGCGCTTAGGATGCGGTTCGCGGGGCTTCCCGCCATGCGCCGGCCAAATTTTTCAAGTTTTCGAGAGGATCACTTCGTTGCCCCGACGGACGCTCTTCAAGCCCAGGCTTAAAGCCACGTTCTCGGCGAAGCCGGCGGGGTCGCTGGTCGCATAAACGCCAGCGATGTGGAGATTGGCGATCGCAGGATCGGTGACGCGAATCCTCAGGTCCGAATATCGGCTGAATTCCTCGGCCGCCTCCGCAAGCGTCATACCCTGAAGGTCGATCCTGCCGCCACGCCAAGCCAGCGCGCTGTCGATCTGCGACGGGTTGAGCGTCTCTATCACTGGCGAGGCGGCGGCGTCCACGGCGAAGGCGATGCCGGCATGGACTTGCCCCAGGACATCCTGCCGCCGGGTCACCTCAACGATCCCTTCCGTCACGACGACCTTGACGGCACCCAAGGCGGTGCGCCGCACGGTGAAGCTCGTCCCCACTGCGCGCACGCTGAACTCGCCGACGTAAACAACGAAGGGTCGTTTAGGGTCTTTCGCGACGTCGAACAGCGCCTCGCCCTTGAGAAGATCGACCTTGCGTAGCGTATCGGTGAGCGATGGGCGGAGTTCTGTCATGGTGTTGAGCGTCACCGTGGAGCCCTCACCCAACGCGACTTCCCGAACCGCGCCTCTCGCTGTCCCGATCGTCCGCCGCTTTGGCGCGGCACCTCGCCGCTGCAACGTGAAGATGCTCAGACTCGCCGCGCAGGCGGCGGCTGCGCTCGCGGCGACGGCGATGACGCGACGCCGGCTCGGCGCCTCTACAGGCTGGTGCCTGGTGACATAATCCTCGCCGAGCGCGACGGCGCGATCGAGATGGAGGTTCACCGCCATCGCGCGCGCATAAGCGCCGGCACGCCGGGTATCCTGGGCGGCCCATGATGCGAGCGCCTGCTGCTCAGTGTCGGAAAGTGCGCCGCGATCGAGGCGCGCGACCCAATCCGCCGCCGCCCGCTCGATATCAGCGGCGCTCTCGCGCGGTCCTGTCGGTTCCATCGGCGTTGTGCGGTTCATGGTCATAAGATGGCGCGACGCGACGCTTTCCGCCACGTCCAATCACATGGCCGAGTAGGCCGAGCGCCTTCCCGATATGCTTTTCCACGGTATTCTCGGAGACCGACATCGCCGACGCGACCTCGCGCTGGCTAAAACCCCGCACCTTGCGGAGGACGAACGCTTCGCGGCACTTGGGCGGCAGCGCATCGATCAATTCCGAAAGCCGCCCCAATTCCTGCCGCCCGGCCGCGATCGCCTCGGGCGAAGGCATTTCGTCGGGGATCAGCAGCGCATCGAATTCGGCGATCGCGCTGAACGCGACCACCCGCGATTGCCGAAAGCTCTGAAGGATGACCGACTTCGCGACCTCGAAAAAATAGATCCGCGGATGATGGATATGATCTACCGACTGGAGACCCGCGAGGATTGCGTAACTCTCCTGAACGACGTCATCGACATCGAGTCCGGGCATGGCGCGCCGCTTGAGCCATGAGCGTAGTTCGGGCTCGTGCACGAGGATGTGCTTTGTCAGCCACAAGGCTCTGTCCGGCGTCGCGAGCGTCATTCGACCCGCTATGTCCATCGAAGATGACAAACTGGCGACGGGAACTGACAATGCTGCCGTGTGCATCAAATGCTGCCGCGAACGCTCCGATCAACGTACGAATTGTCAGCGCTACGAAGATCCATAGCATTGTGCCACGAGCGCGAAGACCCGTCGCCGTTCGCCGCGTGAGCCGATAAGCTTCATTGTTTGGTCATCTTGGTGTAACCCTATCGCACGCAAAGCGTAACGATCTGCATCTACGCGCCCCTCCCAGCAGCAAAAGCTGGCTGCGGGGGAACACGAATGTCGAGCTATTCACGCCTGTTCCGGGCGACGCTGCCGTTCACGTTGGCGGCCTTGGGGATCACACAACCAGCCGCGGCGCAAACGAAGGCCGCTGTTCCGAACACAGGCGAACAGGCGCGTGCGGCCGGTACCGAAGGCGTGGACGACATCGTCGTGACCGGCTCCTACGCGCAGAGCCTCGCGGCGGCGGCGGAAACCAAGCGCATGGCGGGCTTTGGCGTCGACGCGATCAACGCCACCGACATTGGCAAATTCCCGGCGCAGAACGTCGCGGAAGCGTTGCAGCTCGTACCCGGCGTGGCGATCACCCGCCCGCGCGGCGAAGGCTTGTACATCAGCGTTCGCGGCCTCGGTCCGCAATTCCAGAACACGCTGCTGAACGGCCGACCGATCGCCATAAATGATCTCATCGAGAACGGCGGCGCCAACGGCCGCCAGTTCCGGTTCGAGATGCTGCCGGCCGAATTCGTCTCGCAGATCGACGTCGTGAAAACGCCGACCGCCGACATGACGGAGGGCGCGCTCGGCGGCAACATCGACGTGCACACCTTCCGTCCGCTCGAGGTCGGCACCAAGACCACGCTCAACCTGCGCGGCACCTACACGACGCTGACGGACAAGGTGAAACCAAACGCGACCGCGCTCAGCAGCTTCAAGAGCGGCAACGGCACCTTCGGCATCCTCGCCGCCGCGCAATATTGGGGCAAGTCGGTCCGCAACGACCGCACCTACAATACCGGCTGGTACCTCGATAAATTCAGCTCCGCGCTCGGTTCCGGCTTCTACACGCCCGGCCGCACGCGTCCGACGGTGGAAACCGAGGACCGCAAGCGCCTGTCCGGGCTGATCTCGGCGCAGTGGCAACCGACGCCCGAATTGCAGACGACGCTCGACGTGCTCGCGACGCGGCTGGACGTCGCCTATGACGAGTTCGGGCTCGACATCTATCCCGACGATTCGAGCGTCGCCGGGCACAAACCGGTGATCGTGCCCGGATCGGTAAAGCTCGACGGCGATACCGTGGTGGCTGCGACGATCAACGACGTGCGCTTCATGGGCACGCGCGAGTACAGCCTCAACCGCCATGACCTCATCACCATCGGCCTCAAGCAGGTGTGGAATCCCGCGGGGTGGAACATCGTCGCGAACGCCAACTGGTCGTATGCGCACAGCTTCCACCCGAGCTACGCCGAAGGCACCGTCCGCAGCCGTATCCGGTTCTTCGCGCCGCTGAGCTACGATGCGTCCGGCGGCTACAAGGTCGCCCCGACGATCACCACGCCGACCAACGTGCTCAATCCGGCGAACTACACGCTCTACCCCTTCAACATCGCACCCAAGAACAGCAAGGATTGGGACCGCTACGTCCGGCTCGACATCGACCATGAGATGGACGGCTTCATCACCAAGCTGTCCGCCGGCGGCGAATATCACTCACGCAAGCGCGACTACCGCCGCCGGGACTTCACGGTGAACCCGGCCGCCAACACCACGCTCACCGGCTTCGCGCCCAACGGCTTTGAGCAGATCCCGTTCGATGATTTCCTGTCAGGCGTGCCGGGCAACTATCCCCGCACCTGGATCGTGCCGATCACCAGCGCGTTCTACGACAAGCTGTTTACGGACGCCGTCGCCAACGCCCCGCTCGCCGCCGCCGATCTGCGCGCGTCGTACGTCGTCACCGAGAAGACAGCGGGCGGCTACGTGCGCGCCGACTATGCCTTCGCGCTCGGCGGAATTCCGGTCACCGGCAACGTCGGCGTTCGCTATGTCCACACCGATCAGGTGGCGAGCGGTACGCTCACCACCGGCAACGTGGCGACCCCGGCCAGCTTTCCGCAGACCTTCAACGACTGGTTGCCGAGCTTCAACCTGCGCGCCGAGCTTACGCACGATCTCGTCGGACGTCTCGCCGCGAGCCGGGTGCTGACCCGGCCGAACGTGACACAGAGCGCACCGCAGATCAGCGTTTCGACCGATCAGCCCACCGCGAGCGGCGGCAATCCGGCGCTGAAGCCTTTCCTCGCCACCCAGTTCGATGCGTCGCTCGAATGGTATTTCAACCGCCAAGGCTCGCTGACCGGCGCGTTGTTCTACAAGGCGATGGACGACTATATCACCGCGCAGAACATCAACGTCGAGATCCCGGGCCGCGGCACGGTGCTGCTCAGCACGCAGGTGAATGGCGGCAAGGCCAAGGTCTATGGCGCGGAAGCGGCGTATAACCAGGTGTTCACCTTCCTGCCGGCGCCGTTCGACGGTCTCGGCTTCCAGGCGTCCTACACCCATACCTCGGTGCAGGCGAACTACACGGCCGGTGCGCGCCCGATCAAGGATCAGTTGATCGGCCTGTCCAAGAACAGCTTCAACGTCGTCGGCTTCTACGACAAGGGACCGCTGTCCACCCGCCTGTCGTACACGTGGCGCGACAAGTATCTGACCGGCATCGGCAGCACCACGCAGGCGACCACCACGCAGGCGGCATTCGGGTCGCTCGACGGCAATCTCTCGGTCCGCGCCACCAGCCGCCTGATGTTCAGCGTCGAGGCGATCAACATCGCCAATGCGAACACCTACAGCTACAATGAAAAGGAAATCCGGTTCGGCGAGATCAACAATTACGGCCGCACCGTGCTGTTCGGCGTGCGGGCGCAGTTCTGATGATCAGAGCCACTCTTCTTGGCCTCGCGGCGCTGGCGCTCGGCGGTGCCGCCCCACCACTCAGGATGAACGACATCCAGGTCGTCGGCTCGCACAACAGCTTCAAGGCGCGCATCCCGAACGCGGTTATGGCGAAAATCCGCAAGGTGGAACCGAAGCTCGCTCAGGGGCTCGACTATTATCATCTGCCGCTCGCGCAGCAGCTTGATCGGGGGGTGCGCCAGCTTGAGATCGACATCTTCGCCGATCCCCAGGGCGGCCGCTATGCCGATCCCAAAGGCGAGGAATTGGCGCGCGCCGCCGGCGAGACGACCAGCTTTGATCGCGCGGCGATGCTCGATGCCGGCTTCAAGGCGTTCCATATTCCTGACGTGGATTACATCAGCACCTGCATCACGCTACGCCGGTGCCTGGGCGAGATCGACCGCTGGTCGCGCGGGCACCCCGACCACCTCCCGATCATGATCACCATCAACGCCGCCGACACGCCCTCGAACCGGCCTGGGATAAGCGATCCGATTCCGCTCGATGATCCGAAACTGCTCGACGCACTGGATGGCGAAATCCGCTCGGCGTTCCCCGGCCATCGGCTCATCACGCCTGACGAGGTCCGGGGCAGTGCACCGACGCTGCGGCAAGCTATACGGGAACACGGCTGGCCGACTCTGTCGGCGGCGCGGGGCCGGGTCTTCATCCTTTTCGATGTTCGAAAGGACGTCTCGGAGACATACCGCAAGGGGCACCCGGCGCTTGCCGGGCGGGCAATGTTCGGCTGGTACTCGGAAGAAGACTCCGATGCCGCGATACAGATCGTCCAGGATCCGATCGTGGATGAGACCAAGATCCGGCGCTGGGTCGAGCAGGGGCTGATCGTGCGGACCCGCACCGACGCGAACACCGTGGAGGCGCGCGCGAACGACTTCACCAAGGCGCGTGCCGCGATGTGGAGCGGCGCGCAGGCGGTGAGCACCGATTATTATCCGGGCGCGCCCGACCCGCTGCGCACGGGCTTCACCGTGACATTGCCCGAGGGGCAAATGGCCCGATGCAGTCCGGTGCGGGTACCGGCCGGTTGCAGACTGCGGCCGTGAGGACCGTGGCATTATCATCTGCGTCACGGCTTCCTCCGGCTCTCGTCAAGCCGTCTCGCCGCGACGACGAGGCGCCGCTCATCGTCGAACGGACGGTTGGTGATGCGGCAGGCCGAACACGCTGCCCATTATCCGGCAGTTGGTGGATTGGATAGACGACGGGCCGGGCTGCCCCCGACGTCAGGGTTTTGGAGTCTGATTCAAAACTGATTGGCGCGATTTCCTGATCTGGCGGCAAATGACGGGCTGGATCGAGGCGATGAACAGCCATGCGGTTGCCGATGCGATGGTCTGCTCGCAGTCTTGGCGAGCCGGCGGTTTCGGTTGAGCCAGGCGAGGGTCTGTTCGACGACCCAGCGTCGAGGCCGCACCGCGCAGCCTTTTGCGGCATCGGATCGCTTGATGATCCCGATGGTCCACTTGCCGATGCGGCGGAGGCGTGCTCGAGTTTGTTGCCAGCGTAGTCTCCATCCGCAAATACATGACGCACCGCGAGAAGCGGCCGGCGATCCCCGCGAGCACCAACGGCGCGCCGTCCCGGTCTTGGATGTCGGCGGTGTGGATCACGGCGTGGACGAGATTACCTTCGGCATCGGTCCACATCGTTGTATCCACGCTAGTTCTTCGCGCCCGCCTGAATCAACGACAGGCAAAGCCGTCAAGCTAACCTGCTGCTACCATTCACCTTAATCTCCGATCAGGCTCTCAGACGCTGGAAAGTCTCGACACGGTTTCTTTGATCGCGCCCCGGACGGCTTGCAATTGCGCACGATTGTCGCTGTCGGACATGACGTCGAGGAGGGGGTTATAATCCTGCGCACGCACGCCCTGCCCGCTCAGCACCGCGAACCAACTCGCGTCCCGGAACAATTCGTCGGGGGCGAGCATGATCCGCCCCGAGGCGCGGAACTGGTCGATCTTGTAGGCGAGCGTCTCGGGGATCGGCATCGTCTGGCAATGCTGCCATAGCGGCTCGTTACGACCGTACGTGCGGTGATAATGGAGGATCACGAAGTCGCGGATCTCCTCGATCTCCCGCGCGGACAGGCGATTGTACTGTTCGGCGAGCAAAGGATTCATGTCGGCGCGCGGGAACAGCGACAGCAACTTGCCGATACCGCTCTGGATGAGATGGATGCTCGTCGATTCGAGCGGTTCGAGGAACCCGCTCGCCAGCCCGATCGCCACCACGTTGCCGACCCATGCGCGGTTACGCCGGCCGGGGGTGAAGCGGATCAGGCGCGGGTCCGCGATCGGCGGCGACTCCATCGCGCCGACGAGCAGCGCGCGTGCGTCATCCACATCCTGAAAACGTGTCGAGAAGACATAGCCGTTGCCGACCCGGTGCTGGAGCGGGATGCGCCAGCGCCACCCCGCCTCCTGCGCGGTCGCTTGCGTGTATGGCGTGACCTGCGCCTCCGCCGCCGATGGCGCCGCCCACGCGGCATCGCAGGGCAGCCAGCGCGGCCAATCCTCGTATCCGGCGTGCATCGTTTGCTCGATCAGTAGCCCGCGAAAGCCCGAGCAATCGACGAACAGATCGCCCGCGACCTGCGCGCCGCCTTCGAGGACGAGCGCGCGGACGTGGCCGCTCGCCTCGTCCTGCTCGACGCTGACGACCTTACCCTCGCGCCGGACCACGCCCCGCGCTTCGGCCAGCCCACGCAGATGCGCGGCATAGCGCGCGGCGTCGAAGTGAAAGGCATAGCCGAGCGTTGACAGCAAGGAGCGCGGGTCGCCGACCGGCTTGGCGAAGCGGCGCGCGCGCGCCAGTTGCGTGGTGAGCGAGAAGACCTCGATCGGCGCTTCTTCGCCGGCGAGCCAGGCGCGGGCGAGTCGATGCGGGAACGTCGCTCCATCGCCCGGGCTGCCATAGGTGCCGAACGGATGGAAATAGGCGCTGCCCTCGCCCTGCCAGCCGCGAAACTCGATGCCGAGTTTCCACGTCGCGCCGGTGTCCGCCATGAAGCGCGCTTCGTCGATGCCGACCAGGCCGTTGAACCAGTGGATCGTCGGGATCGTCGCCTCGCCCACGCCCACCGTGCCGATCTCCTCGGATTCGACCAGCGTGATCGTCGTGCCGCTACGTTCGAGCGCCTTGGAGAGCGCCGCCGCGGTCATCCATCCAGCGGTGCCGCCGCCGAGAATGACGACCTCGCGGACCGGCTCCGCCATGCTCAGCGCGCCTCGCAGGCGGGAGCGCCGACCGGACGCTTCACCGCGAGATAGACCGTGCTCCACAGTTGCGCGGCGTTGGATTCGTCCGCGTCCGCGCCGCTCTCTCCGAACGCGGCGATATGGTAGCCGCCGTCAGTGTAGCGCCACGACCAGAGTTCGGAACTCTGCACGCTGCCGCTCGTATCAATGGCTTGCCACAGGCTCGCTTGCGTGGCGCGCAGCCGTTTGCAGGTGGCGGCGGGCAAGTCCCTGCGGGCGAGTTGGCGCGCGAGGCCAGCGGCGACAAGTGCCTGCTGCCACGACCAGATCACCGTGCCGTGGTAGGCGGTCGGCCCGAACCGCGCCTGAAGTTCGGGCGTCGCGAACACCGGATTGGCGACCAGCATGCCGACCCCGGTCATCAGCCCGGCGGGGAACGGGTTCGATATCGTCGCGCTCGCGGTGTCGAGCGCGGCCGGCGCGGGATGCCCGAACAGCATCGCGAAGCCGTCGTCGGAGTTTTCGATCGGCACCGGCTTGCCTTGAGCATCGAGCGCGATCGCGGTGAAGCGCGTCGGCGCGTCGCCGGCCACCGATAGCGCCGGTGCCGCGGGCACGCCCGCCAGCTTTGCGTAGCGTTCGATCGCGGCGCGGGCAGCGCCGGCGGAAACGCTTTGCGCGAACAGACCGGGCGCGCGCGCGGACCATGTCGCCGCCATCGTGTTCAACCCGGCGAGCGCGACCTTGTCCGCGGGTTTGAGGTACGGAGACAGCAATCCCGCGCGCGCCATCGCATCGATCGACTGGAGCGCGGCGGGCACCAGCACCGCATTGATATCGTACGGATAGCGGCCACCGCCGAGCCCATCGTTGCTGTCACGCCATTCGCCCGCATCCATGCCCTTGGTGAGCGAGATGAGGTTGCTCCAGCGCGGATCGCGCGCGAACGGCGTCGCGCGGGCGACGACGAAGCGCGCGTTGCGCACCAGCGCGTCACCCAACCGCTCGCCGCCTACCCGCTGCGCGAGAAAGGCTCGCGCGCGGGCGCGGCCGCGTGCATCATCGACCAGCCACGCGCTCGCGACGGGTGCGAGCAGGAACGGGCTGTCGACCATCTTGTAATCGTAGGTCGGCGCGGACGACGCCGGATCACCCGCGCGGCGATGATCGAGCACGGCGAACTCGCCGATATCTTCCTCATGCGCGACGTTGCCCTCCGGCGACAGCCGCTCCAGAACCGAGCGCAGCCCCGTCTCGACGGCTTCGGGCTGCAAGGCGGGCATCAGCAACCGGACCGACATCAGCGTGTCGCGACCGAAATAGGTGAGGAAGCGCCAGGAGCCCGCCAGGAATTTCTCATGATAGCTGAGAAACTGGAGTGCCGCGCGCGCCTGCGGATCGGCAGCGGCGGCGCGGTTGAGCAAAGTACCCGGCGCGAACGGCGTCAGCGGCGTTTCGCCGGTGAGCGCGGTGACCGTCACCGTGATTGTACCGTCCGCCGCGGCGGTCAGCGTCGTGCCGTCGAGCGTGCCGTGATCGACATGGACGCTCAGGGCATAGCCGGGGGCGCCATCGAGCCGGTCGCGCGACCAGCTGAGATCGCTGCCATGCGCCTGCACCGGAGTGTCGAGTTCGGCGGGCGCGGTGCCGAGCGCCTGATAGTCGCGCAGCACACGCACGCTGGTGAGCAGCGCGCGCTTGACGGCGAGGCGCGGCGTGCGGATCGTCGCGGTGAACGTGACGCCGTGAAGCGGTCGCCCGCGTCGGTCGGTGGTGGTGCGCGGGCGCGCGGGCGCCTTCATCTGCCATTCGGCAGGCGCCGCGACACGGTCGAACCAGAGCCCCACGCCGCTGTTGCCGGCGGGGAATGCGACCAGCACGCGCGGGTCTTGCCCCGAGCGCAGCAGGACATGGGCCGCGACCGGGCCTTGCTGCGTGAAGCTGTTGAGGTTCAGTCCCTCGCGCTGCCCGACATCCGCCCGCAGCGGTGTTGCCAAACCGACGCAAGAGGCAGCGAGCGCAATCAGGGCGACCGGACGATACGAGGCGCGCGGCATGAGGGTTCGCTCCTGCAAGAAAGGGCGTGGCCGGATGCGCACATCCGGCCACGATCCACGTGTGACGTGAGCTTACAGTTTGATCGTCGCGCTGACGATCGCGTTGCGGCCATAAATCGCCCGGCCATAGAAATAGCCGTTGACGATCGTCTGGGTCTGGCCTTGCCGCGGGTTGCCTTCGGTGAAGCCCTTGGTGTCGGTCAGATTGTCCACGCTGACGTTGATGTTGAAGCGCTCGGTGACGTTCACGCTCGCGCCGACCGAGAACACGCTGTAATCGGGCAGCGACACGCCATTGCCGGCATCGGCGAAGATCTTGCCGATATACTTCCAGCGCCCGTAGATCTCGCCAAGGCCGCCCGGCAGCACGAACGACGGCGTAACGGTCAGCAGCTTCTTGGGCGTGCGCTCGGGCGTGTTGCCGTTGTAATTGCCCGCGATCGGCGCGCTGAACGTGAGGTTGGTCAGCTTCGGATCCTGATAGACGCCGCTCACCCCCAGGCTGAAGAAGCTGATCGGGTGAATGTCGGCATCGACCTGAACGCCGTTGGTCCGGCTGTCGGCCAGCGCGTTGGTCTGCACCGACGGATTGTCGGGGTTGATGATCTGATACGACAGATCGTTGATCTCGGTCCGGAACCCGATCACCGACGCGTTGAAGCCCGGCCAGCGCAACCGAACGCCACCCTCGTACAGCGTCAGTCCGGTCGGCTTGTGCGTGCCGCCGGTGTCGCCGCCGTTGGTCTGGAAGCCATAGGCGCCGCGTGCGTAGAGCGACACGTGATCGGTGAGTTCGTAGTTGATGCCGCCGGTGTAGGCGGCCTTGTCGAACGACGCCGAGGTGCGGGTATATTGGCCGCTGAACGTGCTGCCGACGTTTTGCACCAATCCGGGCGTGCCGGGTGGAACCGGCGCTGGGGTTTGTGCCTCCGTCCCGATCGCCACGCCGACATGCTGATGCTCGAAGCGCGCGCCGAAGTCGATGTGCAGCTTATCGCCGATCTTGAGTTCGTCGTTGAAATAGCCGTTGATCGAGTTGACCTGGTCCTGGAAGATCCCCTGCCCCCAGTTGCCGTAATTGACCATGCCGCTGTTGGTGAGCGATCCCAGCACGTTGCCACCCGCGCCCAGCGCGACCAGATCATAGACGTGCGAGTTGCTGGTCACGTCGTTGATGACGGTGGCGACCGCCGACTGATCGTTCTTGCGGCGCACGTTGTAGAACATCGCGCCGATGGTGAGCGAGTTGTCGATCGCGCCGCTGCTGGCATCCCACTTGACGCCGAAATTGCTGCCGAAATCCTTGGTGGACAGCGTCTGGTGGTTGAGCACCGTCTGTTGCAGCAACCCGTTGCCGTTGAGCGCGGCGAGCGCGGCGGTGTTGCTCGCCGGGATGACCGCGCCGGTCTGGATATCACGCAGGCCATATTGCGCGGTGCCGGGGAAAGCGGCCGCCGCAGCGGTGAAATATGGCACGCCGCCGACCGACACCGAGTTCAACGGCGATACCGCCGGGTTCAAATAATCCTGTGCAGACGTCAGTCCGGCCGTGCCGGCACCCGAGCCGGGGAAGATGCCGTTGAAGTCGTAATAGCCGTCGAGATAGCGGACATGCGCGAACACGCTGACGTGGTCGGAAACCGGCTTGTCGATGTCGATCCGATAGGTATCCGCCTTGACGCGGACGCCGGTGGTCGAGCGGAACGAGCGCAGGCTGTTGCCGGTCGCCGGGCTATCGGGCACGTTGAAGTTCGTGAAGTAGCGGCCGCCCACGTCGCCGGTCTTGAGATCAAGGCCGGGGATGCTGCTGATGTCGCCGTTGCTGCTCACCTTGAACGGCATGTCGGCGTAATAGGGGTTGTGCTGGTCGATCCGCTTGTAGGTCAGGCGGATGGTGCCGCCGTCGTCGAAGCGCTTCTCCAGCATCGCCTTGACGTTATAGCCCTCGAAGCTGAACGGGGTGTCGCGCACGCCCTTCTGCGACTGGACGTAGCCGCCGACGCTGAACGCGAGATTGTTGGCGATCGGTGCGGAGAAATATGCGTCGGTGCGCAAGTCGCCATAGCTGGCGCCGGTGAAGCGCGCCGAAGCGACGGCCTTGTCGTAGCTGGGCTTGAGCGAGATGAAGTTGATCGTCGCACCAGCGCCGTTGGGCGCGAGCACGCCCGAGGTACCGCCCTCGACGGCTTCGAGCCGCGCCGTGGTGATGTCCTGCTGGAAATAGAAGTCCGCGCCACCGCCGCCGTAGAGGATCGGCATGCCATCCTCTTCGAGCGTGATGAACGCCTGCGACCCGCCACGCAGGCCGCGCACCGAATAGTTGTTCGAGATCGGGCCGGCGGTACCCTCGACGAAAACGCCCGGCACCAGTTCGAGCGTCTCCGCGACCGAGCGCGGTGCCTTGCGCGCGATATCGGCGGCGCTCGCGAGCGTCACGTTCGACGAGCTGTTGAATAGCGTGCGCTTGCCGGAGGTGTTGCCGGTGACGATGATGTCGGCCATCTGCGCGCCATCGTCCGCGGGCGGCTGCGCGCCCGGCGGGGTGCGCGGCTCGGCCGCGTTCTGCGCCGCTTCCGCGGTCTGATTCGCGGGCGCGGTGTTGGCGGGGGTGGCGGCGGCTGGATCGCTGCTCGCCTGCTGGGCAAGCGCGGGGCCGCACACGAGCGTGGCACCCCCCGCGAGCAGCGTCGCGCGGATGGTGAGGGTAAGCTTTGACATGGAACGGTTCCTCCTGCGGGCCGATCTGATCGTCGGGCTCCGAGGCGGCTGCCGATACGCCCATTACGCGTGCGCTTCAATTTGATGGCACAAACAAGAATGACGTGTTGCAGATACGACACGGGCGGCGGCGCAATCGGCTCGCCGGACACCGGTCGTTGGTTCATGTGCAACCAGGTCCGTCTGGTGGTAGAGTTGACGGAATGCTTCCCCTCAACAACTTCCAGCGCGAACAACGTGGCGTTGCGATCAGGATGGTGGCGGCGCTCTGTATCACTGTCGTGGTGGTGGCAGCATGCCTCGAGTTGACAGACCCGACGCCTCTCCCGCTGGCGGATCGCCTGATCGTCGTTGGAAGGGCAGACCTGTTGGTTCTCGTCTGGCTTGCAGCGACGATCGGAAACGTCGCGCGACTACGGTTCTTCTCGGCCAACGATATCGCGGGGAGCGCCTCTACTATCGGTACTGACCGTGTAAGCCGCGCCGACGCAGTTTTGCAAAATACCTTGGAGCAGGTGGTGTTGGCCGTCCCGATCCATGTCGCGCTCGCGGTGCTCGTTCAGTCGTCGTCCGCGCTGATCATTGCGCTCGCGCTCCTTTTCGCCATCGGTCGTTTCCTGTTCTGGATCGGATATGCGAATGGCGCGCGATCGCGGGCGTTCGGGTTCGCCTTGACCTTCTATCCGAGCGTCGCGGGGCTCGTCATCGCCATGACCACGGCGGCGCGATTGTCGCTGTAGCCAGGTGAGGAGGGCGGTGATGGCGCGATCCACCCTCGAAACTGTATTTCGGCGGCAGTCATCGGGCCACTCCCATGCCACGCAAGCGGCGCGTCAAGGGATGAGAAGCAGCTTGCCTGTGGTCGCCCGGCTCTCCATCTTCGCATGCGCGACAGCCGCATCGGCCAAGCCGAATGTCGTCGCTGGCGTCAACTGCAGCTTGCCGTCCCGAACCCAGCCGAACAAACGCGCGGCGCGCTCGCGCAACAGCTCGGGGGTGGGGATGTGATCGAAGAACACAGCGTACCCGATTTTGACGCTCCTCGGCAGGCTCATGAGGTTGAAGGCGCTTGGCTCGCCGAGCACCGGACCATACCAGCAAAACGTGCCCGAGCGCCGAAGCGCGTCAAGCGACCCCTGGAACGTCACGGGGCCTGATCCATCATAGACCACGTCGACGCCCACTCCACCGGTGAGCTGGCGGACCTGATCCGCAAAGCGCCCCTCCCCATCAACAATGACGTGGTCCGCTCCAGCCGCTTTGGCGGTATCTATCTTAGCGGCGCTGGAGACCCGCCCGATCACCGTACCACCGCGTAACTTGATGATTTGAGACAGAATCTGTCCCAGCCCGCCCGCAGCCGCATGAACCAGCGCGACGTCGCCCGGCTTCACCGGGTAAAAATCTGTCGCGAAGTGGCTGGCCGTCAACCCTTGCATCATCAGCGACGCAGCCGTGACATCGGCGATATCGTCCGGCACCCGCACGAGCGAATCGGCGGGCACCGCGACCCGCTCGGCATAGCTTGAGGGCGCGAACACCCACGCCACCCGGTCGCCCACGCGAAAGTCCACCACGCCGGGGCCGACGTCGAGCACGCGCCCGGCACCTTCAACGCCGAGGATCGTCGGCTTATACCCGCCGCCGACCAAACCGCGCCGCGCGCCAATATCCATGAAGTTCACGCCGGCCGCCGCGACCTCGACCATCACGTGGCCAGGGCCCGCGACGGGTTCGGGCACGTCGGCATAGCGCATTACCTCGGCGCCGCCTGCCCCGTTCAACGTGACTGCTTTCATCTCAAACTCCTTGAACGATCATTCCAAAACACGATAAAAATTAGCGCAGCGCGCGTAGTGCGAGGTCGACCAGAGCGGCGAGATGCTCGGGCGAGGCACCGCCGCGCGCGGCGATACGGAGTCCAGCGATCGACGCGACGATGAAGGTCGCGATCGTTGCCGGATCGAGATCGATCGCGATATCACCCTCAGCCTGTCCGCGCTCGACCGTGCGGATGAGTAGATCCCGCAGAGCGCCGCCGATCGCGGTGCGGATTTCGGTCAACTCGGCGTGAAGCTGGCCGAACTCGACGATCGAGCCGACGCCCAGACACCCCCGCTCCGCTTCGCCGACGCCCCTCTCCAGCATTGCGCGTATGCCGTCGATCGCTGCGGGCCGGCTGGCGAGTGCCTCGCGGTGTGCGTTCGTCTCGCAGAGTCCGTAACGGCGTACCGCAGCCCGGTAGATCCCCCATTTGTCACCGAATGTGTTGTAGAGGCTCTGCCGCCCGATCCCCATGGCATCGACGAGCATCTGTGCCGAAGTGCCCTCGTAGCCATGCTCGCGAAACACCCCGACCGCGGCATCGATCGCCGCATCCTCATCGAATTCCTTTGGTCTTGCCATGCACCTGAGATAGGATATTTGAACGATTGTTCAATATGCCGCGCGCGGATTTCGATGCCGCAATGACGAGGCGGCTGATTTCAGGGGTGGACCGCGCGCAAGAACAACTGCCAACGCATCTCGAACACGGCATCCGGTTCCCAGTGCGGTGAGTCGGACCATTTAGAGCGGCTGGCGGCGCCGTCGAGCAGGTCGATCAGGATCTCGGCGATATTCATGGCCTGATCGAGATCCCACCCCTGTTCGGGTGCGGCAGCCCTGATCCCGTCGCACATAGGTTCGAGCGCGGCGGCGGACCACAGACGAAGCTTGGCCCGCAGATGATCGGACCGGCCGGCCTCCAGCGCGATCGCGATATAGAGCGTTGCGTAGCCCGGCGACGCCGAGAAGCCGAAATAGGTACGCGCGACAGCTCGCAGCTTCAGGAGCGGGTCCGCCTCGGTACGAGCGGCTTCGATCAACGCCGCCCGGAAGCGTTCTACGTCGCGGTCGACCACCGCCTCCAGCAAAACGAGCTTGTTGGCATAGCGCCGGTAGATCGTGTGCTTGGACGATCGCAACACCGTTGCGACCTCGTCGATCGTGGTTCCGGCATAGCCCTTCTCGGAGAACAGTGCGCGCGCGGTATCGAGCAGGGCTTCGCTGCGCGCAGCGGCCTCGGCCTGGGTCGGGCGTCCACCGCTTGCACGTTCGATCACGCCAACGGCCTCCACACCTTGTCCATTTCGCTATTCACTGTTAACGACACGAAACCGTGCCGTTTACTTTCGATGATCTCCATGCCTTCGATTAGCCTATCTGACCTTGCCTGGGCGACCCCTGACGGACGCGCCGTTTTCAGCGGGCTCGATCTCAGCTTTTCGCGGGAGCGGGTCGGGCTGGTCGGGCGCAATGGCGTGGGCAAGACGACGTTGTTCCATATCCTGTCTCACGACCTGACACCGACCGCTGGACGCGTGAGCATCGACGGGACCGTCCGGCTGATGCGGCAGCGGGTCAGCGCGGAAGAATGCGCGACCATCGCGGAGCTGTTCGGCCTCACCGAGGCGCTTGCCGTCCTACGGCGTGCCGAGACCGGCACGGCAACGCTCGATGATCTAGCGGTCGCGGACTGGACGTTGGAGGAGCGAGTCTGCGACGCTTTGGCGCAGGTTGATCTGGATGTGGGCATCTCCACCCCGCTGGCGGCGCTCTCCGGCGGTCAGCGCACCAGGGCGCTGCTCGCGGCGGCCATTTTCGCGAGTCCTGACTTCCTCCTGCTCGACGAGCCGACCAACAATCTCGACCGTGCGGGTCGTGATGCGGTCGCGCGATTGGTGGAAAACTGGAAAGCCGGGCTCATCATCGTCAGCCACGACCGCGAACTCCTCGACCGTGTGGACGCCATCGTCGAGATGACCAGCTTGGGCGCTTCCCGTTACGGTGGCAATTGGACCCAGTACCAGGCGCGAAAGGCGGTAGAACTCAGTGCCGCCGCGCAGGATCTCGCTCACGCTCAGAAGCAGCGGGCCACGGCCGAGCGCGACGCGCGTACAGCGAAAGAGCGACAGTTGAGGCGAGAGGCCGCGGGCGCCCGCAAGGCAGCGAAAGGGGACATGCCCCGCATCCTGCTGGGCGCGCGCAAGAACGCGGCCGAGGCGACCCGCGGCAATAATATTCGCTTGGCTGAAAGGCTGTCGGCTCAGGCGGACGCGGCGGTCGCGGCCGCCCACGAACGCGTCGAGAGATTGCAGAAGCTCTCGATCGTGCTCCCCTCGACCAACCTTCCCGCCGGCCGAACGGTGCTATCGATGGCGGGTGTGTCGGGCGGCTATGATCCGGCAGCACCGATAGTCCGGCGCTTCAACCTGTCGATTGTGGGGCCGGATCGGATCGCGATCGTCGGGTCCAACGGATCGGGCAAGACGACGCTCCTGAAGCTCATCGGCGGTGAACTCGCCCCTTTTTCCGGGAATATCCACGTCGCCGCGACCATGGCGATGGTCGACCAGCAGGTCGCGTTCCTCGATCCCGACGCGACGATCCTCGAGAATTTCAAGCACCTGAATCCAGGCGCGACCGAGAATGCGTGCCGCGCCACCCTCGCCGGCTTTCTGTTCCGGGCCGATGCCGCGCTCCAGCAGGTCGGCACGCTGAGCGGAGGTCAGATGCTGCGCGCGGGGCTCGCCTGTCGCCTCGGCGCCGATCAGCCGCCCGAACTGCTGATCCTCGACGAGCCGACCAACCATCTCGACCTGGACTCGATCGCCGCGATCGAAACCGCGCTGCAAGCTTACGACGGTGCGCTGCTCGTCGTCAGTCATGACGAGCCGTTCCTGCGGAACATCTCGATCTCGCGCCGGATCGAGGCAGACGCATGGGCCGCATGAGCCCGCGCTGGTATCGCGATCTGGACGCGGAGGGACGGCGTGCCGTCTGGAGCACCTATGGCGGGTTCATCCTCGATGCCATGAACGTGCAGCTCTACGCCTTCGTCCTGCCCGTGCTGCTCATCCTCTGGCATATGTCCCCGTCGCGCGCGGGCGTCCTCGCCACCGCCGCGCTGCTCTCCGGCGCGATTGGCGGCTGGGTCGCCGGCATGGTCTCCGATCGGATCGGACGGGTACGGGTGCTCCGGCTCACGATCCTGTGGCTCGCGATATCGAGCGCGGTATGTGGTCTCGCCCGCTCCTACGACGAACTGCTGCTCGCCCGGATCGTCCAGGGCGTCGGGTTTGGTGCCGAATGGGCGGTGGGCGCGGTCTTCATCGCCGAGGTTGCCGCGCCTGCGACACGCGGGCGCGTTACGGGCTCCGTTCAGAGCGCTTGGGCACTCGGCTGGGCGATTGCCGCGGTCGTAACGGCGGTGGCGCTCTGGCGCCTACCTCCCGAGCTCGGCTGGCGGGCCACCTTTTTCGTCGGGCTGCTACCGGCCGCTTGGGTGTACTGGCTTCGCACCCGCCTCGACGAGACGCCGAGCTTCTCTAGTCCGCAGGCCGAGGGCGACTGGCATGCGATCTTCTCAAGCGTTACGCGCGGACGCACCCTGCGCGGCAGCATCCTCGCGACCGGCACGCATGGCGGTTACTGGGCGCTGGCGACTTGGTGGCCGACCATGCTCCGCCTCGAACACGCGATGACGGCGGCACAGGCGACATCGCACGTGGCCACCCTCATCGGCGGCTCGTTCGCCGGTTACCTTCTTGGCGGCTGGCTCGGCGATCGCGCCGGTCGCAGGCTGACGCTCGCCACCTTCGCGGTCGGTGGCATCGCGGCGGTGCTCGCCGCCACCTTCCTGCCGCTCCCGGCCTTCGCTTTCCTTGCCCTGAACGCCGTGATCGGCCTGTTCGCACTCGGCCTTTACAGCGCGATCACCCCGGTGCTGACCGAACTGTTCCCGACCCGGCTGCGAGGCTCCGGGCTCGGCTTCTGCTACAACGTCGGCCGGGGTCTCGCAGGCGCGGGGCCACTGGCTATCGGGGCAAGCATCGCCGCGTTCGGCATCGCGCCCGCGATCGGGCTGTATGTAGCGTTTTCCTACAGCCTCGTACTGATCGCAGTGGCGCTACTTCCCGAAACGCGCGGACTCGAATTTGGCGCTGCCGCCTGAGGGATCAGAAACCCAGCTCGGACAAAGTCGGGTGGTCGTCCGGGCGCGCACCGGCCGGCCAACGCAGCGCGCGCTCGTACTCCGCGATCGGCAGTTCGTTGGCCGCGGTCAGGCGGCGCGTGACGAGGCCGGCGGCATCCAACTGAAGGTCTTCGCTGCCATAAACGCGGAACCACGTTCCGCCGTCATCGCGAAACTCGCGGGCGAAGCGAAGCGACAGGCGTCCCACCCCTTCGGCCCAGCCTTCCAGGAGCACGCGCGCGTCGATCTCGCGGCAGACCTGGCGCTGCGCATGAGCGCGGATCTGCTCGCGCCCCCACAGGAAGTGGACGCGGTCACGCCAGTGGCAATCAATGGTGTTGCCGAACACGATCGCGTCAAGATCGCGCCTGTTCCAGGCGTTCTCGGCGTCGCGGACGTGCCGCGCCATCGCAAGGCTGGGTTGGGGCATGTCATTCCCATCTACAAAGCCGGCCCGAAGGATTGCGGACGGACGATCCGTTCATCATCACCAGCACGGCCCTGGATGCCAGTTAGAGGGTGTTAGCTCATGTTCCCCGTGGCGCGCAGACGCGGGTGCGGCGGGAGGCTGACGGCGCATAACAGCGCCTAACGGGTACGTGCGCGCGCGCCGCGCTATTCCGGCACCACCGCATAGTCAGGAGGAACCGCCATGGACATCGCCACGACCGACGCCATCGACACGGGTCGGCGAAACTTCGTCACCGCCGCCGCCGCGGGTGCCACCGCGTTGCTCGGCGGCGCTGCGAACGCGCGGACGGCGAGCCCCCCGCGCCGCGCCGTCGCTCGTTCCGCGCCCGCGCTTGGGCCGGTGAAGCAGATCGACGCCGGCGATCTCAATGTCGGCTATGTCGACGTGGGGCCGGCGAATGGGCCGGTGGTCATGCTCTTCCACGGCTGGCCCTACGACATCCACAGCTTCGCGGAGGTGGTGCCGCTGCTGGTCGCGAGGGGTTACCGCGTCGTGGTTCCGCATCTGCGCGGCTATGGTACCACGCTGCTGCGGTCGCCCGAGATCGTCCGCAACGCGCAGCCGACCGCCCTGGCGACCGACGCCATCACGCTCATGGACGCGCTCCGCATCAAACAGGCGATCGTCGCCGGATTCGATTGGGGCGGCCGCACCGCCGACATTTTGGCAGTGCTCTGGCCGGAGCGCTGCAAGGCGCTTGTTTCGGTCAGCGGCTATCTGATCGGTAGCCGGGCCGCCGGCGCCAAGCCGTTGCCGCCAAGGCAGGAATTGCAGTGGTGGTATCAATTCTACTTCGCGACCGAGCGCGGCAAGAACGGCTATGCCGCCAACACCAACGCCTTCAACCGGCAGATCTGGGAGCTGGCGTCGCCGAAATGGGCATTCGACGATGCCACGTATCAACGCTCCGCCGCTTCCTTCGCCAACCCGGATCATGTCGACATCGTGATCCACAATTACCGTTGGCGGCTTGGGCTTGCCGAGGGCGAGGCGAAATATGACGCGGCGGAGGCGAAGCTCGCCGCTGCGCCGGCGGTGTCGATCCCGGCGATCACGATGGAAGGCGATGCCAATGGCGCGCCGCACCCTGAGGCCGCGAATTACCGCGCGAAGTTCACCGGCCCGTATGCGCACCGGCGCATAACCGGCGGGATCGGCCACAACCTCCCGCAGGAGGCGCCGGCCGCCTTCGCGCGCGCCGTCCTCGATGTGGCGCGACTGGCATGATCGCCGCGCGACCAGCGCTCGGCGCGGTCGCGGCGCTGTTCCTCGCGGTCGCGCTCCCGAGGGTTGCGGCACGACCGGCCGACCCCGCCGAGGCGTCGCCCGTCTATGGGGTAAGGCTACCGCCCGGCTACCGGGACTGGAAGCTCATCAGCGTCGCTCAGGAGAACGGCAAGACCAACGATATCCGCGCGATCCTCGGCAACGACATCGCCGTGAAAGCCTTTCGCGCCGGCACCCGCCCGTTCCCGGACGGGGCGACGATCGTTCGTCTCGCGTGGCGCTACCAATCGTCGCCACGCAACGACGCCGTGTTCCCGGCCCCGCAGTCCTTCGTTGCCGGCGCGCCGACCAACGTACAGGTGAGCGTGAAGGACGCGAGGCGCTATGCCTCAAGCGGTGGCTGGGGCTACGGCCAGTTCGAGGGCGGCGAGGCCAATCGTGACGAGACACTCACCCGCTCGTGCGTCGCCTGTCACACGAAACTGCCGAAGTCCGCGGATCTGGTTTTCACCGATTACGCGCGCTGAACGAACGCAAATGGTCGGCTAGGATTGGAGGCAGCGCCGACCCTGAACGTGCGCGCCGGCGGAAGGTAAGCCGCCGGCGCGGCGCGTCAGCGGGTCGCGGCGGCGCGTTCGATCACCTGCGCGACCTCGCCCGGATGCGAAACCATGACGACATGCGACGCGCCCTTCACGACCACCGTCTGCCGGGCGTGCGCACGCGCCGCCATGAAGCCGAGCGCGGCGGGCGGGATGTTCCGGTCACGGTCGCCATAGACGAAGTAGGACGGGATGCGCTTCCAGCCCGGCCGGGGCGACGGCTCGGTGAGCGCGCCCGCCGCGATCGGGCGCTGTCCGACCGACATCAGATATGCCCGTGCCGGGTCGACGTCGGCGGCGAACTGCGCGGGGAACTTGCCCTGCACGATGTAGAGGTTCTTGCCGCCACCCGGTAGCGGTACGGCTGGCGCGAGCGCGCCGGCGAGCGTGCTGCCGGGGAACTTGCCGCTCAGCCCGAGCGCGGTCTCGCCCGCGTCGGGCGCGAAGGCGCTGACATAGACCAGTGCCTTGACGTTGGCCGCACCGGTCGCGACGGCGCTGATGACCGAACCGCCATAGGAATGGCCGACCAGCACGACCCGCCCCTTCAGGCGCGAGACGACGCTCGTGATCTCGGCCGCGTCGCTGCGCACCCCGCGCAGCGGGTTTTCCATCGCGATCACGAAATAGCCGTCTCTGCGCAGGATCGGGATCACCCCGTTCCAGCTCGACGAGTCCGCGAAGGCGCCGTGGACGAGCACGATGATGGGCTTGGCAGGCGCCTGCGCCTGCGCGGTAGGCGCGATGAGGGCCGCGGCGAGCGCGAGCCCGCCGGCGAGGAACGTTTTCATGGCGTTTTCCTTTCGGGAACGGTCAGGCGAGTGTGACGACGGCGTCGATGTTGCCCTTGATCGCCTTCGAATAGGGGCAGGTGCGGTGGGCGGTGTCGATGAGCTGGCGCGCGACATCCGCGTCGAGCCCCGGCGCGCGGACGGTCAGCCGGGCGCCGAGCGAATAGCCGTCCTCGCCCTGACGCAGGCTCACCTCGGCATCGATCGCGAGATCGCGCGGAAGCGCGATGCCCTTGGCGCGCGCGGCGTGCGCCATCGCGCCCTCGAAACAGGCCGACCAGCCGGCCGCGAACAATTGCTCGGGATTGGTGCCCTGCCCCGGCCCGCCTGGCACCGACAGCGTGAGATCGAGCCGGCCGTCGGAACTCCGCGCGGCGCCGTCGCGTCCGCCGGTGACATGGACGTTGGCGGTGTAGAGCGTCTTGGTGTCGGACATGGTCTGTCTCCTGATACTGCGTAAAGGATCGGTCAGCGGATCGATCGGAAGGCGGCGCGCACCTCGTCGGCGAAGATCGCGGGCTGCTCCCATGCGGCGAAATGGCCGCCGCCGCGCGCTTCGTTGAAGTAGAAGAGGTTGGTGTAGGCGCGCTCGGCCCAGCTCCGGGGCGCGCGGAAGATCTCGCCCGGAAAGACGCTCACCGCGACGGGCAGGTCGATCACGCCGCGCGCATTGAAGTTGTTGCTATGGTCTTCCCAGTAGATCCGCGCCGCCGACGCGCCAGTCCCGGTCAGCCAATAAAGCGAGATGTCGTCGAGGATCTCGTCGCGCGTCAGCACGCGCAGCGGATCGCCGTTCGCGTACACCCATTGCGCGATCTTCTCATACATCCACGCCGCGAGTGCGACGGGCGAGTCGGCCAACGCATAGCCGATCGTCTGCGGCCGGGTGTTCATCTCGATCGCATAGCCGGCATTGTCCCGGTAGAAGGCGGCGAGCTGGTCGAACGCACCGCGCTCCTTGGGCGTGAGCGTCGCCGGCGCGGGATCTCCGGCCGCGAGCGTGCGAGCGATATCGGCCGGCACGACGGCGGGCATGTTGAGGTGGATGGCGAGCAACCCCGGCACCTTCTGCAACGCCATACGCTGCGAGATGACCGAACCGCAGTCACCGCCTTGCGAAACATATTTCGCATAGCCGAGCCGCCGCATCAGCGTCGCCCAGGCGCGCGCCGTGCGATCCGAACCCCAGCCGATTGTGGTCGGCCGGGCCGAGAAGCCGAAGCCGGGAATCGAGGGAATCACGAGGTGGAAGGCGTCCTCGGCCTTGCCGCCGTGCGCGGTCGGGTCGGTCAGCGGCCCGATCACCTTGAGGAATTCCAGCACCGAGCCCGGCCAGCCGTGCGTCAGGATCATCGGCAGGGCATGGTCGTGGCGCGAGCGAACGTGGATGAAGTGGATGTCGAGACCGTCGATCTCGGTGATGAACATCGGCAGCGCGTTGAGCCGCGCCTCGATCTTGCGCCAGTCGTACGCGCCGCCCCAATAGCGTAACAGCGGCTCGATCGTCTGGCGGCGCACGCCCTGCCCATCATCAGGCGCCGGCTGCGTGTCCGCCCAGCGCGTGTCGGCGATGCGCCGCTTCATTCCATCGACCTCGGCGGGCGGGACCGCCACCTTGAACGGACGGATCGCCGTGCCGCCGGCCTCGGCGCGGAGCATCGCGGGCAGCGCCCCCGCCGCTCCCGCCGCCGCCGCGCTCGCCATGAACGTGCGGCGCGTTGTCATGAGGTCTTCGAGCATTTGCCGTCTCCCTGCCCCGGATCGACCCGGTCGAACCCGAAGTAGCGGGATGGCGGCGCGATGCCCGTTATCGCCAGTGATCCGGCGTTAGACGGTGATGGCCCGCGCGACCGGAGACGGACCTTTCAGTGTCTAACAGCGTGCGCGCGACGACTAACACCGGATTGCCGCCCGCCACGCCTAACGTGCGGACCAACCCGGCCGAGGCCGACAGCGCGAGAGAAACGGTCATGTTCAGGATCCGCTCCTTCACCTTCGCGGCGGCCGCCGTTCTGGTCGCCGGCGTCACCACGGCGGTGTGCTGCGGGGAGGCGCTGCAACTGGTCGCCGCCAAGCCGCTGCCGGTGCAGTCGGCGATCGCCGCCGCACCCGCGGACGCATCAGCGCAGCCGCTATCGGCCCTGTCCGAAGCGGAGCCGTGGCTCACCGCCGTTCCGGGCGGCGTGGCGGCGCTGCGCGGCAAGGTCGTGGTGGTGAATTTCTGGACCTATTCCTGCATCAACTCGCTGCGGGCGCTCCCGGCACTGCGCGCGTGGGACCAGCGCTACCGCGACAAGGGGCTGGTCGTCATCGGCGTGCACGCGCCCGAATTCGCGTTCGAAAAGGATTCGGCCAAGGTGCGCGCCGCGTTGCGCGACCTCGACGTGCGCTATCCCAACGTGCAGGACAATCACTACGCGACATGGCAGCGGTTCGGGAACGAGGGCTGGCCCGGCTTCTACTTCATCGACGCCAAGGGCGCGATCCGCGGCTATCGGCTCGGCGAGGGCCATTATGACGAGGCCGAACTGCTCATCCGCACGCTGCTGACCGAAGCGGGCCAAGACGTCTCCGGCATCAGGCCTGCCCCGCCGGCCGGGACGGGGATACAGGCCGAAGCCGATTGGAAAAACCTCCGCTCGCCCGAATCCTACCTCGGCTATGCCAAAGCCGGAGATTTCGAGTCGCCGGACGGGCTCCGGCGCGACGTCGCGCACCGCTACCAACCGGCGGCGAGCCTATTGCCGAACCATTGGGATCTTGCCGGTGCATGGTCGATCGGACGCGAGTTCGCCACTCTGGGCGACCCGACGGGTGCGATCCGCTATCGCTTCCACGCGCGGGATCTTCATCTGGTGCTCGGCGGCGCGGCGGACGGCCAGCCGGTCCGCTTCCGGGTTCTCATCGACGGCGCCCCGCCGGGCGCTAGCCACGGTGCCGATGTCGATGCGGCTGGTTGGGGCGAAGTTCGACAAGACCGGCTGTACCAGCTCGTTCGTATGGCCGGCGTCATCGCCGATCGCACCGTGACGGTCGCGTTCACCCGGCCCGGCGTGCGCGCCTATGTCTTCACCTTCGGATGACAGCTCGGGCTTGAACGGACGTTCCAAAACATTCATACCTCACATGGAAGGGCAAAGCATGGCACGAACGTGGTTGATTACCGGCAGCTCTCGCGGCTTCGGTCGGGCGCTGTGTGAAGCCGTCCTCGAATCGGGCGACAATCTCCTCGCAACCGCGCGTGATCCCGGTCAGCTTCAGTCGTTGGCGGCGCGGCGGCCGGGCCAGCTCGGCACCGCCGCGCTGGACGTCACCAACGAAGCGCAGGCGCTGGCCGCGGTCGCGACCGCCATTCGCACGTTCGGCGGCCTCGACGTGCTCGTGAACAACGCCGGCTACGGCAATGTCGGCTCGGTCGAGGATACGTCGATCGAGTCCTTTCGCGAGCAGATCGAAACCAATTTGTTCGGCACCATCATCATGACCAAGGCGGTAATTCCCCATATGCGCGAACGCCGCAGCGGGCATATCGTGCAATTCTCCTCGGTGGGGGGTCGCCTGGGCGCCCCCGGCCGCGCGCCCTATTCCGCCGCGAAGTGGGGCGTGGAGGGTTTTTCCGAAGTGCTGGCGCAAGAGATGGCGTCGATCGGCGTACGCGTCACCATCATCGAACCGGGCGGCTTTCGCACCGACTTCGCGGGCGCATCGACCAGCCTCGACAGCGGCCGCCCCGAATATGACGCGGTGGTGGGCAAGGCGGCACGCATGCAGCAGGCGTATGACGGCCACCAGCCGGGCGACCCGAGCCGCGGCGCCCGAGCCATTCTCGAGATCGTCGCGTCCAACGCACCGCCCTTGCGCCTGCCGCTCGGCTCGGATGCGGTCGCCGCGCTCGAGCGTGGCGATCGCGCCCGGCTGGAAGAATTGACGGCGTGGCGGGCGCTCAGCATCTCGACCGATTTTCCGTCGGACGACGGTAGCGCCTGACCGATGCCCGAGCACGGCCGAACCAGCGAGCGGGTCCGCTTCGGCCCGTTCTGCCTCTCCACCTCGGAGCGGCTGCTCACCCGGGACGGCGTGCCGGTCGAGATCGGCGGACGATCGTTCGATCTTCTCGCCGCGCTGGTCGAGCAACCGGGGCGGGTGCTGTCGAAGCGCGAGTTGCTCAAGCGCGTCTGGTCCGATGTCGTGGTCGAGGACGGCAGCCTGCGCTTTCACATGGCGGGCTTGCGCAAGCTGCTCGGCGGGGGTGAGAACGGCGCGCGCTATATCGCGACCCAGGTCGGCGTCGGCTACGCCTTCGTGGCGCCGGTGGAGGCGGTGTCACCGTCGCATGCGGCTGCCGTTCCCGCCGCGGTCGCCGCTCCGTCGCGGCCCGCGCCGACCACCATCAACATGCCCGCACGCCTGCCGCATCTGATAGGGCGCGACACCGATCTTGCGCTCCTCACGCAGCGGATCGTCGGCACGCCGTTGTTCACGATCGTCGGCCCCGCCGGGGTCGGCAAGACCACGCTCGCGGTCGAGATCGCCCACCGCCTTGGGCCGGAATTCGGCGATCAGGTCACCTTCGTCGATTTCAGCCAGCTCGAAGATCCGGCGCTCGTCGCGCAGATGATCGCCGGGGCGATGATGATCGCGGTGCAAAGCGACGATCCGCTCGCCGTCATTCTCGGCCACATCCGCGACAAGAAAGTGCTGCTGCTGCTCGACAATTGCGAGCATGTGATCGAGCCGGTGTCGGCGATCGTGGAGCGCATTGTCGCGGCCGCACCGGGCGCGCGCATTCTCGCGACATCGCGCGAGCCGATGCGGATTCGCGGCGAGCACGTCCACCGTCTCGACGCCCTCGCCTATCCCGAGCATCCCGAGAGCCTCGGCCGCGAACAGCTCCTGTCCTACCCCGCTATCCAGCTTTTCTGCGAGCGCGCGCTGGCGGGCGACAGCACACTTCAGCTCGATGAGGCGGCGGCGCGCCTGATCGCGGGCATGTGCCGTCGGCTGGACGGCATGGCGCTCCCGATCGAGCTGACCGCCGTGCGCGCGGCGACGCACGGGATCGAGGCGACCGCGCGCCTGCTGGGCGATCGGTTCAGCCTCGGCTGGCATGGGCACCGCACCGCGACGCCGCGCCAGCAGACCCTGCAAGCGACGCTCGACTGGAGCTACGATCTGCTGTCCGGCGTCGAGCAGATCGTCCTGGCGCGGCTGGCGGTGTTCGTCGGCCTGTTCTCGATCGATGCCGCGCTCGACGTCGTCGCGGACGAGCGCATCAGCGCCGACGAGGTCTCCGCCGCACTCGACGAACTCGCCTCCAAATCGCTGGTCGTGCCGCAGCGTGCGCGCGGTATGGGCACCTATCGCTTGCTCGAAATGACGCGCGCCTATGCGCGTGAGAAGCTGCTCGCGCGCGGCGCCGACGAGGCGAGGGCGACGGCGCGGCGCCATGCGAGCTTCTATTTCCGCGAAATCGACGCCGCAGCCGCCCAGGACGCCGAGGCGCTGCACGACCTCCGCGCGCTGCGCCAGCAGCTCGGCAATATCCGCAGTGCACTCGATTGGGCGTTCGGCCCGGATGGCGACGCCAGACTGGCCGTCCTGCTCGCGGCCGCGAGCGCGCCGGTCTTCCTCAACCTGTCATCGCTGGTCGAGTGCCGGACGTGGTGCGCCCGGGCGCTGTCGATCATCCAGGACGAGCAACGCGGCACTTCGATGGAGCTGGAGCTTCAGGCGTCCCTCGGCACCGCGCTGATGTTCACGCGCGGCAACAGCCAGGCGGCGGGTGCGGCGCTATCGCGAGCACTCGAGGTCGCCTCCACGCTGGACGACAGCTGGAACGAGTTGCGGCTGCTCGGTCGGCTGCACATCTTCCACGAGCGCCTGGGCGACTATGCCGATGCGTTCGGCCACGCCGAGCGCGCCGTTCGGATAGCCACCACGATCGGCGAGCCGGAGGCACTCGGCGTGGCTTATTCGCTGTCGGGCATCTCGCACCACCTCGCCGGCGATCAGACGCGTGCGCGGCGCGAGCTGGAACTCTCGCGGAAGAACAGCGCGCCGTCGCAGCGGGAACGAACGATCCACTACGGCTTCGATCATCGCAACCGCGCCACCATCGCGCTTGCCCGCGCGCTCTGGCTCACCGGCGATGCCGATCAGGCACTGCACATGGCGAAGCAGGCGGTCCATGAGGCCGAACGCCTGGACCATGCGGTCACGCGCTGCATCGCGCTGGTCTGGTCGTTCTCGGTCCACCTGTGGGCCGGGGATGTCGAGGAGGCGGAGCGGGCATTGGCGGCCTTCGCCGACTGCGCGGACACCAACGCCCTCGGGCCATATATCGCGGCGACCGACGGGCTGCGCGGCGAACTCGCCGTCGCGCGCGGCGACGCGGGCGCGGCGGTCGGCTTGTTGGAGGAGAGCCTGTCGCGGCTCCGCGCCGCCCGCTACGAGCTTCTGACGACGCCCTTCTCGCTCGCGCTCGCGCGTGGCCTGATCCGCGACGGGCGATGGCCGGAAGCGCACGATCTGCTGATCGCGGCGATCGGACGCTGCGAGACGAGTGGCGAGCGTATACTCGTTCCCGAGCTGCTGCGTGCCCAAGCGGAAATTACCGAACGGGCGGACAACAGCCACGATGCGGCCGCCGATGTCCTTCGCCGCGCGATCGCCCTCGCGCACGAGCAAGGCGCGGTGGCTTGGGAGCGGCGATCTTCATTGGCCCTTGCCGCATTATAGGAAGGCGCAACCGTATCGAACGATGCTTCGGCCGCTTCAAGCGTTCCGACGTTTCGCCGCACGCTATGATTGCCGGACCGTCCACTTCGCGGGCGCATCGGACAAAGGCCCATCCAGGATGTTCTTTCGAAATGCAGGCGGTATCCTTAACCTCATGCGGCGAGCAAAAGGCCGGAAGGGACGCTATTGCGACAGACGGAACGCCACTCCAGTGCCGACCCCACCATAACCGACGTCGCGGAGGCGGCGGGCGTATCGATCCGCACGGTGTCGCGTGTCCTCAACCACTCGCCGAAGGTCAATGCCGCGACGCGTGAAAAGATCGAGGCGGCGATCGTCCGGCTCAATTTCCGGCCGAGCGCGCGTGCGCGCGCGCTCGCGATGGGACGATCGTTCCTGATCGGTATGGTCCACAATGATCGCAATGCACTGGTGCTCGAAGCGGTGCAGCGCGGCATCGTCGGCGAGGCCGCCCCTGAAGGGTATGAGCTTATAATGCACTCGACCCCGCCGGTGAACAACCGCGCGATCGAAGACGTCATGGATTTCGTCCATCGCTCACGGGTCGACGGAGTTCTCGTGCTGCCGCCGGTCTCGGGCATCCCCGGCCTTGCCGCTGCATTGGCCGAGGAGGGCGTGCCGGCCGTGGCGCTTTCGGCAACCCCGGTCGAGGGCTATGCGTCTGTCATAATCTCCGAGGAACGCCGCGCCGCCGCGGAGGTGGCGCGCTATCTGGTTGGTCTGGGGCATAAGCGGATCGCGATGGTGACGGGCCCGCAGGATATGGTCTCCGCGGTCGAACGCCGGCTGGGCTTTCTCGAAGCGCTCGAAGAGGCCGGCTTGCCGCTGCTCGTCGAGGCCGAGGGCGATTACGGCTTCACCTCGGCCTTGGCGCCAGCCGAGGCGTTCCTGGCGCTTCCCGAACCCCCGACAGCGATTTTCGCGGCTAACGATATCATGGCGGCGGCGGTGTTGAAGGTCGCTGCCGCACGCAGCGTCGGCGTGCCGAGCGGACTCTCGGTCGTAGGCTTCGACGGCAGCATACTCGCGCAAATGCTGACGCCCGCACTGACGACAGTGCGGCGCCCGTTCGACGAGATGGCGCGCCAGGCGACTCGGCAATTGCTTGACCGGCTCGGCGGGTTGCCGATCACCCAGGTGGCTCGCGCCGAACTCGTCCTGATCGCCGGGGAATCGAGCGCGCCGCCGCCGCATCAAACCTGAAGCGGCACGTCCGTGTTGGCGGCGACGACGAGGCGCTGCGGACGTCCATCCCTCAGCCGAAGCGTCAGCGACTGCGGGAGCGCTTCAAATCCGGTCAATCGCAGCAGCTTGCCGTTTGCATCCGTGACGAGCCGGACACTGCCACCGTCTATCCGTGCAACGCGAACGGCATCGAGATGCAACGTAACGCCGCGCGCGTCATAGGAGAGTGTGGCAAGACGCCCTCGATCGGTCTTCAACTCCAAGCGCGTGCCTTGCGCGGCGGGATGCTGCGGGCGGCAGTTCCAATGTAATTCCTCGCCAGCCGGTTGCACGCCGACCAGCCGCCAAGTGAAATCGACCATCACCAACGCCGACGGCGAATAGCCCACAGAGTCCGCCTGGGTGAATGCACCGGTCACCGGGTCGATTTGCTGACGGAAGCTCGGGTCGCGCTGAATCGCCTCGCACCATTGATTCATCAGCGTGCCGAACTCAGCCGAGCGCCGATAATGGTCCATCCACCGCCCGGTGCGCAGCGCGGTCAACGCCTGCGCGGCGCCGCCCCAACTGTTCCCTGGTATCGGCCGCACGAACGTCGGATCATCCAACGCTATCGAGGGCAATGGGTAGGGCGTCCAGAACGCCTTCGAATTGCCGAGTTGGTGCTGCCACAGCGAATCGAAAGTTCGCTGGTCAACGACATGCTCTCCAACGACACGCGTGAGAATGTCGCCCCGGACCCGAACGAAGCGATCGTCGGCGTCAAGGTCGTAGAAGGCGGCGTCCTCCGCGACGTAGAGCCGGTCGAGGATCAACCGCCGGATCGCCTCGGCCTGCTCGTCCCAACGGGCAGCATCCGCCGTCCGGCCGAGCGCCCGCGCCATCTCCGCGAGTGCCCGGCGTCCGCCGTGAACGGTGGCCGACAAATCCGGGCACAGCCGCGGCAAGGCGAAACCCTGCGGGAAGCGCCGTGCGTCCTTGTTTGGACACTGGTTGGGCACGCCAGCCCAGCGCGGGCTGTTGTCATGGCCCGTGTCATACGTGCAGAATCCTTCGATCAACCCGGTGCCGCGGGTGTTGCGATGGCGCATCAACCATCCATCCCAGGCCGAGCAGGCGCGATATGCGGCTTCCAGCAATTCACCGTCGCCGGTCGCGCGCGCGAGCTCCCACGCCGTCGCGGCGATCGGCACCACCATTTGAATCTGGCCAAAGCCGGTTTCTGTCAGCTTGTTGTTGGCGGGCAGTTGTCCGTCCGCGCGCTGGAGATCGAAGAAGGTCCGATGGCTCGCACGCGCCACGTCGGGCCGCCAATGGCGATAGACGAGCGCCTCGTGCGGTCCGCACTCCTGCCAGATGCCCTGATATTGCGCGCCCTCGATCAACACCGGATCTGGCACATATGGTAGCACGCGCACGTTGCCGGCGAGCACCGCCAGAGCTTTGTCATAGGCGGTCTGCCAGCGCGTGTTGGCGGTCACGAAAACGGGCGTGTCGCTCGCCACCGGCGCGGCGCGCGTCGCAGCGGGCAGCGCGAGCGCTGCGGCGGTGTTGGCGAGGAAGAGGCGACGGTCGATGGTCATGGCTGCTCCACCTGAAAGGAATCGACATCGATGCTGCCGCCCGGCACGGCGTGGGTGAAGCTGAACAAGGCCGGCCGCGATCCCTTCCACCATGAGAATTTGGCGAGCGCGATCGCGTCGCCGAACGGGAGGAAACGTCTACCGTCGAGGCTATAGCTGTAGCGCACGGTCTGGTCGGAGGCGACGTCCGCACGCAGCGTCACGGTGAGGCCGGATACTCTCGGTCCGGGGGTTTCGGCCCCTTTCGACGCGAGTGTGATCCGCCGTACACCATCATCCTGCGCGATGCCGATCCAACTCGGCCCGACACCGAACAACGACAGGCCAGCACGCTGACCATCGCGCATTCGCGACACGTCGATCCGTGTGCTGATCCGGCTGGACGGGCCATGCAGGATCTGCGTCAGGGTGTTGCGAGCCGTCACCAGATGATCGCTTCGCAGCGCGGTCAGCCGCAACCAGCCGGGACGAACGGTTAGACTCCATGCGCGATCGTCCGGATTATGATTCCATTCCCATTGCACCCCAAGGCGCGGCGACGCGAAGTCGTCCGACGCCTGGATCTGATCCCGGGTGGGCGGACTTCCCGTATCTGGCATGGGCGCCGACGCGACCGGCTGCCCGGCCTCCGCGTCACCCGCGATCGGGTCGCCGATCACCGGCCAATCATCGATCCAGCGCAAGGGTTCGAGATAATCGATCCGTCCGAACGCGCCGGTCGAATTGAAGTGAAGAAACCAACCTTGCCCTGACGGGGTCTCGATCCACGCGCCCTGATGCGGTCCCTGCACGCCGCTCGTGCCGGGCTTGAGCACGGTCCGCCATTCGTATGGCCCCCGAATGTCGCGCGCGCGCACGACCGCTTGCGGGCCGGTCGCGACACCGCCGTAGGGCGCGAATATGTAGTACCAGCCCGCGCGCTTGTAGAGCTTGGGGCCTTCGAGCGTCGGTAGGCGCACCTTGTCCTCCGCGACGACGGTTCCGGCGTCGAGCACGCGGGTACCGTCGGCGCTCATCCGGTGGAGGATCAGCGGCCCGGCACCGGTTCGACTGTGGATGAGCCACGCGGTGCCGTCATCGTCCCAGAACGGGCACGGATCTTCCAGCCCCGCCTGCGCAATCACCGCGGTCGGTGTGCTCCATGGGCCGGCCGGATTGGTCGCGGTGGCCATGAAGATACCCTCGTCCGGCGTCGGCCAGTACACGAAGAACTTGCCCGCGTGGTATCGGATCGCCGGCGCCCAGACACCGCTCGCATAGCGTGTCCCGCCGACGGGCTTCGAAATCGCGTCGGTCAGCGTGTGGGGGCCGGGCATGTCATATTCGGACGCAAACGGCAGCTTGGGGAGGACATGGCCGATGATCGTCCAGTGGACGAGGTCGGTGGAGTGCAGCACGGGTAGGCCGGGAGAGAAGTGGAAGCTCGAAGCGACAAGATAATAGTCGCGGCCGACGCGAATCGCGTCGGGGTCGGAGTAATCGGCGAACAGAATCGGATTGGTGAAGCGCGATCGAGCGCCTCCGCCGTTCGCGTCGGCAAGACCGCAGGAGAATGCCAGCACGGCGACGCACGCTGTAACGCATCTGGCGATCTTCATCGTTCGGTCTCTCCCAAGCCGTAGTGCGGTGCGCACTTGACGAATATGTTTCTCATACCATAGACATTCGTCTCAACAAGTGGGCTATGCCAGCGCTAGCAAGATGGCGCGGACGGGCTCGATCAAGACGACCAAGATCGTTGCGATCAAATGATCACGCCGCAGGCGTACAAAGGGAGGATATCAATGCCAAACACCAAGGCCGCCCGCCGGCGGCTTCTGAGCGGTGCAACCGCAGGCGTGCTAGCGCTAGCAATAGCAAGCCCGCTGGCGGCGCAGACCGCCGCTCCGTCGATCGGAAACATGTCACAGTCGGCTCCCACGCAATCGGGCGACAGCGACGGTCAGGCTATCGCGCCAGGCGTGCCGGCGACGGAACCCGTCGCGCAGGACGTCGTCGTCACCGGGTCGCGCATCGCGCGCAGCGGCTTCGACGCTTCGACACCGGTAAACGTGTTCAACCAGCAGGACATCAAGCTTTCGGGCAACGTCAACATCGACAAGACGCTCGAGCAAGTGCCGCAGGTGGTCGCCTCCCAGCTTGGCGGCGCGACGTCCAACACCGTGCCGGGCGGCTATGCCGATGTGAACCTGCGCGGGTTCGGTTCGACCCGCAACCTCGTGCTCGTCAACGGCCGCCGGTTCGCGATTTTCGGACCCGAGCAAGTCGTCGATCTCAACACCATCCCCTCATCTTTGATCGCGCGCACCGAAATCGTCACGGGCGGCAGCTCGGCGGTCTACGGCTCGGATGCGATCACCGGCGTCATCAACTTCATCATGCGCGAGGATTTCTCGGGCGTGGAAGCGCGCGCGCAGGTCAACGTCGACCGGCCCACCGGCACGCCGACCTATAATTTCGATCTCACGATGGGCGGCAATTTCTCCGAAGGGCGCGGCAACCTCGTCGTGTCGGGCAATTACCTCAATCGCGGCGCCATCACGCGCGGTGATCGCGGCAGCTTCGCCTATCTAAGTCTTGCCGATGGGTGCGTCGTGCCGGGATCGGGCAGCGCCACCCGACCCGGCACGCCGTTCACGCCGGCCGCCGGGCAAAGCTGCACCGGCGGCGGCGGGCAGCTCGGTTTCATCGCCAGCGGGTCAGGCGACATCCCCAACGGCCGCTTCTCGGGTATCCCCGCAGCCGGCGGCTCCAACGCAGCGCTAAACGCCGCTTATGCCGCCGCGGGCCTGTCGGGCCTGACCTCGCGCGGTTTCACCTTCAACAGCGCGGGTACGGTCGCGCGTCCAGCGCTGACGCCGCAGGACGACTTCAATCTCGGCCCCGACAATTACCTGATCCAGCCGCAGAAACGGTGGATGATCAACAGCTTCGGCCATTATGATTTCACCGACACCATCACCGGCTATATGGAGCTGCACTATAGCCACAACGAGGTGAACGCGCGGCTCGCGCCGACCAACATCGGCTCGCCGATGCTGTTCAACGTCAACAATCCCTATCTGTCGCCCGCGCTGCAAAACGTGCTCGGCGTGCTCGACCGATCGGAGACCGGCAACAGCACCGTGTCGGCGGGAACCGCCACATACACCAACCGCCCCAATGATGGTCTCGCCCAGATCACCGCCGGACGTCGCTATGTCGAAGTCGGCCCGCGCATGGCGAGCGAGCGGCGCAACGTGTTCCGCGGCGCGTGGGGCTTCCGCGGCGGCTTGGGGGACGTGAGCGAGAATTTCCTCAGCGACCTGAAGTACGACGTCTATTACACCTATTCGCGCAGCGAAGACACGCTGCTGCTCCAGAACGCACTGTCGCGTAGCCGCGTCCAGGCGGCGGTATTGTCGCAGAACGGCGCGGCGCCGGTGTGTGACATCTTCGGCGCGCAGATCACCGAAGCCTGCGCCGCCGCGATCCGGATCAGCGCGACCAACAGCACCGTCGCGACGCAACAGGTGGCGCAAGGCAGCATCACCGGTACCCTGTTCCGCCTTCCGGCCGGCAAGGTTGGCTTCTCGTCGGGCTTCGAGTGGCGCAAGACCGATGCGGTGTTCTCCCCCGACAGCTTCCTTGCGTCGGGCGATGTCGCCGGTTTCAACCCCGGGCTGCCGACACAGGGCAGCGTGAGCGTGAAAGAGGGCTTCGGCGAGGTCCGCGTGCCGCTGATCCACGATACGCCGTTCATCCAGAACCTCACCGCCAATGCGGCGTTCCGCTATTCGGACTATGATCTGAAGGGAATCGGCGGCAACTGGACGTATCTGGGCGGGCTCGACTGGCGCGTGAACCGCAGCATCGCACTGCGCGGCCAGTATCAGCGCGCGATCCGCGCGCCCAACGTCTCGGAACTGTACGGCGGCGTCAACCGCGTGACCAGCGTTGCGACCGATCCCTGCTCCAACCGCGGCTCCGCCGCGCTGCAGACCGCGTCGGTGCGGGCCGTCTGCCAGGCGACCGGCGTGCCCGCCGCCAACGTCTTCACCGCGGCGGTGCAGCCCAACACGATCATCCCGGCGGACTTCGGCGGCAACCCGAACCTCGCCGCCGAGAAGTCCGACACCTACACCGCTGGCGCGGTGTTCACGCCGGCGTTCGCGCCGCGCCTGCTGTTCAGCGTCGATTATTTCAACATCAAGCTGGATGGCGCGATTTCGTCGCTGGGCGGCGGTCTGCAGAACACGCTCAACCTCTGCTACACCGTCATCCAGGACGCGAGCAGCCCGTATTGCCAGGCCGTTCAGCGCAACCCGACCACCGGCGAGATCAACGATCCCTACGTCGCCAAGATCCTCAACGCCAATACTGGATCGTTGCGGACGTCGGGGCTGGACTTCGCCGCGCGGTACCGCTTCAACCTCGGCTTCGGTTTCCCGGGCCTGGGCGAGACCAGTTCGATCGACCTCAGCAGCACCTTCACCTGGTTGAACGACTTCACCTCGGTGCCGGTCGCAGCGTTCCCTAACCTCCAGAACCACTGCGAGGGATCGTACGGCCCGACCTGCGGCCAGCCGCTGCCGATCTGGCGTGGTACCAGCCGCGTGACGTGGGAAACGGGGCCGCTCAGCCTGTCGCTGCGCCACCGCTACATCGGCCCGGTGACCACCGATCGATATCTGGTGCCGCTGCGCCAGGGTTCGACCGCGACTCCGGCGCTCAACACCTTGGTCTATCCCAAGCTGCCCGACCGGCATTATTTCGATCTGTCGTTCAGCTACGACGTCGCGAAAACCTTCCAGCTATTCGGCGGTGCGAACAACATCTTCAACCAGAACCCGCCGATCACCACCCAAGGGCCAAGTGCGAACACGTTTTCAGCGACTTACGACGTGATGGGCACCGAATTCTTCTTCGGCATCACCGCGAAGTTCTGATCGCTTCCCCTCTTCCCGGCCGGCATCATGCCGGCCGGGCCTTTTTCTTGCGGAGCGTGTCCATGAAGCGTCGAGACCTCCTCCTGTCCGGCGGCGCCGCGGCGCTCGCCGCCATGCTCCCGCGGAGCGCCTTCGCAGCCGACGCTGGCTGGCTCGACGCGCGCCGCTTCGGCGCGCGCGGTGACGGCAAGACCATCGATACGGCCGCGATCAATCGCGCAATTGCCGCAGCAGCGGCACGCGGCGGCGGCACCGTCTATTTCCCGGCCGGCCACTACGCCAGCTACACGATACGGCTGATGAGCGCGGTGACGCTCCACCTCGATCCCGGCGCGATTCTGCTCGCCGCCGCGCCGCAGGGCGACGCGGGTTACGACCGCGCCGAGCCGATCGATCCGGCCTACGAACACTTCCAGGATTTTGGCCATAGCCACTGGCGCAACAGCCTGATCCACGGTGAGGGATTACACGACATCGCCATCGCCGGCGGCGGGCTGATCTGGGGCAAGGGCCTCGGTCGCGGTGACGGCAAGGATGGGTGGCTCAAAGATCCCAATGGGCCGGGAACCGGCAACAAGGCGATCGCGCTCAAGAACTGTCACAACGTGCTGCTGCGCGACTTCCGGCTGCTCGAAGGCGGCTGGTTCGGCATCCTCGCCACCGGTGTCGACAATCTCACGATCGACAATCTCATCATCGATACCAATCGCGACGGCATGGACATCGACTGTTGCCGCAACGTCCGCGTCAGCAATTGCACGGTCAACTCGCCTTACGACGATGGCATTTGCCCCAAATCGAGCTTCGCGCTCGGCTATCCGCGCACAACCGAAAACCTGACGATCACCAATTGCTACGTTACCGGCAATTATCAGGTCGGCTCGGTGATTGACGGTAGCTGGAAGAAGATGCCCGCCGATTTCGCGCCCAAGATCCACGGGCGAATCAAGTGCGGCACCGAATCGAACGGTGGCTTCCGCAACATCACGATCAGCAATTGCGTGATAGAGGACAGTCGCGGCATCGCGCTCGAGACTGTTGATGGCGCGACGATCGAAGACGTCACGATCAGCAACATCGCGATGCGCGGCACCATCGACGGTCCGCTGTTCCTGCGGCTTGGCCGGCGGATGCGCGGCCCGGCGGGACGTCCGATCGGTACGCTCAAGCGCGTGCTGATCCAGAACGTGTCGAGTTCGGGCGCGAACCTGCTCCCATCGGTGATCGCCGGGTTGCCCGGCCATCCGATCGAGGACGTGCAGATCAGCGACTGCCATTTCCAGCACGTCGGCGGCGCGCCGGCCGCGATGGCCACGCTGACCGCGCCCGAAAACGAACTCGGCTATCCCGAGGCGACCATGTTCGGCGATTTGCCGGCGAGCGGATTCTTCGTGCGTCACGCGCGGGGGCTACGGATGAGCAATGTCGAGGTCGAGACGACCGCGCCCGATCCCCGCGCGGCCTTCCGGCTCGAGGATGTGGATGGCGCCAGCTTCCTCGCCGTGCGCGCGCCGCGTGGTCGCGTCTTCGCGCTCGACCACGTGACCGACTTCACCACCGCCGCCACCCGCGGCGTGCGCGATCAAGTGGTCCCCGGACCGGCGAACGTGGCGTTGTGAATGCGCCACCGCCCTTGCTGATGGAGCACGACGTGGCAGCGGAAATCGTTGAGGGCCGACTGGTGCAGGTGCTTGATGACTGGTGCCCACACGATCTTGGGTGCCATATCTACCCCAGCCGCCAAATCACGCCGGCGCTCCATCCGTTTGTTGATGCGCTGAGATGGTGAGCAGGCTGACCAGCCGCGGGAATCAATGCGCTTGGGTCGAATCCTGCCCCCATCCAAGCATCATCCGGCCACCACCGCATGCGCGCGCGCCTCTTCGGCGAAGTGGCGCAGCGCGGTGGAGACGTCGCCGCGGCGATAGGCGATCGCCATCCGCGCGCTGCGGCGAATGTCGGTGAGGTCGCGGTAGGCGACGCCCTGGATCAGCGCCATCCGCATCGAACCCGGCACCAGCGACACGCCGAGCTCAGCGGCGACGAAGGCGAGCACCGAGGCGATCTGCGGGGCGGACTGGCCGAGGATCGGCTCGAACCCGGCGTCGCGGCACGCGGCGATCGCCGCGTCGAACAGCGTCGGGCCGAGATCGCGCGGGGTGAGCACGAACGCCTCGCCCGCGAGCGCGGCGAGCGGCAGCGCGTCGGCGGTCGCGGCGGGGTGGGCGGCGGGCAGCGCCGCGACCAGCGGTTCGTCATCGAGCGTGTGGAGGTGGAGGCCGGCCCGGTCCACCGAATCGGGGCGCAGGAATGCCGCGTCGAGCATGTCGTCACGCAGCGCGGCGACCAGCTCGAGCGAATTGCCCTCGCGCAGCGTCAGGTCGATATCGGGGAAGCGGCGGCGGTAGCCGCGGATCACGGCGGGCACGATCGGGTTGAACGCGGCCGAGCCGGTGAAGCCGACCCGCAGCGCACCCGTCTCTCCGCGCGCGGCGCGTTGCGCGGCGTGGATCGCGGCCTCGGCCAAGGCGGGAAGGCCGCGCACGCCCGCGCGGAACGCTTCGCCCGCCTCGGTGAGTTCCGCACCCTGGGGGATGCGGTGGAACAGGCGCGCGCCGATCTCCTCCTCGAGATCCCGGATCTGCTGGCTGAGCGGCGGCTGGCCGATGCCGAGCCGCCGCGCGGCGCGGGTGAAATTCCCCTCCTCGGCCACCGCGAGAAAGTAGCGCACATGCCGCAATTCCATGCCATCTCCAAAAGCTATCGAAATCGTAGCCGCGAGATATTAGACAGATGGCACCGGCGAGACCAGATTGTCGGTCGGAGATTCGCCATGTTCACCGATTTCGACGCTTTTGGGTTTGCCGCCGTTGACGATCATGCCCCGGCCCCGTCGGCCGTGCCGTCGCTGATGCCGACCGTGTTCCTGCCCGGCCTGCTCTGCGACGCGGCGCTGTGGCGCCCGCAGATCGACGCGCTCGCGCCCCACGTCGCGCCGCTGGTCGCCGACCTGACGCTCGACGACAGCATCCCGGCGATGGCCCGGCGCGTGCTAGCGGTGGCGCCGGCACGCTTCGCGCTCGTCGCGCTGTCGATGGGCGGCTATGTCGCGCTCGAAATCCTGCGGCAGGCGCCCGAGCGGGTTTCCTCGGTGGCGCTGCTCGACACCAGTGCGCGCGCCGATTCGGCCGAGCGGGCGGCGCAGCGTCGGATCGGCATGGCCTCGCTCGAACGCGGGCGGTTCGTCGGCATCACGCGGGCGTTGCTCGATCGGCTCGTCCATCCCGACAAGACCGAGGGGCCTGTCGCCGAGGCGCTCAAGGCGATGGCGCTCCGGGTCGGCGGCGCCGCGTTCCTGCGCCAGCAGCATGCGATCCTCGATCGCGTCGATATGCGCCCCGTCCTTCCCGGCTTGCGTGTGCCGACGCTGGTGGCGGTGGGTGACGGCGACCAGATCACGCCGCCGCACGAGGCCGAGGAGATCGCGCGGCTGATTCCGGGTGCCCACCTCCACCGGTTCGACGC
This sequence comes from Sphingomonas pollutisoli, assembly GCF_029167165.1. Taxonomy (NCBI): domain Bacteria; kingdom Pseudomonadati; phylum Pseudomonadota; class Alphaproteobacteria; order Sphingomonadales; family Sphingomonadaceae; genus Sphingomonas; species Sphingomonas pollutisoli. The sequence continues at coordinate 295,338 of NZ_JARFNJ010000001.1, forward strand.
CTGCGGGCACCTGCCCGCGCTCGAACAGCCAGGCGAGACGGCGGCCCTGCTCAAATGGTGGCTGGCGCGCGATCCGGGCTGAAGCGGCGAGCGGTACACCAACCGTTCGTGCCGAGCGAAGTCGAGGCACCTGCGTGCCGGGCATGTCCCGCGACTACGCTCGGGACGAACGGAACGTAACTAGCAGTCCACCGCGCATTCGCTGGTCTCGACCTGCACGGTCGCATGGCCGATGCCGAAGCGCGCGCGCAGCATCGCCTGCGTCTCCATCAGAAAGGCGTCGCCCGGATGGCCGCCGGGCATCAGCAAATGCGTGGTCAACACAGTCTCGGTCGTGCTCATCGGCCAGATGTGGAGATCGTGGATCTGCGTCACGCCGGGCAGCGCCCGGAGCGCCTCGCCCACCGCGTCGTAATCGATCGCGCGCGGCACCGCCGATAGCGACATTTCGACCGATTCGCGCAGCAACCCCCACGTCTGCCACACGATCAGCAGCGCGATGACGATGCTCACCGCCGGATCGAGCCAGGTCGTGCCGGTGAGCAGGATGATCCCGCCGACGATCACCACCCCCGCCGACACCGCCGCGTCGGCGGCCATGTGGAGGAACGCGCCACGGATGTTGATATCGTCCTTGCGCCCGCGCGCGAAGAGCAACGCGGTGGCAAGATTGACGACGATGCCTACGCCCGCGACGATCGATACGGTCGCCCCGGCGACGGGCGCGGGCGCGGCGAGCCGCTGCGCCGCCTCGAGGATGATCGCGCCCAGCGCGACGAGCAGGAACAGCGCGTTGAGCAACGCGGCGAGGATCGTCGAACCCTTGAGGCCATAGGTGAAGCGCTTGGTCGCCGCGCGCCGCGCCAGCGTCGCGCCGCCCCAGGCGATCGCGAGGCCGAGCACGTCGGACAGATTGTGCCCGGCATCGGCGAGCAGCGCGACCGAATGCGCGACGAACCCGAACCCCGCCTCGACCCCGACGAACACGATGTTGAGCGAAATGCCGATCGCGAACGCGCGGTCGAACGCGGCCGGCGCGTGGACATGGCCGTGCCCATGGCCATGCCCGCCGTGCGAATGGCCATGATCGTGGCCGGCGTGATCGTGCGCGTGGTGATGATGGCCGCCCAAGGGAAACTCCGCGTATCGCTTTGGCGTGCCGTAGCACCCCCGGCGCAGGTGATACTAGGACGCGGGTATGACGTTGCCGATGCGACTTCTCGGCATGCTGGGGACGTTCGTCCAGCATATCTCCGTTCGTGCTGAGCGAAGTCGAAGCACGTGCCTAGCACGACAGCCAATTGCTCCGGGCACGTGCTTCGACTGCGCTCAGCACGAACGGGTGCTTTTGACAAGGAACAAACCGCCGCCGGGGCTGGCGTTCCGCACGACAGCGCGTAGAACGCCGCCGTGGCCGATCCCCCCCTCCCCGTTCTTGCCGTTCTGCCGGACCTGCTCGCCGCCCTGCGGGCAGGATCGAACGCGGTGCTGGTCGCGCCGCCGGGCGCGGGCAAGACGACCGCGGTCGCGCCCGCCTTACTGGGCGAACCCTGGTGCGACGGCGAGGTGCTGCTGCTCTCCCCGCGCCGGCTCGCCGCGCGCGCCGCCGCCGAGCGGATGGCGGCGCTGGCGGGCGAGCCGGTCGGGCGCACGTTCGGCTATGCGACCCGGATGGACAGCAAGCGCTCGGCCGCGACGCGGGTGACGGTGCTGACCGAGGGGATCTTCGTCAACCGCATCCAGTCCGACCCCGAGCTGGCAGGCGTGTCGGCTGTGCTGTTCGACGAGGTGCATGAGCGCAGCCTCGACAGCGATTTCGGGCTGGCGCTCGCACTTGATGCGCAAGCGGGATTGCGCCCCGACCTGCGGCTGGTGGCGATGTCGGCGACGCTCGACGGCGCGCGCTTCTCGGCGCTGATGGGCGCGGCGCCGGTGATCGAGAGCGCGGGGCGGATGTTCCCGCTGACGCTACGCCATCTCGGCCGCGCCGCCGAGGCGCGGATCGAGGATTCGGTCGCGGCGGCGGTGCGGACCGCGCTGCGCGAGGCGGAGGGCGGCATCCTCGCCTTCCTGCCCGGGGTCGGCGAGATCGAGCGCACCGCCGAGCGGCTTGACGCGCTGGGCGATGGCATCGCGCTGCACCGGCTGCACGGCACGCTTGACCCTGTCGCGCAGCGCGCCGCGATCCAGCCCGATCCGCAGGGCCGGCGCAAGGTGGTGCTGGCCACGTCGATCGCCGAGACCAGCCTGACGCTCGACGGCATTGCGGTGGTGGTCGATTCCGGCCTCGCGCGCCGCCCGCGCTATGACCGGGCGGCGGGCATGACCCGGCTCGTCACCGAACGCGCGAGCCAGGCGGCGGTGACCCAGCGCGCCGGCCGCGCCGCGCGCCAGCGTCCGGGCGTGGCGTACCGGTTGTGGGAAGAAGCGGCGACCGCCGGCTTGCCGCGCTTCGACCCGCCCGAAATCCTCGAAGCCGATCTGTCGGCGCTGACGCTCGATTGCGCTTTATGGGGCGTCAACGATCCGCGCGCGCTGGCGTGGCTCGATCCGCCGCCCGACGCCGCGGTCAGCGAGGCGCGCGCGCGGCTGACCACGCTCGGGGCGATCGACGCCGATGGACGGCCGACGCCGCACGGCGCGGCGATCGCCAAGCTGCCGCTGCCACCTCGGCTCGGGCACATGCTGGTGCGCGCTGGCGAGATCGGGCTGGGCGCGGTGGCAGCCGAGGTCGCGGTGCTGCTCGGCGAGCGTGGTCTGGGCGGGGCCGATGCCGATCTCGAGATGCGGCTGCGGCGCTGGCGGAGCGAGCGCGGCACGCGGGCGGAAGCCGCGCGGCGGCTGGCGGCGCGGTGGGCGTCCCTCCTTCCTCCCTCTCCCCGCTCGCGGGGAGAGGGCCGGGGAGAGGGGCCGTCACAGATGACACAGCCTCGCACGGCCCCTCCCCCAACCCTCTCCCCGCACGCGGGGAGAGGGCTAGACGTGGCCATCGCCCTCGCCTTCCCCGATCGTATCGCCAAGCGGCGCGATGCCAGCGGCGAGACCTGGGCGTCGGTCGGCGGGCGGGGCTTCAAGCTCGATCCGACATCCTCGCTTGCCCGCGCCGAGTGGCTCGCCGTCGCCGAGACGCAAGGGATGGCGGCGGGCGCGCGCATCCTGTCGGCCGCGCCGATCGAGCCGGCGAGCGTCGAGGCGCTGTTCGGCGACCGGATCGTCACGCATCGCAGCGTCACCTTCGATCCCGCCACCGGCGGCGTACGCGCGACGCGCGAGCGGCGGCTCGGCGCGATCCGGTTGTCGAGCGGCCCCGACGCCGATGCCGATCCGGAGGCCATCGCCGCGGCCTTGTTGGACGGGGTGAAGCGCGGCGGCTTTCGCCTGCTCCCGTGGAGCGACGCGGCGCAGGCGCTGCTCGCGCGCATCGCGTTCCTGCGCGCGCAAGGCCGTGCCGTCGAGGCGATCGACGAGGCCGCGCTGCTCGACCGCGCCGAGGAATGGTTGACGCCGTTGCTCGTCGGCAAACGCCGGCTCGACGCGATCGACCCCGGCGCGCTCGCCGATGCGCTGCGCGGGGTGATCGGCTGGGACACGCTGCGGCTGCTCGATGCCGAGGCGCCGACGCACTTCCAGTCGCCCGCCGGCAGCAGCCATCCGATCGATTACGCCGCCGAGGGCGGCCCGCGCGTCGACCTCCGCCCGCAGGCACTGTTCGGCCTCGCCACCCACCCGATGATCGCGGGCGGGCGCGTGCCGCTGGTGCTGAGCCTCACCTCACCCGCCGGCCGCCCGATCCAGACCACGCGCGACCTGCCCGGCTTCTGGGCCGGAAGCTGGGCCGATGTGGCGCGCGAAATGCGCGGCCGCTACCCGCGCCACCCCTGGCCCGACGATCCCGCCGGCGCGAATCCGACGACGCGCACGAAAAACGCGGATGCAAGGGCGCGCGGGGCGCGTTAAGGGGAAGTGTACAAGAGGGACATCGACGAGACATGGCCACCGCCCGTATTTACCAGCGCCCGAAGAACGCGATGCAGTCGGGCCGCGCGCGCACCCACGGCTGGGTGCTCGATTTCGAGCCGGCCGAAGCCAAGCGTGCCGATCCGCTGACCGGCTGGGCCGGATCAGGCGACACGCTCGACCAGATCCGCATCGGATTCCCGACGCAGGAAGCCGCGATCGCCTATGCCGAGCGCGAGGGACTCGCCTACACCGTCCTCCCCGCGCCCGAGCGCAAGCTCAAGCTGCAGGCTTACGCGGACAACTTTCGGTAAATATCTATAGCCCACGCGCGCTTGGCGCCTTCGCGGGCATCCTCTCCGTTCGCGCTGAGCGAAGTCGAAGTGCGTGCCCCAAGCGCTGCGCGTGACGCACGTCCTTCGACTTCGCTCAGGACGAACGGCTTGGCGGTTTGGACGGTCAGCGCCGTCCAGCCGTCACACCGTCGGCCGCTTCTTCAACTCGTCGCGGATCTCGCGCAGCAGCGCGACGTCTGCGGGTTCGGGCGCTGCGGCGGCGGGCTCCTTTGGCTTGTCCATCAGCTTGTGGACGCTGCGCACCAGCAGGAAGATGATGAACGCGAGGATCAGGAAATTGACCGCCGCGGTGACAAACGCGCCGTAGCCGAACACTGCGACGCCCGCCTTCTTGAGCGCCGCATAATCGCTCGATCCGGCGAGTTCGGCGGGTACCTTGCCGAGGATCAGGAAGTGGCTGGAGAAATCGAGCCCGCCGGTGATCTTGCCGATCACGGGCATGATGATGTCATCGGTCAGCGACGACACGATCTTGCCGAATGCGGCGCCGATGATGACCGCCACGGCGAGATCGAGCACGTTGCCGCGCGCGATGAATGCCTTGAACTCCTTGAACACGCAGATCTCCCAACCGATTTCGCTTCCGCGCGGCCATGCTATCCGGGTAAGACGGCCACGCCAAGTTGAAGGAGCCGCCTCGCATGACCATTCGTGCCATTCTCACGCTCGCCGTCGCCGCGATGCTGTCCGCCTGCGGGCTCAACAGCGTGCCGACCGCCGAGGAGAACGCCAAGGCGAAATGGGGCGAGGTGCAGAACCAGTATCAGCGCCGCTCGGACCTGATCCCCAATCTCGTCGCGACCGTGAAGGCCGCCGGCGCGCAGGAGAAGGCGATCCTCGTCGAAGTCACGCAGGCCCGCGCGGCGGCGAACACCGTCAAGGTGTCGGGCGACGATCTGAAGGATCCGGCCAAGGTCCAGCAGTTCGCGCAGGTCCAGGGCGCGCTCGGCCTGTCGCTGCAGCGCTTGCAGGAGGCGTATCCGGAACTGAAGTCACAGGCTAATTACGCGACGTTGATGGATCAGCTCGAGGGCACCGAGAACCGCATCACCAACGCCCGGCGCGATTACAACGACGCAGTCGAGAAGTACAATGTGACGATCCGCACATTCCCAGACGCGATCGGCGCCAAGATCTTCTACGGTGCCAAGCCGATGGTCCCGTTCCAGGCGACCACGCCGGGCTCCGAGACCGCGCCGAAGGTCGATTTCGGTAGTTGATGATGCCGCTGCTGCGGTTCCTGCTTCTGCTGCTCGCCGGGATGCTGATCGGCACCCCGGCGGGCGCGCAGACCTACCCCAAATTCACCGGCCTGGTGGTCGATGCGGCGAACGTGCTACCGCCCGCGACGCGCGCCGACCTCGAAGCCAAGCTGGAGGCGCTCCAGAAGGACACGCACCGCCAGCTCGTTGTTGCGACGATCCCCGACCTGCAAGGCAACAGTCTCGAAGACTACGGCATCGGCTTGCTGGGCGCTTGGGGGCCTGGCCTCAAGGACGTCGATAATGGCGCGATCCTGTTCATCGCGCCCAACGAACCCGCCGGGCATCGCGGCCCCCGCATTGAAGTCGGCTATGGGCTTGAGCCGATCCTAACGGACGCGTTTTCGGGCGTCACCATCCGCCAGCAAATGATGCCTAAGCTGCGCGCGGGCGACGTCCCCGGCGCGATGGAAGCGGGCACCGACGCGCTGATCGCGCAACTGCGCGCGTCGCCCGAGGAAGCCAAAGCGCGGACGGACGCGGCGATCAAGGAGTTCAACAAGACCCACCAACGCCAAGCCTCGGGCAGCGGTGGTGACATCCCATTCGGTCTGATCGTCTGGGGCTTCATCATCCTGTTCGTCGCGCTGTCGTGGTTCCGCCGCGCCGGCGGCAGCCGCTATGTCGGGCAAAGCGGCGGGGGCAGCGCGTGGCCGGTCATCCTGTGGGGTCTCGGCAACGAGATCGGCCGAGGTTCGGGCGGCGGCTTTGGCGGCGGCTGGGGTAGCGGTGGTGGTAGTTCGGGGAGCGACGGTAGCTGGGGTGGTGGTGGCTTCACCGGCGGCGGCGGCGGATCGGGCGGGGGCGGCGGCGCCTCGGGGGATTGGTGATGGCACGGTTCGCGCTCACACCCGCTGATCGAGATCGCGTAACGGCGGCGGTCGCCGCCGCCGAACGCGGCACCGACGGCGAGATCGTCACGATCGTCGCGGCGCAATCGGACAGCTATCATGACGTGCCGCTTCAGTTCGGCGTGCTCGCAGTCCTGCTCGTCACGGCGCTGGCGACGCTCGACGCGCGCTGGCTGGAGATCGGGCTGGACCCGTGGAGCGAGACCGATCTCCGCCATGTCCTGCTGATTCTGCTGGTCGCGCAGGCGGTGGCATTTCTGGTGGTGCGCTATCTCGTCGGCTGGTCGCGCTTGCGCTTCGCGCTCACCCCGCGCGCGACCAAGCGGCGGCGGGTGCGCCGGCGTGCACTGCAATGTTTCCGTATCGGCGCGGAGAATCGCACAAGCGCCAAGGTCGGCATCCTGCTTTATCTCTCCACGCGAGAGCGCATGGCCGAGATCATCGCCGACGAGGCGATCCACCGCGCCGTGCCCGCGGAGCGCTGGGGCGACGCGATGGCGGCACTCGTCGCCGAGGTTCGCGCCGGCCGCGCGGGTGACGGCATGGCGGCCGCCGTCGCCGCGATCGGCGCGATCCTGACCGAAACCTTTCCCAAGACGGAGCATGACGTGAACGAACTTCCCGACCGGGTGATCGAATTGTGAGCCAGCCCATCGAAACGGTCTGGCAGGGCAAGTTCATCACCGTCCGCAAGCAGGGCACGTGGGAATATGTCGGCCGCGCGCGCGATATCCACGCGGCGGTGATCCTCGCCGTCGAAGCGGGCGAGGTGTTGCTGGTCGAGCAATATCGCGTGCCGCTCGGGCGCGTCTGCATCGAACTGCCCGCCGGTCTCGTCGGTGACGAGACCGAGGGCGAGGCGATCACCGCCTCGGCCGCGCGCGAGCTTGAGGAAGAGACCGGCTACCGCCCTGCGCGCGTCGAGGTGATCGGAGAATTCTGCTCGTCGCCGGGAATGGTCTCTGAGAGCTTCACGCTGGTCCGCGCGAGCGAACTGACCAAGGTCGGCGATGGCGGCGGCGTGCCGGGCGAGGATATCACCGTCCACCGTGTCGCGCTCGCCCAATTGCCGGACTTCATCGCGGCCAAGCGCGCCGAGGGGCTGGCCGTGGACGTCAAGCTGCTGCTGTTGCTGGGCGCTTCGATCCTCACCTAACGTCGTTCGCCCTGAGCTTGTCGAAGGGCGTGCCCGGGACACGTGCTTCGACAGGCTCAGCACGAACGGGGCATAGGGCGCTCCGAGTTCGCCCCTCGACTTCGCTCGGGACGAACGGAGGTCGGGGACGTTACGCCGCCGCCAGCACCTTCGTCGTCGTGTCGGCGAGGCTGGTGCCGTCGAGGATGCGCGCGGTCTCGTCGCGGACGCGGAGCATCGCGTGGCGGATCGCGCAGGCGGCTTCGTCCTTGCAATCGGTGCAGGAGCGATAGGCGGTGCGGCTGACGCACGGCACCAGCGCGAGCGGCCCCTCGATCACGCGGATGATCTCGCCGAGCGAGATCAGATGCGTCGGCCGCGCGAGCAGATAGCCGCCCATCTTGCCGCGGTGGCTGTGCAGGAACCCCGCCTCGCGCAGATCGGCGAGGATCAGTTCGAGGAACTTGCGCGGCACGTTCGCCTCGGTCGCGATGCGGTTCATCGGGATCGGCGGGCTGCCGGCGGGGGCTTCGGCAAGGAAGATCATCGCGCGGAGCGCGTATCGGGAACGCTGCGTCAACATAGTATAGCCGCTATGGACCGATAATGTGGCGAGCGGAAGGCGCCCCTTTGCATTAAGTTTGGGCCGCCCTATATAGGCTCCGTCGGCCGGTTCGTCCGGTGACTATGGCGATAAAGTGCGGCGTGAAATAGATGCAGCGGACCCGGGGGCAGTACCCGGCGGCTCCACCACAGCCTGCCCTTTCAGGGCGGGCTATGACGGGGCCGAACCAGGATCGACGTGTATTGAAAGGCGCTGTTTTTGCCCGGGCTGAGTAACCCGTTCAAGGCTCAAAACCACAAGTGCTAACGATAACGAAGCACTCGCGATTGCCGCGTAACTGACGGCCTAACGGCCTAAGTTACGACGCATAAACGCGGTTCGGGCCGCACCGGGCAACAGAAGCGGACACCGGCGGTACGGGGAGCACCGAGCAACAGAAGCTCCCCACTTATTCTTAGAAATGGCTATCTCACTAACGCCCAGATCCGTTCGTGCTGAGTAGTCGCCGAGTAGCCCGTAGGGCGTATCGAGGTGACGTATCGAAGCACAGCCCCGCGCGGATCCTGTGCTTCGATACGTCACCTCGATACGGCGCAAGCGCCTACTCGATCCCTACTCAGCACGAACGGAATGTAATACCGTAACTGGCGTCATCCATTCCATACGAACGGGGTTCACTCCCGCGCGTCGCCGCTCGGCGGGTTGGCCTCCGCCTCGGCGCTTTCGAGCGGTTTGCGCTCTTCGTAGATTTCGGCGAGCTTCGCCTCGGTCGCGTCGGACAGTTCCTCGGCCGCCGCCGGGAACATCTCTTCCTCTTCCTCGGTGATGTGATGCTCGTAGCGGCGGCGCATGTGGAAGAACTTCTCGCTCCACGCGTCCGATCCGAATTCGAGCTCGTGCATCTCGCCGATCAGATCATCGACTTCCTTGTGTTCGGCGACCGAATGGCGCGCATCGTCGCGCAACTCGGGATCGCCGAGCATCGTCGCATAGAGCGATTCCTCTTCGGCGGCGGCGTGGCCCTGCAGTTCGACGCGGAACGCCTCGAACAGCGCTTTGCGCTCCTCGCTCGCGCCGGTCAGCTCGCCGAGTTGCTTGAGCATGTCGCGCTGCTTGTCGTGGTCGCGCTTGAGGTCCTGGTAAATCTGCGCTTCGGCCATGCGGTGTCTCCCTGCGTGTCGGGCGATAACCTCCGGTGGCGCGTGGAAGTTGCGTCAGGCAGCGAGCAATCCCGCAGCACCGCCAAGATCGACCGAGACCAGGCGGCTGACGCCCTGCTCGATCATCGTCACGCCGAACAGCCGGTGCATCCGGCTCATCGTGACGGCATTGTGCGTGACGATCAGATACCGCGTCAGCGTCTCGCGGCTCATCGCGTCGAGCAGATCGCAGAAGCGCTCGATATTGGCGTCGTCGAGCGGCGCATCGACCTCGTCGAGCACGCAGATCGGCGCGGGGTTGGTGAGGAACAGCCCGAAAATCAGCGCAACCGCAGTGAGCGCCTGCTCGCCACCCGATAGCAGCGTGAGCGATTGCAGCTTCTTGCCCGGCGGCTGCGCCATGATTTCGAGTCCCGCCTCGAGCGGATCGTCCGAATCGACCAGTTCGAGATGCGCCTGTCCGCCGTTGAACAAGGTGGTGAACAGCCGCCGGAAATGCGTATCCACCGCCTCGAAGGCGGCGAGCAATCGCTGACGGCCCTCGCGATTGAGCGTGCCGATCGACCCGCGCAGCCGGTTGACCGCAAGCCCGAGTTCCTCGCGCTCGGCGGCATTGCCCGCGCTCGCGGCTTCAAGCTCGGCCAGTTCGGTTTCGGCGACCAGATTGACCGGCCCGATCCGCTCGCGATCGACGCTGAGTTTCTCATGCGCGGCGGATTCCTCGCCCGGCGAACGCACCGTGTCACCGTCGAACCCGACTCGCTCGGGAAGCAGCACGGACGGGCATTGGAAACGTTCGCCCGACAGGCGGTTCATCTCGACGCGGCGCAGCTCGTGGTTTTCCGCGCGCGCGGCGGCGCCGGCGCGGGCCTCGCGCGCCTCGGCGAGCGCTTCGGCGGCGGCATGGGCGCGCGCCTCGGCGTCGCGGAGCGCGATATCGGCTTTGCGCTCGGCGGCGGCGGCGGTGTCGGCGGCGGCGCGGGCCTCGGCGTGCGCGGCTTCGCGCGCGCCGATCTCGGCGGCGAGCGCGGCGGGGCGGTCGGCAAGCGTCACGGCTTCGGCAGCGAGATCGCCGGCGCGCTTGTCCATCTCGGTGATGCGCTTGGCCGCCTCGCCCGCGCGTGAACGCCACCCTTTCGCCTCGGCGGCGGCCGCCGCGAGCCGCTCGCGCGCGTCGCCGATCGCCCGGTCGAGTCCGGTGCGTTCGGCGCGGACGGCGGCGATGGCGGTGCGTTTGGCGTCGGCGGCGGCGGAGAAGCCGGCGACGCGCGCACGGGTTTCGCTGCCGTCGGGGAGCGCGGCGCGCGCGGCGGCGGCGCGTTCCGCCTCCCCGCCCGCTTCGGCATGTTCGCCGCGCACCCGCTCGGCGCGGGCGGTGAGATCGGCGCGCTGCGCTTCGAGCCGTTCGAGCGCGGTGGCGGCGCGGTCCTCGGCGCGGCCCGCCTCGCGCGCGGTGGCTTCGGACGAGTCGAGAAGCCGCCGCGCATCGGCGGCGGCGCGGCGCGCGTCGCCGATCGCGGCGTCGATGCGGCGCAGTTCGGCATCGGCGGTTTCGACCGCGCGGACACGTTCGGGGCGCAGGCCCTCGATCGCACGGAGGCGATTGAGCCGTTCGAGCCGCTCGGCCGCCGCCGCGCCACCGCTGCGCGCGGCATAGCCGTCCCAACGGCGGAGCGCGCCGCCCAGCGTGACGAGGCGCTGGCCGACCGCGAGCGCGGCGCCGTCATCGGCTGTCGCGACGAAGATTTGTGCGAGCCGCCGGGCCAAAGCCTCCGGCGCGGCGGCATGCGCCGCGAGCGGAACGGTGCCGGGCGGTGCCGGCGGATCGCCGGGTTGGACCCCAGCCCCCGCCCAATGCCGCTCCGCCGCCGGATCGAGCCCGGCTTCGAGATCGTCGCCGAGCGCGGCGGCAAGCGCGCGTTCGTAGCCGGGATCGGGTCGAACGCGGTCGAGCAGCCGGTCGCGACCGTCGCGCCGGGTCGCCTTGGTGAGCGCCGCCGCTTCGCTGTCGAGCGCGGCGAGTTCGGCGTGTGCGGCAGAGCGCTGCGACTGGGCATGGTCGCGCCCGCCGATCGCGGTGCGTTCGGCGGCATCGGCGCCGGCCAGCGCGGCCCGCGCCGCTTCGGCATGGCGCAGCGCCTGCGCACGCGCCTCCCCGGCGCGCGTGCGTTCGGCAAGCAACGGCGCTGGATCGGCGAGCGCGGCGGCCTCAGCAGAGACGCGCGCGAGATCCCGCGCTGCGCGGTCGAGCCGCGCCCGCGCTGCCGACAGCGCCGCGTCGGCGACGCGGACATCGGCAATCTCGCTCGCCTGCGCGGCGAGCGCCTGTGCCAGCGCAACCTCGGCATCGCGCCCGGCACGTTCGGCTTCGGCGACCGCGGTGTCGAGTTCAGGCAACCGCGCGGCCGCCGCCGCCAGCCGCGCCTCGATCATTTTGGCGTCCTCGGCAAGCCGGGCGATCGCTTCGGCAGCGTCGCTCGCCAGCGCGCCCTCGCGCGCGCGATCAGCGGCAAGCCGCGTCGTGCTGTCGTCGAGCTCCTTGATCCGCCGCAACACCGCCGCGTGGTCGGCACGCAGGCCAGCCAGCGCGTGCCCAGCCTCGCTCGCGGCATCGCGCGCCGTCTGCGCGGTGGCGCGCGCCTGCGCGACGGCTTCGGTCGCCTGTGAGCTGTACGCGGCCGCCGCGCGCTGCGCCTCGGCGGCGGTGCTGACGCGCGCCTCGCAGGTGGCGGCTTCGGCCTTCGCAGCGTCCGCATCGGCCTGCGCCTCGCGCCAGCGCGCAAAGATCGTCCGCGCCTCGGCGATGCGGATCTGCTCGGAAAGCGCGCGGTAGCGTTCGGCCTGCCGCGCCTGCCGCTTGAGCGCGGCGGCGCGGGCGTCCTGATCGGAGATCAACTCGTCGAGCTTGGCGAGGTTGGCCTCGGTCGCGCGCAACCGTGCCTCGGCATCCCTGCGCCGCACATGCAGCCCGGCGATGCCGGCCGCTTCCTCCAGCATCGCGCGGCGCTCGGCCGGCTTGGCGGCGATCACCGCGCTGATCCGGCCCTGGCTGACCAGGGCGGGCGAATGCGCGCCGGTGGCGGCATCGGCGAACAGCAGCGACACGTCCTTGGCACGCACGTCGCGCCCGTCGATCCGATAGGCGGAACCGGCGCCGCGCTCGATGCGGCGGACGATCTCGGTCTCGGTTCCGTCGATCTCGGTGAGCATCGCGACTTCGGCGAAGTCGCGCGCCGGGCGGGTGGAGGTGCCCGCGAAGATCACGTCCTCCATACCCGCCCCGCGCAGCGAGCGCGCCGACGTCTCGCCCATCGTCCAGCGCAACGCTTCGAGCAGGTTCGATTTGCCGCAGCCGTTGGGGCCGACGATGCCGGTCAGACCGGGTTCGATGCGCAGATCGGCCGGATCGACGAAGCTCTTGAAGCCCGACAATCGCAGCCGTGTGATCTGCACCCTCAGCCCCCGACTGGCCTAGCGCGTTACAGCGCGCCGGCGGCCTTCAGCGCGGGTTCGAGCTGCTCGTACGCCGCCGCATTGGGCACGACCTTGCCGTTGACGATGAAGGTCGGCGTGCCGGTGATGTTGTATTTCTGATTGGCGGCATCGGTCTGCTTGGCGATCGCCTCGAGCGCCTTGCCGTCGGCGAGGCACGCCTTGGCCTTGGCCTCGGGCACGCCGCGCTGCTTCACGAAATCGAGATAGCCGTAGAAGTTGGCGAGGTACGAAATGACCTCCGTGGGCGTCGCGGTGTTGAGCTTGGCCTGATCGGCGGCGGGGATCTGGTCCTTGCGGTAGATCAGCGATTCCTGGTTGGCGAACATCTGGTCGAGCATCGGGAAGAACTGCGCCGGCTCGACACACTGGCCGAGCAGGATCGGGCCGAGATCGAGCTGGTTGTGAACCGGATAATCGTGGAATTCGTACGAGAGCTTGCCTGCCGCGATCGGCCCGGCCTTCAGCTTGGGCAGACCTTCGGCATCGAACACGCCGCAATGCGGGCAGGTGCGCGAGCCATATTCGATCAGCTTCACCGGCGCGTCCGGGTTGCCCATGCGATAGCCGCCGTCATCGGTCTTGGCGACGGTATCCACCCAGCTCTGGCCGGCCGGCGCGGGCTTGGCGGCGACCGGCGCCGACGTCGCGCCACTGCCGCCGGTATCGGCGGCGGGCTTGCAAGCGGCGAGGGTGATCGCCGCGACGATCGCGACCGACAAACGCATGGTCATTCTGAGTTAGCTCCTGGAGAAAAAGGGTCAGTGGGCGCCGGCGGCACGCAGCGCCTTTTCGAGATCGGCCCAGCCTTTGTATTCATAGGGCTTGCCGTTGAGCACGAAGGACGGGGTGGAGCGCACCTCCTTCCACGATGCGTCGCTCAGCTTGGCGATGGCGGCGATGCCGGCCTCGTCGGCGAAGCACGCGTCGATCGCCGCGTCGCTCATCCCGCGCCCGCGCATCAGTTGGTCAAGCCCGCCGCCGGTCGCGATCTTCTTCAACTGCGCGCCGACCGGATAGCTGGCCAGTCGCGCGCCGTTGATCTGGTCATAGTCGAACGCGCGCGGCAGCCATGCCTGCTGCTGCGCGAAGATCGCGTCGGTGGTCGCCGAGAAGCCCGCCGGGCCGGCGCAGCGCGCGAGCTGCGCGGCGGCGAGATCGACGCGATCCCGCACCGCGTTGCGCACTTCGATGCTGGTCGAGCCGGACTTCACGAACGTGTCCTTGAGCGTCGCGGCTGACTCGGCGCTGAACGCGCCGCAATGCGGGCAGGTGTAGCTGAGATATTCGATCAGCTTCACCTTGGCTTTCGGGTTGCCGATCACATAGGCGCCGCTCGCGGTCTTGCTCGCGACCTTGGTCCAGTCGGGCGCGGCGGCGGCGGGGAGCGCTGCCAGCCCCAGAATCACCAGCAGAGCCGCCAGCCAACGCTTCATTCCTCACCCTTCCCTACTGTCGGCGCGCCGCGCGTCGATGCGACGCCCGCCGCCAGCGCCTCGAGCACCGCTTTCAATTCCGGGTCCGCGATCGCCCGCAGGCTGGCGCCGAGCTCGACCGGCACTGGCTTGAGCGACGGCGGCGCGGCGCGCGGGCGGGGCGCGGGCACGTCGCCCTGGCGGATCAGCACGCGCGCGACCGCGTCATAGCCGAAGAAGCGGTTGACGCGCTCGACGATCTCGGGCGCGATATGCTGCATCATCGTCGCATGCGCGCCGCGCACGACCAGGTTGAGCGTGCCGCCGCTGCGCTCGCCCTGCGGGAACTTGATCGATTCGGGCGCGGACACGCCGGCGTAGCGGCTGCCGACGATCTCGCCCCAGCGCGTCACGACGGCGCTCTGGACGAAGCCGAACCGGCGGAAGGCGGTGCGAGTCGCGTCGGGCAGCAGTTCGGCGACCGCGCGCGCGCCGCCGCCGCGACGCGGCGCGGGCGCCGGTTCGGTGGGAGGGCGACGTTTGCTCATCGCGCAGTCCATGCCATAGCCGGGGCGTGCGCGCCAAGCTTCCTTCCAACATCGCCGGGCCTTTGCTCGACTGGTACGATGCGCATGCCCGCGCCTTGCCGTGGCGCAGCCCACCCGGACATCCGCGCGCCGCCCCGTACCGCGTGTGGCTGTCCGAGATCATGCTCCAGCAGACCACCGTCGCGGCGGTGCGGCCCAAGTTCGAGATGTTCGTCGCGCGCTGGCCAAGCGTGGATGCGCTGGCCGCGGCCGACGAGGCCGAGCTGATGGCCGCCTGGGCGGGGCTCGGCTATTATGCGCGGGCGCGCAACCTGATCGCCTGCGCGCGGGTGGTCGCCGCGGCGGGCGCGTTTCCCGAGACCGAGGCGGGGCTGCGCGCCTTGCCGGGCGTCGGCGCTTATACCGCCGCCGCGATCGCCGCGATCGCCTTTGGCGAACGCGCGGCGGTGGTCGACGCCAATGTCGCGCGCGTGGTGGCGCGGCTGTTCGCGATCGCCACGCCGCTCCCCGCCGCGATGGAGACGATCCGCGCCGCCACCGACACGATCACCCCGGCCGACCGGCCCGGCGACTTCGCGCAGGCGATGATGGACCTAGGGTCGAGCGTCTGTACGCCGCGCAACCCCGCCTGCCTCGCCTGCCCGCTCAGCGCAGCGTGTCTCGCGCATGCGGCGGGCATGGCCGATGCCTACCCGGTCAAACCCGCCAGGGCGGCGAAGCCGCAGCGCTACGGCACGATCTTCTGGCTGGAGGATGCCGGCCGCGTGCTGTTGGTGCGCCGCCCGCCCAAGGGTCTGCTCGGCGGGATGCGCGCGCTCCCGACCGGGCCGTGGGCCGCCGCGCCGCCGGTGCTGGCGGACGCGCCGGTGCGGTCGAACTGGCAGATGCTGTCCGGCACGGTGGGGCATGTCTTCACCCATTTCCGCCTCGAACTCGCGCTTGCGATCGGCCAGGCGCACGGGCATGCGGTGGCCGGCGAATGGTGGCCCGTCGCCGATCTCGAATCAGCCGGGCTGCCGACCGTCTTCGCCAAGGCCGCCGCTGAAATCAGGAGAGTGACCGCATGATCCGACAGATCGCTTCCGGGGCCGCGCTGGCCGCATTGCTGGCGAGCGGCGCGCTCGCGTTCCAGGCGATGCCGGCCTCCGCGCCCGCGTCCGTGGCCACGGCGAGTCCCCTGCCCGACACGCAGGCATTGTTCGAATCCTACGTCCGTACCGACAAGACGCCCGGCATCGTCGGCGCGTTCGGCGCGGGCGACCTGCCGACCGTGTTCGTCTCGGCCGGGCGCATCGCCGACGAGGCGACCGCCCCGGCCGCCGGGCCCGACAGCCTGTGGCGGGTCTATTCGATGACCAAGCCGATCACCGCGCTCGCCGCGATGATGCTGATCGAACAGGGCAAGATCGGGCTCGACCAGCCGGTGTCGGACTTCATTCCCGCGTTCAAGACGATGCGGGTGCAGATCAGCCCCGATTCGCTGGCGAGCAAACCCGCCGCCAGCCCGATCACGATCCGCGAGCTGCTGACCCACACCGCCGGCCTCGGCTATACGATCATCACGCGCGGGCCGCTGCTCGACGCCTATGAGAAAGCGGGCATCACCCCCTTCACCGCCGACGCCAAGAGCGAGGCGAAGATGCGGCTCACCCGCCCCAAGACGCTCGAGGATTTCGCCAACACGGTCGCCACGCTGCCGCTGATCGCCGAGCCGGGCACCAAATGGAGCTATTCGATCGGCCTCGACGTGATGGGCCGCGTGATCGAGGTGGCGAGCGGGATGCCGTTCGATCGCTTCCTGCAAACGCGCATCTTCACGCCGCTCGGCATGACCTCGACCTATTTCACCGTGCCGGGCAGCGAGGCGAAGCGGCTGGCGACCGGCTATGTCTGGGTCGGCGACGGGCGCGTCCCCCTCGATCGGGGCGCGAGTTCGGTGTTCCTCCAGCCGCCGAGCTTCCCCTATGGCGGCGCCGGGCTGGTCTCCTCGGCGCGCGATTACGATCGCTTCACGCACCTGTTGCAAGATGGCGGCGCGCTCGACGGGGTGCGGCTCGTCAAGCCGGAGACGGCGGCGCTGATGATGTCGAACCTGCTGCCGCCGGGCGTGACCTATACCAGCGTGTCCGGCGCGACCGGCGGCACCGCCGGCGGCGCCGCGACGATGGGCTATGGCGCGGGCGGCTCGGTCACCCTCGTCGATGTGCCGGGCGGCGCGCGCAAGGGCACCTATGCCTGGGGCGGGGCGGCCGGAACGATCTTCTGGGTCGATCCGGTACGGCGCTTCCGCGGCACCGTCATGGTCAACTATCTGCCGAGCGACAAATGGCCGATCCGCAGCGATGTCGCCAAGGCGTTGCGCACCGATCTGGCGCGCTATCGGTGATCGCGCCCGGCTTCACCGGCGGACTGCTCGACCGGTCGGACGCGCTGCGCCACGATCCCGAAGGCTTCGCCGCCGCCGCGCGTGATCCCGCCGCGCGGCTGCTCAGGCTCGATGGCTATGAGCCCGACGTGGACGGCGAGGGCCGGCTGATATGGACCGGCATGGCGGACGCGCCGGAGGACGCCGAACTGGTATTGCTCGGGCTTGATGGCGGCGTGCCGTATTTCACGGCCTTCTCGGCGGCGGGGGCCGCGCCTTCGCGTCGCTCGGCGCGGCTGATGGATCTGCTCGGCCGGTTCGCCCCCGGCGAGGCCGCGACCTATGCGGGTGCGCGCAGCGTGCTCGATTGGCACGCGCGCCACCGCTTCTGCGCCAATTGCGGCGCACCGACCGAGATGTTTCGCGCCGGCTGGGCGCGCCTGTGCCCGAACTGCCACGCCGAGCATTTTCCGCGTGTCGATCCGGTCGTCATCATGATCGCCGAACATGAGGGGCGTGCGCTGCTCGGGCGGCAGCCCACGTTTCCACCGGGGCGCTATTCGGCACTGGCGGGATTCCTCGAACCCGGCGAAAGCATCGAGGAAGCGGTCGTGCGCGAGATCGCCGAGGAAGCCGGCGTGCGCGTGCGCGAGGTGCGCTACATCGCCAGCCAGCCCTGGCCGTTCCCCTCCTCGCTGATGATCGCGTGCATCGGCTGCGCCGACGACGACCGCATCACGCTCGACACCAACGAACTTGAGGATGCGATGTGGGTGCCGCGCGAAGAGGTGCGCCGGATCCTCGCGGGCGAACCGGGTTCGTTCCTGCCGCCGCCGCCCTATGCGATCGCCAACACGCTGCTGCATGCTTGGGCCAAGGACGCTTAGCCCAGACCGTTCGGGTCGAGCGACATCGAGACACCTGTGCTCCCGCGCATGTCCCTCGATTTCGCGCGGGAATGCGGTGGCCTCAGCCCCGCGCCCGCGCCCTCGGATACGCGCCCAGCACGCGCATCGATTTCGAATGGAAGCCCAGTTCCTCCAGCGCGCGGTCGACATTGGGGTCGCCGGGGCGGCCCTCGATATCGCAATAGAATTCGGTCGCGGCGAAGGTGCCACCCTGCTGATAGCTTTCCAGCTTGGTCATGTTGACGCCGTTGGTCGCGAACCCGCCCATCGCCTTGTAAAGCGCGGCGGGCACGTTCTTCACCTTGAAGATCAGCGTCGTCATGAACGGCCCCTCGCCGGTGGGCGGATGGCCGGCGCGCGCCAGCACGACGAAGCGGGTGGTGTTGTGGTCGGCGTCGGCGATGTCGGTGGCGAGCGTTTCCAGGCCGTAAATCTCGGCGGCGCCCGGAGGGGCGAGCGCGGCGGTGGCGGGGTCGCCGAGTTCGACCACCATCGCCGCCGCACCCGCGGTATCGGGATAGCTGACCGGCGCGATGCCGTGCTCGCGCAGCCAGTGGCGGCATTGGCCGAGCGCCTGCGGATGGCTCATCGCGTCCCGCACGCCGCTCACCGGCCCCAGCCCCATCAGCGCATAGCGGATCGGCAGGAAATGTTCGCCGGTGATGGTCAGCCCCGATTCGGGGAGCAGGAAATGGATGTCGGCGACGCGCCCATGAAGCGAATTCTCGATCGGGATGATCGCGCAGTCCGCAAGCCCCTCGCGCACCGCGTCGATCGCGTCGGAGAAGTCGAAACAGGGCAGCGGCAGACAGCCCGGAAACGCTTCCAGCGCGGCGATGTGCGAATTGGCGCCCGGCGCGCCCTGGAACGCGACCGCGCGGTGCGGCGCGGCGGCGGCTTGTTCGATCATGCGCGCGACGATCGGTCGCGCCGGTGCTGCGAAATTTTCCATGATCGGCGAGGCCCTAGCGATGGCGCCCGCCGCGCACAAGCTTGGCTTGCGGTGGCGTGCCGGCGAATCTAAGGGTGGAGATAATATCGGAGAGGGGCCACGCAACGATGGACAGCCGTACAAACACGATCGCGGGTTGGACGCTGGGCGCGTGTGCCGCCGCGCTGGCGCTGACCATCGCGGGCAGCACTCTGTTCACGGCGGAAAAGCCAGAGAAAGCCGGCTACCCGGTCGAAGGCGTCGCCGCCGATGCCGGCGGCGGCGAGGCCGAGGAACCGATCGCCAACCTGCTCGCCAAGGCCGATGCCGCCCACGGCGCCGAAGTCTTCAAGAAATGCGCCGCCTGCCACACGATCAACCAAGGCGGCGCCAACGGCATCGGCCCGAACCTGTGGGGCACGGTCGGCGAGGCGAAGGGCCAGGGCAAGGGCGGCTTCGCCTTCTCCGACGCGTTGAAGGGCAAGGGCGGCGCCTGGGATTTCGAGGCGCTCAACCAGTGGCTCGCCAGCCCGCGCAAATACGTGCCCGGCACCAAGATGACCTTCGCCGGTCTGTCGTCCGCCAAGGACCGTGCCGACGTGATCCTCTACCTCAACCAGCAGGGTTCGAACCTGCCGCTGCCCGCCCCGCAAGCCGGCGCGCCGACCGCGACCGACGCCAAGGCACCCCCCGGTGCCGCCCCCGCCGCGCCGGGCGAAGAAGCCAAGCCGAGCGCGGAGGGCCTGTCGAATGTCGCCACGCCCGCGAACGCGGCGGCCCCTGCGGAGAAGTGACCACCCTATCCGTTCGCCCCGAGCGAAGTCGAGGGGCCAACGAAGCGTAGGTGCCTCGACTTCGCTCGGCACGAACGGGTGGGTTGACGTGCCTGACGCTCAGCCCCCGTTCGTCCTGAGCGAAGTCGAAGGACGTGCCGCAAGCGCATGCGCTCAGGCATGCGCTCCGACTTCGCTCAGTGCGAACGGTCGAAGAAGCGGATCACTCCGCCGGAAACACCGCCGGATCGGCGTCACGGTAGAAGTCGCGTACCACGTCCCAGCCTTCCTGCGCCGTCTCGACGAACTTGAAGATGTTGAGATCGCGGCGCGAGACCACCCCTTCCTCGACCAACGCCTGAAAATCGACGACGCGGTTCCAGAAATCGCGACCGTAGAGCAGCACCGGAATCGGCGCGATCTTACCGGTCTGGATCAGCGTGAGCAGCTCGAACAGTTCGTCGAACGTGCCGAACCCGCCGGGGAACGCCGCCAGCGCGCGCGCGTGGAGCAGGAAATGCATCTTGCGCAGCGCGAAATAGTGGAACTGCATCGACAGCGCCGGGGTGACATACCGGTTTGGCGCCTGTTCGTGCGGCAGCACGATGTTGAGGCCGATCGATTCATGCCCCGCCTCGGCCGCGCCGCGGTTGGCGGCTTCCATGATCGAGGGGCCGCCGCCCGAACAGACGACGAAGTGGCGCTTGCCCGCCTCGTCGTTGGGGAAGCGGCTCGCCAGGCCGGCGAGTTCGCGCGCGACATCGTAATAATGCGATTTGGCGACCAGCCGCTCGGCGATCACCCGCGCTTCATCGCCCTGCGCGAGATCGAGCATCGCCTGCGCCTTGGCAGGCTCCGGGATGCGCGCCGAACCGTAGAACACGAAAGTCGAGGCGATGTTCGCCTCTTCGAGGATCAGTTCGGGCTTGAGCAGTTCGAGCTGGAAACGCACCGGACGCAGATCCTCGCGCAGCAGGAAATCCATATCCTGGAAAGCGAGGCGGTAGGCCGGGGTTTCGGTTTGGGGGGTGCTGACGCCGGTCTTGGCTTTTTCGGCATCCTGGCGAGCGCGCGGAAAGACGCGCGACGGTACATGGGTATCACTCATTTGGCGCTATGTAGGGGATAGTGGGGGGAGATTGAACCCCGGCGAGCACGATCCTCTCACCGCTCGCGCCTTACCGGCAGAAGCTCTTGTGATCGTCCTCCAGGTGAAGATGGTTGCGATGCACCGCGTTGTAATCGGGGCTGAGCACCGTGCCGAAGCGCTTGCACGCCGAATCGTGCAGGACGCGGAGGAACGCGCGGACTTGCGGAACGGGCGATTGCCAGCCGTTCAGCACGCTGATCCGCCGCCCGTCCTCGAGCACGAACGCCCCGACATCGACCGCGTTGGCGATGGCGTGACCGGACAACATCGGCCGCGCCGTGCCCACCGTGTTGCGGCAGGCGTAGGTTCCCATGCTCTCGACCCGTACCAGATCGCTGCCGAGCATCTGGCGCGCGGCCGGGACCGCCGCGTGCCGCACCCAGCCGCCGAAGCTCCGCGCGAGGCCGCAGCGCATCGCGGTCAGGTTGGTGACGGGCACGCCGATGTCGATCAACTGCACCGCGCCGGCGACCCGGCAACCGCCGCCATAGTCACGATCCGCGAGCGGACTGAACCGCACCGCCTCGCGCGAAAGATCGGTGTAGCAGGCCTGCGTCTCCCGGCTGGTCGGGATCGCGAGCGTGACCGGTTTCGATCCGCGCGGGCGCGGGGCGGGCCTGTTGCTGCCGCATCCGGCCAGCATGGCGAGTGCCGGCAGCACCAGCCACTTCGTCATGCCGGACTTGTTCCGGCATCCACCTGTCAGCGAACGCAACACGCACCGTTCTTGCTGCACCGTGGACGCCGGAACAAGTCTGGCATGACCGGTTTGAGATGAAGCGAACAACGCATCTGGTTGACACCCCGCCGATCGACGTTACAGCCGGCCCCGGGCCACGCGGTCCCAACGCCGCGCGTGCTCTCTGCAAGGAGAGACTATATGACTGACCTACCCGTGCTTCCTGCGCATAAGCCTGCGCGCCCCTTCTTCAGCTCCGGCCCCTGCGCCAAGCCTCCGGGCTGGTCCGCCGACGCGCTCGCCACCGAATCGCTCGGCCGTTCGCACCGCTCGAAGATCGGCAAGACCCGCCTCGCCTATTGCATCGATCTGATGCGCGAGCTGCTCAACCTGCCCGACACCCATCGCATCGGCATCGTCCCCGGCTCCGACACCGGCGCGTTCGAGATGGCGATGTGGACGATGCTCGGCGCGCGCGGCGTCACCACCCTCGCCTGGGAAAGCTTCGGCGAAGGCTGGGTGACGGATGCCGTCAAGCAACTGAAGCTCGATCCGACCGTGATCCGCGCCGATTACGGCCAGCTTCCCGATCTCACCACCATCGACTGGTCGACCGACGTGCTGTTCACCTGGAACGGCACCACCTCGGGCGTCCGTGTTCCGAACGGCGACTGGATCGCCGACGATCGCGAGGGTCTCTCGTTCGCCGACGCGACCAGCGCGGTGTTCGCCTATCCACTGCCGTGGGACAAGATCGACGTCGCCACCTTCTCCTGGCAGAAGGTGCTGGGCGGCGAAGGCGGCCATGGCGTGCTCATCCTCGGCCCGCGCGCGGTCGAGCGGCTGGAAAGCTACACCCCGGCCTGGCCGCTTCCCAAGGTGTTCCGCCTGATGGCGAAGGGCAAGCTCGCCGAGGGCATCTTCAAGGGCGAGACGATCAACACCCCGTCGATGCTGGCGGTCGAGGATGCGATCTTCGCGCTCGAATGGGCCAAGTCGATCGGCGGTGCCGAAGGGCTGATCGCGCGCAGCGACGCCAATGCTGCCGCGCTCGATAAGATCGTGTCGGAGCGCGACTGGCTCGGCCATCTCGCTGAGAACGAAGCGTCGCGCTCGAAGACCAGCGTGTGCCTGACGGTGAAGGGCGCGGACGAAGCGTTCATCAAGACCTTCGCCGGCCTGCTCGAAAGGCAGGGCGCGGCGTTCGACGTCGCCGGCTACCGCGATGCCCCGGCGGGCCTGCGGATCTGGTGCGGCGCGACGGTCGACACCGCCGATATCGAGGCGCTCGGGCCGTGGCTCGACTGGGCCTATGCCACCGTCAAGGCGCCGGTCGCCGCCTGAGCCGCTACCCGTAAAGCGGGCCAACTCTCCTCCGTTCGCCCTGAGCTTGTCGAAGGGCGTGTCCAGGACACGTGCTTCGACAAGCTCAGCACGAACGGGTTTCGAAGGACTTGATGACATGCCTAAAGTTCTAATCAGCGACAAAATGGACCCCAAAGCCGCGCAGATCTTCCGCGAACGCGGCGTCGAGGTCGACGAGATCACCGGCAAGACCCCCGAGGAGCTGAAAGCAATCATCGGCCAGTATGACGGGCTCGCGATCCGCAGCTCGACCAAGGTCACCAAGGACATCCTCAGCGCCGCGACCAACCTCAAGGTGGTCGGCCGCGCCGGCATCGGCGTCGACAACGTCGATATCCCCGCCGCCTCCGCGGCCGGCGTGGTGGTGATGAACACCCCCTTCGGCAATTCGATCACGACCGCCGAGCACGCGATCGCGCTGATGTTCGCGCTCGCCCGCGATCTGCCCGAGGCCGACAAATCGACTCAGGCCGGCAAGTGGGAGAAGAACCGCTTCATGGGCGTCGAAGTGACCGGTAAGACGCTCGGGCTGATCGGCGCCGGCAACATCGGCTCGATCGTCGCCGATCGCGCGCTTGGCCTGCGCATGAAGGTGGTCGCGTTCGATCCGTTCCTGTCGCCGGAACGCGCGCTCGAACTCGGCGTCGAGAAGGTCGAGCTCGATGAACTGCTCGCGCGCGCCGACTTCATCACGCTGCACACGCCGCTCACCGACCAGACCCGCAACATCCTCTCGGCCGAGAATCTCGCCAAGACCAAAAAGGGCGTTCGCATCATCAACTGCGCGCGCGGCGGGCTGATCGACGAGGCGGCGCTCAAGGCGGGACTGGACGCGGGCCATATCGGCGGCGCGGCGCTCGACGTGTTCGTCACCGAGCCGGCCAAGGAATCGCCGCTGTTCGGCACGCCCAACTTCATCTCGACCCCGCACCTCGGCGCATCGACCAGCGAAGCGCAGGTCAACGTCGCGATCCAGGTCGCCGAGCAGATGGCGGATTATCTCGTCTCAGGCGGGATCACCAACGCGCTCAACGTGCCGTCGCTGTCGGCGGAGGAAGCGCCGCGCTTGAAGCCGTACATGGCGCTCGCCGAAAAGCTCGGCAGCCTCGTCGGCCAGCTCACGCGCGGCGCGGTGCCGCGCATTTCGATCCATACCGAAGGGGCCGCGACCGAGCTCAACCAAAAGCCGATGGTGTCGGCGGTGCTGCACGGCTTCCTGCGGACCCAGACCGACACGGTCAACATGGTCAACGCGCCGCTGCTCGCCAAGGAGCGCGGCATGGAAGTGCGCGAGGTGAAGACCGAGCGTGAGGGCGATTATCACACGCTGCTGCGCGTCTCGGTCAAGACCGACGCTGGCGAGCGTTCGGTCGCCGGCACGCTGTTCGGCGACGCCGCGCCGCGTCTGGTCGAGCTGTTCGGCATCAAGGTCGAGGCCGATCTCGCTGGGCCGATGCTCTACGTCGTCAACGAGGACGCGCCCGGCTTCATCGGCCGGCTCGGCTCGCTGCTCGGCGAATCGGGCGTCAACATCGGCACCTTCCACCTCGGCCGCCGCTCGGCGGGCGGCGAAGCGGTGCTGCTGCTGTCGGTCGACGAGTCGGTCACGCCCGAACTGATCGCCAAGGTCCGCGATCTGGCGGGCGTGAAGACCGCGATGGCGCTGGCGTTTTAAACCGGCCTTGGGGGTGAGCGCGATGCTCACCCCCCGTTCGCCCTGAGCGAAGTCGAAGGGCGTGCCCGGAGCGCTCTGCGTGCGAAACACGTGCTTCGACTTCGCTCAGCACGAACGGGCGCCGATGACCGTCCGCGCCAATCCACCCACTGTTCTTCCTGTGCAGAGAAACTACAGGGCATCGAACAGACCGCCCAACCGGGCTTCATGGATTGCCGCACTGATGACCTCCCTCCTCCCCCAAGGTTTCCGCGATCGCCTGCCGCCCGTCGCCGACGCCACCGCGCGGCTCGAACAGGCGGTTCTCGGCGCGGCGTTCCAGCACGGCTATGAGCGCGCGGATCCCGCGCTTGCCGAATTCGAGCAGGGCCTGGCAGGGCGGCTCAAATCGGCGACCGCGCAAGATGCGGTGCGCTTTGTCGATCCGGTCTCGCAGCGCACGCTGGCTATCCGGCCCGACATCACCGCGCAGATCGGCCGTATCGCGGCGACGCGGATGGGCCATCACCCGCGCCCGGTCCGCCTCTCCTATGCGGGTCCGGTGCTGCGGTTGCGTGCCTCGCAGCTCAGCCCCGAGCGCGAATTGCTCCAGATGGGCTGCGAGCTGATCGGCCTAGATACGGTCGCGGCGGCGGCGGAGATCGTTGGGGTTGCGGTCGAGGCGCTGGAAGCAGCGGGCGTGCGTGACATTTCGATCGATTTCACTCTGCCCGATCTGGTCGGAATTCTCGCCAACGGGCCGCTGCCGATCGACCCAGCGCAGATCGCCGCGCTAAGCGAGCGGCTCGATGCCAAGGACGCCGGCGGCGTGGCGGAGATCGCGCGCGCGTATCTGCCGCTGGTCGAGGCGGCGGGGCCGTTCGAGGCGGCTCACCACCGGCTCTGCGCGTTCGACGCCGGCGGCGCGCTCACCTCGCGGCTCGACGGGCTGTGGGCGATCGCTGAGGGGCTCAAGGGCCGCGTCGGGCTGACGCTCGATCCGACCGAGCGGCACGGCTTCGAATATCAAAGCTGGCTCGGCTTCTCGATCTTCGCGAGCGGCGTGCGCGGCGAGATCGGGCGCGGCGGCACCTACACGATCGTCCACGAAGATGGCGCTGAGGAGGCGGCGGTCGGCTTCTCGCTCTACGCCGATGCGATCGTCGCAGCGGGGCTCGGCGA
The DNA here is from genome assembly GCF_029167165.1 of Sphingomonas pollutisoli. Classification (NCBI taxonomy): domain Bacteria; kingdom Pseudomonadati; phylum Pseudomonadota; class Alphaproteobacteria; order Sphingomonadales; family Sphingomonadaceae; genus Sphingomonas; species Sphingomonas pollutisoli. The sequence continues at coordinate 321,086 of NZ_JARFNJ010000001.1, forward strand.
GATGGACCGGCGGCGGCTTTTCGTGCCGCTCGGCACCGATCCGGCGCTGGCGGCGGCGATGCGCCAAGCGGGCTGGGTCACGGTTGCGGCGCTCGAAGCGGGCGACACGCCCGAAGCGCAGCTATGCACGCATCTGCTCGCGGAGGGCGACGCGCGGGCGCTCTAAGAGCGCCCGTTTTACCTCCGTTCGTCCTGAGCTTGTCGAAGGACGTGCCACAGATGCTGCGTTTGCGGCACGTGCTTCGACTTCGCTCAGCACGAACGGATCATCTTACGATCGGACCTTAACCAAACTCGACCGCTTCGAACCGTATCGGCTCACCCACCGCCGCCTCGGCCAGCGCGCCGTCCCACATCACGCGGTTGCCGCGCACGATCGTGCCGATCGGCTTGCCGGTCAGTTCCATCCCCGTGAACGGCGACCAACCGCAGCGCGACGCCAGCCAATCCTCGGTGATCGTCCAGCGCGCCTTGAGATCGACGATCGAGAAATCGGCGTCATAGCCGACCGCGATGCGGCCCTTGCCGACGATCCCGAAAATCCGCTGCGCGCCCGCGCTGGTCAGGTCGATCACGCGCTGGAGCGTGGTACGCCCTTCGGCGACATGGTTGAGCAGTAGCGGCAGCAAGGTCTGCACCCCCGGCATGCCGCTCGGTGACTCGGGATAGGGCTTGGCTTTCTCCTCGATCGTATGCGGCGCATGGTCGGAGCCGATCACGTCGGGAACGCCCTGCCGCAGCCAATGCCACAGCCCGTCGCGGTGTGCGCCCGAGCGGATCGGCGGGTTCATCTGCGCATAGCTGCCGAGCCGGGGATACGCCTCCTCGCCCGCGAGCGTCAGGTGCTGCGGCGTCACCTCGCAGGTGGCGATGTCCTTGTGCTGCGAGAGCAGTTCGAGTTCCGCCGGCGTGGTGACGTGGAGCACATGAATTCGCCGCCGCGCCGCCCGCGCCAGCGCGAGGATGCGCCGCGTCGCGAGCATCGCGCTTTCGTCGTCGCGCCGCACCGGATGCGACGAAGGATCGCCAGGAATGCGCTCGCCGGCGCGGGCGTTCATCCGCGCCTCGTCCTCGGCATGGATCGCGACGCGGCGCTTGCCCGAGGCAAGCACTTCGGCGAGCGACGAATCCTCCGAGACGAGCAGGTCGCCGGTCGAGGCGCCCATGAAGATCTTCACCCCCGCCGTGCCCGGCATCCGCTCCAGCTCGGCGAGGTCGGGCGCGTTCACATTGGTCGCGCCGACATAGAAAGCGTGGTCGCACCACATGCGATGATGCGCGCGGGTCAGCTTGTCGGTGATCGCGGCGGCGCTGTCGGTGTTGGGCTTGGTGTTGGGCATTTCGAACACCGCGGTCACCCCGCCGAGCACGGCGGCGCGGCTGCCGCTTTCGAGATCCTCCTTGTGGACCAGACCCGGCTCGCGGAAGTGGACCTGCGTGTCGATCACGCCGGGGAGGATGTCCAACCCCGTGCAGTCGATCGTCTCGCCCGCATCGCCGCTCACGCCGATCGCCGCGATCTTGCCGGCGACCACGCCGACAGAGGTTTGCGCCGGGCCGCTCGGGAGATGCACCGTACCGCCCGTCAGCATCAGATCGAACCGTGCCATGTCTGCCTCTTTCGCTTGTGTCTCAGCCCTCCTACCTGTTGACGATGACCGAAACCACCCCGACGCTGCTCGCTGGCCGCACGCTCATCCGCATCGCCGGAGACGACCCGCGCGGCTTTCTGCAAGGCCTGCTCACGCAGGATGTGATCGGGCTCGATGCCTCGGGTCCGCGCTGGGCCGGGCTGCTGACGCCGCAAGGCAAGGCGCTGTTCGATTTTCTGCTATGGGCAGACGGCGACGCGGTGCTGATCGACTGCGAGGCGAGCGCCGCCGAGGCGCTCACGCGGCGGCTTTCGATGTACCGCCTGCGCCGCGCGATCACGATCGAGGCGGTCGAGGGCGGGGTGCATTGGTCGTCGCTGCAGGGCGCGTTCGCCGATCCGCGCCTGCCGGATCTCGGCTTTCGGTGGATCGGTGCGGCGGCGGGCGAACCCGCCGATGCGGCGTGGCGTGCGCATCGGCTGGCGCGCGGCGTGACCGAGGGTGTCGGCGAACTCGGCAGCGATCAGACGCTCTGGCTCGAATGCAACGCGCGCGAGCTGAACGGCGTCAGCTTCACCAAGGGCTGCTATGTCGGGCAGGAGAATACCGCACGGATGCACCATCGCGCCAAGGTCAACCGCCGGCTGGTAGTGGCGCCATTGGGCGAGCCGGGCGACCGGACGCGCGCATCCTATCCCGAGCTTGGCCTGATGGTCGAACTTCGCCGGATCGAAGCGCTTAGCGACGCGGTGCGGCCGGCGTGGTTGGAGGCGGCTTTGGCCGACACCAGCGCAATCTCGTAGCTCCGACCGGAACCCGAACCCCGCTCGTCCTGAGCGAAGTCGAAGGACGTGTCACAGGCGGCTCGCTCAGAACACGCACTTCGACTTCGCTCAGTGCGAACGGATGCGGATTGGGACCGCGTTTCAGAAGCCGGCGACGGCAATCCGACCGGCAGATACTGAACCGCGCTGCGGCGTCGTCGCTGCCCTTCCAACCACGCAAAAAAGGGGGCCGGTTTCCCGACCCCCTCTCTTGCGACTTTCGTCAAGCTCGGGCTTAGTTGCCCGAACCCGGACCGTAGGTGATTTCCACGCGACGGTTCTGCACTTCGCGAACGCCGTCGGCGGTCTGAACGCGCAGATGGGCGGGGTCTTCGCCGAACGCCTGCGTGGTCATGACGCCCTCGGGGATCGAGTGAGCCGACAGGTAAGCCTTCACCGAGTCCGCGCGACGCTGCGACAGGCCGATGTTGTACTTCGGCGTGCCCGAGCGATCGGTGAAGCCGGCCAGCATGACCTGCGCGTTGCCGCACGACTGGTACTGGCTGATCGCGTTGTCGAGGATCGACGCCGCTTCGGCCGTGATGTCCGACTTGTCCCACTCGAAGAACACGATGAACGGACCAGGCGAGCAGACCACCGGGGGCGGCGGCGGCGGAGGGGTGGGCTCCGGCGGCGGCGGCGGGGGCGGAGGAGGCGGCGGCGGCGGAGCGGCAGGCTCGCCGAAGTTGTAGGTCAGGCCACCGAGCAGGCTGTGCGAACGATAGCGCGTCTCGTAGCTCGCGCCCTCGACACCGACCAGCTTGACGTTGTCGGCGTTGAAGAAACGATACTTGAGCGAGATGTCGACATGGTCCGAGAGCGGCGCGCGGACGCCCGCGATGCCCTGCCATGCGAAGACGGTGTCGCTGTCGTCGAGGATCGCGGCGCGGTTGCCGGCGCGGACGCCCGCCATCGACACGCGCGCGACACCGACACCGCCGCCGACGAAGCCCTGGATGGCATTGTCGTCGCCGAAGTCGAGCAGGCCGTTGACCATGAAGCTCAGCGCCGACGTGTGGCTGTGCGGGCTGTTATAGTTGCCGGGGGCCGCGAAGCCGCCGGGGGTCGTCACGAACGGGCTGTTGACCGACGAGCGATAGTCGTCGCCCTTGGCGAACTTGTAAGCGACTTCGCTCTCAAGCCGGAACATGCCGAGGTCGTAACCGATGACGCCATCGACGTCGTAACCGGTCTTCGTCTTGTAGGTCGAAGCCGACGGCACGTTGCCGATATCGAACTTCGAGTCTTCGACGATCATACCGCCGCCTTCGACGCCAACATACCACGACTTGTCGCGGGCAAGAGCTGGCGTTGCGAGAGCAGTGGAGGCAAGCGCGATGATAACGGCTAGCTTCCGCATAGAAATCCCCTTTCATTAGGTGTCACTCGGACAGCCCAAACTCCCTAGGACGGGGTTGGTTTCCACGCAAGCGCACAAATACCTGGGACTGTTGCAGAAGCGCAACATCCAAGGACTTAAAGGGGTTTCAGCCGGTTAACCGGCGATCAACCCGTGTGTTTGCAGTGCAGCAAGAATCGCCGCGATCGCGGCTCTCGCCTCGGCATCCACCACGTCTCCGTTCACAGGCGCGGCGATGGCGGATTGCTGCGCCGCAACAACACGAACGCCGTCGATTTCCACGCGTGATCCGCGAACCACGCCGACGCTCCAGCCCTCCCCGTCGAACACCGCTTCGCAACCGTCGGCGAGGTTCCACACGCGCATGCCCGTTCTGGGCATGCAGAACCGCCACCCGCCCACGGTCCAGCCGGCGAGATGCCGTGTGCGTCCTGCCCAAAGGCCGCTCGGCGCGTCGCCGACGATCCAGCACTGCCCCGGCACGGGCGTCGCCGGCGGTGTGTCGATCGCCATCGCGACCACCACCGGCTGCGCGAACAGATCCAGCAGCGCCAGCGCTTCGTTATGGGTCAGCTCCTTCTGCGCCTGCCCGGCGCTGAGCAGCGGCAACGCCAGCCGCGCGGTAACATCGTCAGTCATGTCATGCCTCCCAGGCGGGGATGAAAAGCGCCGCGGCGGTCGATGCGCCGGCCGAACCGATCTGGCGGATCGAAACGCTCACCCCCGCGGCGCGCTCGGCGACGGTGAGGATGTGCACGGGTTCGCTGGTGTCGATGCTCGGCCCGGTTCCGATCGTCACCCGGTAGAGTTCCCGCTCCTCGGCGAGCGGGGCGTCGACGCCGTCGAGCCAGCGCCACCCCGCGCGACTGCGGCGCGTCCAGGCGATCGCGGCATCGCCCCCGCCAAGCTCGCGCCAACGCAGTCCGACCGGCGCGGGCGGCAACACCGATATGCCCGCGATCACGGTTCGCGCCGCGCCCGGCCCGGCGACATCCCCCACGCCGGAGGCCAGCACGCGGATCTCGCCCCCGAGCGCCGCGAGCGGCATGTCGAGCGCGACGAGCGTATCGCGCTCGATCAGCACGACACGATCGCCGACGGCCTGCGTCCCGATCGCCGCCTCGGTGCCCCGCCGGCCGCGATACAGGTCCGACAGTCGCCAGCGTGTCGCACCGATCTGCTCGGCCGTGCCGAACTGGAGCAGTTCGTCACCGCACAGGACCAGGTTCGCGCCCGCGTCGAGCGCCCCCGGATTCGCGCCCATCAGCACCATGCCCGCGTGCGCGAGCTCGACCTCGAACCGCGAACGACGGTCGCGCAGCGTGGCGGGCACGGCAAGCGGCACCGAAACGAGCATGCCGAGCGTCGCGGGCGCGGCCGTTGCCCCGGCGCTAGACCAACGCGCGCCACCGTCGAGGCTGTGCAGCAGCGCCGCGCGCCGCCACCCCGGCGCGGTGCCCGCCGCCGCGATCATCACGCGCGGCGCGCTCAGCATGCCGTCGTCGAGCGGAGGAATCTCGAAGACGTGGACGATCGTCGTCCCGGCGACGCTATCGGGCGACGGCAACACCCGCCCCCCGCTCCCCCTTGCCGGCAGCGCCGCGGCGGCGAGCCGGACGCAGTCGAGCGACAGCACCATCTGTTCGAGCGACCAGCCGGTCACCCGCCACACCCCCGCCTGCCCCTCGATCGTGACACGCGCGCCCGGCGCGATGCCGATCGCATCCCAGCCGAGCGCGACGGTCCGCCGCACGCGCGCCGCCTCGGCGCGGGCCAGCGTGGCCGCCGCCATCGTCTTGGCACTGTCCGCATCGAGCGCGGCGGGCATGTCGATCTGCTGCTCGGTCTGGCCCGCGCCGGGGCGCCGCGCGCGCTGCACGCCGGCCTGATACTCTCGCGCCGGATCATAATGCCGCAGTGTCACCGAGCGCGGCACGCTCTCGATCGCGGCGGCCGCGCTCACCGACCGCGCGCCGCCAAGCACCCCCGCCGCGAACCCTGCGTCGGCGATGATCCGCTCGGGGCCGCCGCCCGCGCGCATCGCCAGCCCCGCGCCGCTCGGCGCGAACCATCCGCCGGTGGCCACGCCGATCGTCTCGATCACGCCGCGCACATTGCCATAGGCCGCGAAGCCCGGCAGCGGCAGCGTCGCCGCCGCGCCATCGATCAGCCCGCCCGACACCGCCGCCGCGATCGCGCCGGCGGCGACCGGGGCGGGATCGGCGATCACCTCGAAGGTGAGCGAGGGAATCCGGTTGCCGTAATCGGCGAGCTGAAGGCCCTCGAACACCGCATAGGCGATTCCGCGATGCGCCGGCGCCAGCGCCACGCCTTCCGCCGAGGCGATCAGGGGATCGGCCTCCTGGTCCTCGCCGCCAAGGTGCAGGCGGAAGCCGGTCGAGACCTTGAAGTCGCCGGCGGCACCGCGCAGCAGGTTGCCGTCGGCCCAGATCCGCCCGACGCGCTGGATCGGCCGCCCTGACAGCGCCACCGCGAACGAGGCCGAATAGCTGTAGCTGGTCACGCTCGGCTGCCCCTTGCCGCCGCCTGCCGTGCTCCGGCTTTCGATCAGGTCGGTCGACCAGATCACGCAGCCCGCGATCCGCATCGTGCCGAACACCTGCTGGATCGGCGTGCCGTAAGAGGATGTCTGCACCGCCAGTTCGGTCAGCCGCGGCCCCTCGCGCCCCTTGGGCTTGAAGATCACGTCGCGGTCGATCGCCTGTCCCAGCACCGCGCCGATCGCACCGCCGATGGGGCCGCCGATCACGCTGCCGATCGTCGTCAGCACCAGCGTCGCCATATCAGTCTCCCCTCAAACGCCACGCCGCGACCAGCGGCCAGGGTGGCACGCCCGGCCGCTCGACCACGCGCCGCAGCATCGCATCGGCATGGATGATCCCGCCCGGCACCTGCACGGCGAGATGGAATTGCGCCGGCCCGGCCGCGAACAGCAGCAGATCGCCGGTCGCCGGTGCCGAAGTGCGCACCAGCCCCACCGCATCGATCGCGGTCGAGGGATCACCGCTGCGGACCGCATAATCGGCCGATATAGGTGCAGCGAACCCCGCCGCGCGCGCGGCCAGCACCGCCAGTCCGACGCAGTCGAGCCCGAACGCGGGGTCGCGACCGTGCGACCGGAACCGCGCACCCACCGCGCCCCGCGCCGCCGCGACGGCGCATTCGGCGGGCGTCATGCGCCGGGATACCGGGTGAGCAGGTCGATGCCCGGCAGGTACGGCTCGCCGCGAAAATTCGCGACGTTGCCGAACCGCGCCGCACAGGTCGCCACGCTCTTGTCGCAGCCCTCGACCAGCTCGATCAGATCGCCCGCTGACGCCACAAACGGCGGTTCGGCGCGCAGCGTCACCGTCGCGCCGGCGGAAATCGCCACCGCGCTTTCCAGTCCGCTGTTCGCTCCCCCCACCCAGCGCAGCAGCCCGCCGCCATAAGCGTCGTCACTCGGCTCGGCCGCATCCACCGTCACCGTCTGCCCGGCGGCCGAGACCACGCGCACGAAGCGCCGCCGCCCCGCCATCGCCACGCCGCAGCGTTTGTCACCCAGCTCGGCACGGCATTCCGCCGAGGTTTCCTCGCCCACCGGCCGGTCGAGCGCCGCACTCGCGCCGCGCAACTCGGCGGTGAAGGCGCCGTCGCGCGTCTCGACCGATCCGATCGTTCCCTCACCGAGATCCATGCGCCCTTCGGCGCCGCTCCAGTTGACCGCGAACAGCCGCACCCGCGCGCCGTCCCACCGCCCCGCGCCGAGATCGCGCGCGCTGATCGCCGCGCCGGTCAACGCCCCCGAAACGTCCATCGTGTCGGCATCGAGACCGTCGGCGCGCTTGATCGCGGAGGGCGTCATGCCCGGCGCGGCACGGTGGACAAGGCCATCGATCACCAGATCACGGTCGTGCGCGGTCAGCCCGATCGCGATGCCGTCGCGCCGCTCGATCCGCCAGCACAACGCCACGGTCGAAAGCGGTCCATCCAGGAAGCTCATGCCACGTCCTCGCGCACTTCGATGAGCGGCACCGACGCCGCCGATCCCGCCTGAAAGGTCGCGCGCGACACCGCGAGACTGTCCTCGGCGAAACGCACCGGCACGTCGAACAGGAACCCCGCCGTCACCACCGCGCCCGGCGCTGGCGCGGCGTCGAGTTCGATCATGCCGCCATCCACCAGCGAAAAGGCGGCGGTCACGGCACCGTCCACCGCGACGCTCACGCTGCCGCCCACCGGGCGCGTGATCCGCCGGACCACGGCGCCATAATGTTTGACCAGCGCGAAGCGGGTGGCGACGCCGTCGCCGATGCCGATCTGCTGGTCGAGCGGCGTCGGCACCGCGCCGCCCGAGGAGGCATCGAACGGATCGCGCAGCCGGAACGCACGCGCCGGCCCCATCCGCGCGCGGAAGAACGCCAGCAACGTTGCGATATCGGCTTCGGACCGCACGCCCGGCCCGACATCATAGTGCGTCCGCGCCCCCGCCCAGCCCGCGTTGCGCGCCTCGTGACCGCCCGCGCTCGTCACAACCGCGGTCGAATATTCGGGTGCCACCTCCGCCTCGCGGCCGAGCGCGAGCGGGAAAAGCACATCGTCGAACGCCTGCATCTCGTCCGCCTCCTCCTCGAAATGCACGAACCCGTCGCGGATCACCTGCGGCAGCGCCCAGACGAAGCCCCGCCGCACACCGCGCGCCCGCGCACGCTCCGCCGCCGCCTCGATCTCGCGCCAGCCGGCGCTGTCCTCGGGCCGCAGCACGAAGCCCGCGAGATAGTCGGTGTCGCCGGTCACATAACCGAGCCGCGTCTGCGCCTCCGCGATGGCCCGCGCGCTCAACGCGCTGTTGCCCGCGGTGACGTAATCATAATCCTCGAGCTGGAGCACATCGAACGCGGGCCGCGCCCAGCCGAGCGGCAGATTGGCGCGCCGCACCTCGGGCGCGTCCGCCGCCAACACGCTCGGCAGATAGGCGAGCAGATGCGTCTCGCATCCCGGCGCGACGGCCTTCACCGCCGCGACCAGCGCCGCCGTCGAATCCGCCAAGATCGCCCCAGCCGCGTCCAACAGTTCGATCGCAGCGGCAGGCAACGGTGCGCGCACGCTGGCGATCTCGACCGGGGCGCCGCCCAGCGCCGCCCGTGCCGCAGCATCGTAGAGACAGGGCCGGCCCTCGGGCATCACCCACCACCACGGCTCACCAACCTGAAACTTCGGCGCCAGCCCCGCCGCCACCGCGATGCCGATCACCTCCGCCGCGACCGCGCGCAGATAGGCCATCGCGCCGCCATGCGCGGGTGACAGCAAGGTCGAAGGCGGCACCCAGCCGGTCAGCGCGGGCGATCCGTCCCACGCGCGCTGCTTCCAGGCCTCGGGGCAATGCGCGTCGAACAGTTCGTAGCTGAGCGACCAGATCACGTCATAACCGAGCGCCCTCGCCCGTTCGGCGAAATCGCGCTGCCACGCGCGCGCCGCGACGTTGAGCGCGCCGCCGGACAGGGTCGCGATGCCCCCGCCCGCCGCGAGCCGAAAATAATGGCTCATCCCGACATACTGGAGGATCGCGCCGCGATAGCCGAGCTGCAACGCGTTTCGCAGCAGCCGCGCCGGTGTCAGATTGTAGCTGTCGTCATATCCGCTCGCGAGTTCCAGCGCGTGTGCCGGCACCATCACGTCGCCGATCGCCAGCACCGCCCCCGAGCCGGCGCAGACGATATCGCTCATCTCGACCCAGCCCTCGGCGGCCTGCGCGAGCGGCGTGTCGGATGCATCATAATCGGGTGGCACCAAGGACACGAACATCCGGTCGATGTCGCCCGCCCATACCGGCACGGCCTCGTCCGGCAGCAGGAAGCCGCCCGCCACGTCCGCGAAGTCGATCGCGATCCGCGCGTCCTCGCGCGTGCCCGTCGCGTAATTCCACAGCCGCACGTACCAGGTTCGCGCCGCGCCGTCCGCGTCGCGCCCCTCGATCGTCAGCACCGGCCCGTCCACCGCGTCGAGCGGCCGCACCCCCGCCGACCGCCAGCGGAACGCCAGCCGGCACCCGCGAAAATCCCGCGCCGTCTCATAGGCGAGCAAGGGATGGTCGAACCGGTCCTCCGCCGCCCAGATCAGCCCTGCAAGATCGTTCTTGCGATAGAATACCGCATCCACCCGCAGCGCATCGGGCGCGATCGTGGTGACCGCCGCCATCATCGGCCGCGGGAAATCGACCGTCCAGAAGCGTGGGTCGAACCGCGATATCACGCCCTCGGCCTGATGCGTCCGCGCGCGCGCCAACCAATATGCCATGCCTGCCCCCTCTCACTCGGCCGCCAGCGCCGCTTTCACCGCGCGCGCGACCTGGCGGCCCGACGCGCTCAGCGCCGCGCCGCCCTCGCCGCGCGGAGCGTTGATCGTGATCGCCACACGCACATCGCGCGCGCCGCCGCCCCCGGCCGCGACGATGCTCCCGCTCGCCGTCGGCACGAACACTTCCGGCCCGCGTTCGCCGACGACATAGGGCCGCAGTGGCGACACCGGGCCGCCCGTCGCCCGCCCCGGCGCTCCCCCGAGCAGTCCGCTCAGCGCGGCGACGAGGCCGCCGCCACCCGAGCCGCCGCCGCGCCCCAGGATCGCGTCGATCCCGCTGCGGATCGCCGCGCCAGCGATGTCGGCCAGCACCGACAGCGCCACCTTGCGCAGATCCTCGAACCCGAGCGTCCCGCTCCGCGTCGCCTTGAGCAGCACGCTCTCGATCTCGCGCCCGGCGCGATCCGCCCCCGGTACCAGCACGTCGCCGAAACAGCCGCGCATCGTGTCCACGTCGCGCGCGAAGGCGGCGGTATCGGCGCGCACGCTCACCACCAGCCGGTCGATTTCCTCATCCATCGGGAAACGCCTCCATCAATGCCGCGATCGTTTCGCGCGTCGGCGGCGCGGCGCCAGCCTCGCCGCCGATCGCCGCCACCAGTGCCGCCAGCTCGGCGGGCGTCGCCTCCCAGAAGTGCGCGGGCGCCCAGCCGAACGCGACGCCTGCCAGCCCCGCCAGCCGCGCCGCCGCCTCGGCGAAGCGCGCGCTCATCGCCCGCCGAGAATCTGCGCGAGCAGCACCCGCAACACCGGCGTCGCCGCCGCGAGCCCCGCCGCCGCCACCGCCTCTCCGAACGCCTCGCGCGTCAGCGCCACAGGCGCCTCGTGCCGGCAGTGCCAGAACAGCCCGACCAGCTCGCGCAACGACAGGTGACCGGCCGCCGCGCGCTCGACCAGCGCGAACAGCGGCCCCAGTTCCTCCTCCGCCGCGACCAGTGCCGCGAAGCTCGGCCGCAGCACGAGTTGCGCGCCCGCGACGCGGATCGCCGCCTCGCCCCGCGCCGCGTTCGCCACCCCGCTCATGCCGCCACCACTGCGCCCGAGCTTTCCAGCGCGATCGTGTAGTTGCGCTCGCCATTGTAATCGCCGGCATAGTCGAGCCTGGTGACGAGGAAGCGCCCGCTCAGCGTCTCGCCACTTTCGAAGCTCAGCCGATAATCGTCGATCACGCCGGCGAGCGCATTGCCTTTGAGCCGCACTTCCGCCGCCGATCCAGTGAACACCCCCGCCCCCGACACGCTGACCGATCGCACCCCCGCGCCCGACAGCAATTCGCGCCACCCGCCCGAATCCTTCGAGGTGATCGCCACCATCTCGCCGTTGATCGAAAGCTGCGTCGTGCGCAGCCCCGCCACCGTCGCATAGGCAAGCGGCGTTGCACCGTTGCCGATCTTGAGCAGGAATGCCCTGCCGCTCTCCGCGCTCATATCATGCTCCTGTCCGTTTGATCCCGCCGCCTCACGCGGCCAGCATCCGCACCCGATATTCGATCACCGCGCTCCACCGCCCCGGCGCCGGTCGCAGCAGCCGCGACCGCACGAACGCCAGGCTCGCGATCCGCCACGCGCCGAGATCGCGCGGCAGCGCCTCGATCGCCGCCACCGCCCCCGCCGCGAGCGCCTGCACCCGCGCGGGCGTCTCCGCCGCATCGCGGATCGTCACCGCCATCCGCAGCTCGCGCCCGTCGCGATCCTTGACGCTCCAGTCGCCGCTCAGCGTCTCACCGATCTCGGCGTAGGGTGGCGTCGCCTTGACCGGCGGCCCTTCGAACACGCCGTTCAGCCCGGCGATGTCTTTGAGCGCGGCGAGCAACGCGGCCTGCACCAGGCTTTCCGCGCTCATCGCAACAGGCTCCCGATCCAGCGCAGCCGCGCATCCTCGCGCGAGATCCGCCCGGCCAGCACGATCGCGTCCGCCTCGCCGCGCACCGCCAGTTCGGGGAACGCCGTCTGCAACCGCGCCACGCCCTCCGCGATCGCCCGCCGCTCCGCCGCCTCGCCGATCGCCGCCCCACGCGCCGCCACCCCGCTCAACATGCGCGTGTCCGCCGCGTCAGCGTGATCCGCCGGAAGGGCCGCCACAGCGCGGTCACCGCCGCCGGTGGCGCCGCCGCCGCGTCTCGCGCGGTGAACAGATGCGCCGCGAGCAGCACCGCGCCCTGCCGGATCGGCGCCGGCAGCGTCGCCCAGCCGGTCGCCAGCCCGGCGGTGAAGGTCACCCCCACCCGGGTCGCGCCACCCGCGTCGATCACCCGCACCCAGCCATCGCCGTCCGCGTCTATGTCGATCGCATAGGCTTCGCTCGCCAGCGCGCCGCCGCCCACCGCCTCGACCGCGCCGATCGCCCGCACCGGCGTCGCCGCCAGTTGCTGCCAGGCGCGACTCGCCGGCAGCACATCGCGCAACACGCGCGCGATCAGCACCTGCCCGATGAACCGTTCGCCCAGCCCCAGCGCGGTCTCGACCAGCGTCGCCACCAGCGCATCCTCATCGTCGCTCATCAGCCGCAGCATCGCCTTCACCTCGGCCAGCGCCGCCGCGCGATCCTCCCCGCCGAGCGCCACCGCGCCCGGCCCCTCGCTCCCGATCGTCATCACCATCTCCACCCAAATCCCTCTCCCAGCGGGAGAGGGAGGGAGCCGCCGAAGGCGGCGGAAGGGTGAGGGCGACCGATCCCACGATCACCCTCATCCGGCGCTACGCGCCACCTTCTCCCAACGGGAGAAGGCTTTAGTTCGCCGAAAAGCGCATCAGCTTGATCGCTTCCGAATTGCTCACGCAACCGCCGACCCGCTTGGTCGCGTAGAAATTCACGAACGGCTTGTTCGAATAGGGATCGCGCAGGATCGCGGTTTCGCTCCGCTCGGCGATCAGATAGCCCGCGCGGAAATCGCCGAACGCGATCGCCAGCGCGTTGGCGGCGATGTCGGGCATGTCCTCCGCCTCGATCACGGGATAGCCGAGCAAGGTCGCCGGCTGCCCCGCCGCCAGCCCCGGCACCCACAGGAACGCGCCGTCGGTCGTCTTGAACTTGCGGATGCGCGCGAGCGTGGCCGAGTTCATCACCCAGCTCGCATTCTGCCGATACGGCCCGCGCAGGCTCTGGACGAGGTCGATCAGCCGGTCCTGCGGGTTGGCGGCGAAATCGCCCGCCGCGCCGCTCGCCAGATATTGCAGCGTGCCGAACGCGCGCGCGGTATCGTTGGTCGCCGCGACCGGCGCCTGGAGAAACCCCTTCGGCCGCGCGGTGCCTGATCCGTTGACGAACGCCGCGCCCTCGGCGCGCGCGAACTCGGTGGCGATCTCGCCGGCGAGCCACCCCTCGACATCGAACAGCGCGTCGTCGAGCATCGCCTGGCTCGCGCTCGGGTTGGCATAGAGTTCGCCCATCGGCGGCGCGATCTCGGCATAGCTCGGCGTGGCGGTGCCGGGCCGCGCGTCGGTCTCCGCCGCCCAGCCTGAGGGCGTGCCGCCGCTCGTCACCAGCTTGCGATAGCCGGCCGAACCAACCTTGACGACATTGGCAATCGCCCGGATCGGCGATATCGATTTGAGCGTCGCATCGACCACCGCGTCGATTTCTTTGGGGATGGCATAGCCGCCGCTGTCGCCGGTCACGCCGGTGAACGATTTCATCTCGACGCTCGTGCCGCTACGCAGGAACCCCGCGAAAGCCGTCGCACCGCCATCGCGCGCGCCGCTCAGCAGCGGCCGCACCACCGCGCCGCCCATCTCCACGCCCGAGAAGCTCGTCTCGAGCGAATCCGCTTTGACTTCGATCATGTCATTCTCCCATGCGAAACCACCCCCGCGCAGGCACCCGCGCGGGCAAAAACTTCGGAAGTCGAAAAACCCTCAGGCGATCGCGTGAACCCGCGCGAGCGGCTGCATCGGCTGCGCGACCAGGCTCACCTCGACCAGATCGAGCGCGGTCAGCTCGCGATACCGCCCGCGCGCCGCCGCCTTGACGCGGTAGCCGAACGAAAGGCCGGAGACCGCGCCGGAGCGTACCAGACGCGCAAGCCGCGCATCATCGATCCGCCCGATCACGCGCAGGCCGCGCGAATCCTCGCCCGCCTGCTCGATCACGCCGACCGGCGCGCCCCGATGCTGCCACAGCAACGGCACCGCCCCGACCGCGCCGAACGCGCCCGAGCGCACCACGTCGCCACCCCGATCGGCCCGGTCGAACACGGCGGCATAGCCGGCAAACCGCAGCCCTCCCGTTCCCCCGCGAATGCGGGGGTCCAGAGCCACGGACGCGACGCTGCTTTGCTCTGAGCGCCCGCCTGCGCGGGAGAACGGCATCGTCACTTCACCCAGCCCCAAAATCCGAACCGCGCCGCCAGCCCCGCCAGCACCACCGCGCCGCCGATCCGCACCACCCAGCCGACCGCCGCTTTCCACGCCGAGCGCTTGGCGTCCCGCCATGCCCCGAGCAGCTCGCGCAATTCGGCCATGTCCTTGGCCGCGCCGGCATCGTCCAGCCCGAGCCGCATCAGCGCCCGGCTCGCGCCAAGCTCGCCCGCTTCCTCCGCGATCGCGCGCAACGTCGCGAGATCGGTGCCCTCGGCCTGTCCCTGCGCCATCAACTGCGCCAGCACCGTACTCACACTCATGCCACACCTCCCGCGTGCTCCGCGCTCAAGCCCAACATCGCCCGCTTCTCCTCGTCGCTGAGGAACCCGGCCGCATTCACCTGCGCCCACAGCCGTTCGCGGTCCTCGGCGAGCGCGGTGACCTTATCGACGTTCACACGCAGCCACGGCGCCTCGAACCAGCCGGCGAGCCCCTGCGCCAACCCCGAGAAAATCGTGTCGGCGAGCGGCAGGATCGCGAGCCGCCACAAAGCCCGGCTCGCCTCGCGGTAATTGGCGTAGGTGGCGTCACCGGGCAGCCCGAGCAGCATCGGCGGCACCCCGAAACTGCATGCGATCTCGCGCGCCGCCGCCGCCTTCAGTCCGACGAAATCCATGTCGGCCGGCGTCAGGCTGAGCGCCTGCCATTTCAGCCCGCCCTCCAGCAGCATCGGCCGCCCGGCATTGCCCGCGCCGGCGAACCCCGCCTCCATCTCGGTGCGCAGCCGCTCGAACTGCTCGCGCGACAGCACCGATCCGTCACCGGGATCATGCACCAGCGCGCCAGAGGGGCGCGCCGCATTGTCCAGCAGCGCCTTGTTCCAGCGCGCCGCCGCATTGTGGAGCGCGATCGCGCCCGCCGCGGCGCCCAGGCACCCGAGCCCATAATGATCGTCGAGCGGATGGAAGCCGCGCAGATGCACCACTTCGGGCCGCGCCCCGTCCGCCATCAGCCGCGTCACCCGCTCGCCGACCCGGTAGCGATAGGCGACCGGCCACCCGCCCGCGTCCGCCTCGACGCTCACCCGCTCGGGCCTGAGCGCGAACAGCTCGACCACCGCCCCCGCCGGATCGGTCATGATCTGGACATAGGCGTTGCCGTGCAGCAGCAGATGCGCCGCCACCGTCTCGGTCAGCGCCTGCCCGCCCGACCGCGCCGTCACCAGGGCGAGCAACTCGGGCGAGGATGCCGCCAGCGGCGCGCCGGCCAGCCCTTGCGCGACGAGCCGCACCGCGCGTTGCGCGACCGCGTTGCGGCAATAGCCCTGCCGCACCTGCGCCGCATAATCGTCGCTCCACTCGCCCGGCGATCCGCCGCCCGACCACAAGCCATAGCGCGCCAGCACCGGACGCACGTCGCGCCCGGCTGATTTCCAGCCGAAGAGTTTCATGATGATGTCCTTGTTCGTGCCGGCGACCGTCAATGCCGAGCCGCGGCAACCCAAAAACCCGTTCGCACGGAGCGCAGCCGAAGTGCGTGCCCCAAGCGCGACGCGTGCCGCACGTCCTTCGCGCGGTGTCGAAGCGGCGCTAGATCTTCTTCCCGAACCAGATCACATGCCGCGCGCCCTTGCCGCTGGCGCGCGCGCGGATCGTCACCTCGTCCACCACGAACCCGGCCTCGCCGAGCCGCCTGGCGAACTTCGCATCGGGCGCGGCCGACCAGATCGCCAGCACCCCGCCCGGTCGCAGCGCGCCGCGCGCCGCCTCCAGCCCGCGCGCCGAATACAACCGGTCGTTGCCGCGCCGGGTCAGCCCATCGGGGCCGTTATCGACATCGAGCAGGATCGCGTCGTACACGCCCCGCCCCTCGGCGATCACCGCGCCGACATCCTCGGTGATGATCCGCACCCGCGGATCGTCGAGGCTGGCGTCGGTCAGCGCCGCCATCGGCCCGCGTGCCCAGTCGATCACCTCCGGCACCAGTTCCGCCACCGACACGCTCGCGTCCGCCCCGAGCCGCGCCAGCGCCGCGCGGAGCGTGAACCCCATGCCGTAGCCACCGATCAGGAAGTGCGGCGCGCGCGCGGAAACCCGCTCCCACGCCATCGTCGCGAGCGCTTCCTCGGACCCGCTCATGCGGCTGCTCATCAATTCCTCGACGCCGAGCATGATGAAGAAGTCGGTGCCACGCTGCACCAGCCGCATCTCGCCGCCGCCGGGCACCTGCGCGCTATCAATCAATATTCTCGGAACCATTCGTCCTCCTAGCGCCCTAAAAGCCAATCGCCCAGCCCGTCGCCCCGGCGCAGGCCGGGGCCGCTGGGTTTTGGGCGTCCAGCTCGCCAAATTATCCAGCGGCCCCGGCCTCCGCCGGGACGACGCTAAAGCCCGCGCACCGCAGCCATCCCCACACGCCCCGGCAGCAACTCGGCCAGCGCCCACACCAAGGCATCCGCCCGATCCGGCGAGCGCCCCGGCCCCTGATAGCGCCCGCCAGCCACCAGCCCGCACATCTCGTCCTCCAACGCCGGGAACGCGCCGACATGATGCACCCGCCCGCGCGCGTATTCGATCGACACCGGCTCCGCGCGCGCCGCCTTGCCGCGCGTCGCGTTGACGGTGGCGAGCGGCAGCCCCGGATCGACCCGTTCCAGCACCGATCGCACCATCTGCCCGCCCTGATTGACCTCGGCCACCACACGGTCGGCCGCGTGCCGTGCCGCACACGCCACCACCGCCCGCGCCCAGCCTTCAGGGCTTTCGCCCGTCACGCTGGCGTCCTCGATGACATAAGCGTGGCCGTCCCGATCCAGCCCGGCCGCGACGATGCCGCATGCGTCGCCCTCCCCGCTCGCCCGCCCCGCCGGGGGATCGACACCCACCACCACGCGCACCAGCGCGGGCGCACATGCGACCCGGCACGCCTCGATGGCGCCGCGAGTCCATAACGCGCCCGGCAGATCCTCGATCAGCTCGCCGTCGATCTCCTGTCGGCCGAGCCGCGTACCGCCATAGCCCTGCTCGATCGCGGCGATGAAGCCTTCGCCCAGATGGGCGTTGTCGTGCGTCCGCCCCTGCGTTTGTTTCAGGCCCTTGATCGCCATGATCCGCCGCAAGAGCGGCACGGCGCGCGGCGTCGTCGTCACCACCACTTGCTGCCGCGCGCCGAGCCTCAGCCCCAGCATCAGATTGTCCCACGTCGTCTCCGCGCGCCGCCATTTGGCGATCTCGTCGCACCAGGCGGCGTGATGCTGCGGCCCGCGCAACTTCTCGGGCGCCTCGGCCGAATAGGCGAAGGCGCGCGCCCCCGACATGAACGCCAGTTCGCCCGAACCGCGGTGCCAGTCGATCCGCTCGCCCGGTTGCGCCACCGACAGGATGCCGCTGTCGCCCTCGACCATCACGCGCGTCACATCCTCGATCGTCGCGCCGACCAGCGCGATCCGCGCGCCCGGCAGATCACGCGCGATCTGACTGACCCATTCCGCCCCGGCCCGCGTCTTGCCGAAGCCGCGCCCGGCGCGGATCAGCCACACCCGCCAATCCCCTTCCGGGCGATACTGGCCCTTATGCGCGCACAGCGCCCAGGTCCGCGCCAGCGTATATTTGACGGGAGCGTCGAGACTGTGGATCACCTCCGCCTGTTCGTCGGGCGGCAGCGACGCGAGCGTCGCCAGCAACTCGACCACCGTCGCTTCGGTCATGTCTTCGCCGGCAGCCGTTTAGCGAACGCCGCGAGCTTGCCCAGCAGCGCCTGTTCGACCTCCTCCATCGAAGCCGCGCGTGGCACCGCCTCGCGCGGGGCGTTCGGCCGTGCGCGCCGGGTCTCGTGGCGCGCGAGCATCTTGAGCGCCAGGGCCTGATCGAACGCATCGCCTTCGCGCGCGCGCGGATCGACCGCACGCGCCAGCAATTCGTCCTCGATCCGCGCATAGGCCGCGTTCAACGCCTCCTCCCACGCGTCAGCGAAGGCCGGATCGTGCCGCCGCAGCGCGTAGGCCGAAGCGTGCGTCCGCCCCGCTGCCTCGGCCGATCGTGCCACGTCGCCGCTCAGCGCCAACGTGTCGAGAAACGCGGTCCGCGCCGCCGCACCCCAGCCGGCGTCGCGCCGGCCCGTGCTCGCCATTTCGTCCATCGCCGCCCTCCCATCCTCGCTCCCCGCCGGGCGCGGTTTGCCATCATGACGATTCTCTTAAACCGAGCGTCACGCTGTAGGACAGAGGTTTTTAACCGTTTTGGTACGCTTCGAGATGATTTCGGCATATCGCCCGCGCACGACGGTCGCGAGCGTCATCGGATCGAACGGCTTGGTAAGCACGCCATCGGCACCGAGGTCGAGCCAGGCGCGGATATCGTCGCGCCGCGCGCTCGCGGTGACGAACAGCGCGGGCAACGCCGCCAGCCCGGCGCGCCGCCGCAGCGCCGCCAACAGCCCGCCGCCCGACATCCCCGGCATCATCATGTCGATCAGCGCGAAATCGGGCGTCCACCCGCCCGCGTCGAGCAGCCGCAGCGCGTCCGGCCCCGATTCGGCCATCCGCACGTCGAGACCGGCGTCGAGCCGCAGCGCCATGCCGACGATGGTGCGGATATCGGGTTCGTCATCGACGTAGAGGATCTTCATCCCGTCCGCGCGCTCCTGTACGATTCCGGCACGTCGAGGGTCGCGGTTCCGCTCCCGGCGAACGTGCCCTCCACAAGCGTGACCGGCGCCGCGCCCGCCACCGCCAGGTCGAAGCAGAACAGCGCGCCCTCCCGCGCCGGCGCGTGCCAGATGCGCCCGCCATGCGCGCGGACGATCTCGCGCGCGATGGTCAAGCCGAGGCCCGTGCCCGCGGACACGCCCGCCGGGCACTGCCCCTGTCCGAAGCGCGTGAACAGTCGCCGTCCCAACTCAGGGTCGATGCCCGGCCCGTGGTCCTGCACCGACACGGTGGCGCGGCCGGATGCGGCGTGCAGCGACAGCGTCACCACGCCGCCGTCGCGCGAAAAGCGAACCGCGTTGGAGAGCAGGTTGCTCGCCACCTGCACCAGCCGTCCGCTATCGCCGCGCACCATCACCGGCGTGTCGCCCGCCTCCATGCGCAGCACGATCCCGCGTGTCTCGGCGAGACCGCGCATCGTTTCGGCGGCCTCGCGCATCGCTGACCGCAGATCGAGCATCTGGAAATCGAAGCGCATCGCGCCCGCCTCCAGCTTTTCGATATCGAGCAGGTCGTTGACCAGACGGATCAGCCGGACCGCGTTGCTTTCGGCGATCACCACCAGCCGGCGCACGTCGCCGTGCAAGCCGGAGACCGCGTCGCCGCGCAGCAGCCCGAGCGCGCCGACGATCGACGTGAGCGGCGTGCGCAACTCGTGGCTGACGGTGGAAAGGAACCGGCGGCGCAGATCCTCGGCGCGTTCGCGTTCGGTCACGTCGCGGAACGCGGCGACGATATGCACCCCGTCCGGCAGGTCCATCGCGCCGAGCGAGACTTCGATCGGCAGCACCGCGCCGTCCCGCCGCCGCGCGTGCAGATTCGTGCGGAACGGGTTCGCCAGCCCGGTGGAGCGATAGCCGATCCGGTCGAGGAACGCGCCGTCGCCCGGCGCGAGATCGGCCAACAACGCCACGTCGCGGCGCAATAGCGCGTTTGCCGGATAGCCGAACAGATGCTCCGCCGCCGGATTGACCATCTCGATGCCGCCGTCGGGGTTGAGCAGCACGATCGCGTCCTGCGCGGCGGCGAAGATCGCATTCTGCCGGGTTCCGAAGCGCACCGCCTTCAGCGTCAGCGCGTGGTTGCGCCGCCGCGTCCGCCAGAACAGATATCCGAGCGCGAACGTGCTCACCGTCATCGTCAGCACCAGTCCCCAGATCAGGCGCTTGGTGGCGAGGATGCGCGCGCGCTGCCGCGTCACCCCGGTGTCGAGGATGCGACCCTGCTCGGCGAGGATCGCGCCTTGTGTTTGCGCGATCGCCGCCATCAGCCGCTTCTCCTCACCGGCGCCGATCGCCGCCGCAGCCGCCGCCGGCCCCCGCGACCCGCGCACCGCATTGGCCCGCTCCATCGCGGCGAACTTGGCGGCGGCGAGCGCGTGCAATCGCCTCAGCCGCTCGCGCTGATCGGGCCGGCGGCGGAACGCCTCGCCGAGCGCCTCCGCAACGCGATCGAAGCGCGCGCGTGCCGCATGGTATGGCACGAGGAATGCCGCGTCGCCGGTGATGATATAGCCGCGCTGCGCCAGTTCGGCGTCCGTCAGCGCCGCCCCCAACGCGTCGATCTCGACCCGCTCGCGGTACGTGCGATTGACGTTGGCGGAGGTCGCGGTCGAGTGGTTGTATTCGACTCCGAACACGACCGCGAGCAGCACGAGCGCGCCCGATAGCGCGCTGGCGACCGCCATCGTCCGCCACAACTTCGGTTCCCAATCCGCCTTGAAGACCGGGATCGTGTTCATCACGGCTGGTGCGGATCGAGCAGCGGCTGCATCGTCAGGATCGCCTGCACGCGGTTCTGCACCCCGATCTTGCGGAAGATCGCGCTGAGATGCGCCTTGATCGTCGCTTCGGTGACGTTGAGGTCGCCCGCGATCTGTTTGTTGAGCCGCCCGTCGGTCAGCGCCGCCAGCACGCGCCGCTGCGCGGTCGACAAAGTCTCGAGCCGCGATCGCAACTCGTCATGCGGCCCGCCGCCCTCCGCCGGGAAAACCGTACCGCCGCCCAGCAGCACCTCCACCGCGCCGACCAGCCTGTCGAGCGCGTCCGCTTTGGGCAGGAACCCCGCCGCACCCACCGCGCGGGCGGCGGCGATCAGCGCCGCGTCGTCGCTCGCCGAGATGATCGCGATCGGGCAGTCTCCCAGCGCCTGCCGCAGTTCGAAGAAGCCGGAAAACCCCTGCGCGTCGGGCAGCTTGAAATCGAGCAGCACCAGATCGTAGCCGCCGTTGGCGGCGATCAGCGCGCGCGCGCCCGCCACGGTCGTGGTGGTGTCGATCCCGCAATCGGGAATGCGTGCCCGCACGGCAAGCTGGATGCCGTTGCTGATCAGCGGGTGATCGTCCGCCACCAGGATCCGCCGAGGCGCGACCATCTCCATCCCCTTTTCTCATCCCGTTCGGATGACGGTGTTGCGCGCACTGTTCTGCACTTTTCGTTACGGATCAAGCAATGTTATGAAAAGCCTACGCTTTTTTCAGAAGGCGTGACTTTTCGACGCAGCACGAGGCCGCCGGTGTGACCAGTTCCGCGATCCTGTACGGCGCTGACGCGCGCATGGCCGCCGCCGTGCGCCCCCTGCTCGAACCATGCGGCTGGGCCGTTCACGCGACCTCGGACGCGGCGGAGGCGGTCGCACGTCTCGACGACACCGTCGCGCTGCTCATGCTCGACGCGCGGGCCGCCGGTGCGGCCGCGCTGCTCGCGGATATCCGCGCCCGTCCCCATCCGGCGGCGAGCGTGCCGGTGCTTCAATGGGGCGGCGCCGGTTTGCCCGCGATGGGCGCACCGGCGCCGGACGATGGCGCCGCGCTCGCCGCCGCGATCGCGCATGTCACCGGCGCACTATCCGATCACGCGCTGCGGCGGATGCCCCACTCGCCCTTCTACCGGCTCGTGCGCCTGCTCGGGACCGAGGACGCGGTCGCGATGATCGACCGCTTCGCCGGCACCATGCGCGCCGCGCTCGCCGCACCCGTCATCACGCCCGATCTGGCGCATCGTCTCGCCGGGATCGCCGGCGCGATCGGCTATCCCGATCTCGGCCGTGCGTGGGGCGCGGCGGAACATGGCGGCGCGCACGCGATCGCGCGCGCGATGGCGGCGAGCCACGCCACGCTCGCCGCGATCGAGCGCGGCGACGTCGCGCGCTACCGCGACCTGGGAGCCTGAGCCTCAACGATCCTCGTCATTGCCCCACCGCCAGCGCAGCCCGCCATCGGTCTTGTTGGCGGCTACCACGCCGTACGCCGCGATCAGAGCGATACAGACGATGATGCGCGGCACCCCGCCCGGCAGCAAGCGCGCCGCCGCCACCAGCGCGGCGAGCAGGCCCGCCGTCAGGGCCCACCCCTGCCACGTCACCGGCGTCGCGCCGAACCCGAACCATTTGGGGACGAACCAATAGCCCTCGCGCGCGCGAAAATGCGCCTTCACCTCGTCAAGCATCGTCGTCCTCCATCCTGGGCGGCCGGCCGCGCCGGGCCGGGATCGGCGCTTCCAGCTTCACACCCCGCCGCGCCAGCGCTTCGCGCAGCAGACATTCGAACTCGGCATTGACGCTCCGCAGGTCGGCCGCCGCCGCCCGCTCGACCGCCGCGTACAGCGCGGGGTCGAGACGCAACGGGAACGCCTTCCGTGGCGGATTGGCCATGGTCCCGCCCGCCTTACTGATAGAGCGTGCCGGTGTTGACGACGGGCTGGGTGTCACGCTCGCCGCACAGCACCACCATCAGGTTGGAGACCATCGCCGCGCGCCGCTCGTCGTCGAGCTCGACGACGCCCTTCTCGCTCAGCAGGTCGAGCGCCATCTCGACCATCCCGACCGCGCCCGCCACCAGCGTCTGACGCGCGGCGACCACCGCCTGCGCCTGTTGCCGCCGCAGCATCGCGCCCGCGATCTCGGGCGCGTAGGCGAGATGCGTGAAGCCGCATTCGTCGACCGTGATCCCCGCGACCTTGAGCCGCGCGATCAGCTCGGCGCGCAACGCCTCGCCGACCTGCTCGTGGTTGCCGCGCAGCGTGATCTCCTGATGCTCGTAATCGTCATAGGGGTAACGCGCGCCGATCGTCCGCACCGCCGCTTCGATCTGGACGACCACGAACGCCTTGTAATCGTCGATGTCGAACAGCGCCTGCGCGGTATCGGTCACGCGCCACACCACCTGCGCGGCGATCTCGATCGGGTTGCCGCGCAGATCGTTCACCTTGAGCCGCTCGGAAATCATGTTGTTGGATCGCAGCGAGATCTTGCGCTGCGCATACCACGGCCACATCCAGCGCAGACCGGTCGTCCGGTCGGTTCCCTTGTAGCTGCCGAACAGCAGCAGCGCCGCCGCCCGATTGGGCTGGAGCATGTAGAAGCCGCAGGCGACGAACAGCTCCACCACACACGCCGCCGCGATCAGCATGCCGCCCAGCCCGGGCGCGTCCTCCAGTTGCGACGCGCCGTAGATCCCGACGACGAGTGCCACGAGCATCACCAGCAGCATGGCATACCCGCTCGACGTCGCCGCCGCGCGTTCGCGCGACAGCGTCAGCGCGGTGTTCTCCGGTCCCGACTCGGACATCACTTCCTCCTGTAAAGTGATATCACATTTATATCGTTCGGGCCGATGCGGCAAACCTCCTCGTCTCCGCTCCCAGCGCACACACAAAAACGGCACGGGGATCGCTCCCCGCGCCGTTCCGCGTTCCCGGGTGGGATCGTATCAGTTCAGGACGATCGTCACCGCGCGGCGGTTCTGCGCCCAGGCCGCCTCGTCCGAGCCGAGCGCGATCGGGCGTTCCTTACCGTAGCTGATCGTCGAGATGCGCGCCGGGTTCACTCCGCGCGAGGCGAGATAGTTCTTCGCCGAATTGGCGCGCCGGTCGCCGAGCGCGAGGTTGTATTCGCGCGTGCCGCGCTCGTCGCAATGCCCTTCCAGGCTGATCGGCACGTTCGGATATTTGGTAAGCCACGCCGCCTGGCTGTCCAGGACCGCGCGTGCCTCGCTGTTGATGTCGTATTTGTCGAGATCGAAGTGGATCGTGTTGCTCGTCACCGAACGCTCGAAATCGGCGCGCGAGCCGGGAACGATCGAGGAGTCGCCCTGCGAAACCGGGCCGCTGTTGCCCGGCGGCGGCGGAATTTCCGCCGGCGGCTTCTTCGCGCAGCCAGCCATCGCGACGATTGAGGCGGCGATGAGGAACGTCGTGGTCAATCTTGCCATGTGGCTTCTCCTATTGTTCGGATATGGTCACTCGGGACATGCGCGCATCGCCTCCCGCCGGACGAGAGTCAATGTCGAGTCAGGGGCGTAACGGTCCCCAGGCTGGATCGGATCCATCGAGCGGCGTCGACAGCCGGCGTTCGTTGACACCGGTGAGATCGACCGACCACAGATCGGCGGTTCCGCCGCCGCCGCGCCCGGACCGGAAGAACATCAGCACGCGCCCGTTGGGCGACCAGGTCGGGCCTTCGTCCTGCCAGTCGTCGGTGAGCAGCTTCTCGTCGCCGCCCGCCGGGCTCATCACGCCGATGCGGAAATTGCCCGCCATCCGCGTGAATGCGATCAGGTTGCCGCGCGGGCTCCACACCGGCGTCGCGTAGCGGCCGCCGCCGAAGCTGATCCGGCGCGGGTTCGATCCGTCGGCGTTCATCACGTAGAGCTGCTGCGATCCCGAACGGTCGCTCTCGAACACGATCCGGCTGCCATCGGGCGAATAGCTGCCGCCGGTGTCGATGCCGGGCGTGTCGGTCAGCCGCTGCGGCTGCCCGCCGCTAAGCGGCACGCGGTAGATGTTGGTGCTGCCCGCCACCGCCTTCGAGAACAGCACCCATTTGCCGTCGGGCGAAATGCGCGGCGCGAAGCTGAGGTTGCTCGCCGGCACCAGCAGCCGCTGGGTCGCGCGGGCGATGTCATAGACGTAGATCGCCGGCTTGTCGCCGATATAGCTCATGTACACGATCGAGCGCTGGTCGGGCGTGAAGCGCGGCGTCAGCACGATCGACTGGCCGTTGGTGAGGAAGCGGTGGTTCGCACCGTCCTGGTCCATGATCGCCAGCCGCTTGATGCGCCGCCCCTTGGGCCCGCTCTCCGCGACATAGACGACCCGGCTGTCGAAATACGGCCCCTCGCCTGTCAGCTTGGTGTAGATCGTGTCGGCGCATTTATGGCCCGCGCGGCGCCACTCGCCCGGCGACACGACGAAGCCCGCCCGCGCCAGTTCGGTGCGTGCGAACACGTCGTAGAGATAGCAGCCGACCGTCAGCGTGCCGTCGCCGTTGGCGCGCACGAAGCCCTGGACCAGCGCCGACACGCCCGCCCCGCCCCAATAATCGAACGCGGGCGCGGTCACCTCGGGGTAGCTGACGCCTTTCAGCGCATTGGCGCCCGCCGGCTTGAACAGGCCCGAACTCTTCAGGTCGTTGGTGACGATCTGCGACAATTGCTGGCCGAGCACATCGGTGCGCCCGGCCGGCGTATCGACCGCCTGCGCGGTCGGCATCACCGGAATCGCGATGCCGAGCGGTGCCGCGATTCCGCCCGTCACCGACACTTCGAGCGGCGGCGGCGTCTGCCCGGCGGCGGCTCCCGCAGGCGGCTGGCCCGCCGGCTGTCCGGGTTGCTGGAGCGGCGCCGAAGGTGTGGCCGGCGCGATCTGCGCATCGGCCGGAACCGCGACGGCGACGCCGAGCGCCAGCACCCCGCGCAACATATCGATTGAGAGAGCACGCATCAGCGAGAGCCTCCGAGCTTCCAGATATAGTTGAGGTTGTTCCAGCCGCCGCTTGGCGTCGAATAATATTCCGGCGGCAGTTTGAGCGGCGAACAACCCTTGAACGCGGCAACGCCCAGATCGACGACACGTTGCGCGTAGCGCTCGTTCTGGTCGTCGGTGCCCGACTGGCGCACCATCTTCGGCGTCGCCGAGAGCGTGCCGTCCTTGTTGAGCCGCAGGTTGAGCACGGTCACGATATCGGTCGCGCCCGGCCCCGGGATCACCTGCTTGTCCGCGCAGGGCTGGATCTGCCGCTGGATCGCCTGCTGGATGCTGGCGAGCGACTTCGCGTCGATCTTGGCGGCAATCGGCGCGACCGACTTCGACGGCGACGGCGTCTGCACCAGCCCCTTGCGGAAATCGTCGTCGAGCAGCGATCCGCGCGGGCGCTTGAGCGTCGATTTGGCGTCGCTGCTGGTTGCCTTCGCCTTCGACGGAGGAGTCTCGGCCTTGGCCGGCGCGGCGGCGGCCTTCTTCGGTTCGGCCTTGGACGGCGTCGGCTTGGCGGCCGCCTTCTTCGGCTCGGCCTTCGATTCGGCTGCCTTGACCGGCGGCTTCTCGGGCTTGGGCTTGGCCTTGACCGGCGCGGGCTTGGGCTTCGGCGCGGGCGCTGGCTCCGGCTTGGGGGGAGCCTTGGCGGGCGGCTCGGGCTTGGGCTGCGGCTTGGGCGGCGCCGGCGCCTTCTCCGGTTCCGGCTCGGGCTCGGGCTGCGGCGCCGGCGGCGCGGCATCCTCGGGCGATCCCTGGTCGGGCGCCTTGGATTGCGCGGGCGGCTCGACCGCCTTGGGCGCCTGCGCCTCGAGCGCGACGTCCTCGGCGAGCGAGACCTCGATCGGCTTGGGCTTGTACAGCGCGGGGTCGATCGGCCGGCTGAAGCTGATCGACAGCAATGTGAACAGCAGGACGTGCCCGGCGAGCGCGACGCCGAGGCCGATCTTCTCCGCGCGCCGCATCAGCGCGCGCCTCCCGGCTGCGGCAGCGTTATCACTGGTCGTCCTTGCCGACCGTCAGCAGCGCGACGCGGTTCAGCCCGGCGCGGTTGAGCTCGCCCATCACGCGCATCACCTTGCCATAATCGAGCCCCTTGTCGGCGCGCAGGAAGATCTGCGGCGGCTTGCCGTTCTCGCCCTTCTTCGCGATCTGCGAGAGCACGTCGGGCAACATATCTTCACTGACCTCGTCCTTGCCGACGTGCAGCGTGCCATCGCGCTCGATCGAGATTTCGACCGGCTGCTGCTCCTGGTCGAGCGGCTTGGCGCGGCTGTCGGGCAGATCGACGGGCACGCCCGCCGTCATCAGCGGCGCCGTCACCATGAAGATGATGAGCAGCACCAGCATCACGTCGACCAGCGGCGTGACGTTGATCTCCGCCATCGGCGCGCGCCGGCCGCGGCCGCGCTGCGAGGGAAGGTTCATCGACACGGCTCAGCGCTTCCCCTCGGCTTCGAGCTGGCGGCTGAGCGTCGCGTGGAAACCGTCGGCGAAGCGGTTGAGCCGCGCCTCGATCCGGTTGATGCCGTGGCTGAAACGGTTGTACGCGATCACGGCGGGGATCGCCGCGAACAGGCCGATCGCGGTGGCGAACAGCGCCTCGGCGATGCCGGGGCCGACGGCGGCGAGCGACGAATTCTGCTTGGCGGCGATCTCGGTGAAGCTGTGCATGATGCCCCAGACGGTGCCGAACAGCCCGACGAACGGCGCGACCGAGCCGACCGTCGCCAGCACGTTCAGGCCATCCGAAAGCTCGTCGATCTCCCCCGCGACCGCCGCGCCCATCGCCGTCGCCAGCCGCTCGCGCGTGCCGTCGCGGTCGATCGTGCCGCCCACCGTCGATCGGCGCCATTCCTTGACGCCGGCCGCGAACACGCGCGCGGTCGGCAAGGGGTTTTCGCCCTCGATCCGGTAGAAGGCGTCGATATCCTCGGCCTTCCAGAAATCCCGTTCGAAACGCTGGACGCCTTTGCGGATCTTGCCGAGCCGCATCAGGAAACCGATGATGATCGCCCACGTCCAGATGCTCGCGAGCAGCAGCCCGAGCATCACGATCTTCACGATCCAGTCGGCCTGCAGGAAGAGCGCGATCGGCGACAGGCTGGTCGCGTCGGTGTTGAAGAACAGGTTCACGCGGGCATTTCCCCCTGGTTCGAATCTATTGCCGCTGCGCGTGCGGGCAGGAATCGCCCGAACGCCTCGATCCACGCCGCCGGTTGGCGCCGCGCCCGGCCCGAAGGCGCGACGAACGCGACGGTCACGTCCGCCTCGGCCAGTAAAACCGTGCCGCGCATGACTCGTTGCTGAATGAAAAGCGACGCCGGGCGCAGCCGTTCGAGCCCGGTCGCGACGATCAGCGCGTCGCCGAGCCGCGCCGGCGCACGGTACCGAATCGCGAGCGCCGTCACCGCATACGTGCCCTCGCCCGCCGCATGCGCGCCGTACTGGTCGATCCCGAGCACGCGCAGCATGTCCGAACGGCCCCGCTCCAGGAACTTCAGGTAATTGGCGTGATAGACCATGCCCGACAGATCGGTGTCCTCGAAATACACGCGCACCGGCAGATGATGCTCGTGCCCGAGGATGCGCCCTTCAGCCGGCAAGTCTGTTTCGCAGCGCGACATGGCCCGGCTGTACCGAAGCGGAACGGTCTCGCAAACCCGTCATGTCGGGGTTTCTAGAGCAACAGCCCGTCGCGGCGGCGCAGGCCGCGGCCGCTGCGTGTGGTGCGAACGGCTTGCCCGGTCACCTGGCGGCCCCGACCGGCGCCGGGCAACGAGGTCACCCCCGCTTCGCCAGCGCCGTTTCCGCCTCGCTCACCAACGCGGCGATGATCTCGGCGACCGGTTCTTCCTTGGTCACCATCCCGACCGACTGGCCCGCCATCACGCTGCCATGCTCGACATCGCCGTCGATCACCGCGCGGCGCAAAGCGCCCGCCCAATAATGTTCGATCTGCAACTGCGCCTCGGCCATCGCCACCTTGCCCTCGTCGAGCAGCCCGGCGACCTCGCGCTGTTTCGCCGTGAACAGCTCGCCGCCGGCGTTCTTCAAGGCACGCACCGGGATCACCGGCAGCCGCGGGTCGATCTGCACGCTCGCCACCGCGTCCCGTGCCGAGGCGCGTAGGAACGCCTTTTTGAAATTGGGATGCGCGATCGATTCAGTCGCGCAGACGAAGCGCGTGCCGAGCTGCACGCCCGCCGCGCCCATCTCCAGATACGCCGCGATCGCCTCGCCGCGGCCGATCCCGCCCGCCACGAACACCGGCACCTTGTCGGCGACCTCGGGCAGGATTTCCTGCGCGAGCACGCTGGTCGAGACCGGGCCGATATGCCCGCCCGCTTCCATTCCCTCGACGACGAGCGCATCGACGCCGCTGCGGATCAGCTTCTTGGCGAGGCTCAGCGCGGGCGCGAAGCAGATCAGCTTGGCACCGCCTGCCTTGATCGCCTCCAGGCTCCCCGCCGGCGGCAGCCCGCCCGCGAGCACGACATGCGTGACGTTGTGGCGCGTGCAGACTTCGATCAGGTCCATCAGTTGCGGGTGCATGGTGATGAGGTTGACGCCGAACGGCTTGTCCGTGAGCGCCTTGGTGCCGGCGATCTCGGCGTCGAGCAGTTCGGGCGTCATCGCGCCGCACGCGATCAGCCCGAAGCCGCCGGCGTTGGACATCGCCGCGACGAGGTTGCGCTCCGACACCCACGACATCGCGCCGCACAGGATCGCGACCTCGCTGCCGAGGAATTCGGCGCCGCGCGCCATGAGGCTGGTAAGGCGCGCCGCGCCGCTGGTCATGCTGGTCATCGCAGCGGCCCTTAGAGGATTTCGAGTGTGAAAAGAAAGCCGTGCTTCGGTATCGGGTTGGGGCCCGCGCCAATGTCCTCTATCCTCGCGCCATGCTCCGCCAGTCCGCTGCCGAACTCGTCGTTTCCACGCCCGGCCAGGGCTTGCATGAGTGCACCGCCGCCGTCGCCCGCTGGGTCGCGGGCACGGGCATCGAAACCGGGCTGCTGACGCTGCTGCTGCGCCATACCTCCGCGTCGCTGCTGATCCAGGAAAACGCCGCCCCCGCCGCCGCGCGCGACATCGAACGCTATTTCGCACGGATCGCGCCGGAGAGTGCCGCCTACGAGCATGACGACGAAGGCCCCGACGACATGCCCGCGCACCTGCGCGCCGCGCTCACCGCGACCAGCCTGTCGATCCCGGTGATGGCGGGGCGGATGGCGCTCGGGACATGGCAGGGCATCTATGTGTTCGAGCACCGCCGCGCCCCGCACCGCCGTCGCATCGCCGCGCATCTGATCGGAGACGACACATGATCCTTGCGCTGGCCCTGATGACCGTCGCGCCACTCGCCGCCCCCGCGCCTCCGCCAGCCAAGAGAGCCGCCATGAAACCCGATTTCAGCGCCGTCACCAGCCGCGCCGCCGCCGAGGCGCTCGCCCGCCAGGGCAAGCTCGTCCGCATCCTGCTCTTCCCGGCCGAATTCGGCGGCGAGGACGTCCCCGAGAACGCCGTCTACATCACCCCCGAAGCGGCGGCAGCGCGGGAGCTGATCCTCGGCACGCTGCAGCGCTTCGCGAAGGAGGGCCTGATCGACAAGCTCGACGTCACGCCCGACTATAAAGGCGACAGCTTCGTGCCGAGCCGGATCGTGATGCACGCCACCCACAGCAAGAAGAAGGGCAGCTTCGAGCCGACGATCGAGGTCTGGTAGGGGCTGCCGACGGCTACATGGTCAGCCGGCCCCTGACTCATGTCTCATGAAGACCAGACGAGAAACGCCCGGCGCCCCCGTTCGCCCTGAGCGAAGTCGAAGGGCGTGCCCCAAGCGGCAAGCACTGAAGGCACGCGCTTCGACAGGCTCAGCACGAACGGAAGCGGTCGCGATCAGGCCGCGACATCCTCCGCGTCGAGCCCGTAGGCGGTGTGCAGCACGCGCACCGCCAGTTCGGTCTCGTCCTCGTGGATCAGCACGCTGACCTTGATCTCGCTCGTCGAGATCGCCTGAATGTTGATCCCGCGCGCGCCCAGCGTGGTGAACATCGTGCTCGCCACGCCGGCATGGCTGCGCATCCCCACGCCGACCACCGAGATCTTGGCGACGCGCGTGTCATGCACCAGCTCGGCGAAACCGATCTTGGCGCGCGCCTGGTTGAGCGCCTCGATCGAGCGCGCAAGATCGGCCTGCGGCACCGTGAAGGTCACGTCGGTGGAACCGGCATTATGCGCGATGTTCTGGATAATCATGTCGACGTTGATGTTCGCGCTCGCGAGCGGCTCGAAGATCGCGGCGACCGCGCCGGGCGTGTCGGGCACCGCCGTCAGCGTGATCTTGGCTTCGTTCTTGTCATGCGCGATGCCGGTGATGAGCTGGCGTTCCACGTCGTCTATCTCCTCTTCCCCGACGATCATCGTGCCGGGCAGTGTATCGGCCATCGGTGCGTCCGCGCCGGTGAACGACGACAGCACCTGCACACGGACCTGTTCCTTCATCGCCAAACCCACCGAGCGCGTCTGCAACACCTTGGCGCCGACGCTCGCGAGTTCGAGCATTTCCTCATAGGTCACGCGCTTGAGCTTCCGCGCGCGCGGCACGATGCGCGGATCGGTCGTATAGACCCCGTCCACATCGGTGTAGATATCGCAGCGATCCGCCTTCATCGCCGCCGCCACCGCGACCGCCGAGGTGTCCGATCCGCCGCGCCCGAGCGTGGTGATGCGCTGGTCGTCGGTCACGCCCTGGAAGCCGGGGATCACCGCCACCTCGCCGCGCGCGAGGCTCGCGTCGAGCGCTTCGGTGTCGATCGTGCCGATCCGTGCCGAGGCGTGCGCGTCGGACGTGTGGATCGGCAATTGCCAGCCGAGCCAGCTCCGCGCCGGTACGCCCGCCGCCTGCAGCGCGATCGCGAGCAGCCCGCTGGTCACCTGCTCGCCCGACGAGACGACGACGTCATATTCCTTGGGATCGTACAGCGAGGAGGCTTCGCGGCAGAAACCGACCAGCCGGTCGGTCTCGCCCGCCATCGCCGACACCACCACCGCGACCTGATTGCCCGCCTCGACCTCGCGTTTCACCCGTGCCGCGACGCTCCGGATGCGTTCCATGCCGGCCATCGAGGTGCCGCCGAATTTCATCACGATGCGCGCCATTGGGGTGTCGCAAAATCCTTGGGTTGGAAGGGGCGCCCTGATAGGAACCGCGCTTGACGATGGCAAGCCGTTCGCGCAGCCGTGTCACCTACCGCCCGTTCGTGTCGAGCGCAGTCGAGACACATGGGGGAGCGCAGGTGCCTCGACTTCGCTCGGCACGAACGGCTTTAGGGTAGCGGCATGACAATCACGATCGATCCGCAGGAAGCGGCGCATTTCGGCACGCTCGCCGCCGACTGGTGGGATCCGAAGGGCAGCTCCGCGATGCTGCACCGCCTCAACCCGCCGCGGCTGCGCTACCTGCGCGAGCGGATCGACGCGCACTGGGACATCGATCCCGCCACCTTCACCCCGCTCGCGGGCAAGCGCGCGCTCGATGTCGGCTGCGGCGCCGGGCTGCTGTGCGAACCGCTCGCCCGGCTCGGCGCGGCGGTGACGGGGCTCGACGCGGCGCCGGAGAATATCGGCGTCGCCCGCACGCATGCCGCGGCGTCGGGGCTCGTCATCGATTATCGCGCCGGCAGCGTCGAAGACCTTGCCGGAGAGCGGTTCGATCTCGTCACCAGCATGGAGGTGATCGAACACGTCACCGATCCCGCCGCGTTCATCGCCGGGCTCGCGGGCGCGCTGGCCGAGGGCGGGCTGATGGTCCTCTCCACCCCCAACCGCACGCTCGCCTCGCGCCTCGCGCTCATCACGCTCGGCGAAGGCTCGGGGCGGATACCCAAGGGCACGCACGACTGGGACAAGTTCCTGAAGCCCGACACGCTCGAAGCGCTGCTCGCCGACGCCGGCATGCGCGTGATCGACACGCGCGGCCTGGGCTTCTCCCCCGCCAAGGGTTTCGTCCTCTCGGACGATCTGAGCCTCGACTATTTCATGACGGCGGTGCGCGCCTGAACCGTCGCCCCGGCGCAGGCCGGGGCCGACGCGTTTCGCGCGGTGGGCTCGCCAAATCATGCGACGGCCCCGGCCTGCGCCGGGGCGACGGAATAGCCGGTTCCCCGCTCTCGCGAGGGCACAGCTATAGCCCGACGCGCTTCTCCAGCCACCGCGCCGCCTGATCGGGCGATTTCTTGTCGGTGTCGCGGTCGACCAGATAATTCGCCTCGCGCATCGCCTCGACCGGAATCCGCCCGATCAGCGGCTTCAGCACCGCCCGAAACCGCGCGTCCCGCGCATGTCCGGGCGAGAGCAGCAGGATCGCGTCATATCCCGGTATCGCGCCCTTGGGGTCGCCGAGCACGGTCAGCCTGTCCGCCGCGATCCGGCCGTCGGAGGAAAACGCCGGGATCACGTCAGCGGCGCCGCTTTCCAGCGCGCGGTACATGAAGGTCGGCTGGTACGGGCGCGCCGATCCGAACGCCAGGCCATAAGCACGCTTCACCGCCGCCCATTCGGGCCGGTCGAGGAACTCGATGTCGGTCGCGAGCCGCAGCTTGGGCGCGATCGGCACGAGATCGGCAATCGTCTTCACCCCGCGCCGCGCGGCATCGTCGCCGCGCATCGCAAACGCATAAGCGTTCTCGAACCCCAGGCCGCCGAGCAAGGTCACCCCGCGCGTCCGCGCCGCCCAGTCCCGCACGCCCGCGAAGATCGCGCCGCGCGGCGGCACATCGGTGCGCTTCATCGTGTCGGCCCAGATCGTGCCGGTATAATCGACATATACGTCGATATCGCCGCTCGACACCGCGCCCAGCGCGATGCCCGATCCCAGCCCCTCGCGATACGCCACGCGGTAACCCGCCGCCTCCAGCCGATGCCCGATCACGCGCGCGAGGATATATTGCTCGGAAAACCCCTTGGCGCCGACCACGACGCGGGCCTCCCCGCCCGGCCACATCGGCGCGAGCGCGATCGCCGCCCCGATCGCCAGCGCCGCGAGCGCGCCCCACACCCGCCCACGACGCCGCGCGGCGATGCCGTGCTCGACCACGCCGAGCAGCGCGTCGACCGCCAGCGCCAGCGCCGCCGCGCTGAAACACCCGGCGAGCACCAGCGCCCAGTTCTGCGTCTGGAGACCCGCGAAGATCATGTCGCCGAGGCTCGCCTGCCCGACCGTGGTGGAGAGCGTCGCCGCGCCGATCGTCCAGACGGCCGCGGTGCGGATGCCCGCCATCACCACCGGCGCGACCAGCGGCGCCTCGACCAGCCGCAGCTTCTGCCACGCAGTCATCCCCACCCCGTCCGCAGCCTCGATCACCGCCGGATCGAGGCCGGTAAGCCCGGTCACCGCGTTTCGCAGGATCGGCAGCAGCCCGTACAGCGTCAGCGCGAGCAGCGATGGCAGGAAGCCGAGCGCCGGAATCCCGCCGCCGACCAGCGCGGACAGCGACAGCAGCAGCGGATAGAACAAGGCGAGCAGCGCCAGCGTCGGGATCGTCTGGATCAGGCTCGCGAGGCCGAGCGCGAACCGCGCCACCCCCGGCCGCCGCGCCGAGACGATCGCGAGCGGCAGGCTGATGACGATCCCCAGCAGCAGCGCCGACATCGCCAGCACCAGATGCTGCGCGAGGAGCGGCGGCACGCGCCCCATCGCGTCGAGGAAGGCGGTCATGCCAAAATTTCCGTTCGTCCCGAGCGAAGTCGAGGGACATGCCCGGAGCGCAGGTGTCTCGACTTCGCTCGACACGAACGGGTGGCGAATGGCCGTATCTGCAACGGTTGGGAGAAAGCGCTCACGCCGCACCCCCGATCTCGCGCAGCCGCCGCGCCTGCTCGCGCGGCACCGCGACGAGCGCGTCGGCCTCCGCCCCGCCCGCGCCGGCGAGCAGCGCAGCCGGAGGCGCGTCCGCGACGATCCGCCCGCCCGCCATCACCAGCACGCGATCGGCGAGGATCAGCGCCTCGGCCATGTCGTGCGTCACCATGATCGTGGTGAGGCCGAGCCGATCGTGCAACGCGCGGATCGCGGACCCAAGCTGATCGCGCGTGACGGGATCGAGCGCGCCGAACGGCTCGTCCATCAGCATCAGCCCCGGTTCGAGCGCGAGCGCCCGCGCCACCCCGACGCGCTGGCGCTGCCCACCCGAGAGCGCATCGGGCATCCGATCGGCGAAGGCGCGCGGCAGGTCGACCAGGTCGAGCAGCTCCGCGACCCGCCCGGCGCGGTCCTCGCGGCCGGTCAGCCGCAGCCCGATCGCAATATTCTCGGCCACGTTCAGGTGCGGGAACAGGCCGACGTTCTGGAACACATAGCCGATCCGCCGCCGCAACAGATGCGCGTCACCCGCTGTCACATCGGCATCGCCGATGCGGATCGCGCCCGCGCTCGGCTCGATCAGCCGGTTGACCATCTTGAGCAGGGTCGATTTGCCCGATCCCGACGCTCCGACCAGGGCGATGAAGCTGCCCCCGGCGATCGCGACCGAAATCGCGTCGATCGCGATCACGCCGCCGGCATAGCGCTTCGACACATGATCGAACGCCACCGATGGGCCGGGAACGCGGGACGCTGGCATCGCGCAGTGTGTGAGCGAGCCGTCCGACAACGTCAAACCCCAAGTCCCCCCGCGAAAGCGGGAGACGAGATTTCAGGAAAGTCGCGACGGCGATATGGGCGATACATGACCAAATCCATCTTCATCACCGGCGGCGCATCGGGCATCGGGCGCGCGACCGCGATCCTGTTCGCGCGGCACGGCTGGAGGGTCGGGCTGGCGGATATCGACGCCGACGGCCTCACCGCGACCCGCTCGCTGCTGCCGCCCGGCATGGCGGAAACCCATGTCATGGACGTACGTGACCGCGCCGGCTGGGTCGCCGCGCTCGACGCCTTCACCGCGCCCGCCGCGGGCAGGCTCGACGTGCTGTTCAACAACGCCGGCATCGCCACCGGCGGCCCGCTCACCGCCACCGGCTTCGACGCGATCGACCGCACCGTCGCGATCAACTTCGTCGGCGTGCTCAACGGCGCGAAGATCGGCCACGCCTATCTCGCGCGCACGCCCGGCGCCTGCCTGCTCAACACCGCATCGGCATCGGCGATCTACGGCAGCGCCGGCCTCGCCACCTATTCGGCGACCAAATTCGCGGTACGCGGGCTGACCGAGGCGCTCGATGGCGAATGGGCGCGCGACGGCATCCGCGTGCGGGCGATCGTTCCCGCCTTCGTCGAGACCCCGCTGCTCGACGGCAGGGTCGATGGCGGCGAGCGGACCATCCGCGAGACGGTGCGCGCCGCCGGCCTGGAACGCACGCCCGTCGAAACCGTCGCACGCGCGGCGTGGGACGCGGTTCACGGCGCGCGCGTCCACACCTATGTCGGCCGTACCGCGCATATCATGGCGCTCGCCGCGCGCTTCGCGCCGATGGTGCTGCGCAATCGGATGCGGCGCGCCTGATCGCGGGCGATCTTTACGGATGCGCAACGATCCCGATCGTTGTACTTTGGCAACGCACGTGCAGCAAAATGCGCCCTCGTCGAAAGTTGAGGAGCGATTCCAACAAGCACGGCGTTACGCCGCCGTAATATGCCCGCCCCCAACATGACAGGGAGTCCTCAGTGCCGAATCTCATCCGCAGTGGCCTAGCCGCCGTTCTTCCGATCGCAGCGGCGCTGTGCGCCGCGCCCGCTGTCGCGCAGAGCGCCGCGCCGGCCGCGCAGGACAATGCCGATCTCGCCTCCAAGTTCGGCGGCGACAATGTGACGGTCGGCGTCGCCGCCGCCTATGTGCCGGATTACGAAGGCTCGGACTCCTATCGCTTCGTGCCGGCGCCGGTCGTGATCGGCCAGCTCAAGGGCTTCGCCTTCACCGTGATCGGCAACCGCGCCAGCCTCGATCTCATCCCGAACCGCCCGGGCGACAAGATCGACTTCCAGCTCGGGCCGATCGCGGTGCTCAACTTCGATCGCACCAAATTGAAGGACATCGACGATCGCTCGGTCCGCCGGCTCGGCAAGATCGACACCGCGATCGAGATCGGCGGCTATGTCGGCATCGGCAAGACCGGCATCATCACCAGCCCGTACGACAAGCTCTCGGTCTCGGTCAGCTATCGCCACGATGTCAACAACGCGCACGACAGCGAGATCTGGCAGCCGGCGATCAACTATCTGACCCCGCTCAGCCGCAAGGCGGCGGTCGGCCTCACCGCCTCGGCCACCCGCGTCGGCACCGGCTATGCGCACACCTATTACAGCATCACGCCGCAGCAGAGCCTGGCGAGCGGGCTGCCGGTGTACAACGCCAAGTCCGGCTGGAAGAACTATCAGCTCGGCGGCTATGTCACCTACGCGCTGACCGGCGACCTGCTGCACGGCTTTAAGCTGATCGCGGGCGGCGCCTATTCGCGGCTGCTCGGCGATTATTCGTACAGCCCGATCGTGCGGCTGCAGGGCAAGCCGAACCAGTGGATCGGCGCGCTCGGGGTTGCGTACACCTTCTAAACCGTCTCTACGGGGGCGCATGTGTGCGTGCCTCCGCGACTCCGGCCGTTCCCGCCCGCCATGGGCGCGAGCGGCCGTGGCGTATCCGGTTCCGGGCGGGGCGCGCACCCTGGCTCAAGGTGACATGCCGGAAGGACGATGATGACTGCCCTGCCCGAGGAAACCCTCGATGCGCGTAACGAGCGCCGTGAATTTTTCCGTACCGCGATCGGCGCCGCCGCGATCACCGCCACCGGCGCCGCCGCCCTCACGATCACCTCGATCGCGCGCGCCGATACCGTCGCCGATTCGTCGCTGGTCAATTTCGCGCTCAACCTCGAATATCTGCTCGGGCAATTCTACGGCCTCGCCGCCACCGGCACCGGCCTTCCCGCCGCGCAATTGACCGGCGCGGGCACCGCCGGCGCCGTCACCGGCGGCCGCCAGGTGACCTTCACCGATCCGGTCGTCGCGCAGATCGCCAGCGAGTTCGCGAGCGAAGCCGCCGCGCGCGTCGCCTTCCTGCGCACCACCGCCGGCGCCGACGTGATCGCCCAGCCCAAGATCGACCTCGACGTCACCGCCACCAGCGCGTTCAGCACCGCGATGCGCGCCGCCGGCCTCGTCGCCTCGGGCACCGGCTTCGACGTTTACGCGAACGACAGCAATTTCCTGCTCGCCGCCTTCTTCCTCGAAGACCTCGTCGCCGCCGCCTATCGCGGCCTCGTCACCAGCGCGACCAACGCCACCAACCGCGAATCGGTCGTCGGCCTGCTCGGCGCGGCGGCATATCGCGCGGGCACGATCCGCACGCTGCTCTATGCGAAGGGCGCCGCGAGCGGCTCGACGCTGCGCGCCAACGCCGATGCGATCTCGAACGTGCGCGACGCGCTCGATGGCTCCTCGGACGACGATCAGGGCATCTCGCCGACCACCGACGCGAACGGCAACCCCGTGTCGAACATCACCCCGGCCGGCGCCGATGGCATCGCCTTCGGCCGCGCGGCGACGTCGGTGCTCAACATCGTCTATCTCAACAGCCTGTCGTCCTCGTCCGGGGGCTTCTTCCCCGCTGGCGTCAACGGCACGACCGTCGCCAGCGGCGCGAACTGATCCTCGCCGCACGCTTACGAATTCCGCCCGGAGACTCCCCCGTGACCGATACCGCGACCGACCTTCTTTCGACTTCGCCGAGCACCGCCGAAGACCGTCGCCGCCTGGCGCGCCGCCACTTCCTGCGCACCACTGGCCGGATGACCGCCGCCGCCGGCGGCCTCGCGCTGCTCAGCGCGTGCGGCGGCAGCGGTGACGGCTCGACCGACACGTCGACGCCCACGCCGACCCCGACCTCGACCGACACCAGCGCGATCATCAACGCCGACGCGCTCAATCTCGCGCTCAACTTCGCCTATCTCCAGGCGCAGTTCTTCACTTTCGCGACCACCGGCGCGGGCGTCGCCGCCGTGCCGGACTCCAACACTCCGGCCGGGCAAACCGACGGCAAGCCCAAGAAGGGCGCCTATCCCGGCGGCGGCGCGGCGCTGCTCACCGGCACGGGACAGCAAGGCACCGTGACCGGCGGCCGCGCGGTGAGCTTCGCCGACCCGCTGATCGCGCAATACGCGCGCGAGATCGCCGCCGACGATCTCGCCCATCTCGCCTTCCTGCGCTCGGCGCTGGGTTCCTCGGCGGTGGCGATGCCGTCGCTCAACATCGACGGCGGCGCGAGCGGCGCGTTCAGCACCTTCGCGCGCGCCGCCGGCTATGTCGCGAGCGGCGTGGCGTTCGATCCCTATGCGAGCGATCTCAACTTCCTGCTCGCCGCCTTCATCTTCAAGGATGTCGCCGTCACGGCCTACAAGGGCGTGGCGACGCTGCTGACGAGCACGCTCACGCTCGATGCCGCCGCCGGCCTGCTCACCACCCAGGCGTATCACGCGGCGCTGATCCGCACGACGCTCTACACTTTGGGCCAGGGCACGGCCGCCGGCCAGTTCAGCAACGCGCGCGACGCATTCGATGGCTCGGTCGATATCGACCAGGGCATCACCGGCACCGCGACCACGGCCAACATCGTGCCCGCCGATGCGCAGGGCCGGGTCTACACCCGCACCGCCGGCCAGGTGCTCAACGTCGCCTATCAGAACAGCGCGGCGGTGACCTCGGGAGGCTTCTTCCCCGCTGGCGCCAACGGCAACATCAAGACCAGCGCGGCGAGCAACGCCTGAACCTGCGTTAGCGCGGCGGGACTTCCCATCCCGCCGCAAAGCCGCTACGCGTACCACATTCCCCGGGGAGCCATGAGGCTGAGAGGGGCGGTGCGAATCCGTCCGACCCGTAGAACCTGATCCGGCCCCTTGATGGGCTTACCGGCGTAGGGAGGGAGCGGCCTTTTCCCCATCGGAAAGTCCGTTTTCTCTCATTTGAGGAGACGACGAGATGGCCGACCTTCCCACCCGCACCGAAATCGGCGTGACCACCGGCCCGATCCGCGGATCGCGCAAGATTTACGTCCCTTCGCCCAACATTCCCGGCGCGGGCGTGGCGATGCGCGAGATTCATCTCGAACCCGGCTCGGGCGAGCCGCCGCTGCGCGTCTATGATACGTCAGGCCCCTATACCGATCCCAACGCGCTGATCGACATCAACACCGGCTTGCCCGAACTGCGCCGGAGCTGGATCGAGGCGCGCGGCGATGTCGAGAGCTATGACGCGCGCGAAATCCGCCCCGAGGACAACGGCCTGTCCGGCCCCGATCGCTCCGCCGGGGTGCCGCAATATCCCAACGTGGTGAAGCGCCCGCTGCGCGCCAAGCCGGGGATGAACGTCAGCCAGATGCATTATGCGCGGCGCGGCATCATCACCCCCGAGATGGAATATGTCGCGATCCGCGAGAATCTCGGCCGCGCGCAGGCGAGGGAAAAGCTCGTCCGCGACGGGCAGGATTGGGGCGCATCGATCCCCGATTACGTGACTCCGGAGTTCGTCCGCGACGAGGTCGCGCGCGGCCGCGCGATCATCCCGTCAAACATCAACCACCCCGAGAGCGAACCGATGGCGATCGGGCGCAACTTCCTCGTCAAGATCAACGCCAACATCGGCAATTCCGCCGTCGCCTCCAACGTGGCGAGCGAAGTCGACAAGATGGTCTGGTCGATCCGCTGGGGTGCGGACACGGTGATGGACCTCTCGACCGGTCGCAACATCCACGACACGCGCGAATGGATCCTCCGCAATTCGCCGGTGCCGATCGGCACCGTGCCGATCTACCAGGCGCTCGAAAAGGTCGGCGGCATCGCCGAGGATCTGACCTGGGAGATCTTCCGCGACACGCTGATCGAGCAGGCCGAACAGGGCGTCGATTACTTCACGATCCACGCCGGCGTGCGCCTGCCCTATATCCCGATGACCGCCAAGCGCGTCACCGGCATCGTCTCGCGCGGCGGCTCGATCATGGCGAAATGGTGCCTCGCGCACCACAAGGAGAGCTTCCTCTACGAGCGCTTCGACGAGATCACCGAGATCATGAAGGCGTATGACATCGCCTATTCGCTCGGCGACGGCCTGCGCCCCGGCTCGAACGCCGATGCCAATGACGAGGCGCAGTTCGCCGAACTCTACACGCTCGGCGAACTCACCAAGCGCGCCTGGGAACAGGACGTGCAGGTGATGATCGAGGGCCCCGGCCACGTGCCGATGCACAAGATCAAGGAGAATATGGACAAGCAGCTCGCCGCCTGCGGCGAGGCGCCGTTCTACACGCTCGGGCCGCTCGTCACCGATATTGCGCCGGGCTACGATCACATCACCAGCGGCATCGGCGCGGCGATGATCGGCTGGTTCGGCACCGCGATGCTCTGCTACGTCACCCCTAAGGAGCATCTCGGGCTCCCGGATCGCGACGACGTCAAGGTCGGCGTGGTGACGTACAAGCTCGCCGCCCACGCCGCCGATCTCGCCAAGGGCCACCCCGCCGCGAAGCTGCGCGACGACGCCCTCAGCCGCGCCCGCTTCGATTTCCGCTGGCGCGACCAATTCAACCTCTCGCTCGATCCCGATACCGCCGAGCAGTTCCACGACCAGACGCTCCCGGCGGAAGGCGCCAAGAGCGCGCATTTCTGCTCGATGTGCGGCCCCAAATTCTGCTCGATGAAGATCACGCAAGAGGTTCGGGACTTCGCCGCCAAGCAGAACGCGCCCGTCGAGAGCTTCGTCGCGGCCGAGGACGCCGAAGCGGGCATGGCCGAGATGAGCAAGGTGTTCAAGGAAACCGGCAGCGAGCTCTACATGGGCTCGGGTGGGCGGGAGCATGATTGAACCGAAGAGCTAGAATCGTTCCGCGCTCGGTTGGACCTTCGGGATAAATGTCGCCTAAGTGTCCAACCAGCGCTCTATGTCCATCGCCTTGTGCAGCACACGCTGCACGACAACCCGATCCGGTAGCACGTCGTAATAGACCCGATGGCTACCACACGGCACGCTATGAATCGGGGGACGGATGGGGTCATGGCGGCGACTGGCTAACGGATATTCCCGAATGCGGGCAAAGGTCATATCGAAGCGACGTAAGTACGATTCGGCGCGCTCTATGCCGAACGCCTCGGTGCCGTAGGCGAGTATCGCAACCAGATCGGCCTTCGCAGCGTCCGCCAGTGTAAGCGCGATCACGCCTCGACGCGCTGCTCTCGCGCCTCGGCGATGATGCTTTCGATCGTCGCATCGCTTTCCGGCGACGCGCGACCGACATCGATCGCCGCCCGCAGCCGCTCAAGCTGCTCGGTCGCCGCCTGGTCGCGCCGCACCAGATCGCGCACATAGTCGCTGGTGCTGCTGTAATCGCCGTCGGCGACACGCCGCTCCGCCCAGCTCTTGAGCTTGTCGGGGAGCGAGATGTTCATCTGTGCCATATCGCGCTTATACAATTTCGCGCTAATTTTGCCAACGGGCGATTGATCCGAACCGGATATGATGCATCCCCGGTACGACGCCGCCGCGCGACTACTTCGCGACCGCCGCCTTCCAAGCCGCCGTCAGCGCCGCCGCGCGTTCGCCGACCAGCGCGGCGCTGTCGCCGGGCTTGAACAGCGCGCCGCCCACGCCGATGCCTTCCGCGCCGCCCGCGAGCCAATCCTTGAACGTCTCGGCATTGGTGCCACCGACCGCCCACACCGCCACGTCGCGCGGCAGCACCTCGCGCACCGCCTTGAGATAGGCCGGGCCGAGGCTCGCGCCGGGGAACAGCTTGAGCCGGCGCGCGCCGGCGGCGATCGCCTGGAAGGCCTCGCTCGGCGTCATGAAACCCGGCAGCACCTCCAGCCCGAGCGCCACCGCGCGCGAAATTACCGCCGGGTTGGTGTTGGGCGTCACCATCAGCCGACCGCCGGCTTCGACCAAGGTCTCGACCGCCTCGACACTCAGCACCGTGCCGCCGCCGATCAGCGCACGGTCGCCGAACGCCGCGGTGATCGCCGCGATGCTCTTGAGCGGCTCTGGCGAGTTGAACGGGACTTCCAGGATGCGGACACCGTTGTCGATCAGCGCC
The DNA here is from genome assembly GCF_029167165.1 of Sphingomonas pollutisoli. Taxonomy (NCBI): domain Bacteria; kingdom Pseudomonadati; phylum Pseudomonadota; class Alphaproteobacteria; order Sphingomonadales; family Sphingomonadaceae; genus Sphingomonas; species Sphingomonas pollutisoli. Next base: position 364,043 of record NZ_JARFNJ010000001.1, read on the forward strand.
GCAGCGACGTCGAGCGCCTCATCAGGGCGCAGCCCGCGCAAAATCGCGGCGACCGGGGGCACGCCCTCGCCGAGCAGGTGATCGAGCGTCATTGCAATCTCCTAGGATAAACCGGCGAGCACGCAGGCATCGCCGTCGAGCCGCCGCACGACGGCACCGATCCGTTCAAACGCGGTTTGGTAGCGATCGACGAGGCGCGGATCGCCGATGATGGTCATACGCGCGGCTTCGCCAAGCGCCGCCCGCATCTCGACGATCTCGCCGCCGATCAGCAGCCCGGAGAGATAGCCGAGCGCCCAATCTGGGGTCTTGCCGCCGCGCAATTGCATCGCGCGCGCGCCGAACAGGCCGCTCAGCACTCCGGTCTCGGCGCGAGCCAGTCCAGCCGCGAACCCCTCCGCCTCGGCACCGGCCTCCCCCGCCGCCAGCCCGCGCGCCAGCGTCGAATGCTGGCGCAGCAGTGCGAACAACTCACCGGTGAGGATGGTGCGGAAGCCCGTGATCGCGCCATCCTCGATCACCGCCCATTTGCTGTGCGTGCCCGGCAGGATGATGATGTGCCGCCCCGTCGCCAGAGCGGGCGACAGCGCGAGCGCGCCGTAAAGCTGGGTTTCCTCGCCGCGCATCACGTCGGGCACGCCGCCCGCGTCGGCGCACGCCAGCCCGGCCATGATCGAGACCGGCACGCCGTCGAGCGTCAGGCCGGTTGCCGCCTTCAGCCACGCGTCGCGCGTCGCCGGGCAGTCGGCGTAGGGAACCTCGCGCCAGCCGTCGCGCGCGCCGACCATCCCGCACAGCCGGATCGCTTCGGGCGCGCCCGCCGCCAGCCAAGGCGCGAGCGCACCGCGCAGCACCGCCTCGGGCACGATGCCGGGCGTCCCGATCCCATCGCCGAAGACGCGATCGGTGACGACGCCGGCTTCGACCCGAAACAGCCGCAGCCGCGTCGTGCCCCAGTCACCAAGGACGGTATAACCGCTCACGCGCTCAGCTTCACCTCGCTCAGCGGCACGCCCGGCGCCGGCGCGTCGAACGCGAACAGCCCGCCGGCGAGCGGCTGGCCGTTGAGTTCGGCCTCCGACAGACCTTTGCGCGCGGTGGTGACATAGCCGGTGCTGAGATCCGGGCCACCGAACGTCACCTTGGTCACGTTGGCGCAGGGCATCGGCACCGTCGCGATCAGCGTGCCGTCGGGCGCGTAGCGCCGCGCCTGCCAGCCGCCCCACAGCCCGACCCAAACGCAGCCTTCCGAATCGACCGTCACGCCGTCCGGGTGGCCGTCGGCCTCGGCGATCTTCACGAACACTTCGCCATGCGCGAGGCTGGTGCCGCCCGAGATGTCGCAGCGGTAGATCGTCCGCCCGAGCGTATCGACGTGATAGATCGTGTTGCCGTCGCCGCTCACCGCCGGGCCGTTGGTGATGACGCACTCGCCGCCGACCGCGCGCAGGTCGGTCACGTCGAACACATGGATCGCCCCGGTATTGGCCTCTTCCTCATTGTCCATCGTGCCGAGCCACAGCCGGCCCGAGGCATCGACGGTCGCATCGTTGGTGCGGTTGTGCGCGGGCATGTCGATCTTCGCGACCGGGCCGGTCAGCGTGCCGTCCTCGAGCAGATACAGGCCATCGACCGAGCCGACGAGCAGCTTGCCGCCCTCGGCCGGTACGATGAAGCTCGGCATCCCGCCGACCTCGAACGACTGGCGATCATCGCTCGCCGGATCGTAGCGGTGGACCTTCCCGCCCTTGATGTCGACGAACCACAAGGCGTTCTCGCGGCCGATCCATGCCGGCCCCTCGCCCAATGTCGCCTCGACCGGCCACACGAGCCGGGGTTCGATCATGTCGGTCATTTCGCTTCCTCCGCCGATACCCGGCAGCCCCACAGAGCGTAGAGCAGGACGATCACTTCGCACGCCGCGGTCAGCGCGAACGACGCCTGCAACCCGAAGCGGTCCGCCAGCAACCCCTGCACGAACACGAGCGCGCCGCCCGCGATCGCCATGATCATCAGCCCCGAACCCTCTTCGGTCAGCGGGCCGAGACCGCGGATCGCGAGCGTGAAGATCGTCGGGAACATGATCGAGTGGAACAACCCGACCAGGATCAGCGCCCACATCGCAGCATGGCCGGTGGTGGTCAGCACCGCGAGCATCACCAGCAGCGCGCCGCCCGCGAACACCGCGAGCACGTCCTCGGCGCGGAATTTCTGCATGATCGCCGAGCCGGCGAAGCGGCCGACCATCATCCCGCCCCACAGCAAGGTCAGATATTGCCCGGCCTGCTCATGTGTCAGATCGGCGATATTGGGCTGGCTGACGAAATTGACGAACAGATTGGCCACGCCGATCTCGGCGAGCAGATAGGCGACCATCGTCGGAATGCCGAGCACCAGCGCGCGGTGCTTCCACAGCGACAGGTGCTGGCGCTCTTCCTTGGCGACGCGGCTGGTCGCGTTCTGCCCGATCGCAGGCAGCGGGAAGCGCGCGATCACCACCGCGAGCACCACGAGCACGACCGCGACGAGCAGATACGGCAGCACCACCGAATACGCGTCGGCGAGCCGCTCGGCGGGCGTCAGCACGCGGCCCGCCTTGGCGGTGCCGCTCACGGAGCGACCGAGGATCAGATACGCGCCGAACGCCGGCGCGAGCATCGTGCCGGCCGAGTTCATCGCCTGCACCAGATTGAGCCGCGACGACGCGGTCTCGGGCGACCCGATCACCGCCACATAGGGATTGGCCGCGACCTGGAGCAACGTGATGCCGCTGGCGATGACGAACAGCATGACGAGCGTGACGCCGTACGACGGGATCGAGGCCGCAAGGATCATGCCGAGCGCGCCAGCCGCCATGATGCCAAGCCCGGTGACGAGCGACTTCTGATAGCCGATCCGCTCGATCAGCTTGGCCGATGGAATCGAGGCGAAAAAATAGGCGATGAACCACACCGACTCGATCAGCGTCGTCTGCGTGTAGCTCAGATCGAACACGCTGCGCAGATGCGGCAGCAGCGTGTTGTTGATGACGGTGATGAACCCCCACATGAAGAACAAGGTGGCGAGCAACGTCAGCGCGGGTCCGTAAGACCGACCACCACCCGAGGCGGGGGCCACGGCGCCGCCTCCCGAATTCAAGACTGGACCTGCCACACACCCTCACGTGCTGATTGATTCTGTAATTGTATGAGTATATCTCGCGGTCGGAGCCGTCAATGCGATCGGCACCTTCGCTACGGGAACCGCTATGAGCCACACGCCCCCCAAACTCCGCAGCCGCGCCTGGTTCGACAACCCGGACAATATCGACATGACCGCGCTCTATCTCGAGCGCTATCTCAATTTCGGGCTGAGCCTGGAGGAACTGCAGTCGGGCAAGCCGATCATCGGCATCGCCCAGACCGGCTCCGACCTCTCGCCGTGCAACCGCCATCACCTCGTCCTCGCCGAGCGCGTGCGCGAGGGCATCCGCGAGATGGGCGGCATCGCCATCGAATTCCCGGTCCACCCGATCCAGGAAACCGGCAAGCGCCCGACCGCCGGGCTCGATCGCAACCTTTCGTACCTCGGCCTCGTCGAACTGCTTTACGGCTATCCGCTCGACGGCGTGGTGCTGACGATCGGCTGCGACAAGACCACGCCTGCCTGCCTGATGGCGGCGGCGACGGTGAACATCCCCGCGATCGCGCTGTCGGTCGGGCCGATGCTCAATGGCTGGCACAAGGGCGAGCGCACCGGCTCGGGCACGATCGTGTGGAAGGCGCGGCAGATGCTCGCTGCCGGCGAGATCGACAATGCCGAATTCATCCGCCTCGTCGCCTCCTCGGCGCCGTCGACCGGCTATTGCAACACGATGGGCACTGCGACGACGATGAACTCGCTCACCGAAGCGCTCGGCATGTCGCTGCCCGGCTCGGCGGCGATCCCCGCGCCCTACCGTGACCGCCAGGAAGTCGCCTATCGCACCGGCCGCCGCATCGTCGAGATGGTCGCCGAGGATCTCAAGCCCTCCGACATCCTCACCCGCGAGGCGTTCGAGAATGCGATCGTCGTCAATTCGGCGATCGGCGGATCGACCAACGCGCCGATCCATCTCTCGGCGATCGCGCGCCACGTCGGCGTCGATCTGCCGATCGAGACCTGGCAGGAAAAGGGCCATCAGGTTCCGCTGCTGGTCAACCTCCAGCCGGCCGGCGAATATCTCGGCGAGGATTTCTACCGCGCCGGCGGCGTTCCCGCCGTCACCGCGCAGCTCATCGCGCAGGGGCTGATCCACGAGGGCGCGCTCACCGCCAACGGCAAGACCATGGGCGACAATTGCCGCGACGCGGTCATCGAGGACGAGAAGGTGATCCGCCCGTTCGAGCAGCCGCTCGTCGAGGAAGCCGGCTTCATCGTGCTGCGCGGCAATCTGTTCAACTCGGCGATCATGAAGACCAGCGTGATCTCGCCCGAGTTCCGCGACCGCTATCTGTCGAACCCCGAAGATCCCGACGCGTTCGAAGGCCCGGCGGTGGTGTTCGACGGCCCCGAGGATTATCACCACCGCATCGACGATCCCGCCACGGGCATCACCCCCGAAACGTTGCTGTTCATGCGCGGCGCCGGCCCGATCGGCTATCCGGGCGCGGCCGAGGTCGTCAACATGCGGCCACCGTCGTACCTCATCACCGAGGGCGTGCATGCGCTGCCGTGCATCGGCGACGGCCGCCAGTCGGGCACCTCGGGTAGCCCGTCGATCCTCAACGCCTCGCCCGAAGCGGCGGCGATGGGCGGCCTCGCGCTGATCCGCACCGGCGACCGTGTCCGCATCGATCTCGGCAAGCGTTCGGCCAACGTGCTGATCTCGGACGAGGAACTGGCGGAGCGCCGCGCCGCGCTGACGGCGGAAGGCGGCTTCAAATTCCCCGCCTCGCAGACGCCGTGGCAGGAGATCCAGCGCTCGGTGGTCGGCCAGATGGAAACCGGCGCGATCCTCGAAGGCGCCGAAAAATACCAGCGCATCGCCCAGACCAAGGGCCTGCCGCGCGACAACCATTGATGTGAGCGGTCGCCCTCACCCTTCCCACCGGCTTCGCCGGCGGGCCCCTTCCCTCTCCCATCGGGAGAGGGAGGGAGGCGCCGAAGGCGCCGGAAGGGTGAGGGCGACGAAGCTCTCACGCACGCCTACGACTTCCCCCTGCCCCTGATCCGGAGACATCACCATGTATAACGGAGCCATTCTGATCGGCGCGAGCGAGAGCCGCACCGCCGATACCTTCACCGCGATCAACCCGGCGACCGGCGAAAGCGGCGACGTCGCGTTCAGCAACGCCGGCCCCGCAGAAGTCGCCAAGGCGACCACGCTTGCCGCCGAAGCCTTCCAGACCTTCTCGACGCTGAGCCTCGACGCGCGCGCGACCTTCATCGAGACCGTCGCCGCCAACATCCTCGCGATCAAGGACGATCTCGTCGCGACCGCAATGGCCGAGACGGCGCTGCCCAAGCCGCGCCTCGAAGGCGAGACCGGCCGCACCGTCGGCCAGCTCCGCATGTTCGCGACCGAAGTCCGCGCCGGCCTGTGGCTCGACGCGACGATCGATCCCGCCATGCCCGAGCGTACTCCGCTGCCGCGCGCCGACCTGCGCCGCGTCAACGTCGCGCTCGGACCCGTCGCGGTGTTCGGCGCGTCGAACTTCCCGCTCGCCTTCTCGGTCGCGGGCGGTGACACCGCCGCCGCGTTCGCGGCCGGCTGCCCGGTCGTGGTCAAGGGCCATCCCGCGCATCCCGGCACCGGCGAGCTGGTCGCGCGCGCGATCCAGCAGGCGGTCGCGTCGTGCGGTCTGCCGGAAGGCGTGTTCTCGTACCTGCCCGGCACCACCAACGAACTCGGCGGCGCGCTCGTCGCCGATCCGCGCATCAAGGCGGTCGGCTTCACCGGCTCGCGCGGCGGTGGTCTGGCGCTCGTCAAGATCGCCAGCCAGCGTGACGAGCCGATCCCGGTCTATGCCGAAATGTCGAGCATCAACCCCGTCGTGCTCCTACCCGGCGCGCTCGCCGCGCGCGCCGAGGCGCTCGGCCCCGCCTTCGTCGGCTCGCTGACGCTCGGCGCCGGCCAGTTCTGCACCAATCCCGGCCTGGTCATCGCGATCGACGACCCCGATCTCGAAACCTTCGTCGCCTCCGCCGCCAAGGCGCTGACGGCGGCGCAGCCCGCAGTGATGCTCACCCCTGGCATCCACGCCAGCTTCGAACGCGGCGTCGAGGAACTGGCGAGCCACGAGGCCGTCAAGACGGTCGCGCGCGGCTGTGTCGGCGAGGGCGTCAACCAGGCGGTCGGCGCGCTGTTCACCACCGAGGCGGAGAAGTTCGAGGCCGACGTGGCGCTGTCGCATGAGGTGTTCGGCTCGTCGTCGATCCTCGTGCGCTGCAAGGACATCGGCGAGATCAAGACGGTCATCGCCAATCTCGAAGGCCAGCTCACCGCGACGATCCAGAGCGAGGCGAGCGACAATGACGCCGCCGCCGAACTGCTGCCCGCGCTGCAAGCCAAGGTCGGCCGCATCCTGTTCAACGGCTGGCCGACCGGCGTCGAAGTGACGCATGCGATGGTGCATGGCGGCCCCTTCCCCTCCACCTCGGATGGCCGCAGCACCTCGGTCGGCACGCTCGCGATGGCGCGCTTCCTGCGCCCCGTCTGCTATCAGGACACGCCAGACGCGCTGTTGCCGCCGGCGCTTCAGGCGGCCAACCCGTGGGGTATCACGCGCCGCGTGAACGGCGCGTTGGAGCAGGCCAAGTGATCCGTTCGCTCGTCCAGTTCGCCGAAGGCGATACGCGCGGCGTCGCCGCGCTCGACGCGAGCGGCGCGGCGCGGCGGGTGGTCGGCGCGACCACCACGCTCGCGCTGGCGCAGCAGGCGATCGCGGCAGGCTCCAGCCTCTCCGCGACCGCCGAGGCGGCGCTGGGCGACGCGATCGATCTCGCCAGCGTTCGGTTGCTGTCGCCGATCGATCACGAAGATCCGGCACACACGCTGGTCAGCGGCACGGGTCTCACGCACCTCGGCTCGGCCGAGGGCCGCGACAAGATGCACAAGGCCGCCGCGAACTCGCAGACCGATTCGATGAAGATGTTCCTGATGGGCGTCGAAGGCGGCAAGCCCGCCGATGGCGGCATCGGCGCGCAGCCCGAATGGTTCTACAAGGGCGACGGCGGCATCCTCGTCGATCCCGGCACCCCGCTGACCATGCCGGCGTTCGCCGAGGATGGCGGCGAGGAACCCGAGATCGCCGGCATCTACCTGATCGACGCGGACGGCGCGCCCGTCCGGCTCGGCTTCGCGCTCGGCAACGAATTCTCGGATCACGTCACCGAACGCGGCAATTACCTGTGGCTCGCGCATTCGAAGCTCCGCCAGGCCGCGCTCGCCCCCGAACTGCGGCTCGGCGATCTGCCCGAGGACGTGCGCGGCACCAGCCGCATCGTCCGGGGTGGCGAGGTGCTGTGGGAGAAGCCGTTCGTATCGGGCGAGGCGAACATGTCGCACAGCCTCGCCAATCTCGAGCATCATCACTTCAAATATGCCGGCTTCCTCCGCCCCGGTTCGCTCCACGTCCACTTCTTCGGCACCGCCACCCTGTCCTTCTCGGACGGTGCGCGCACGCAGGTCGGCGACGTGTTCGAGGTCGAGGCGGACGCCTTCCTGCTGCCGGTGCGCAACCCGCTCGCGCGCGCTGAGGACGCGGGCATGGCGAAGGTCCGCGCACTGTGAGCGGACTGAAGCTCGGGCTGGTCGGGCTCGGCAAGATCGCGCGGGACCAGCATCTGCCCGCGATCGCCAGGACCGACGGGATCGACCTTGTCGCGGTCGCCAGCCGCAACGCCAAGGGTGACGGCGTCGCGAACTACACCGATCTCGCCGCGATGCTGGCTGGGTCGCCCGAGTTGAACGCGATCGTGCTGTGCCAGCCGCCGCAGGCGCGCTTCGAGGCGGCGGTGGCGGCGCTCACCGCCGGCAAGCACGTCTTCCTCGAAAAGCCACCCGGCGCGACCGTCTCCGAAGTCGAGGCGCTGATCGCGCTCGCCCGCACGCAGGGCGTCAGCCTGTTCGCGAGCTGGCACTCGCGCTACGCCGCCGCCGTCGCCGCCGCGCGCGACTGGATCGCGCAGACGAGCATCCGCAGCATCGATATCGCGTGGAAGGAAGATGTCCGTCACTGGCATCCCGGCCAGCCGTGGATCTGGGAAGCGGGCGGCTTCGGCGTGTTCGATCCCGGCATCAACGCGCTGTCGATCCTCACCGAGATCGTGCCCGACCGCGTGTCGCTGCTCGGCGCGACGCTTGAAGTGCCGTCGAACTGCCAGGCCCCGATCGGTGCGACGCTGACGATGCGCACCGGCGCGGGCGCGGCGATCGACACCGTGTTCGACTGGCGGCAGACTGGCCCGCAGAGCTGGGACATCACCGTCGAGACCGACGCGGGCACGCTGCGGCTCGCCGAGGGCGGCAACCGCTGGTTCATCGGCGATGCCGAGCAGCCCGCCGGCGCCGAGGAGGAATACCCCGCGATGTACCGCCGCTTCGTCGATATCGCCAATCGCAACGAGATCGACGTCGATCTCGCCCCGCTGCAACTGGTCGCCGATGCGTTCCTGTGCGGCCGCCACGTCGCCACGGAGGCGTTTCACGACTGAGCCGGAGGTTGGGGAGGCGCGCTTGGATCACGACACGGGGAACGAACCGGGCGCGCCCAAATCGCCGCTCCGCATCCACCAGACGATCGCCCGGGATCTCGGCATCGCCATCCTCAACGGGCGGCACCCGCCCGGCACGCTGTTCGAGGGCGAGATCGAAAGCGCCGGGCGGCTCCACGTCTCGCGCACCGCCTACCGCGAGGCGGTGCGTATCCTCGCCGCCAAGGGGCTGATCGAGAGCCGCCCCAAGGCGGGCACCCGCGTCACGCCGCGCGCGCGCTGGAACCTGCTCGATCCCGATCTGCTCGCCTGGATGTTCAGCGACGAGCCCGATCCCCAATTCGTCCGCGATCTGTTCGAACTGCGCGGCATCATCGAACCCGCCGCCGCCGAACTCGCCGCCACACGCCGCACCGACGCGCACCTCGCCGAGCTGGCCGCCGCGCTCGATCAGATGCGCACGCACCGCCTCTCCACCCCCGCCGGCCGCGCCGCCGACCAGCGCTTCCACCACGCGATCCTCGCCGCCGCGCACAATGCCGCGCTCGCTAGCCTGGCGGGATCGGTCGGCGCGGCGGTGAGTTGGACCACCACCTTCAAGCACCGCAAGCAGCGCCTGCCGCGCGATCCGATCGTCGATCACGAAGCCGTGATGCGGGCGATCGCGGCGGGCGACGCACCGGGCGCGCGCGCGGCGATGCGCGCGCTGCTCGGGCACGCGCTCGCCGATATGGACCTCGCGCTGACGGGTTGATTACACCTGCATAATACCTGGATGATGCGGCCGTAATCGCCCAATCAAAAACGTTTCCACACCCGCCCGCGCCATTGGCAACCCCCCGCCCGCCCCGTATAGGTCCATTCCGGATGGGTTGAGTCGTGCGGGGGGCGCGACAAACCGTTCGGTTGCGCGTTTCGCGATATAGGAGCTAGGGGTGGCGGTCTTTCTGGTGTGTGCGGTCGCGGCCTTCGTGATCGCCTTCGTGGCCTATGCCATATATCTGCGCCGTCGCGACGCAGCCGCGCGTCGCGCGTGGGAGCAGCATTGTAACGAACAGGCGCTCGCCAACAACGCCGCGCTTGCCGCGCGACGCTCGGCCGCCCGGCCCGAAAAGACCGATCAAAACGTGACGGTGGACCGCTGACCTTCCCGTTCGGCCGCGCCCCGCGGCCTTGCCATCAGCCGCCCGGCGGCTGGTGGAGCTGAGGGGAATCGAACCCCTGACCTCTGCAGTGCGATTGCAGCGCTCTCCCATCTGAGCTACAGCCCCGTGCCACGCCGTGGATGCGGGACCACGCCTGTAGCCGCGCTTTTTCGGCGATGCAACGCCCGCCAGCGCAAATTTTCATCGACGTGAGACCACCTGTGGCGCTGCGATGAGCCGCGCCTGCGCTGCGGCGGCACGCGACACCCGGCGGCCGGCGCGTCGGAACAATCGCCGCGCTCATCCCTTCTTTGCAGGCAACCGACAGGCAGGCGCGAATGCCGCCGCCGGTCGCAGCACGACCGTCTCAGGAGGACGCCATCATGCCTTACGACCGTTATCCCCAGAACGACCCCGGCACCTATAGCCATAGCCCGGACCCGGACATCCAGGGCCGCGACTATGGCTCGGGCCGCGACTATACCTATTCCAGCGCGCGCGACTATCAGGCCGCCGGCGCGTTCGACCGTGATCGCGATCGCGGCGATTATGACCGCAACCGCGACTATGGCTACGGCGGCCGCGATTACGGTTATGCGGGCCGCGAGCGAGGGCGCTATTTCGGCGGCCGGGACGGCAACCGCGATTTCGACGGGCGCGGCTACGCGCGTGACCGCAGCAATTTCGGCGGCGGTGAATATCGCGGCAGCTACGGCAGCCACGGGCGCCGCTACACCGAAACCGGCGGACGCGACCAGGCGCGCGATTATGGCCGCCAGCCGCAAGGCTATGATTATGAGGATCGCGGCTTCTTCGATCGCGCCGGCGACGAGGTCCGCTCGTGGTTCGGTGACGAGGAGGCCGAGCGCCGCCGCGAGCTCGATTCGCGGTACGACGATCGCCGCGATCACTCGCACCAGGGCGCGTCCTATGGCCGCGACCATGATTATCATCAGTGGCGCCGCAGCCAGATCGACGCGCTCGATCGCGACTATCACGAATATCGCACCGAAAACCGTTCAAAGTTCGAAAACGAGTTCGGCGCGTGGCGGAACGAGCGCCAGACCCAGCGCGGCGCGCTCGCCAAGGTCGAGGAGCATTTCGAGGTGATCGGGTCGGACGGCCAGCATATCGGCACGGTCGACAAGGTGCGCGGCGACCGCATCATCCTCACCAAGAGCGATGCGGATGCCGGCGGCCATCACCATTCGATCCCCTCGCGCTGGATCGATTCGGTCGATGCCAAGCAGGTCCGGGTCCGCAAGACCGCTGAGGAGGCCAAGGCGCATTGGCGCGACGAGGATCGCAACACCGCTTTCTTCAACGAGAACGGCGACGATCGCGACGCGAACCGCACCACCTCGGCCAACGACCGGTCGCTCAACCGCAGCTTCTCGGGCACGTACTGAGGACTCGCCCGGCGCGCAAAACGCGCCGGGTCCGACCGAAAAAGGCGGGCGGGCGCCACTCCGGCGCCCGCCTTTTTTGATCTTCGGGCGCGCGCCGCCCGCCGGCTCGTCCCGAGCGAACGATGATTCCGCTCTAAGGCGTCACCCCGCGAGCATCTTCTGCACCCGCGCCGAGACGCGCCGCGTCAGCGCGCGCGGCAGCAACCCGACCGAGCCCGCCACCGCCGCGTTCATCGCGCCGGACACCTTGATCGCGCGCGCCCGCGCCAGCGCGCTCATGCCGTCGCGCACCACCGTCTCGGGATCGGCGGCGTTCTTCTCGAAGAACGGGCTCGCACCCATGCCGGCGATATCGGCGAACTCGGTCCGCGTCGGCCCTGGGCACAACGCCGTCACGCGCACGCCGCTCGCGCGCACCTCCTCGTGCAGCGCTTCGGAGAAACTCAGCACGAACGCCTTGGTCGCATAATAGACCGCCATCCCCGGCCCCGGCTGAAACGCCGCGGTCGAGGCGATATTGAGGATGCCGCCACGCCGCATCCGCACCATGCGCGGCAGCACCGCATGGGCAAGCTCGACCAGCGCGCGGCAGTTGAGGTCGATCATCGCCGTCTGCGCCGCGCCGTCGCTCTGCGCGAAGGCGCCCCGCACCCCGAAGCCGGCGTTGTTGATGAGCGTATCCACCACCAGCCCGCGCGCGGCGATCCCGCGCATCAGCTCAGCGACCGCCCCCGCCGCGCCGAGATCGCACGCGATCACGCTCGCCGTCGCCCCGGTCGCGGCGATCCGCGCCGCCAGCGCCTCGAGCCGGTCCGCCCGCCGCGCGACGAGGATCACGTCATGCCCCGCCGCCGCCGTGCGCTCGGCGAACAGCGCGCCCAATCCGGCGGATGCGCCGGTGATCAACCAGGTCTCGCGTGCCATCGCCTTCGCCTCTCCTCGTGCCGGAAACGTGGCAACAATCACACCGTCCCGGAAAAGCCCATCGCCGCGATCAAGATTGTGTTGCCAATCCGCCCGTCACGCCCCCATCTTACCGCCGTGCTACGACAATATGAACTGGTCGATCGGGTACTTAGCTACGATCCGGACGCCGACGAGGCGTTGCTCAACCGCGCCTATGTCTTTTCGGTACAGGCGCATGGCACGCAGAAGCGCGCATCGGGCGACCCGTATTTCAGCCACCCGATCGAGGTGGCGGGCATCCTGACCGACCTTCGCCTCGACGACGAGACGATCGCCACCGCGATTCTCCACGACACCGTCGAGGATACCGTCGCCACGCCCGAGCAGATCGAGAAGATCTTCGGCCCCTCGGTCGCGCGGCTGGTCGATGGCGTCACCAAACTCTCCAAGATCGAGGCGCAGACCGAGAACGAGCGCGCGGCGGAAAACCTCCGCAAGTTCCTGCTCGCCATGTCGGACGATATCCGCGTGCTGCTGGTCAAGCTTGCCGACCGGCTGCACAACATGCGCACGCTGCACTTCATCGCCAAGCCCGAGAAGCGCCGCCGCATCGCGCGCGAGACGCTCGACATCTACGCGCCGCTCGCCGAGCGGATCGGCATGTACGAATTCATGAAGGAGATGCAGACGCTCGCCTTCCAGCAGCTCGAACCCGAAGCCTATGAATCGATCACCCGCCGGCTCGCGCAATTGCAGGAAGGCGGCGGGGACCGCATCGCCAAGATCGGCTCGGGCCTTAAGCTGCTGCTCTCGCGCCACGGCATCGAGGCCGAGATCACGGGCCGCGAGAAACACCCCTATTCGATCTGGAAGAAGACCAACGAGCGCGACATCAGCTTCGAACAGCTCTCCGACATCATGGCGTTCCGCGCGATCGTGCCGAGCGAGGAGGAATGCTACGCGGCGCTCGGCGCGATCCACCGGCGCTGGCCGATGGTGCCGGGGCGGTTCAAGGATTACATCTCGACCCCCAAGCGCAACGGCTATCGCTCGCTCCACACCTCGGTGATCCACGCCGAGAACCGCCGCATCGAAATCCAGATCCGCACGCCGGAGATGCACAAGGAGGCCGAACTCGGGCTCGCCGCGCACTGGGCGTACAAGCAGGACAAGGTCCGCCCCGAAACGCAGGTGAGCTGGATCCGCGACCTCATCGAAATCCTCGACACCGCCGACAGCCCCGAGGAGCTGCTCGAACATACCCGCATGGCGATGTATCAGGATCGCATCTTCGCCTTCACCCCCAAGGGCGAGCTGCACCAATTGCCCAAGGGCGCGACGCCGATCGACTTCGCCTATGCGGTCCACACCGATCTCGGCGATCAGGCGGTCGGCGCGAAGATCAACGGCCGCGTCGTGCCGCTGCGCACGCTGATCGAGAATGGCGATCAGGTGCAGATCCTGCGTTCCAAGGCGCAGCACCCCCAGCCCAATTGGATGAACTTCGCGATCACCGGCAAGGCGCGCGCGGCGATCCGCCGGTACCTGCGCCAGTCCGAACGCGACGAGACGCAGGCGCTAGGGCGCAAGCTCTACGAGGAGGTCGTCTCGCGCCTGCCCGCGCCGATCGGCGCCGACGCGATCAAGCTCGCGCTGACCCGGCTCAAGCTCCCCGACGAGGCGACGCTGATGGAGGCGATCGCGCGCCGCCGCATTCCCGATGCCGACGTGATGGAAGCGCTGATGCCCGGCTCGGTCGAGGCGAGCGGCCAACGGCAGGTGCCGCCGCAGACCAAGGCGATCTCGATCCGCGGTCTCACCCCCGGCGTCGCCTATGATCTCGCCGAATGCTGCCACCCGATTCCCGGCGACCGCATCGTCGGCCTGCGCCGGCCCGATCAGGGCATCGAGGTCCATGTCATCGACTGCCCGGTGCTGGCGCGCGCCGACGATGCCGACTGGATCGATCTCGCCTGGGGCGACAAGACCGAAGGCGGCACCGCGCGAATCTCGGTGGGGGTGAAGAACGAACCCGGCGCGCTCGGCACGATCGCGACGATCATCGGCGCGCAAAAGGCCAATATCGTCAACATGCGGCTCGACAACCGCGACACGGGTTTGCACACCAACACCTTCGATATCGAAGTCCACGATACCCAGCATCTGATGCGCCTGATCGCCGCGCTGCGCGCCGCCGACGCGGTCAACGGCGTCGAACGGGTCTAGCTCTGACCCCGCTCTGCTCAGGGCAGGTCGGCGGCAATACCGAGTTCAGCGGCAATCGCGCGCAAGCGTTTATCGCGTGTCCAAAGCGTCGAGCCTGCCGTCAAGCGCACGCTCGCCAGCAAATGGGCGTCGATATAGCCGATGCCACGCCCATGCAGGCTATGGCGCGTGATGAAGCCGATCGTTTCCGCGGTGTCGGCCACCACCGCCAAGGGTAGATCCTGCAAGGCGGCAAGGATCACGTCTCGTTGGCGCAGGCTCCCAAGGGCCAGTTCGCCAATGACGAACGGATGCCCCAGTACCCCGTTGCGCTCCAGCAGCGCCGTCAGCGCCCCATCGCCGCCGCGTAGATGATCGATCCAGACCGAACTATCGACCAGAATCATTCGGCACGGCGGCGCGGGGCTGCAACGGCTTCAGGTTCACTCCCGCCAAGGCGCGCGAGGCGGCGGGCGCTCTCGCGTTCGATCAGCGCCGTCAGCGCTTCGCGCACCAGCGCCGACTTCTCCTTGAGGCCGGTGAATGCCTGCGCCTTGGCGACCAAATCATCGTCGAGAGCGAGTGTGGTACGCATCGAAACCTCCATCACAGGCACGACAATAGCATCGAATGACGCCCGATTCCATGCAATACCCGTCAGTTCAACGGCAGCAGGCGTGGCCCATTGGCGAAAGGGATGAGGGCGAGTGGTAACCACCCGGCCCCGAGATCACCCGAACGCGCGCTTGATGAGGTCTGCGGTCGAGACGTCGAACTCCTGCCCGCCCGCATCCGCCGCCTTGGCCATTTCCTTGCCGAGCTCGACTCCGAACTGGTCGAACGAGTTGATGCCGAGCAGCACGCCGCTGACGAACGTGCGATGCTCGTAGAAGGCGATCAGCGCGCCCAGCGTGCGCGCATCGAGCGTGTCGAGCAGGATCGTCGAGGACGGCCGATCGCCCGAATAGGCGCGCGCCTTGTCGGCATTGTCGCGGCCCGCCATCAGCGCGGCGCCTTGCGCGAACGCGTTGAGCAGCAACTGGCGGTGGTGGTCTTCGCTCAGCGTATCGCCCGGCTCGATCACCGCGACGAACTCGACCGGCACGAGATGCGTGCCCTGGTGGAGCAACTGGAACACCGCATGCTGCGCATCGGTGCCGACCCCGCCCCAGGTGATCGGCGCGCTCGGCCGGGTGAGCGGCGTGCCGTCGATCGTCACGCCCTTGCCGTTCGATTCCATCTCGAGCTGCTGGAGGTACGACGGCAGCAGCCGCAGCCGCTCGTCATAGGCGAAGGTCGCACGCGTCTCGCAGTGGCGGACCTGCGCGTAATAGAGATCGGCGAAGGCGGCGAGGGCGGGCGCGTTCTCGCCGAGCGCGGTCAGCTTGAAATGCCGGTCCATCTCGGCCGCGCCTTCGAGCAGCTCGGCGAACTCGTCCCAGCCGAGCGCGAGCGCGGCCGGAAAGCCGATCGACGACCACAAGGAATAGCGCCCGCCGACCGATTCCGCGAACGGCAGCACGCGGGTCTCGTCCACGCCCCACTCGACCGCCTTGTCGGGGTCGGCGGTCAGCGCGACGACGCGGCCGTACACGTCCTCGACACCGCCTTCGGCCATCCATTGCAGCACGCTCTCGGCGTTGAGCATGGTCTCCTTGGTGGTGAAGGTCTTGGAGGCGACCACCAGCAGCGTCGCGGTGGGGTCGAACTTGGCGAACGCCTCCTCCAGCGCCGCACCATCGACGTTGGAGACGATCGCGACGTCGTAGCGCCCGGATTCGCGCCCCAGCGCATCGACGAGCAGATCGGGGCCGAGCGCCGACCCGCCGATGCCGACATGCAGGATATGCTCGATCGGCCCGAGCGCCTCGCCTTCGATCGCGTCGATCAGTGCGCGCATGCGGGCGTGAAGCGCCTGCGCCTTGGCGACGTCCTCCTCGGCGCCCTCGCCGCGCTCGGCGACGTGCGTGACCGAACGGCCCTCGGTGGTGTTGATGACCTTGCCCGCGAACAAAGCCTCGCGCTTGCCGGCGAGATCCTGCGCCTTGGCGAGCGCCTCGAACGCCGCGACCGCATCCTTGGTGAGATGCGTCTTCGACCAGTCGAAATGCAGCCCGGCGACATCGAGGCTGAAGCTGTCGAGCCGCCCCGCGTCCGCGGCGAAGAGATCGGTGAGCTTGGTGGCGGGGAGCTGTTCGATCGCGGTCCAGTCGGCAGGCATGGGCACCTCGGTATTGGGGGTAGGAACGGTTGGTGAGATCGTCCTAGTCGCACCACTTTGCAACCGCCAGCTTGACGCGCCGGCCCGCCCTGCCCAAAGCCCCGAAAATGTCCGATACCGACTCCACTCCGGCGCAGACCAGGGCCAGGGCGAAGAAACCCCGGTCCGAAACGCGCGAGACGCTCAGCTTCCTGCTCAAGCTGGCGATCGTCGTGCTGGTGTTCCGCAGCTTCGTCTTCGCGCCGTTCAGCATCCCGAGCGAGTCGATGATGCCGCGCCTGCTGATCGGCGACTATCTGTTCATCTCCAAGTGGAACTACGGCTATTCGCGCTGGTCGCTGCCGTGGGGCTGGCCGCTGATTCCGGGGCGAATCTTCGGGCGCGATCCGGCGCGGGGCGACGTGGTGGTGTTTCGCGGGCCGCCGGGTGACGATGTCGACGTCATCAAGCGCGTGATCGGCCTGCCCGGTGACACGATCCAGGTCCGCCACGGGCAGGTGATCCTCAACGGCGTGCCCGTTCCCAAGCAGCGCATCGGCGATTTCCTGCTGCCGCTCAGCCCCAATTACGGCACCGATGCGTGCGACACCCAGTTCCAGGACGTCGATGCCAAGGGCAAGCCGGTGTGCCGCTACATGCAGTTCCGCGAGACGCTGCCGAACGGCAAGAGCTACGACGTGCTCGACAAGGGCGAGATGCCCGACCGCGACGACACCAAGGTCTATAATGTCCCCGCCGGCCACATCTTCGTGATGGGCGACAACCGGGACAACAGTTCGGACAGCCGCTTCCCCGCACCCGCCGACGCGCTGCCGGGCGAAAGCAGCGGCATGGGTTATGTCCCGCTCGAACGGATCGAGGGCAAGGCGGTGGTCGGCTTCTGGTCGACCGACGGCTCGGCCAACTGGCTGCTGCCCTGGACCTGGTTCACCGCCGCGCGGTGGAGCCGCATCGGGGCAGGCTTTTGAGCGGCGACGCGCTCGCGGCATGGCTCACCGAGATTCTCGGCCACGCGCCGGTCGATCTCGCCACCTTTGAGCGCGCGCTGACCCACGGCAGCCAGGCGGCGGCGAATTACGAGCGGCTGGAATTCCTCGGCGACCGCGTGCTCGGCCTCGTCATGGCCGAATGGCTCTACGCGCTCTACCCCAAGGAGCCCGAAGGCGCGCTGTCGCGGCGACTCAACACGCTGGTGACGGGCGCCGCCTGCGCGGATGTCGCGCGCGCGCTCGGCGTGCCCGCGCACCTACGCCTCGGCAAGCAGGCCCGCGACGACGGCGCCTCGGACAGCGACAATGTGCTCGGCGACGTGATGGAGGCGCTGATCGGCGCGCTGTATCTCGAAGCGGGTCTCGAAGCCGCGCGCACCGCGATCCGCAGGGCTTGGGGCGACCGCCCCACACGCGCGACGGCGGCGCCGCAGCACCCCAAGTCCGCGCTCCAGGAATGGGCCGCCGCGCACAACCGCAAGGCACCGAGCTACGAGGTGATCGACCGCTCCGGCCCGCACCACGCGCCCCGCTTCATCGTCAAGGCCGCGCTCGGCACGTTCGCGGACGTCGAGGCCGAAGGCGGATCGAAGCAGGAAGCCGAGACGGCGGCAGCGGCGGCGCTGCTGGCGAAGGTCACGGCTTAGCCATTTTCCCCCAACACCGTTCGTCCCGAGCGAAGTCGAGGGGCGTGCCCCAAGCGCAGGTGCCTCGACGTCGCTCGGCACGAACGCGTTGGGATCAGGCGTCCGCTGCAGCCTCGCCCGAAACCTCAGCCGCCGGAACCGCGCTGAACCCCAAGGTCGCGTGGCCCCGCACCGGGCCGGCGACATCGGCGACCAGATACAGCGGCCGCCGCTTCGATTCGACATACAGCCGCCCGAGATATTCGCCGATCATGCCGAGCACGAACATCTGCACCGCGCCGAGCAGCACCACCACCAGCATCGTCGAGGTCCATCCCGCCACCGCCGAGCCGGTGAAGAAGCCGACCGCGATATAGACGAACAGCAGCAGCGACAGCCCGGTCAGCACCAGCCCGGCATGGCTGGCGAGCCGCAGCGGCGCGGTCGAGAAGCCCGTTACCGCGTCGAGCGCGAGACGGATCATCTTGCCGAGCGGATAATTGGTCTCGCCCGCGAACCGCTCATGCCGGTCATAGGCGAACGGCACCTGCCGGAAGCCGACCCACGCGACCATCCCGCGAATGAAGCGCGCCTGTTCGGGCAGCGCCAGGAACGCGTCGAGCGCGCGTCGGCTCATCAGCCGGAAATCGCCGGTATCGAGCGGGATCGCGGTGTCGGTCACGCGGTCGAGCAGCCGGTAGAACGCCGCCGCCGTCGCCTTCTTGAACAGCGATTCGCCCGCGCGCTTGCGCCGCACCGCATAGACAACGTCGGCTTGCTGCTCGGTCATCACCCTGCGCATGTCGGTGAGCAGTTCGGGCGGGTCTTGCAGATCGGCGTCGATGATGAGGATCTGCTCGCCCGCGCACAGATCGAGCCCGGCGGTGAGCGCGAGCTGGTGGCCGTGGTTGCGCGACAGGTTGATCGCGACGAGATGCGGGTCGGCGGCGGCGAGCCGCTGCATCACCGGCCAGCTATCGTCCTTCGAACCGTCGTTGATGAACAGGATTTCGAAATCCTCGCCCACCGCCGAGCGTGCGGCGGCGGAGACGCGGGCATGGAGCTGGTCGAGACAGGCGGCCTCGTTGTAGCAGGGGATCACGATCGACAGGGCGGGGCGTTTCATCGCAGTGCGCATAGCGCCTTGCCCGCCGGATTCCGATGCCGAAAATTGCCTCACCGCGCGCGACTCCCCCGCATTTCCCCAGTGTCGCCGCGCCGATAGCATCGCACCCGTTTATAAAGGATAAGGCCCCGCTTTCGCGAGGATATCCCATGCCAGCCGACACCCGCCTCTACGCCACGCCGCCGGGACTGAGGCTGAGCGCGCTCGCCGACATCGCCGATGGCGCCGCGCGCGGGTTCCGGCTGGACTTGAAGTGCGGCCGGTTCGACGGCTTCGTGGTGCGCAGCGGCGACCGCGTGACCGGCTATGTCGATCTGTGCCCGCACGCCGGCGTGCCGCTCGCCGCGCGGCCGGACGGATACACGGTCCACGCCGTCTCGACCGGCCTGCTGGTCGCTTGCACATGGCATGGCGCGCTGTTCCGCGCGGAGGACGGCGTCTGCGTGGCGGGGCCGTGCGTCAAGCAACGCCTGCGAAGCTGGCCGGTGGGCGTGCGCAAGGGTATGGTCGTCACCGCTTGCGCCGGCCCCGCACCCTGGTGGCGGCGGCTGTTCGGCCGGGTCTAGGGCGCCGGCGTCAATTCGCCGGCGGGGCCGCCACCGCGCTCACCTTGTGGAACCGGCAGGCCTCGGTGCCGTCGCCGATGTGCGAGGGATCGAAAATCACATAGGAGACCGGATTGTCCTCGCCGACCACATTGACCTGAACCTTGCCGCCCGCGACCTTGTAGGAATCGACCGGCGTCGGAATGTCCTGCGCGGCCGAGCCGGTGCGGTGCATCACGCGCATGTCCTCGGTGAAGGTCAGCCGGTTGTAGATACAGGCGAGCCCGTCATCCAGCTTCCAGTCACCGATCAGCGGATTGTTGGGATCGGGGTCGATCGGCGATTCGGTCGGGTTGGGCGTATCGGTCTGCTCGGCGACCTCCTGCTGCGGCGCGGCATCCGTCTGTGGCGTGCTCTGCTGACACGCGGCGAGGGCCAGCAGGCCCAACAGGCACGGAATATGGCGCATCGACTGTCTCCTTGAAACGACCACGCGGCACTATCGACCGCTTCCCCAGGGCGCCCCGGCACCCTACCTATGCGCTTCGATACAGGAAAGCGGGCACGCGACAATGCGCTTTCGAAGCGATGTCGCGCGGTCTAGGAGCCATGCATGACCGACAGCTATGATTATGATCTCTTCGTCATCGGGGCGGGCTCGGGCGGAACGCGCGCCTCGCGCGTCGCCGCCGCCTACGGCGCCAAAGTGGCGGTGGCCGAGGAGTATCGCGTCGGCGGAACCTGCGTGATCCGCGGCTGCGTGCCCAAGAAGCTGCTCGTCTATGGCGCGCATTTCGCCGAGGATCTCGCCGATGCGCGCCGCTTCGGCTGGAACGTGCCCGATTGCGATTTCGACTGGAAGGTACTGACCGCCAACGTCTTCGAGGAGGTCGACCGGATCAATCAGGCGTACACCTCGACGCTGACCAACAACAAGGTCGAGATCATCAACGATCGCGCCGTCATCACCGGCCCGCACGGCATCCGGCTCGGCGACGGCCGCGAGCTGACTGCGCGCCGCATCCTCGTCGCGACCGGCGCGACGCCGTCGGTGCCGAACTGCCCCGGCCACGAACTCGGCATCACCTCGAACGAGGCGTTCCATCTCGATGCGGTGCCCAAACGCATCGTCATCGCCGGCGCGGGCTATATCGCCAACGAATTCGCCGGCGTGTTCCACCAGTTCGGCGCGCACGTGACGCTCATCAACCGCACCGACGTGATCCTGCGCGGCTATGACGAGCAGATCCGCGACCGGCTGCTCCAGATCTCGATGATGAAGGGGATCGACTTCCGCTTCCACGCCGATTTCCGTGGCATCGAGAAACAGGCCGACGGCAGCCTGCTCGTGTCGATGACCGGGCACGATCCGATCGAGACCGATTGCGTGATGTTCGCGACCGGGCGCGATCCCAACACCAAGGGACTCGGGCTGGAGACCGCCGGCATCGAAGTGGACGCCAAGGGCGCGATTCCCGTCAACGACGCGAGCCAGACGTCGTGCGAAAGCATCTACGCGATCGGCGACGTCACCAACCGCGTCCAGCTCACCCCCGTCGCGATCCGCGAGGGGCAGGCGTTCGCCGACACGCTATACGGCAACGCCCCGCGCACGGTCGATTACGACAACATCCCGTCCGCCGTGTTCAGCCATCCGCCGATCGCCGGCGTCGGGCTGACCGAGGGGCAGGCCAAGAACAAGTTCGGCTCGGTCAAGGTCTACACCTCGGATTTCCGGCCGATGAAGAACGTCCTCGCCGGCCGCAACGAACGCGCATTGTACAAAATGGTGTGCGACAGCACGACCGACCGCATCCTCGGCCTCCACATGATCGGCCCCGACGCGCCCGAGATCCTGCAGGCGGCGGCGGTGGCGGTGAAGGCCGGCCTCACCAAACAGGCGTTCGACGATACCGTGGCGCTGCACCCGACGATGGCCGAGGAACTCGTGCTGCTGCGCTAGGCGCGCGCGCCGGCTGGGGATTGCCGCCGGGCCGGCGCACCGCTATCCTCCACTAATACAGTAAGGTGGGGAATTTCATGCGCTTATCCGTTCTGCTCCGCACATCGGCGATGCTCGCCCTCGCGGTCGCCGTCCCGACGGTCGCGGCACCCGCCGCCAAAACCGCTTATGGCGATTTCGGCGTCGATCTCACCGCGCGCGATCCCGCGGTGAAGCCCGGCGACGATTTCTGGGCCTATGCCAATGGCGGCTGGGACAAGAAGACCGAAATCCCCGCCGACAAGGCCTCGACCGGCGCGTTCGTGCTGCTGCGCGACGCGTCCGAGGCGAACGTCCGCACCATCCTCGACGACATGGCCGCCAACCCCGCCAAATACGGCGCGACCGGGCAGCAGGTCGGCGATTTCTATGCGACGTGGATGGACACCGCCGGGATCGAGGCGAAGGGCACCGCGCCGCTCAAGCCGTATCTGGCCAAGATCGCCGCGGTGCAGGACCGCGCCGGGCTGCAGACGGTGTTCGCGAGCGTCGGCTATGCCACGCCGGTCGAGATCGGCGTGATGCCGGGCCTCGACGATCCGACCCGCTACACCGCCATCACCGAACAGGGCGGCCTCGGCATGCCGCGCGACAATTATCTGCTCACCGGCGAGAAGTATGATGCGTTCCGCAAGGCGTATCGCGCCTATATCGAACAGATGCTCACGCTCGCCGGCATCGACGGCGCCAGCGCCAAGGCCGATGCGATCTTCGCGCTCGAGACCGCGATGGCGAAAGATCAATGGTCGCCCGCGCAGAGCCGTGACATCGCCGCGCTCAACGATCCCGAGGATATCGCCGGGCTGACGCGCAAGGCGCCCGAGTTCGACTGGGCGCTGATGCTCCGCACCGCTGGGCTGGAGAACTCGCCCAAGGTGCTGATGATGCAGAACACCGCGCTTACAGCGATGGGCAAGATCTTCGCCGCGACGCCGGTCGCGACCTGGAAGGACTATCTCGCCTTCCACTTCGTCAGCGATCACGCCAATTATCTGCCCAAGGCGTTCGACGATGCGCGCTTCGCCTTCTACAACCACACGCTGTCGGGCGTGCCCACGCAACGCGAGCGCTGGCGGCGCGGCGTCGCGCTGACCAACGACGCGCTCGGCGAGGCGGTCGGCCAGCTCTACGTCGCGCGCTTCTACCCGCCCGCCGCCGAGGCGCAGATGAACGAGCTGATCGAAAATCTGCGCGGCGCCTATCAGACGCGGATCGAAAAGGCGGCGTGGATGGACGCGCCGACGCGCCAGGCCGCGCTCGCCAAGCTCGCCGCGTTCGAGCCGCGCATCGGCCACCCCGGCAAATATATCGACTATTCGAGCTTCAAGGTCGTGCGCGGCGATCTGCTCGGCAATGCGATGCGCTCGGGCGAGTTCGAGCATCAGCTCGAACTGTCGCGCTTCCCCAAGCCGGTCGATCGCACCTTGTGGGAGATGACCCCGCAGACGGTGAACGCCTATTACAACCCGCTGATGAACCAGATCACCTTCCCGGCGGCGATCCTGCAGCCGCCGTTCTTCGATCCCAACGCGGATGCGGCGGTGAACTATGGCGCGATCGGCGCGGTGATCGGCCATGAGATGGGCCACGGCTTCGACGATCAGGGCGCCGGCTTCGGCCCGACCGGCAAGTTCGAGAATTGGTGGACGCCGACCGCCAAGACGCAGTTCGAAACACGCACCGCCGCGCTCGCCGGCCAGTATGACGCCTATGAGCCCGTCCCCGGCACGCACATCCAGGGCAAGCTCACGCTCGGCGAGAATATCGGCGATCTCGGCGGGATCGAGGCCGCCTATGCCGCCTACCAGCGCTATCAGGCCAAGCACGGCAAGGCCAAGGTGATCGACGGCCTCACCGGCGACCAGCGCTTCTTCCTCGCCTTCGCGCAAGCCTGGCGCGGCAAGACCCGCCCCGATGCGCAGCGCCAGGCGTTGCTCACCGATCCGCACAGCCCGGTCTATTTCCGCGCCAACGGCGTCGTCCGCAATGTCGACGCCTGGTATGCGGCGTTCGATGTGAAGCCCGGCAACAAACTGTACCTGCCGCCGGCGGAGCGCGTGCACATCTGGTAACGATTGCAGTTCCCGTTCGTTTATGACGTGAAACGAAGCGATTGAACTGGCGGCACCATACCTGTCGCAGCTATGAGTATGGTGATGACAGCCGAACAGACACTTTCCGAAATACTGACTGATCAGATGAACATGGTATCGAACGGTATCGATGCTTCCCTCAACGAGCATTTGGCGACAATGCCGAGCGCCCCTGTCATTTCGGAAAGAACGAAAAGTCATATCGCGAAGCGGGTCGGACCTAAATCGCGCGCCAAATATCTCAATTCCAAAGGCGCGATATCCCTACTGTCGATAGAGGTCATCGATCTCGGAACGCGCATTTCACGGTATCAGTACATCGAAAGGTACAGGGAGCACTTCAAGTCGCCTGATCCTGAAATGGGCACGGCCTTCATAATGCACACGCATATACTTCGCGGCAGTGAAATATATGTGATTATGGAAAGATGCGGAAGCTTCCTTGATTTTTTCTACGATCTAGCTGTCGACCTTGACCTGAACCCGAAAAGTAAGCTCGGCAAGGATCTAGAAAAGCAATTCAAGAAATGCTTCGCGCGTCACCTTCGTGAGCGTCATAGGATTGTTCACGCTCATGAGAGGCCATCCGTTATATCGCGGATTACCGCGATCGCGCCGGAACCAGAAGGGGAACACCGCGACCTGATGGAGAAAGTATTCCTCGATGCCTTCAGTCAGATATTTGAGGCGCTTACCAAGCTGGCACCGCATCTTGTCGATACGAAAACCGGAGAGGAAGCGATCAAGAACATCAACGACCATCGGCTGAAAGCCGTTGATAGAGAGTGCTTCGAGATGTGGTCGATCCTGCTGGGATCGATTAACAAGACAATCGACAGCTCAAAATTGCTCAAAAAGGCACAGCCATCGTAAGATGATAATGTGGCCCCGCCACACTCTTGATCCGGGTTGTGTAGCAGGCGAGTGATAACCGCGCCGCATCAACCATTCTGCTTTCTCGTCGAGCGGCCCGACAGAACGCACGGCGCCCCGGCAGCGGGCATTCAGAGCACTGCGCATGATCAGGAAAGCGCTTTATCGTATCGGGTCTTTCCCAATTGGGAAGGTAGGGCGGGACAGTAGTCCGGGCATTCGCGCCGAGATCAGTCTGGCGCACCCCGTTTCCCAAAATCTGTTCCGCTTCCTCATTCTCGAAACGGCCTGTTGGAGATGGAGAAACAGACAGATCGCGCTTAACGAATGGCCGTTGTCGGGGGCCAGGATCGCCGGCCTGCACGTCCGGGTGTGGGCGCAAGCGGCCATCACCCCACCAAGCTCACGCGCCCGCCCGCGTGGCGCTCCAGCCGCCCAGCCAGCTCAAGTTCCAGCAGCACCACCTGAACCACCGCTGGCACCGCACCCGACTGGCGGATCAGCTCGTCCACCGCGACCGACACCGGCCCCAGCAAGCCGGTCACCACGCGCCGCTCATTCTCGCTCGCATCCGCCGCGACCGGCGCGTCGAACCGTACCGCGCGCGAGCGTACGCTGCGCGCGTCGATCGGCCGGATCGCCTCGATCACGTCCGCAGCCGACTGCACCAGGATCGCGCCCTCGCGGATCAGCCCGTTGCACCCTTGCGCGCGCGGATCGAGCGGGCTGCCGGGCACCGCCATCACCTCGCGCCCCGCCTCCCCCGCCAGCCGCGCGGTGATGAGCGATCCCGAACGCGGCGCGGCCTCCACCACCACCGTCCCCAGCGACGCGCCAGCGATGATGCGGTTGCGGTACGGGAAATGCCGTGCGCGCGGCTCGGTGCCGGGCGGCTGTTCGGCGATCAGCAACCCCTCGCGCGCGATCCGCTCCTGCAATTCGGCGTTTTCCGGCGGATAGACCACGTCGATCCCACCCGCGATCACCCCGACGGTGCCACCCTCGATCGCGCCGACATGCGCCGCCGTGTCGACCCCGCGCGCGAGGCCCGACACCACCGTCACGCCCTCGCGGCCGAGTTCGGCGGCGAGCTGGCGCGCGAAACGGCACGCCGCCGCCGAGGCGTTGCGCGCGCCGACCATCGCCACCGTGTCGCGCGCCAGCAGCGCCGCGTCGCCACGCACCATCAGCGCGGGCGGGGCGTCGTCGAGCTGCGCGAGCAGTTCGGGATAGTCGGCATCCTCGATGAACAGGTGCCGCGCGCCGAGCTTGCGCGCGGCGGCGATCTCGCGCTCGGCCGTCGCCGCCGACGCCACCACCGGCGCCCGCCCGCCCCCGCGCGCGGCGAGCGCCGGCAGCGCCTCGATCGCCGCCGCCGCATCGCCGAACCGCGCGATCAACTGCCGATAGGTGACCGGGCCGATCGACGCGGTGCGGATCAGCCGCAGCCGCGCGATCGACGCGGCATCAGCCACGCGCTTTGCCGCCGACCCTCGGCTCGGTGCCGTCGAGCAACCGCTCGATATTGGCGCGGTGCTTCCACAACACGAGCAGCGCGCAGGCGATCAGCAGCGGCACATGGTCGAACTTGTCGAAGAACGCGGCGGCGACCGGCGCACTCACCGCCGCCGCCATTCCCGCCACCGAGGAAATCCGCAAGGCCCCGAGCAGCCCGAGCCACACCGCCGCATAGACCAGCCCGACCGGCCAGTGCAGCGCGAGTGCCACGCCGAGCAGCGTCGCCACGCCCTTGCCGCCGCGAAAGCGCAGCCACACCGGATAGAGATGCCCGACGAACGCCGCCGCCGCCGCGATCACGCCCGTGCCCGGCGAAATCGCCTCGGCGATCGCCACCGCCGCATAGCCCTTCAGCGCGTCGAGGATCAGCGTCGCCGCCGCCAGCCCCTTGCGGCCGGTGCGCAGCACGTTGGTCGCGCCGATATTGCCCGATCCGATCTGGCGCAGATCCCCGGCACCGAAGGCGCGCGTCAGGATCAGCCCGAACGGAATCGAGCCAAGCAGATAGCCAAGCAGCAACACGCCCGCCGGCGCACCCCAGAGATATTCGGTCGGCATGATCGGATCGTTTCGCCCCCAGACGCCACCGCTTCTAGCGAACCCGGCGCGCCCGCGCCATTGCTCTTCATCAAGCGCGGCGATTGTCAAATCCGTGGCCGGCGGTATGGCGCGGGCGATGGTGGATACGCGCCCGATCCTGTTCTTCGATTCCGGTGTCGGCGGCCTCTCGGTGCTGGCGCCGACGCGCGCGCTGCTGCCGCGCGCGCCCTTCGTCTATGTCGCCGATTCGGCGGGCTTTCCGTATGGCACCAAGACCGAGGCGGAGATCGCCGCGCGCGTGCCCGCGCTGCTCGGGCGGCTTGCCGAGCGCTACCGCCCGCGCCTCATCGTCATCGCCTGCAACACCGCCTCGACGATCGCGCTCGGTGCGGTGCGCGGCGCGCTCGATCTGCCGGTGGTCGGTACCGTCCCGGCGATCAAGCCCGCGGCGGAGGCGAGCGCCACCCGCGCGATCGGCGTGCTCGGCACCGACGCGACCGTGCGCCAGCCCTATGTCGATGATCTCGCCGCGCGCTTCGCCGCCGATTGCCTGGTGCTGCGTCACGGCTCCGCCGAGCTGGTCGCGCTCGCCGAGGATGCGTTGCGCGGGCGGGCGGCGCCCCCGGGGCGCTACCGCGCGATTCTCGCCGGTCTGCTCGATCAGCCCGGCGGCGACCGCATCGACACGATCGTCAACGCCTGCACGCACTTCCCGCTGGTCGCGGACCAGCTCGCCGCCGCCGCGCCGCGCCCGCTCACCTTCGTCGATGGCTCGGCCGGGATCGCGCGGCGGATCGCCTTTCTCACGCAGGATCAGAGCTGGCCGGAAACGCCCGGATCGGGCCGCGCGGTGTTCACCGGCGCGGGTGCCGAAGATTTGGCGCTCCGCCCCGCCCTCGCCCGCTTCGGGCTCGCCGAAGCCGAGTCGCTTTAGCCGCGCGAGTCGCGAAGCGCCGCGTAGCGTTCGGCGAGCTCGGCATGCACGCGCCGCGCCAGCGGGTCATCGGATCGCGCCACCACGGCCCGTTCCTGCGCCGCGCGTCGCGCGTAATAGCGGGAGTTCTCCTGTACGTCGTCCATGACCGCGCCTCCGCATCGCGAGCCTAGCCGCATTCGGAGAAGCGCCGGGCGGCGCTTCGGATCGCAGGCTTGCTCACGACTCGATGCCCTGCGATATTCTTCTTCATAGCAGGATCTGACCGAAACGGATTTGATCCAGAACAAGATGATTCCGGCGTGCGTCGCATAATGCCTTCGTATGGTGGCTGTGCAAATCGCTGGAATTCGGGAGGGGGTGGGTCTAGATGCCGACAATCATGGAATCGCATGCACCGGCGCGCGGGGTCGATTACTCGCGGATCTTCACCCAGGCGATCGACCGGCTGCACGCCGAAGGCCGCTACCGTGTCTTCATCGACATCCTGCGCAACAAGGGCGCCTATCCCAACGCGCGCTGCTTCGCCGGGCATAACGGCCCCAAGCCGATCACGGTGTGGTGCTCGAACGACTATCTCGCGATGGGCCAGCACCCCAAGGTGATCGCGGCGATGGAGGAGGCGCTCCACGACGTCGGCGCCGGCTCGGGCGGCACGCGCAACATCGGCGGCAACACGCATTACCATGTCGATCTCGAAGCCGAACTCGCCGATCTGCACGGCAAGCAGGGCGCCTTGCTCTTTACCTCGGGCTATGTCTCGAACGAGGCGACGCTGGCGACGCTCGCCAAGATCCTGCCCGGCTGCATCATCTTCTCGGACGAACTCAACCACGCCTCGATGATCGCGGGCATCCGCAACGCCGGCTGCGAGAAGTTCGTGTTCCGCCACAACGATCTCGACCATCTCGAGGAATTGCTGGCCGCCGCCGACCCGGCCGCGCCGAAACTGATCGCGTTCGAGAGCGTCTATTCGATGGAAGGCGATATCGCGCCGATCGCGGCGATCTGCGACCTCGCCGACAAGTATAACGCGCTGACCTATCTCGACGAGGTTCACGCGGTCGGCATGTACGGCGCGCGCGGCGGCGGCATTTCGGAACGCGACGGCGTCGCCGACCGGCTGACCATCATCGAGGGCACGCTCGGCAAGGCGTTCGGGGTGATGGGCGGCTATATCGCGGCCGATCAGATGATCGTCGACGTGATCCGCAGCTATGCGCCCGGCTTCATCTTCACCACCTCGCTCTCGCCGGTGCTGGTCGCGGGCGTGCTGGCGAGCGTGCGCCACCTCAAGGCGTCGAGCGCCGAGCGCGACGCGCAGCAGGCCGCCGCCGCGAAGCTCAAGGCGATGCTCTCCGAAGCCGGCCTGCCCGTGATGCCGGGCGACACGCATATCGTGCCGCTGATGGTCGGCGATCCCGCGCGCGCCAAGAAGATCAGTGACATCCTGCTCGCCGAATACGGCGTGTACGTCCAGCCGATCAACTACCCCACCGTCCCGCGCGGCACCGAGCGGCTGCGCTTCACCCCCGGTCCCGCGCACGACGAAGCGATGATGCGCGAGCTCACCGAGGCGCTGTCCGAGATCTGGAGCCGGCTGGAACTGCGCAAGGCCGCCTGATCCGGGCGGAACTGGCGGCGATGTCCGCGGTTATGTCACGACGACCGCAACGAAGGGCATCACGATGGGAAAAGGCTGCATTCTCTGGCTGTTGGGCGTACCGCTGCCCGTCATCCTGGTGCTGTACCTGATCTTCCATCACTGATCGCACGGCGACTAACCACCCGTTCGCCTTGCGGCTGTCGAAGGCGGCACACACCCCTGGCCGTTCGCCCTGAGCGAAGTCGAAGGGCAACCCACACCCCCACCGTTCGTCCTGAGCGAAGACGAAGGGCGACCCACACCCCCGCCGTTCGCCCTGAGCGAAGTCGAAGGGCCTGCCCCCTGCACGACGCTCGGGCACACGCTCGATAAGACCCGCACGAACGGTGCGCTGGCCCCGGGACTTCAGTCGATCACGATCGTTCCGGCGCCCGGCACCGCCAAGGGTTGCCCGAACCGCACCGTATTGATCGCCGCATAATCGCCATCCAACGGTTCGGTGAACACATGAATGGCCGAGCGAACGCTATCGACGACCCAATAGATCCGCTTGATGTCCTTATCTCGCGACACCGTCGTCTCCGCGATTTCAATGACGAGCATCACGTCCGACGGTTCAAGGATTCGTGTCTGTTCCACTGGCGCGTACAGCGCGGCGACGTCACAGATCAGAACCGTGTCCGCATCCACGCTTATGCCCGTTTCGACCGTCAACCGCTCTTTGGGCAGAACCGAAGCCAGCGCCAGACCGACCCAGAATTGTCGCTGACCGTGGCCGCTCATCGGTGGGGTCATACGTTCGAGGACTCCGTCGATGAGCTCAACCCTCATGGCGCTGAATGCGCCGGTCTCGACCATTTTCAGGAATTCAGCCGCAGTGAAGCGCGCCCGCGTATCGACTGCCGTGGCGCCGAGTGTATCGATTCGGCCGAGCGAGTTCATGGCGCGATCCTACCACACCCGCCGCCCGTCGTTAACCTGCCCGGCTCAACCGTGCCGACCAGGCATAGCCATTGCGGAGCGAGGCGAAGCTCGCGGTCAGCCCGGCGTCGCGCGCGACCGAGCAGGCCGCCCCCTTCAGGTCCGAACGCGGCGTCACGTCGAACTGCGCGAGCCACGCAAACAGCACCGTCTTGAACGCGCCCGGCAACCGCTCCTGCTGGCCGAAATCGACGATGTCGAGCCGCCCGCCGGGCGCGAGCTTGCCCGCGCCCTCGCGTAGCGCGCCCTTCCAGTCGGGGATCATCGACAGCGTATAGCTCTGGAAGATGCGGTCGAACGCCGCCACCCCGAACAGCGCCACCGTGTGGAACGCGGTCGCATCGCCCTGCGCGAGCGTGATGCGATCGCCGAGCCCGGCCTTGGCGACATTGGCGCGCGCCGTCTCCAGCATCGCCTCCGAGATATCGATCCCGTAATAGCGCGCGTCCGGCCACGTCTTCGCCGCCGCGATCAGGTTGCGCCCGGTACCGCAGCCGATCTCCAGCACGCTCCCGCCCGGCGGCGGCGCGAGATCGCGGATCAGCGCGTCGCGGCCGAGCAGATAATATTTGCGGGTGAGATCGTAGAAATGGCGCTGCGTCTTGTAGATCGCATCCATGTGCCCGGCATGGCCGGAGTCGATCGCAGCCATTATTTCAGGACGTACAGGTGGACGCCGCCATAGATCGAGGAGCGGTCGCGCTTGGTGTAATCGAGCGACTCCTCGGCCCGGTAATCCCATTTCGCGAGGATCTCGTCGGGCACGCGGCCCGGCAGGATCGTCTCGATCCCGGCGGTGCGGAACAGCACGCGCGCGCCCGGCTTGGCGGTGCGGGTGATCTCGCTCCACAGATCGGTGAGCTGCTGGTCGGTCATCCAGTCCTGCGCGTCGAGCAGGATGTAGCGATCGAGCGACGCATCCTCGCGCGAGCGCAGGTAATCGGTGAAGTTGGTGTGGCGCACCTCGATCCGGCTGACGCGCTCGACGATCTCGGCGTAATGCGCCTTCTGGAGATACGGCGGCAGCGGCGCATTGGGGTCTTCGCTATAGCCGCGGTTGAACGCCTGCCACGCGAAATAATTGTCCTTGAGGTCGAAGTCGCAGGCGAGCTTCTCGAGCCGCTCGCGCAGCACCACCGCCATCTTCTCGTCGCCGGCCAGCGCCTCATATTGCGCGGGCGGGATGCCGAGCCCGAACAGCGATGCCGGCTGGTCGGTCAGCCACTTGACGAAACCCTTGTCGAACACCGGCGCGAACTCGCGGTCGAAGATCTCGCGCTGTTCCTCGATCGTCTTGGCCTTGAGCAGCGCCTTGGGGTTGGCGCCGTTCAGCCGCGCGATCAAATGCGCCGCGCCGATGAAATTGCCGAGCAGCCCGCGCTTGTACACGCCCTTGGCGAACCCGCCGATCCGCCGCCGGCCGACCATGTCGCGGCCTTCCCAATAGCGCTTGCTGGTCTCGTCGAGGAACGGGCGCACATAGGTGCGATAGGCGAGGATGTTGGCGCGGCTGTTGGCGCGCGCGAAGAAGCGGTGGAAGGTCTGGTAATCGGGCAGGTGCCGCGCCGCGACCAGCTTGAGCTTGTTGAGCGCGATGTGCGCGGTGTTGAGATCGACCGCGGTGATCGTCTTCGGATTCGCGGTCAGATACGAAAGCACGTTGCAGCCGCCCGACGCGATCGTCACGACATGGCTGTCGGGCGTGATCGCCAGCGCCTCCATGTCGACCGCCGGGTCTTCCCATATCTGCGCGTACACCAGGCCGCGGAAGGCGAAGGTGAAGGCGCGTTCGAGAATGCCCTGCTTCGAGAGGTGTTCGTGGCGGTGAACCGCCGCACGCACGGCGCGGTTCTTGGGGGGGCGGGCAGCGGTGGCCATTACAATCTCCTGCGGGCCGGGCGGATGACGCGCGGCGCTCGCCTACGACAATGCGATGACGCTTCCATGACGCGTCCGCGACCAAATGAAAAGAACCTGTCGACGGAGAGTTCCGCCGACAGGTTCCGGTACGCCTCCCAGGCGGCTTCGGAGAAATCGCCGTCCGGGGGACACGCCTTTCGCCCGGGGGAGGGGAAAGGCCGATCAGATACGCAGCGCATCGCCGCCTGGATGCGCGCGGATCGACCGGTTCGCCGCGCTACGCTGCCTCAGGGCATCAACACCGTGTCGATCACGTGGATCACGCCGTTCGACTGGTACACATCGGCGACGGTGATCTTGGCGGTATCGCCCTTGCCATCCATCACCACCCAGCCGGCGCCCATCTTCTTGAAGCTGAGCGTGCCGCCCTCCACGGTCGCATAAGTGGCGGTGCCCATGTTCGCCTTGGCCTTGGCGGCGATGTCGGCGGCGGAAATGCGCCCCGGCACGACATGATAGGTGAGGATGCTGGTCAACGTCGCCTTGTTCTCGGGCTTCACCAGCGTATCGACCGTGCCGGCAGGCAGTTTGGCGAACGCGGCGTTGGTCGGCGCGAACACGGTGAAGGGTCCGGGGCCGCTCAGCGTCTCGACGAGACCGGCGGCCTTCACCGCCGCGACCAGAGTCGTATGATCCTTCGAGTTGACGGCATTCTCGACGATCGTCTTGGTCGGATACATCGCCGCACCGCCAACCATCGGGTTGGGTTTTGCGATCGCGGGCGCGGCAACGACGGTCGCGCTGCCGAGGACGAGAGCGACGGCCAGGCCGGCGCGGAAGATAGATGTCATGGGAGAACTCTCCTGTCTCGCGCCGGGTTTTGGCGCGAGGCAGGTACGGGCGAGCCGGCGAATGGACGCACGGGCGGGCCGAAGCTCAGACTCGCGAGAGATCACCCTTC
This sequence comes from Sphingomonas pollutisoli, assembly GCF_029167165.1. Classification (NCBI taxonomy): domain Bacteria; kingdom Pseudomonadati; phylum Pseudomonadota; class Alphaproteobacteria; order Sphingomonadales; family Sphingomonadaceae; genus Sphingomonas; species Sphingomonas pollutisoli. The sequence continues at coordinate 397,259 of NZ_JARFNJ010000001.1, forward strand.
AACACGATCGCCCCGGTGGGAAGGCCGGTCGGCGAGCCACCCGCGGGCTCGATCGTGACCGCGAGCGTCGCGCCCACCGCCAACTGGCGGCGAATCGCGGACGCGGGCGTTACGCGCGTCGTCGCGCCCGCGCTGAGCAGCCCGAGCGAATGCGGCGTCTTGTCGGCGCCGATCACCCACAGTTCGGCGCTGCGCCCGGCGGCGGGCGTTTCGGCGGCGGTCAGCCGCAACACGCCACGGCCGGAATCGTACACGGCGGCGATCGCGGTGCCCTTGGCGGTCGGCGCGAGCGAGGCGACGAGCAGCGGCTGGGTGGGCGCGACGACCGGCGCGTGCGACGGCGGCGGCTCTTGTGGCGGACGCGCGACGACGAACACCAGCAGCCCCGCCGCAGCGACGCTGGTCAGACCCGCCACCATCGGCCAGAACCGTCCGCGCGCCGGTGCTGCCGCCGCGAACGGCGCATCGATCGACCGCTCGACCCGCTCGAATACGCCGTCCGGCGCGGCGACCTCCGTCCAGACGTTGAAGAGTTGCGCGAGATAGACGCGCCACGTCTCGACACGCTGAGCGAACCCGGGTTCGGCGAGGACACGGCGCAGCGCGGTTGCGCGCTCCTCACCCTCCAGCACGCCGAGCGCCAGTTCGGCGGCGGCGACATCGGGCAGATCTTCCGGTGGCAGATCGTCAGGTGTGCGAATGTCGTTCATGCCTCGAGACACTCCCGCAAGCGCGCGAGGCCACGCCGCACCCAGCTCTTCATCGTGCCGAGCGGCACGTTCATCCGTTCCGCCAGTTCGGCATAGGTCACGCCCTGGAAGAAGGCGGTGCGGATCGACTCGCGCTGGTTGCCGTCGAGTTCGTCGAGGCAGCGCAGCAGGCTGTGCGCCTCCTCGTCCGCGATCAGCGTCTCGCTCGCCAGCGGCGCGGCGTCGGCGACCTCGGGTGCTTCCTCGATCGGCGCTGAGCGGCGCGAACCCTGCACGCGCCGCCAGTCGATCGCGCGGTTGCGCGCGATCGTTGCCAGCCAGGTGATCGGGCTCGCGCGCGACGGTTCATAGGCCCCCGCCCGCTTCCACACCGTCAGATAGACATCATGTAACACATCCGCCGCCGCTTCCCGTTCACCGCAGATACGCAGGCAGATGCCAAAAAGCTTCGCATTGGTGCGAACATAGAGGTCGCGGAACGCCGCGCGATCCTCCTCGCCGGTGCGCACCAGAATCTCGGTGAGTTCCGCCCGCGCCGCCGCGTCGCGTCCTCGGGTCGGTGCGGCGGGCGGAACCGGCATGCGGCCCGCTCTATGATCTAACGTGAGCCGGGGCAACAGCGGTGTGGCATTTGCATGACGGTTTGCGTAAGAGCCGCGCGTCTGCATCGCCTCGGGGACTCGCGCCGTCTTGCACATCGCTTTCGCTTCCGATCACGCCGCCGTCGATCTCAAGGCGGCGCTCGTCGCCTGGGCGCGCGCCGCCGGGCACGAGGTCGCCGATCTCGGCCCAGAGACGGCGGACCGAGTCGATTATCCCGATTACGGCTACAAGCTCGCCGCGCACCTCGCCTCGGGCGCGGCCGATTTCGGCGTGGCGCTGTGCGGGTCTGGCATCGGCATCTCGATCGCGGTCAACCGCAATCCGGCGTGCCGCTGCGCTTTGGTGTCCGATCCCTATGCCGCCGCGCTCGCGCGCCAGCATAACGACGCCAATGTCATCGCGATGGGCGCGCGGCTGATCGGCCCCGACATGGCGCAGGCGTGCCTCGAATCCTTCCTCGCCGCCGCATTCGCCGGCGGCCGCCATCAACCCCGCGTCGACAAGCTCGGCGCCCTTGCCGAAAGGGAAAGCGCATGAGCACCCAGATCCTCGACCCCAAGCCCTTGAATCAGGTCCAGCCCGACGGCTTCTTCACGCGCGGCCTCGCCGACGCCGATCCCGCCGTGTTCGCCGGTGTGCGCCACGAACTCAAGCGCGAGCAGGACCAGATCGAGCTGATCGCGTCCGAAAACATCGTCTCGCGCGCGGTGCTCGAAGCGCAAGGCTCGGTGTTCACCAACAAATATGCGGAAGGATATCCCGGCAAGCGCTATTATCAGGGCTGCCACCCGTCGGACGAGGTCGAGCAGCTCGCGATCGACCGCGCCAAGCAGCTCTTCGGCTGCGGCTTCGCCAACGTCCAGCCGCATTCGGGTGCGCAGGCCAATGGCGCGGTGATGCTCGCGCTGGTCAAGCCGGGCGAGACCGTGATGGGGCTCAGCCTCGACGCCGGTGGCCACCTGACGCACGGCGCGCGCGCCGCGATGTCGGGCAAGTGGTTCAACGCGGTGCAGTACGGCGTCGATCCGGTCAGCCACCTGATCGATTACGACCAGGTCGCCGAGATCGCCCGCGCCAACAGCCCCAAGCTCATCATCGCCGGCGGCTCGGCCTATCCGCGCGAGATCGACTTCGCGAAGTTCCGCGCGATCGCCGATGAAGTCGGCGCCTATTTCATGGTCGATATGGCGCATTTCGCGGGCCTCGTCGCCGCCGGGCTCCACCCCTCGCCGCTCCCGCACGCGCATGTCGTCACCACCACCACGCACAAGACGCTGCGCGGACCGCGTGGCGGCATGGTGCTGACCAATGACGAGGCGATCGCCAAGAAGATCAACTCGGCGGTGTTCCCGGGGCTCCAGGGCGGCCCGCTGATGCACGTCATCGCCGCCAAGGCGGTGGCGTTCGGCGAAGCGCTGCGGCCTGAGTTCAAGACGTACGCCGCCGCGGTGATCGAGAACGCCAAGGTGCTCGCCGCGACGCTCAAGGAGCGCGGCGCAGAAGTCGTCTCGGGCGGCACCGACACGCACCTCGCGCTGATCGATCTCACCCCGCTCGGCGTCACCGGCAAGGATGCGGACGAAGCGCTCGAACGCGCCGGCATCACCTGCAACAAGAACGGCATCCCCAACGATCCGTTGCCGCCGACCAAGACCAGCGGCATCCGCGTCGGCTCGCCCGCCGGCACGACACGCGGCTTCGGCGTCGCCGAGTTCCGCGAGATCGGCAACATGGTCGCCGACGTGCTCGACGGTCTGCGCAAGAACGGCGAACAGGGCGACGCGCAGGTCGAGGCGGACGTGCGTACGCGCGTCGCGGCGCTGTGCGCGCGCTTCCCGATCTATCCGGAAGGGGTGTGATGTGCGCTGTCCCTTCTGCGGGCACGACGACAGCCAGGTAAAGGACAGCCGCCCCACCGAGGACGGGGCGGCGATCCGCCGCCGCCGCCAGTGCGAGGGCTGCGCGGCGCGCTTCACCACGTTCGAGCGGATCCAGCTCCGCGAACTGGTCGTGCTCAAGAGCGAGGGCGCGTCCGGCACCTTCCGCCGCGAACCCTTCGACCGCGAGAAGCTGCTCCGCTCGCTGCTAATCGCCGCGCGCAAACGCCCGATCGAGCCGGTGCGGCTGGAAAAGCTGGTCTCGGGCATCCAGCGCCAATTGGAAACGCAGGGCGAGACCGAAGTACCCTCGCAACGCATCGGCGAGATGGTGATGGAGGGCCTCAAGGGCATGGACTCGGTCGCCTATATCCGCTTCGCCAGCGTGTATAAGGACTTCCGCGAAGCCAAGGACTTCGAGGAGTTCGCCGGGAATGTCAGCGCGGTGGCGAAGGGGTAAGGCACCACCCGCGACCGTTCGTGTCGAGCGAAGTCGAGACACCGGCGCTGCGGACGACCCTCGACTTCGCTCGGGACGAACGGATGGTGCGTGTGCCCGCTATCGAGCTTGTCGAGATAGCGTATCGAGGGATAGAGCCGCGCGATGAGCTTTTGGGTCTACATCCTCCGCTGCGCTGACGGCAGCTATTACACTGGCCACACCGACAACCTCGAAACGCGGATCGGCCAGCACCAATCCGGGCAGATCGAAGGCTACACGCGCTCGCGCCTGCCGGTCGAGCTTATGTGGTCGCAGGACTTTCCGTCGCGCGTCGAAGCGCTGGAAGCTGAACAACGGATCAAGCCCTGGTCGCGTGCGAAGAAAGAAGCGTTGATCGCCTCGGACTGGGCGGCACTCAGCGTCGCGGCCATGCCGCCATCGGAACGACGCGAGCGTCAGCACGCTGTCCCTCGACTTCGCTCGGGACGAACGGAGGATGAAGGCGCGTCCATTTCCCCTCCCGTTCGTGCCGAGCGAAGTCGAGGCACCGCCCCCGCGCCCTCGCCGGGCGAAGCCGAGGCACCGCGCACCACCCCACCCCCCGTCATCGTCCTCGTCCGCCCGCAGCTCGGCGAGAACATCGGCAAGGCCGCGCGCGCGATGCTCAATTTCGGGCTCACCGAGATGCGCCTCGTCGCCCCGCGCGACGGCTGGCCCAATCCCGCCGCCGGCCCCGCCGCCTCGGGCGCGGACGTCGTGCTCGAACAGGCGCAGGTGTTCGATACGCTTGCCGAAGCGATCGCCGATTGCCCCAACGTCTATGCCACCACCGTCCGCAAGCGCGGCGTGACCAAGCCGGTCGTCACCCCGGAGGTGGCGGCGCGCGCGATCCATGCCGGGCCGGGCCGCACCGCGATCCTGTTCGGCCCCGAACGCTCGGGGCTGGAGACCGACGATGTCGCGGTCGCGCGCGAGATCATCACCGTGCCGATCAACCCCGAGTTCGGCTCGCTCAACCTCGCCCAGGCGGTGATCCTGGTCGCCTACGAATGGTCGAAGGGGATCGCGCTCGCGCAGCCGCCGGAGGTCGATCTGCCCGAGCCGGCGCCGCAGGAAGACCTCGACGGGATGATCGCGCAGCTCGACGCGATGCTGGTCGACGCCAATTTCTTCTATCCGCCCGATCGTACCGTCGCGACGCGGCGGACGCTGCGCACGCTGCTCACCAAGCCGGGCTGGTCGAGCCAGGAGGTGCGCACCCTGCGCGGCGTGCTCTCGGCGCTGGCGGGCGCCAAGCGCAAGAAGGAACCGCGCGAAAAATAACCGTTCGCCCTGAGCGAAGTCGAAGGGCGTGCCAGAAGCGCTCTCTAACGGATAGCTGCTTCGACACACTCAGCACGAACGGGGTGAATTCAAACCCGGCTCGGCCGCAGCTCCCGCGCCTCGCACCTCCCGCTCCCCCGCTCGGCGGCGACGAAGCCGACCACCGCGATCGCCACCAGCGCGACCAGCATGCCGAGGATCATGTCGGAAAGGTAATGCGTGCCCTCGATCGGCGTCGACAGCAGCATCGCCACGTTGATCGCGACCACCGCCCAGCGCAGCGGGCGGATCTGCCACCCCGCCGCGATGAACACGAACGCGGCGGCGGTGTGGAAGCTCGGCGCGGAGACCAGGCCGCGCAACTGGCCCAGGTCGATCACCGTGTCGCGCCCCGCGCGCAGCGCCGGGATCAGCCCCTCCTGCCAGGTCTCGCTCTCGGGCAGATACGGCAGCGGCCCGTGCCACAGATAGGAGAGCGGGCCGACCGCCGGCATCATCGGATACAACACCAACGTGATCGTCGCCGCCAGCCAGAAGGTCGCAAGGAAGCGATAGGCGTCGGCGTTACGCCCCTCCCACGCGAACCAGCCAAGGATCACCGCCGGGGTCAGATAGATGCTGCGATAGGCGGCGGTGCCGAGCACCTGCAGGCTGCGGTGCGCGGCGACGGTATCGTACATCCCGATCCAGTCGAAGCCGATCAGCCGGTCGGCATGCTGGAGCGCGGCATCGCTGAACCCCTGCGACATCGCCGCGAGCGGATAGGAGGCGACCGCGCCCATCAGCACCATCGCGGTCAGCGCGGCGTAGAAGGCGCCGGTCCGCGCCGCGATCACCAGCAGCGGCGCGCGCCACCGCCGTGCCGCGAGCCGCAGCGCCACGACCGTCAGCGCGGCGGCAGCGAACGGCAGGTTGCTCGGGCTCCACGGATCTATGCTCAGCCCGGCATGATGCAGCAGCGCCACCAACACGATAAACGACATCAGGAGGCCCGAGGCGATCCATTTGGGCGCGGAGGAGAGGGTCAACACGGTCGATCAGAAGCTCCGGGGTGCCGGGCGGCACGAGAGCCGTGCCACGCGAATCACGCACGCTATAGCGTGTTACACATAAATGACAGCCCTGTGCGCCGCACCGGATATCGGCGCGCTGAACCCGGCATGACATGGCTGTCATGCGGGCTGTCATCCGGGCTGTCATCCGGCGCTGTCATTCGCCGGGCCGGTGCGTTCAGGCGGTGAGACCGCCCAACGCGAGCACCACGCCCCATGCCTCCGCATCGACCGGACTGACCGACAGGCGCGACTGGCGCAGCATCTCCAGCCCGGCGAGCCGCGGCTCGGCCTTGATCGCCGCCAGCGTGACCGGTGTGGGCATCGCCGCCACCGGCGCGACCGCGACCGACACCCAGCGCGGCTGATCGCCGTCCTGCCGCGCGCTCCGCACGACCTCCATCACGCCGACGACGGCCTTCTCCTTGCCCGAATGGTAGAAGAACGCGCGGTCGCCCACCGCCATCGCCTTCAGGTGCAGCGCCGCCGCCGGGTTGCGCACCCCGGTCCACTCGGTCGTGCCCTCGGCGACCAGATCGGCCCAGGTATAACTTTCCGGTTCCGATTTCATCAGCCAATATGCCATTGTCCGCTCCGTGCCCGATCGCGCGTATAAACCGTGGCTTAACGCTCCATTCCGAGCGTGTTCAGACCGACTCGGCTAGTCAAGTGCAACAAGCTGGTCCACCGAAGCGTTACGTCGGTCTCTGCGGACGGGCTTTGATACGAGGAGGTTGGAGATGAACGCGTTTTTGAAGAAGGCCGGTCTCGGTGTCGCCCTCGCCGCGACCGCGCTGACGGCGGCGATGCCGGCCGAGGCGCAGTGGCGCGGCGGATATCGCGGCTATCGTGGTTATCATGGCTGGCACCGGGGCGGCGACGCGACCGGCGCGGCGCTGCTCGGCGGGATCGTCGGCCTGGGCGTCGGCGCGGCGATCGCCAGCAACAACCGCGGCTATGATCGTGGCTATTACGATGGCCCGCGCGGCTATTATGCCGGCCCGCCCGCATATTATTACGACGATTATTATCGCGCTCCGCGCTGCTGGTCGTCGTGGCGCTGGGATCCCTATTACGGGGAAAACGTCCGGGTCCGCGTCTGCAACTGATCCGGCCACGCTGAACGTCGAGACGGCGCGGGCTTCCCCCGCGCCGTTTTCGCATCTGGCCTTCCCGCATATTTTCCGCCAAGAGACGCGCCATCATGACCGACACGCCCCCCGATCGCCTTTCGTCCAACCCGCGCAGCCCGTTCTTCGACGAGGCCAAGCTCTCGCGCGGAATCGGCATCCGCTTCAAGGGCAAGGAGCGCAACGATGTCGAGGAATATTGCCGCTCCGAAGGCTGGATCCGCGTCGCGCTCGGCAAGAAGGTCGATCGCAACGGCCAGCCGCTGACGCTCAAACTGTCGGGCGAGGTCGAGGCCTGGTTCGAACGCCCGGCCGAGGGCGAGGAAGAGACCCAAGCCTAATCACGTCGCCCCGGCGAAGGCCGGGGCCGGCGCGGAATTTGGCGAGCCGGTTGCCCCGAACCCGGCGGCCCCGGCCTGCGCCGGGGCGACGGATATGGCGTTGCCCAACCGTTCGTGTCGAGCGCAGTCGAGACACCTGCGCTTCGGGCATGTCCCTCGACTTCGCTCGGGACGAACGGGGAGTGGGGAAAGTGCCCATCCGCACCTCCCGCACGTCACCTCAATGCACGAACCGCGCGACCACGTCGCGGTAGCTGCGGCTCACCTTCACCTGCGCGCCGCTCCCGAGCACCAGGAAGCATTCGCCGTTGGTGTGGGGCTTCACCTCTTTGACCAGATCGAGATTGACGATCGTCGAGCGATGCACGCGCTGGAAGCGGCGCGGGTCGAGCCGTTTCTCGAGATCCTTCATCGTCTCGCGCAGGATCAGCGTGTTGTCGCCGGTGTAGATGCACATATAGTCGCCCGCCGCATCGATCCGCTCGATCGTGTCGACATCGACGCGGAAGATCTGGCCGCGATCCTTGATGTTGATGAGCTTCTCGAACCGGCTCGCCGAGACCTGGTCGCCGCCCTCGACGATATCTTCCACCGAATCGGGCGCCACCTCGGCGAGCACCTCGCGCAGCCGGTCGACCTCCTCGACGCCGCGCTTCTCGGCGAGCCGCTGGCGCACGCGGTCGAGCGTGTCGGCGAGCCGCGCCTCGTCGACCGGCTTCATCAGATAGTCGGTCGCCTGCGCCTCGAACGCCTTCAGCGCATGGTCCGAATAGGCGGTCACGAACACGAACAGCGGCGGTTCGACCTCCATCAGCCCCTGCACCACCGAAAAGCCGTCGAACCCGGGCATCTGGATGTCGAGGAAGACGAGATCGGGTTTGTGGGTCTTGATGGCCCGGATCGCCTCGCGGCCGTTGGCGCATTTGTCGATGATCTCGACATCCTCATGCGCTTGCAGTCTCAGCTCGAGCCCCTGGATCGCCAGGGGTTCGTCATCGACCAATATGGTACGGATCGTCATGCGGCCTCTCTCTTCGGTTCCTCTAACTGGAACGGTATTTCAATCTCGACCCCGTATCCGCCCCCCGGGATCGAACGCGTTTCGAAGCGGTGGTCAGCCCCGAAGGTCTGCGCCAGCCGCTCCCTGATATTGGCGAGCCCCACGCCAGTGGATGCGCTTGACCGCGCTTTCGTTTCATACAAGCCCGGGCCGGTATCGGATACGCCGATCTGCACCCGATCCCCGCTCAGCCGCGCGGTGACGTTGATTTCGGCCCCCTCCTCCTTCGGCGTCACCGCATATTTGATCGCATTCTCGACGAGCGGCTGAAGCAGCAGCGACGGCAGCCGCGCCTGCGACACGCGCGGGTCGATATCGAAGCTCGGCCGCAGCCGGTCCTCGAACCGCATCTTTTCTATTTCGAGATAGAGCTTCAGCGTTTCAACCTCCTGCTGCAGCGTCACGTTGGCGGTCGGCTCGTTGGCCAGCGTGTAGCGCAGGAACGAGGACAGCCGGCTCAGCATCGCATTGGCGCGCTCGGTCTGCTTGAGCAGCACCAGCGTCGAGATCGAATTGAGCGTGTTGAACAGGAAATGCGGGTTGAGCTGGTAGCGCAACATCGCGAGCTGCGCCGAACTGGCGGTATTTTCCAGCGCCGCCATCTGGTCCATCTGCGCCTCGACGATCAGGTAGAAATTGATCCCGAAGTACAGCGCCGACCAGCCCGCCAGCACGGTGAAGTTGAGGAAGATCGTCCCCAGCACCAGCCCGAGGTTGAGCCCCGGATCGGCGAGCTTGATGAACGAGAAGGAGAAAGCGTCGAGCACCGAATACAGCACCGTCGCCACCGCGAGCGTGACGATGGTCAGCAGGATCGCGGCGAGCTGCCGCTGGCGCCGGTAGTAATGGTAGAGCGTCGAGAGCAGCAGCGTGATGCAATAGCCGACGATCGATTCGACGATCACCGGCACCACGCCCGAAATGTCCTGTCCGTTCGACACGCTGGAGACGCTGCGCAGCAGCAGATAGCCCGACCAGCCCGCCGCCTGCAGCCGCCAGAACGCGCGCCCCTTGTCCTCGAAAAACGGCCGCGAGAAGATCGCGGGAAGGGAAAACAGCGCCATCGGGCCATTCTAGCCCGAGCCGCAGCCAATCGCAAAATCGCCGCCCCGGCGCAGGCCGGGGCCGCTGCGTACTTCGGCGGATTGATCGCCCCAAACCCAACGGCCCCGGCCTCCGCCGGGGCGACAGTCGTGTCGCTTTCGCGGGGGAACCGGAACCGCTAGAGTGCGTCACAGCCAGAGATTGCAAAACCTCGTGTGTTATTTACATATAACAGCTTGAGACGGGCGAAACCCCCGCAAAGGAAAGAGACGATGGCCGATACCGACACGACCGAGCCGAGCCTGGTGCTGACCCCGCCCGACCCCGTGCCCGCGGTCGCGCCGGCGAAGGCGGCCGGGCTGGTGCCGGTCGACGACAAGGTCCGCACGCAATTGCAGGAGAAGGTCGCCGGCTTCGTCGACGAGCTGATCGCGCAGGACGTCAACTCGCCCGAATTCGGCAAGCGCGTCGATGCGATCGCCGCGATGGGGCAGAAGGAGATCCGCGACGCCGCCGGCCAGTCGAACCGCTTCCTCGACAGGCCCGTCAAGGCGATGGACAGCGAAAGCGGCGTCGGCGCCGACCTCACCGAACTGCGCCGCACGATCGAGAAGCTCGATCCCGCCGCCAACAGCAGCCTGCTGTCGGGCAAGGGTGGCCTCGTCAGCAAGATCTTCGGCGGCGGCATCACCAGCTATTTCGACAAATACCGCTCGTCGCAGACGCACATCAACGCGATCCTCAAGACGCTCGCGCGCGGCAAGGACGAGCTGTTGATGGACAATGCCGCGATCGACACCGAGCGCGCCAATCTGTGGGCGGCGATGGGCCGGCTCGAACAGATGATCGTCCTGTCCAGGGAAATGGACAGCCGGCTCGAGGACAAGGCCAACGAGCTCGACCATAGCGACCCCGCCAAGGCCAAGGCGATCCGCGAGACCGCGCTCTTCTACGTCCGCCAGCGCACGCAGGATCTGCTGACGCAGATGGCGGTGACGGTGCAGGGCTATCTCGCGCTCGATCTCGTCAAGAAGAACAATGTCGAGCTCATCAAGGGCGTCGATCGCGCCTCGACCACCACCGTCTCGGCGCTGCGCACGGCGGTGACCGTCGCGCAGGCGCTCGCCAACCAGAAGCTGGTGCTCGATCAGATCACCGCGCTCAACACCACCACCGCCAACATCATCGATTCGACCGGCAAGCTGCTCAAGAGCCAGACCGCCGCGATCCACGAACAGGCCGCCGCCTCGACGATCCCCGTCGAGACGCTCCAGCGCGCGTTCCAGAACATCTACGACACGATGGACGCGATCGACACGTTCAAGCTGAAGGCGCTCGATTCGATGAAGACGACGGTCAACACGCTGTCGAACGAGGTCGAGAAGTCGAAGGGCTATATCGCCCGCGCCGAAGGCGCCGCGCAAAACGCGGTTTCGGGCCCGAACAGCAGCTTCAAGCTGGAGGCGGTGTGACATGACCGACGTCGATCGCCAGATCGCGCGCACCAGCGAACTGCTCGACCGCACGCGCGACCGGGCCGCCGCGCAGCGCCGCCGCGCGCGCGGCACCACCAGCCTCGCCAAGCGGGCGACGCTGATCGTGGGCGCCGATCTCGCGATTATCGTGGCGACGATCGTCGTCGGCTGGATCATGCCGATCGGCATGGGCGGCGCGCTGCTCGTCGGCGCGCTGCTGCTCGCGGTGACGCTGATCCTCGCCTTCGCGCGGCTCGACACCCCGGTCGCGCCCGAAAGACTCGCGGAGGTGCCGCTAAAGGCGCTGCCCGCGCGCACCGAGCAGTGGCTGGAGACGCAGCGCCCGGCGCTGCCCGCGCCCGCGCAGACCTTGCTCGACGGCATCGGCACGCGGCTCGACACGCTCGCGCCGCAGCTCGCCACCCTCGACGAGCAGCAGCCCGCCGCGCTGGAGGTGCGCAAATTGCTGGGCGAACAACTCCCCGAGCTGATCCGCGGCTATGCCCGCGTCCCCGAGCCGCTGCGCGCGCAGGCCCGCAACGGCAAGTCCCCCGACGCGCAGCTCGCCGACAGTCTCCGCCTGATCGACACCGAAATCCGCGAGATGACCGAACAGCTCGCCCAGGGCGATCTCGATGCGCTCGCCACGCGCGGTCGGTTCCTGGAAATCAAATATCGCGACGAGGGCGCCGCCTAGCGGACCACGCGTTAACCCTTTTTCGAGTGGCCCCGGTGTATATTCGCCGCAAGAGGGGGCTTTCGGTCATGGATGGCGCGGTCTACGCTCTGATCGTCAATGCCTGCGCGGCGCTGCTGTTCGCGGTCGCCTTCGCCGTCATCCGCTTTTCCTATCACAGCCAGCGCGCGGTCGAATGGTTCTGCGCGAGCTACACGCTCGTCATGCTGGCGCCGCTCAGCGAACTCGGCGTCCGCTTCAGCGCCTGGAGCCCGCTGTTCGTCGCGACGAGCTACGCGAGCCTGCTCCTCTCCACGCTGGCGACGTCGCTCGGGTTGGCGGCGATGTCGGGCCGCGCCTTGCCGTGGCGCGCGGCGGCGGCCATCCTCGTCGGCGGGGCGGTGCTGCGCGCGGTGATCTGGGGCGGCCATCGCAACGCCTTGCCCTATGAGATGGCATACCAGGCGCCGTTCGCCGCCGCCTCGGCGCTTTCGGCGCTGGTCGCGATCCGCACCGTGCGCGAACGCGGCGGCCGGTTATGGACGGCGGTGGCGATCCTGTTCGCGGTCAGCACCGTCTATTTCCTGGCGAAGCCGGTGTTCGCCAGCACCTTCGGCTCGGGTGCGAGCGCCCGGGAATACGCCAGCAGCAAATACGCCTTGTTCTCGCAGGCGACCGGCGGGTTGCTCCTCATCACCGTGGGGCTGCTCATTTTGCTCATCGCGGTCGAACAGGCGATGGGCCGCACCATTCTCGAATCCGAGACCGACCCGCTGACCGGCGTCGCCAATCGCCGTGGCTTCGAACGCGCCGCCGCACGGATGATCGCCCATGCGGGGCGGACCCGCGAACCGCTCGCGCTGGCGATGTTCGATCTCGACCATTTCAAGCGCGTCAACGATACCTACGGCCACGCCGCCGGGGATGCGGTGATCCGCGCCTTCGCCGATCTGCTGCTGAAGATGGCGCCCCGCTCGGCGACGGTCGCCCGGCTCGGCGGCGAGGAGTTCGTGCTCCTGCTCGATCGCACCACGCTCAAAGGCGCGTGGCACGTCGCCACGGCGATCCGCAAGGCCCTGCCCGGCATCGCGCATCTGCCCAATATCACGGCAAGCGGCGGCATCGCCCAGTTGAAGCCGGGCGACACGCTGGCCACGCTGCTCGAACGTGCCGATCAACGCGCCTACGAAGCCAAATTCTCGGGCCGCGACCGCATCGTGCCCAACCCGCCCGGCGTGGTGAGCGCGCCCGTGCGCGCGGTGCCGGCGGAGGGGGCGCCAAAGGACGAGCCGAAGGATGCGGAGACGCGCTGAGGCAGGGCCAGCGCAGGCGGAAGAGAATCGTCGAAACACCACGCTATTACAAGGCTTGTTTCGCAAAATAATCTGATTCAAAAGCGATTCGTGCCCAACCCTGGGTACGCCGTCTTAACAAGCGAAAGGAGGTGATCCGATGTCTCATGGTTCAGCAATGGGGTCGGTTCAGTTCGTTCGGGGGACGCACCGCTAAGCTTCGCGGAGGCGACGGGGAGGATCATCTCCCATCCAACGTCGCGCCTTTCCGCTGAGGACTTGCGGTTCGCATGGTCTCCCAAGCTGGAGCTTCCGGCCGCTGACCATGTCAGGAGGTTGCCGGGTGCCGAAAGGCCCCGGCAGCCTCTTTTCATTTTCATACCATGTCTGCCGGGCTCGCTCGCCCGCTGCGCGCATCGCCGCCCCGCCGCCGGTCGCATTTCCCACTTCGGAACAATCCCGAGATTGACGATCGCCGCGCGATTCCACAGGAAGGCGGCGGCATGCGCAAGATTGTCCTAACCACCATCGGAACGCTCGGCGATCTGCATCCCTTCATCGCCATCGCGCAGGCGCTGCGCCGCCACGGCTTCGCGCCCGTGCTCGCGGTGGCGGAGGATCAGCTCGCCAAATGCCGCGCGGCGGGGATCGAGGCGGCGGCGGTGCTGCCGGGGTTCGATTCGGTGCAGCGCCGGCTCGGTCTCGCCGAGGACGAAGCCGTAAAGCGCATCATGGGCGACCAGATCGAGATGCTCGATCAGGTGCTGCTCCCGGCCTTGCCCGCCTGTATCGACAAGCTCGAAACGGTCGCCGCCGGCGCCGAGGCGATCATCGCCTCCACCTTCGTGTTCGCCGCCCCGATCGTCGCGGAGAAGCACGGCATACCGCTGATCTCGGTGGTGTTGCAGCCGATGGCGATCCTGTCCGCGTACGATCCGCCCTGCACCCCCGATTTCTGGATGATGAAGCACGCGCCCAACAGCGTCGTCGGCCGGCTGTGGAACCGCGCGGTGTACGGCACGATGCGTGTCGCGGTGCAGCTCAAATGCGGGCCGGAGGTCGATCGCGCCCGCGCCGCCCAGCGCCTGCCGCGCAAGAGCGCGCGGCGGCTGCTCGAGGCGAGCGAACGCTCGGCGCTGACGCTCGCCACCTATTCGCGCCATTTCAGCCCACTCCCACCCGACGCGCCCGCCAATGCCCGGCTGGTCGGCTTCCCGATCTTCGACAGCCAGAGCGGTGCCGAGGAAACGCTCGATCCCGCGCTCGCCGCCTTCCTCGCCGATGGCCCCGCGCCGATCATCTTCACGCTCGGCAGCTTCGCGGTCCACTGCCCCGGCAATTTCTACGCCGAGGCGGCGGCGGCGGCGCGCGCGCTCGGGCGGCGCGCGGTGCTGCTCACCGGGCATGGCGCGCCGCGCCGCGACGGTGACATCTTCCGCTGCGCCTATGCGCCGCACTCGCTGCTGTTCCCGGCGGCGGCGGCGGTGGTCCACCACGGTGGCGCCGGCACCACCGGCCAGGCGCTGCGCGCCGGCAAGCCGCAGCTCGTCGTCCCGCACATGGGCGACCAATATGATCACGGCCAGCGGATCGAGCGGCTCGGCGTCGGCCTGTCGATGAAGGCGCACCGCTTCACCGCGACGCGCGCCGCGCGCATGATCGCCCGCCTGCTCGACGATCCCGCTTATGCCGCCGCCGCCGCCCGGATCGGCGCGCAGGTCGCGCGCGAAAACGGTGCCGACGCGGCCGCCGCCGCGATCGCCGAAGCGCTCGGCCCGGCCCGCGCGCCCGCGCGCGCCTTCGTTCCCCGCCTCGCGATGGCGTGAGGCGCGGGCGTCAGCCCGGCCGTTCCGCCACCGCCGGCGCGAGCCCGGCGGGATGCTGTGGCGACGGCTGCACCTCTCCCGCATCCGCCCAGTCCCGGCTGCGCGGCAGCCGGGGGTTGAGGAACAGCAGCGGCAGCTTCACGAACAGCAATTCGCGGTGGATCCAGAAGTCGATCAGCTTCTCGCGCCGCCGCGCCTGGCGCCGGCCGGTGCGCGCCAGCCAGTCCTGATACGGCTGCCAGTGGCTCGGCTCGTCGCGCTCGACGATGCGGAAGATCTTCATCAGCACCGGATCGGAGCGGACCAGCCGCGATCTCAACAGCACCTCGACCTGTTTCATGCCCCGCATCTCGGTGAGCATGATGACCCGGCACAACCGCTCGAACATCGCCTCGCTCGCGATCACCGCCTGCGTGTCGAGCGCGTCGATGGTCGATCCGAACACGATCTCGACGAACCGGTCGATATGCCCGCACCCGCGGTCCACCGACAGCGGCATGCACCCGCGCAGTTCGAACCAGCGCCGGAACATCACATAATGTTTGCGCTCGTCGGCGCGGTGCTTGCGGATCGCGGCGATGAACGCGGCGTCGTCGGGGCAATGCGCCCGCACCGCCTCCAGCACGCGGTCGATGCTCGTATAGCCGCGATGCTCGTTGTAGATGTAGATCGATCCGAGCACGTCGAGATAGCGGCGTCTTAGGGCGTCGAACATCGTCGGTTGTGTCACCCTTTCAGGGCCGCGCGCGGCCGTCTCTCCGATGCCTCTTCGGGCTTTCGCCCACGATAGCATCGTCGCGGCGCGCTGCACCATCCTTTCTGCCGGCTTGCCGGATCGATCGGCCGGCCGCATGATCGCCGCGCTCTTGCCGCGACGGCCGAGCTGCGCGCGGCGGGGAGAAAACGATGCGTCTTGGAGTGTTCATGCTCGCGGTCGCCACCGCCGCGCCGCTTGCCGCACAGACGCGCGTCGAGGAAATCTCGATCGCCGAACTGGATGCGCGCCTCGCCGCCGGCAAGGCGACCAGCCAGGGTCTGACCCGCGCCTATCTCGCGCGCATCGCGGCGATGGACCGCAAGGGTCCGGCGCTCCACGCGGTGATCGCGCTCAACCCCGATGCGCTGGCGGCGGCGCGCGCGAGCGATGCGCGCCGCCGCGCCGGCCACCCGCTCGGCCCGCTCGACGGCATCCCCGTGCTCATCAAGGACAATATCGAAACCGCCGATCCAATCGCCACCACCGCCGGCAGCCTCGCGCTCAAGGACAATGTCACCGGCCGCGACGCGCCGCTGGTCGCGCGGCTGCGCGCAGGCGGCGCGGTGATCCTCGGCAAGACCAACCTCAGCGAATGGGCCAACATCCGCTCGAACCATTCGATGAGCGGCTGGAGCGCGGTCGGCGGGCTGGTCCGCAACCCCTATGCGCTCGATCGTACCGCCTGCGGCTCGTCGAGCGGATCGGGCGCGGCGGTCGCGGCGAGCTTCGCGGCGGCGGCGGTCGGCACCGAGACCGACGGATCGGTGGTGTGCCCTTCGGCGATGAACGGGCTGGTCGGGCTGAAGCCGACGCTCGGCCTCGTCAGCCGCACCCATGTCGTGCCGATCAGCCACAGCCAGGACACGCCGGGCCCGATGGCGCGCGGCGTCGCGGACGTCGCGATCCTGCTCGACGGGATGGTCGGCTTCGACCCCGCCGATCCGGCCAGCCGCAACATCCAGTATGTCGCGGCGCATTCCTACGCCGCCGACCTCAAGCGCGCGAGCCTGCGCGGGGTTCGCATCGCGGTGCTCCACCCCGATATGCCCGAGGCGATGAAGCCGGCCTATGCCGCCGCGCTCGCCGTACTCAAAGCGCAGGGCGCGGTGCTGGTGGATGTCGACATGCCCAAGCTCGACGGTCTCGGTGAGGCGGAGACGCAAGTGCTCCATACCGAACTCAAGGCCGATCTCGACGCCTATCTCGCCACCACGCCGCCGACCGTGAAGACGCGCACGCTCGCCGACGTGATCGCCTTCAACCAGGCCAACGCCACGGCGGAGATGCCGTTCTTCGGACAGGAGACGTTTCTCGAAGCCGCCAAGACCAACGGCCTCGCCGATCCCGAGTATCTCGGCGCGCTCGCCAAATTGCGGCGGCTCGCCGGCAAGCAGGGTATCGACGCGATGCTCGCGCAGGCGAACGCGACGCTGATCGTCGCGCCGACCTACGGCCTGCCGTGGCTCAGCGACACCGTCTCCGGCGACGGCGGCGAAGGCCCGAGCGCGAGCCAGTTGCCGGCGGTCTCCGGCTATCCGCACCTCACCGTGCCGATGGGCCTCGTCAAAGGGCTGCCGGTCGGCCTGTCGTTCATCGCCACCGCGATGGGCGACCAGACCGTGCTCGATGCGGGCTATGTCTACGAACAGGCGTCGCGCGCGCGCGTCGCGCCGCGCTATCTGCCGGTCGCGGATGTGGCGCCGGGCGCGGCGCCCGAGCATGAATAGCCCATAACGCCACCCCAACCCGTTCGGGTCGAGCGAAGTCGAGACACATCGCGCAAGCTCGGCCACACGCCCCTCGCCTTCGCTCGGGACGAACGGATCGTAAAGCGCGTTACGTCCGGCAATCCTCGGTGACGCGCCCGATCTCGGCCCAGGCCGGGATCACCAGTGTCGGATAACCCGCCTGCTCGATCACGAACCGCCCGCGGCTGAACGCCATCGCGTCGAGCAGCGAATCGCGCGGCGTCAGCGCGACCGCCAAATAGGGCGTCGCGCCCCCGGTCGGGGTGAGGCTCAGCGTGCGCGCGGTGCTGGTGGTGCGGATCGTCGCGGCCCCCGCACCCCCTGCGCCGGCGCGCGACAGATAGACCATCCGCGCGCCGGTGTCGCAGCGAAGCGTCAGCACCGCGTCGGAGCCGGGCGTGCCGTATAGCGCGAGCGATCCGCGCGCGTCGCGCCGGTACACCCAGTCGCCCGGCGTCAGCGGCCAGTCGCGCCAGTCCGCCGTCGCGGGGGGCGGCGCGGGCGGCGGCGGCGCGACCGGTCGGGCCGCCACCACCGGCGCCGGGCGGGGCGGCGGCGGGGCCGGCGCGACGCATCCCGCCACGGCGAGACTGAGGGCGACGGCGGAGAGGAAACATGCGCGCATTCCCGCGCTATGGGGGATGCGCGCGCCCGGCTCAACCATTCGCGTCGCGCGCGCGACGAAATGCCGCGCCGCCACGATCAGGAACCGCGAGCGCCACCCGGCCGTTACGCAACCGACACAGAGGGATTTCCGATGACAGACCAACCCGCCACGCAATTGCTGATCTCCTCGAACCGCAGCGACGCGATGAAGGTGCGCAGCCGCGACGGCGAACGGATCGGGTCGGTCCATGCCTTCATGATCGACAAGCGCAGCGGCCACGCGCTCTACGCGGTGCTGACGATCGGCGGCTTCCTCGGCATGGGCAAGGCGTTCTATCCGCTACCCTTCGCGCTGCTCGATTTCGATCCCGTCGCCGACGCCTATGTCGTCACGATCGACCGCCGCGTGCTCGAAGGCGGCCCGAGCTGGGCCAACAACGCCCCCGATTTCGACCAGGCCTATGCCGATCGCGTCGCCAGTTACTATTCGGTGCCGGCTGAGAATTTGGCGGTGTAACCGCCTTCGGACAAAAAAGTCCCGTTCGTGCTGAGCCTGTCGAAGCACGTGCCCCGCACCCGCTGTCACCTGCGGCACGCCCTTCGACAAGCTCAGGGCGAACGGACGGGCAAATAGTACGTCCCGCGAACGCTCAGACAGACAGCGCCGCAGGCAATCTCACTCTTTTCTTCTTCTCTCCGCGCCTCCGCGCCTCCGCGTGCGAAAACGCCCCGCCCGTCACGCCCGAGGATGCGCATTCCGATACACATCGAGCAGATGCGCCGCATCGACCGCCGTATAGATCTGCGTCGACCCCAGGCTCGCATGCCCGAGCAGCTCCTGCAACGCGCGCAGATCGGCTCCGCGCCCGAGCAGATGCGTCGCGAAACTGTGCCGCAGCGCGTGCGGCGTCGTCCGCTCGGGCAGCCCCAGCCGCACCCGCGCCTTCTGCACCGCGCGGCGGATCAGCCCGGGCGCGAGCGGCCCGCCCTTCGCGCCGCGAAACAGCGGCGCCTCGCGCCCAAGCGCATAGGGACAGAGCGCGACATAGTCCTCCACCGCCGCGCGCACCTGCGGCAGCAGCGGCACGATCCGCGTCTTGGCGCGCTTGCCGGTGACGACCAAGGTCTCGCCGAGCGGCAGCGCCGCGCCGGTAAGCCCGACCGCCTCGCCGATCCGCAGCCCCGCGCCGTACAGCAGCAGTAGCACCGCGAGATCGCGCGCGCCGATCCACGCTTCGTCACGATCCTCGGCGACCTCGTCGGCGAGCGCGACCGCCTCGTCGGGCGAGATCGGGCGCGGCACGCCCTTCTTGACGCGCGGCCCGGCAAGGCGCGGCACCGCGACACCCGCGAAGCCGAGGAACGCCCGCACCGCCGACAGCTCGCGCGCCGCCGAGGCGTTGCCGATCCCGCCGCCCGTGTCGGCGCCACGCCGCATCGCCAGAAACGCGCGCAAATCCGCAGCGGTCAGCGCCTCCAATGCGGGCGGCCCGCCGGTGTGCGCCTGCAGGAAGGCGAGCAACCGCTCCGCCGTCGCCTGATATGCCCGCACGGTATGCGCCGAACGCCGCCGGTCACACGCGAGATGCTCGGCAAAGGCCTGGGGGAGGGTCATGTGTGTCGCTTACAACAACCCGTCGCCCCGGCGAAGCCTGTCCTGAGCGGCTGGCTTGCCAGCCAGCCGAAGGGGCCGGGGCCGCTGTGTTTGGTGCGATCGTCCCGCCAGTCACACAGCGGCCCCGGCCTTCGCCGGGGCGACGGACAAGTCGCCTTTTCCCACACCACCTCCTAAATACCCCCAGAATGTCCCGCGCCCGCGTCCTCGTCATGAACTCCGCGCTCGGCCCGCTCGATTACCGCGTGCCGCACGGCATGCGCGTCGAGCCGGGCTCGGTCGTGGTCGCGCCGCTCGGGCCGCGCCAGTTGCTCGGCATCGTGTGGGAACCCGATCGCATGCCGTCGGACGCCGAGGTCGGCGACAACCGGCTGCGCAACCTGCTCGCGGTGCTGCCGGTACCCCCGCTCGCCGCCCCTTTGCGGCGGCTGATCGAATGGACCGCAGACTATTATCTCGCCGCCCCCGCCGCGGTCGCGCGGATGGCGCTCGCCTCGACCTCGGCGCTCGAAGGCGCCAAGCTCGTCACCGAATATCGCGCCACCGGCGAAGTGCCCGATCGGCTCACCCCGCAACGCGAACAGGCGCTCGAACGGATCGGCGCGCATCAGGGCCTGATCCGCGAACTCGCCACGATCGCCGACGTGTCCGACGCGGTGATCCGCGGCCTCGTCAAGACCGGCGCGATCGAGGCCGTGTCGGTCGATATCGACCAGCCCTTCCCCATCCCCGACCCCGCCCACGGCGCCCCCGCGCTCAGCGCCGACCAGCGCGCCGCCGCCGCCACGCTCGTCGCCGATGTCGATGCGAGCCGCTTCCAGCCCACCCTGCTCGACGGCGTGACCGGATCGGGCAAGACCGAAGTCTATTTCGAGGCGGTCGCCGCCGCCATCGCGCAAGGCAAGCAGACGCTCGTCCTGCTTCCCGAGATCGCGCTGACCGAACCCTTTCTCAAGCGCTTCGCCGCGCGCTTCGGCTGCGCGCCGGTCGCGTGGCACTCGGGCTTGCGCCAATCGCAACGCCGCCGCGCCTGGCGGCAGATCGCTGACGGTCAGGCGCTGGTCACGGTCGGGGCGCGCTCGGCGCTGTTCCTCCCCTACGCCAATCTCGGCCTCATCATCGTCGATGAAGCGCATGAGACCAGCTTCAAGCAGGAGGAAGGCGTCCATTATCACGCGCGCGATGTCGCGGTGATGCGTGGCAAATTCGAAAGCTGCCCGGTCATCCTCGCCTCGGCCACGCCCGCGATCGAAACCCGCCAGCAGGTCGCCGCCGGCCGCTACGCCGAGGTCAAGCTGCCCGGCCGCTGGGGCGCCGCCGAAATGCCGTCGATCGCACCGATCGACCTGATCGCCGAACCGCCCGAACGCGGCCGCTGGATCGCGCCGCGTCTGGTCAAGGCGATCGAAGAGACGCTCGGCCGCCGCGAACAGGCGCTCTTGTTCCTCAACCGGCGCGGCTATGCGCCGCTGACGCTCTGCCGAACCTGCGGCCACCGCTTCCAATGCCCGAACTGCACGTCGTGGATGGTCGAGCACCGGCTGGTGCGCCGGCTCGCCTGCCACCACTGCGGCCATACCGAACCGGTGCCGCGCGTCTGCCCCGAATGCGGCACCGAGGATACTTTGGTGCCGGTCGGCCCCGGCGTCGAGCGCATCGCCGACGAGGTCAAACTGCTCTTTCCCGAAGCCAAGGTCGCGGTCGTCACCTCGGACACGATCTGGTCCCCCGCCAAGGCCGCCGAATTCGTCGGCCGGATGGAGGCGCACGACATCGACCTGATCGTCGGCACGCAATTGGTGACGAAGGGCTATCATTTCCCCAATTTGACCCTGGTCGGGGTGATCGACGCCGATCTCGGCCTCGAAGGCGGCGACCTGCGCGCGAGCGAGCGCACCTTCCAGCAGATCATGCAGGTCGCCGGGCGCGCTGGGCGCGGCGCCAAGCCCGGCCACGTCTATCTCCAGACGCACAGCCCGAACGCCGGCGTGATGCGCGCGCTCATCACCGGCGATGCCGAGGCGTTCTACGCGGCCGAGACCGAGAACCGCCGCGAAGCCGGCGCGCCGCCGTTCGGCCGCTTCGCGGCGATCGTCGTGTCGAGCGAGGACCAGGCGGCGGCGCAGGAGGCGGCCAAGGCGATCGGCCGCGCCGCGCCGAACATCGAGGCGATGCACGTCTACGGCCCCGCCCCCGCCCCGCTCGCGATGCTGCGCGGCCGCCACCGCTTCCGCCTGCTCGTCCACGCCAAACGCGCGCTCGACGTGCAGGACGTGATCCGCACCTGGCTCGGCGGCGTGGACTGGTCGGCCAAGGTGCGCGTGGTGGTGGATGTGGACCCGTATAATTTCCTGTGAGCTGGCGCGCCGCGAACCGGCTTTTGGGGCGAGCGATCGCTGCGGCGCGATACCGCGCGTGCTTTTGGCCTGTCCTACACCGCCGCTTCCTGTCAAAATTGGGGCGATGACCATTCCATCCCGCTCACGCCCCACGCGCCGCTCGCCCGTGCGCGTTCTAGGCAACCTTAGCCACTTTTGCGCGCTCCTGCTCGCGCTGCTGACGCTCGCCGCCCCCGCCCACGCCGACGATATCGGCGCGACCGCGCGCGGCGTCGTGCGCGTCGTCACGATCGCGATGGTCGATGGCGAAGTCGTCGGTTTCGGCCACGGCAGCGGCTTCGCCGTCGCGCCGAACCGCATCGTCACCAACGCGCATGTCGTCGAACTCGCGCAGAAATACCCCGACAACGTCGTCGTCGGCGTCGTCCCGTCGGAGGGCAGCAAGAGCTACGAAGGCAAGGTGATCGCGCTCGACGCCAAACGCGATCTCGCGATCGTCGAATTCACCGGCGGCCGGCTCCCGCCCACGACGATCTACAGTGGCCCGATCGACGAGGGCAGCGCCGTCACCGCGCTCGGCTATCCCGGCAACGTCGATCTCGCCACCGCGCAATCGGCGACCGATTACATCCACCCGCTCACGCCGATCCGCACCGAAGGCGTGTTCTCCGGGCGGCGGATCATGACCGGTGTGCAGGTGCTGCTCCACACCGCCGGCATCGCGCGCGGCAATTCGGGCGGCCCGCTGCTCGATCCGTGCGGGCGCGTGCTCGGCGTCAACTCGGCGATCACGCATGGCGACGAGGGCGACACCAGCTTCGGCTTCGCGATCGCCGACAGCGAGTTGACCGCGTTCCTCGCCGCCGCCAACCAGCCGTACGGCGCGGTCGGTTTGCCGTGCACCAGCCTCGCCGACACGCTGAAGCGCGACAGCGACGCCGACGCGCAGGCGAACGCGCAGGCCGAGGCGGCGAAGCGCGACGCCGCCGCCAAATCCGCCGCCGCGCGCGAAGCCGCGCTCGCCAAGGCGCGCGCCGATGTCGAGAACAACCGCGAGGACGTGATGGCGCTGGCCGCGGTGCTGCTCGTGCTCGGCGCGCTCGGTGTCGGCGGCGCGGGGCTGCTCGAAGTGCGCGGCGAACGGCGCTGGGCGATTGGCGTCGGCGCGGGCGGCGTGCTGCTGATGGTCGCGGCGGCGATCGTGTTCCTCAACCGCCCGACCGGCGAACCCGTGCTGCCGCCCGAGACGGTGGCGGTCGCGACGCCGGCCCCGCCCGCCGGCGAAGCGGCGGCCGGCAAGTTGCTCTGCTCGGTCGTGCCCGAACGCAGCCGCATCGTCTCGTCCTCGACCGAGGACGTGAAGCTCGATTGGGGCGCGGACGGCTGCATGAACGGCCGCACGCAATATGCCGAGGACGGGGCGAAGTGGGACCGGTTCCTCGTTCCGAACGAGGAGCAGACCGCGTCGCTGCTCCAGTTCGATCCCGCGACCAGAACCTACACTGCGCTACGCTACTTCCTCGGCGCGGACCAGATGGACGCGCTGCGCAAGATCCGCTCGCAGATCCCGCTCAAGGCCTGTTCGGCCGATCCCGCCGCGCGCGCCGCGCTCGCCACGCAGCAGGGCGCGATCCGCGCGGCTTTGCCCGCCTATCCCAACGAGAAGATCGTCTATCGCTGCACCGCCGATACGACGCCGTGATTTCCGCGCGCACGCCCCCTACTCAGCGCACGCGGAAGCCTGTAAGCGGCGCGGCATGACCGATCACACGCCCCACGCCTCGCTGCTCGCCAAGGCCGAAACGCTCGTCGAGGCGCTGCCCTATATGCAGCTCCACGAAGGCACGACCTTCGTCGTCAAATATGGCGGGCACGCGATGGGCGATCCCGAGGCGGCGCGCGATTTCGCCGAGGACGTCGTGCTGATGAAGGCGGTCGGCATCAATCCGGTCGTCGTCCACGGCGGCGGGCCGCAGATCGGCGCGATGCTCAAGCGGCTCGGCGTCGAATCGCGCTTCGTCGATGGCCTGCGCGTCACCGACGCCGAGACCGCACGGATCGCCGAAATGGTGCTGGCGGGGTCGATCAACAAGGAGATCGTCGGCTGGATCGATCAGGCCGGCGGCCGCGCGGTCGGCATTTCGGGACGCGACGCCAATTTCGTCACCGCGGAGAAGGTCGGTCGCTCCACCCCGGACAAGCTCCAGGGCATCGAACGCCATGTCGATCTCGGCTTCGTCGGCGAACCCGTCGCGGTCGACCGGCGCATCATCGATACGCTCTCCGACGCGGGTGTGATCCCGGTGATCGCTCCGATCGCGCACGGCACCGACGGCCAGACCTACAACATCAACGCCGATACGATGGCCGGCGCGATCGCCGCCGCGCTCGGCGCGAAGCGCTTCTTCCTGCTCACCGACGTGGCGGGCGTGCTCGACAAGAACAAGGAACTCGTGACCGATCTCGATCCCGCCGGTGTCGCCGCGCTGCGCGCCGATGGCACGATCAGCGGCGGCATGATCCCCAAGCTCGAAACCTGCGTGATGGCGGTCGAGCAGGGCGTCGAGGCGGCGGTGATCCTCGATGGGCGGGTGCCGCACGCGATGCTGCTCGAAATCTTCACCAAGCGCGGCGCGGGTACGCTCGTCCACGCGTAAACTGTCGCGCGGGCGCGCTGTCTAAGCTACTATCGGTCGATCGCAGCGTCGGGAGATTTCGTTGGCCTCGTTTTTCATCATGTTGCTCAACATCGTCCAGATCCTGCTGGACGTGGCGAGCTTCATCATCATCGCGCAGTTCATCGTGTCGATCCTGATCTCGTTCAACGTGGTCAACACGAGCAACGAGGTGGTGCGCTCGCTCGATCGCGGGCTGAGCGTCATCACCGAGCCGGTGTACCGGCCGATCCGCCGCATGCTGCCGAACACCGGCGCGATCGATTTCGCGCCGCTGGTCGTGCTCATCATCATCCGAATCCTCGATCTCGCGGTGCTGCCGTGGCTGTATGGTCTGGCGGTATCGGCGGGTTGAGCGCGTGGCGGCATAGCGGCGACGGCATCGACATCGCCGTCCGGGTGACGCCGCGTGGGGGCCGCGAGGCGCTCGGACGGGGCACGGACGCGCATTTCGCGGCGCGGATCGCCGCCGCGCCGGTGGACGGCGCCGCCAATGCCGCGCTGCTCGCGCTCGTCGCGCGCGAGTTCGGCGTCGCGAAGCGGTCGGTGACGCTGACCGGCGGTGCCACCGCACGGCTCAAGCGTCTGCACATCACGGGCGATCCAGCGGCGCTGGGGGTGATCGCCCAGGAGCGAATGGGGTGACGGCATGAGCGCGAACATCATCGACGGCAAGGCGTTCGCCTTGGCCCTGCGCGAGCGGATCGCGGTGCAGGTTTCGGATTTCGTGAGCGCGGCGGGGCGCAAGCCCGGCCTCGCGGTGGTGCTGGTCGGCGAAGACCCGGCCTCCGCCGTCTATGTCCGCTCGAAAGGCAAGGCGACGGTCGCCGCCGGCATGGCGAGCTTCGAGCATCGCCTGCCCGCCGACGTGTCGCAGGATGACCTGCTCGCGCTGGTCGATACGCTCAACGCCGATCCGGCGGTGGATGGCATCCTCGTCCAACTGCCGCTGCCGGGGCACCTCGACGAACTCGCGGTGACGACGCGGATCGACCCCGACAAGGATGTCGACGGCTTCCATCCGGTCAACGCCGGGCGGCTCGCCACCGGGCTCGAGGGCTTCGTGCCCTGCACCCCGCTCGGCTGCGTGATGCTGCTCAAGGATCAGCTCGGCGATTTGACCGGGCTCGACGCGGTGGTGATCGGGCGGTCGAACATCGTCGGCAAGCCGATGGCGCAATTGCTGCTCAAGGAAAGCTGCACCGTCACGATCGCGCACTCGCGCACGCGCGATCTGTCGAGCGTGGTCAAACGTGCCGACATCGTCGTCGCGGCGGTCGGGCGGCCCGAGATGGTCAAGGGTGAATGGATCAAACCCGGCGCGACCGTGATAGACGTCGGCATCAACCGCACCGCGACCGGGCTGGTCGGCGACGTGGATTTCGGCGGCGCGGCGAGCGTCGCCGGCGCGATCACGCCAGTGCCCGGCGGGGTCGGCCCGATGACGATAGCGGTGCTGCTGCGCAACACCCTGGTCTCGGCCGCCCGCCGCGACGGCGTCGCGATCGACGAGGCCGCGCTGTGATCGTCGCGCTGCTGCTCGCCGCCGCCGTTCCGCAGACCGCGATCGATGCCGAACTCGCCTTCGCCGAGGCGGCGCGCGGCGAAGGCCAGTGGACCGCGTTCCGCCGCTTCGCCGCGCCCGACGCGGTGATGTTCGTGCCCGACGCCGTGAAGGCGCAGGACTGGCTCCAGAATCGCGACGATCCCGCCACCGCGACGCGCTGGCAGCCGGCGGTGAGCTATGTTTCGTGCGACGGCTTCTGGGCGGTCAACACCGGCGGCTGGCAGCGCCCCGACGGCACCAGCGGCTATTTCACGACGATCTGGCACCGCGGCAAGCGCCACTGGCGCTGGGTGTTCGACCATGGCGACACCACCGCGGGGGCGCGGATCATCCCGCCCAAGCCAGTGGTCCGCCACGCCGCGTGCAGCGGCAAGGACGCGCACACGTTCGGCGTCGATGCCGACGCCGGGTTCGGATCGTCGGGCGACCAGACGCTGCGCTGGCGCTGGAACGTGACCTACACCAAGGGCCGCACGCTCTCGGTCGAACTGTGGGACGGAAGCCAATATCAGCGCGTCATCAACGACGTGGTCGCGCCCCCGCAATGATCGCCGCGCGATGATCGAGCTGTTCATATCCTCGCTCATCACCTTTTTCGTGGTGATCGATCCGCCCGGCTGCCTGCCGATCTACGCCGGGCTGACCGCTACCGCGACGCCGGCACACGCGCGCGCGATGGCGGTGCGTGCGGTGCTGGTCGCGGCGGCGATCCTGTTCGTCTTCGCGCTGTTCGGCGAGGATCTGCTGCGCGGCCTCGGCATCAGCATGGCGAGCTTTCGCATCGCCGGCGGCATCATGCTGTTCCTGATCGCGCTCGAAATGGTGTTCGAAAAGCGCACCGAGCGGCGCGAGGATCGGGCCGCCAAGGTCGCCGCGACCCCCGAGGCCGATGACGTTTCGATCTTCCCGATGGCGATGCCGATGATCGCCGGCCCCGGCTCGATCGCCTCGGTGATGCTCCTGATGAGCCGCAACGAGGGCATCGAACGCAGCCTGGTGATCCTCGGCGCGCTGATCACGATCCTGCTGCTGACGCTCGCCGCGCTGCTCGCGGCGGGGCCGCTGATGCGCATTCTCGGCGCCAAGATCGAAGCGGTGGTGACGCGCATCCTCGGCGTGCTGCTCGCTGCGCTGGCGGTGCAGTTCGTGATCGACGGGGTGAAGATCAGCCTGGGGTGAAGAAGGCTCGCCCCCGTTCGTGCTGAGCTTGTCGAAGCACGTGCCTACGCGCCGACGTTGGCTTGCTTGGCACGCCCTTCGACAAGCTCAGGGCGAACGGGGGGTATCAAGCGGTGCCGCCCTCAATACCGTATCCGCCACAACCGCAGCGGCGATTTCGCCGGCAGCGGCAGTTGCTCGAGCCACGCCGGCACCTTGCCATGCGCGAGCTGGTCGTAGAACCCGCCGGGATGGTGCGCGCGGTACACGGTCGATTCGGCCATGTTCGGGCACACCAGCAGCAACGTCGCGCCATGCCGTTTGGCGATCGCGCGGAATTCGGCCGGGCTGCGCGTGAAGGCGTGCTGCACGTCGAGGATCGCGTCGCCGTTGCGGTGATAAGGCCCCGCCACCGCATTGTGATGCGTCAGCGTGATGAGCCGCGGCCCGAGATCGACGAAGGTGAAGATCGTCGCCGCCGGATAGCGATCGAGCGGGCGCAGCGCGCCGTTGGTGTTGCACGATCCGCTCGCGCGCATAACCGTGGTCACGCGCGCGCTCGGGCGGGCGAACGGCAGATATTGGATCACATAGCCCGCGAATAACCCCGACACGATCAGGAACGCCACCACCGTGCCCGCCACGCGCACCGCCAGCCAGCGGCTGCCGAGCAGATGCGGCAACACCAGCCAGGCGAGCGCCACCGCGCCGGGCACCGCGAGCATCTGCGCGCCCGGCCCCGCGCGGGCCTGCCACAGCAGCAACAGCGCGGCCATCGTCGTGAACAGCAGCACCGTCATCCAGCCGACGAACGCGGGCCGGCGGCGCGCCCGCCAGGTCGCGATCGCGGCGCCGATCACCCCGATGATCGGCAACGTGACCACGGGAATCGCGGTGCGCAGCGGATGCTGGTAGATCGGCTTGGCCTCGCGCACATTGGCGAGCCAGGTCCGCGCCAGTTCGGGCGAAACCTGTTCGGGGCGGCCGAGGCATTGCGGAAACACAAGCGCGAAGCCGGCGACGATCGCCAGCCCCGCCGCCACCGCCAGCACCAGCCGCAGCGTGCGGGTCTCAGGGTTGATCCGCGCGAGCAGGAACAGCAATGCGCCCGCGACCACCATCACGCTCAGCCACACCGGCGTCAGCGCGTCGCAGCGGAGCACGCTGTTGGCATAGGATGCGAAACCGGCATAGCCGAGCGCGCACCCGCCCGCGAGACACAGCGCATAGGTGCTCATCCGCGGCGCGTCGGCGCGGTCCCACACCCAGCACAATGCGATGATCGCCCCGGCCCCGGCGCAGAACGGCAGCATTTCCAGCCCGATCGTCAGCGACAGCGCGCTCGCCAGTCCGACGATCAGCCCGCCGCGCGCGCGCATCGGATCGGACAGCCCCGCCACCGTCAGGCTCAGCATCGCGAGTTGCCAGCCGTGATGGTCGATCCGCTCGGGCATGAACATCAGCATCGTCGCGGAGCAGCACAGCAGGAACGCGATCGCGAGCGGCCAGGCGATCGGGCTGACCAGCCGCCGCACCGTCGCCACCAGCCCGAGCATCGCGATGCTGAGCGGCAGCAGCGGCGCCACCCCGCACGCCAGCCGCTCCGCCCAGGCGGGGCCGCAGAACGGGCGGAGCAGCAGAATCAGCCCCGCGATCGGCAGATCGACGACGCGGCTCCAGTGCATGTTGAACCCGCCCGGCGGGTTCATCCGATACTGGCGCAGATCGTACCAGCCCTGCCCGTTCAGCAGCGCGCGCACCTGCATCAGCCGCATGTTGTCGTCGGTGTCGGGCAGCGACAGGAAATGCATCTGCGCCCAGCGATCGCGCAGGAACCACGCCGCGATCACCACCCAGGCGATCAGCGTGAGCCGCACCCAGTACCGGTCGAGCAAATCCTTGGGCTGCGCGCTAACCATGCAAAAAGCTTTCCACGTGTGTCGGCGCGCTCTACTAGGCGCGGCGCAAAGGGCAAGTGAACGACATGACATTGGCAAGGCGAGTGGGAAACATGCGATCGAGCGGCATGCTCGGCCAGTTGATCCGCTTCGGCATCGCCGGTGGCGTCTCGACCTTGATCTATTCGGCGGTCTATCTGCCGCTCACGCTCTACGTGTTCACGCGGCATCATGCCGTCTATGCGGTGCCGTTCGCCTTCGCTGTGGCGGTGACGGCGGGCTATTTCCTGCACAGCCGCTGGAGCTTCAAGGACCACGGCACGCGCGAGGGCGGCGGCACGCAGCAGGCCAAGTTCGTGCTCGTGCAGGCATCGGGCATGGCGCTCAACGCGATCATCACCTGGATCGGCACCGCGCTGCTCGGCTATCCCGCCTGGGTGCCGCTGCTGCCAGCGGTCGCGCTGGCGACGATCTTCACCTTCATCCTCAATCGCTGGCTGGTATTCGGATAATGGACCGCATCGTTTACGACCGCATGGCGGCGCATGACTCGACCCACTGGTGGTATCGTGCGCGGCGCGACATCCTCGCCGACTTCCTCGCGCGCGAAGGCAATCTCCCCAAGGATGCGCGCATCCTCGAGATCGGCTGCGGCACCGGGCACAATCTTCCGATGCTCGCGCAGTTCGGCACCGTCGAGGCGATCGAGATCGATCCCGCCGCGCGCGAGATCGCCAGCCAGCGGCTCGGCAAGCCGGTCGGCGCGGCGCCCCTGCCCGCGCTCACCGGGGTCGAGCGCGGCGCCTATGATCTGATCGCGGTGCTCGACGTGGTCGAGCATATCGAGGACGATGTCGCGGCGTTGAAGGCGATGGCGCAGTGCCTCAAGCCCGGCGGCAAGATCCTCATCACCGTGCCCGCGCACCAATGGATGTGGAGCGCGCACGACACCGTCAACCATCACCACCGCCGCTATTCGAAGGCGAGCCTCGCCAAAGCGATCGGCGCGGCGGGGCTGAAGGCGCGAAAGCTCGGCTATTTCAACTCGCTGCTGTTCCCGCTCGCCGCCGCCTCGCGGATCGCCGGGCGGCTGACCGGCAAGGACGACAGCGACGACTCGCCGCCGCCCAAGCTGGTCAACAGCGTGTTCGAAACGGTGTTCCGGCTCGAACGCCACCTCGTCGGGCGGGTGCCGCTGACGCCGGGGGTTTCGATCGTGACGCTGGCGTCGCCGAAGTAAGCGCCCGCCCCTCACGCCGTTCGCCCCGAGCGAAGTCGAGGGGCCGGACTGCAGCGCAGGTGTCTCGACTTCGCTCGACACGAATGGTTGTGGTATCGGGGCGGAACATACCAGAAAGTACATTCATGACCGATCAATCCTGCGGCCTCGTCGCCGTGCTCGGCGCGCCCAATGCGGGCAAGTCCACGCTCGTCAACGCGCTGGTCGGGCAGAAGGTCGCGATCGTCAGCCCCAAGGCGCAGACCACGCGCACGCGGCTGATGGGCGTCGCGATCGAGGGTGACGCGCAGATCCTGCTGGTCGACACACCCGGCATCTTCGAACCCAAGCGCCGGCTCGATCGCGCGATGGTTCAGGCGGCGTGGGGCGGCACCGAGGGCGCGGACATCCTCGCCTTGGTGGTCGATGCCAAGGGCGGCCTCAAGGACAAGGTGACCGAGATCGCCGAGGCGATCGCCGGCCGACCCGAACCCAAATATCTGATCCTCAACAAGGTCGATCTCGCCGACAAGGCCAAGCTGCTGCTCCATGCCGAGCGGCTCAACGGCCTCGCGCCGTTCGCCGAGACCTTCTTCGTCAGCGCCGCGACGGGCGATGGCCTGGCCGAATTCAAGGCGCATCTCGCCAAGGCGATGCCGGCGGGGCCGTGGCACTATCCCGAGGATCAGGTCTCCGACGCGACCGAGCGCGCGCTCGCCGCCGAGGTGACGCGCGAGCAGCTCTACCTCCAGCTCCACGCCGAGCTGCCTTATGCAAGCGCGGTGGAGACCGAACAGTATAAGGAGCGCGAGGACGGATCGGTCGAGATCCACCAGCAAATCCTGGTCGAGCGCCCGACGCAACGCGCGATCGTGCTCGGCAAGGGCGGCGCCCGCATCAAGGAGATCGGCGCGCGCGCCCGCACCGAACTGAGCGGCATCATGGGCCGGCCGGTGCATCTCTACCTCCACGTCAAGGTGCGCCCCGGCTGGGACGACGAGCGCGAGGTGTACCGCGACATGGGGCTCGACTGGGTGGATTGAACCCGCCCCTCTCCCCCAGGGAGGGCAGAGTCTGATGGTTCCCAACCGGCCCGATCCGCGCTACCACCCCGCCGATGACGGCCCCGCGTTTCGAGTTCACCATCAGCGCCACCGACGGCAAGGCGCGCACCGGCACCCTCCAGATGCGGCGCGGCGAGATCCGCACCCCGGCCTTCATGCCGGTCGGCACCGCCGCGACGGTTAAGGCGATGAAGCCCGCCGACGTGCGCGCGGCCGGCGCCGACATCATCCTTGGCAACACCTATCACCTGATGCTCCGCCCCGGTGCGGAACGCGTCGCGCGGCTGGGCGGGCTACACGATTTCATGGGCTGGAACCGGCCGATCCTCACCGATTCGGGCGGCTATCAGGTGATGAGCCTCTCCGATCTCACCAAGCGCGACGAGAACGGCGTCACCTTCAAGAGCCATCTCGACGGCACGCGCCACACGCTCAGCCCGGAGCGGTCGATCGAGATCCAGCGGCTGCTCGGCTCAGACATCGTGATGGCGTTCGACGAGCTGGTGCCGACCACCTCCACCCCGGAGGTGCAGGCCGCCGCGATGGCGCGCTCGATGCGCTGGGCGAAGCGCAGCCGCGACGCGTTCGACGGCGGCGGCGCGCATGCCGAGAACGCGGCGATCTTCGGCATCCAGCAGGGCGCGCTCGACCAGACGCTGCGCGGTGACAGCGCCGCCGCGCTGATCGACATCGGCTTCGACGGCTATGCGGTCGGCGGGCTTGCGGTCGGCGAGGGGCAGGAGGCGATGTTCGGCTGCCTCGATTTCGCGCCCGGCCAGCTTCCCGCTGACAAACCGCGCTATCTGATGGGCGTCGGCAAGCCCGACGATATCGTCGGCGCGGTCGAACGCGGCATCGACATGTTCGATTGCGTGCTGCCGACGCGCTCGGGCCGCACCGGCCAGGCGTTCACCCGCGAAGGCCCGATCAACCTGCGCAACGCCAAGTTCGCGGAGGATCAAGCCCCGCTCGATCCCGCATGCGCCTGTCCGGTGTGCTCAACCTGGACCCGCGCGTACATCCATCATCTCGTCCGCGCTGGCGAAATTCTCGGCGCTATGCTGATGACCGAGCACAACCTTTACTTCTACCAGGCGTTGATGGCCGATCTGCGGGGCGCAATCACAACGGGCACGCTGACTGCGTTCGCGGATCGATTCCGATCGGACTATGGCCGACACAAAGAGAGGGTGACATGACCGACGAGATCAACGAAATCGCCGCCGCCGCGCGAGACGCGAAGCGCGTGCGCGAGGCCGCCGCCGATCCAACCGTCTATAATCGCCAGAGCTGGCCGGTCGTGCCGATCGCGATCGGCGTGGGTTCGGCCGCGCTCGCCGCCGCGTTCCTCTACGTGAACGGCAGCCGTAAGAAATAAGCCAGCATCCTTCCCCGCCAGCGGAAGGTGGCGCCGAAGGCGACGGATGGGGAGGATGCGGTTCCCCCCGCAATCGTCGCGCCTCTGCCTCCTCCGGCACGCTTCGCGCGCCACCTCCCCCCGGCGGGTGAGGTCTTAGGGACATTGACAGCGCCCGCCGCGCGGCGACAGGTAGCGCATCCCTGTTCTCCGGAGATGTTGATGCGCCTGTTCCGTGCCGCCCTGCTGATGGGCGCCGCCCTGCTCCCGCTCACCGTGCAGGCGCAATCGCCAGGGGCAGCCGCCAAGGCCCCGGTCGCGGCGCTCAAGCCGCTCGACTTCACCGAGCGCACCTTGCCCAATGGCCTCAAGGTGTACGCGATCCGCGACACCGGCACCTCGAACGTGTCGGTTCAGGTCTGGTACGATGTCGGCTCGAAGGATGATCCCGCCG
The DNA here is from genome assembly GCF_029167165.1 of Sphingomonas pollutisoli. NCBI lineage: Bacteria > Pseudomonadati > Pseudomonadota > Alphaproteobacteria > Sphingomonadales > Sphingomonadaceae > Sphingomonas > Sphingomonas pollutisoli. Next base: position 430,567 of record NZ_JARFNJ010000001.1, read on the forward strand.
GGCGCTCGGGGTTCGCGCATCTGTTCGAACATTTAATGTTCAAGGCGACGCGCAACCTGCCGCCCGAGACGTTCGACCGGCTGACCGAGGATGTCGGCGGCAACAACAACGCCTCGACCAGCGACGATTACACCGAATATCACGAGACCGTTCCCGCCAACCACCTCCAGCGGCTGCTGTTCGCCGAAGCCGACCGGATGGCGAGCCTGGTCGTCGATCCCGCCGGCTTCGCCTCCGAACGCGACGTGGTGAAGGAGGAATTGCGCGGCGATTTCGCCCGACCCTATGGCAAGCTGTTCTCAGCTTATGCCTCGGCGGTGTCGTACAGCCGCCATCCCTATGCGCGCTCGACGATCGGCAGCATCGCCAATCTCGACAGCGCCAGCATCGACGATGTCCGCGCCTTCCACGCGGTCTATTACCGGCCCGACAATGCCGTGCTGGTGGTGTCGGGCAATTTCGATCCCAAGCAGCTCGATAGCTGGGTCGATCAATATTTCGCCGGCATCAAGCGCCCGACCACCCCCATCCCGCGCGTCGCCGTCGCCGAGCCCGAGCGGACCACGGCGACGCATTACACCGTCTATGAGCCCAACACGCCGCTGCCGGCGGTGCTGATTTCCTATCCCGTCCCCGCCGACAAAGACCCCGACAATCCGGCGCTGACTGTGCTCAACGCGGTGCTGTCGATGGGCGAGAGTTCGCGGCTGTACGAGACTTTGGTCTATCGCGATCAGCTCGCCGCGCAGGCGCAGAGCTATGTCGATACCAAGCAGGGTCCGGGCAACCTCATCCTGTTCGCGGCAATGGCGAGCGGCAAGCCCGCCTCGGCGGGCGAGGCGGCACTTCGCGCCGAAGTCGCGCGGCTGCGCGACACGCCGGTCAGCGCTGCGGAACTGACCGAAGCCAAGAACCAGATCCTCACGTCGGCGCTGCTCGGCCGCGAAACCGCCGAGGGCAAGGGCCGCGCGCTCGCCATGTCGGCGATCATCGACGGCGATCCGCGCACCTCCGACCGTCAGCTCGCCGAGATCGCCAAGGTCACCGCCGCCGACGTGCAGCGCGTCGCCCGCAAATATCTGCGCGACGCGCGTTCGGCGGCGATCACCTATCTGCCGCCCGAAGCCGCGCCGGCCGGCGGCAAGGGCGACACGATCGCGATCGCTGATACCGTCCAGGTCGCGCCGCTGACCGCGCCCGCGCACATCGACACGCCCGTGTTGGCCAGCGAGGCTGACCGGATCGCGCCGCCCAAGCCCGGTGCGCCCGTCACCGCCGCGATCCCCAGCCCCAACGAATTCCGCCTCACCAACGGCCTGCGTGTGGTGGTGGTCGAGCGCCACGAACTGCCGCTGCTCAGCGCTGCGCTGGTGACGACCGGCGGCGGCGCCGATGATCCCGCCACCCGTGCTGGCTTGGCCGACCTCACCGCCGAGGTGATGACCAAGGGCACGACGACGCGCTCGGCAACGCAGATCGCCCGCGAGATCGAGGCGCTCGGCGGCTCGATCTCGAGCGAGGCGGGCTGGGACGGATCGGATGTCGATGTCACGATCAAGTCGGATCAGGCCGCCCCCGCGCTCGCGATCCTCGCCGACGTGGCGCAGCATCCGGTGTTCGCGTCCGAGGAGATCGAACGCGCCCGCGCGCAGGCGCTCGACGGGGTGACGGTGACGCTCAAGGACCCCGGCCAGCTTTCCGGGCTGGTCGCCGCGCGCGCGGTGTTCGGCGACGCGCCGTATGGCCATCCGCTCTCCGGCACACCCACCTCGCTCAAGGCGATCACCCAAAGCGAAATCCGCACGGCCTATGCCAAGGCATGGCGCCCCGATCAGGCAACGCTGATCCTCGTCGGCGATATCACCTCGGCGCGGGCGAAGACGCTCGCCGAAGCCAATTTCGCGCGCTGGTCGGTGCCCGCCGCGCCCACACCCGCCGCGCCGGTGGCGAGCACCTATCCGGCGCCGCGTGTGATCGTCGTCGACATGCCCGATGCCGGGCAGGCCGGCGTCGTCGTGGCGCGGCCGGGCATCGCCCGCAGCGACCCGGCCTATTACCCGGCGAGCGTCGCCAATGCAGTGCTGGGTGGCGGCTATTCGTCGCGGCTCAATGCCGAGATCCGCATCAAGCGCGGGCTGGCCTATGGCGCGAGCAGTTCGCTCACCGCGCATCGCGGCCCCGGCACGCTCTCGGCACGCACCCAGACCAAGAATCCGACCGCGCCCGACACGGTCGCAATCATGATCGAGCAGATGAAGCGGCTCGGCAGCGAGCCGGTGCCGGCGGCCGAACTGGAGACGCGCAAGGCGGTGCTGATCGGCGGGTTCGGCCGTGCGAGCGAGACCACCGGCGGCATCGCGGCCGTGCTCGGCCAATATGTGCTGGAAGGCGTGCCGCTCGACGAGCTCAAGCGCTACATCCCGGCGGTGACCGCGGTCGATCCGGCGGCGGTGAGCGCGGCGGCGAAGGCCGTGATCGACCCGGCGCGCGCGAGCATCGTCGTGGTCGGCGACGCCAAGCTGTTCCTCGATGCGCTGAAGAAGGCGTATCCGCAGGTCGAGGTGATCCCGGCGGATACGCTCGATCTGGGCAAGGCGAGCCTCAAATGACCGTCGCCCCGGCGCAGGCCGGGGCCGCTTCGTGATGTGGCCGCGCGGTCGCCCCAAACATGGCGGCCCCGGCCTGCGCCGGGGCGACGGCTGATTTTCGCCGAACCTTACCGTAACCCTCACCTGTTCCATCGCGAGACACGCTCGAAAAGCCAAGAGCGACGCCGGCCGCGATCGGTTATGCGCGGGCGCATGCCCTCCCCGCCCGGCCCCGAATCGCGACCCGATCGCGCGCTGACGGCGCTTCACGTCGCCGGGCTGGCGTTGCTGGTCTGCGCGGGGGTGTCGGCGCATGCGGCGTATCGCGCGATCGAGGAGCAAGCCGCGAGAGCGGCGCCGGTCACGACGATCGCGTCCGGTTATGAGGCCCAGGAGCATTTTCCCGGCGCGGCGCTGCTCTACGCCGGAGACGACAGTGCCGCCGCCGCGCTCGCCGCCCCAGCCAGGGGCACGACCGGCACGATCGCCCTGCCCGATCTGCCGCTCCCGCCCGAGGCCGCGTCGTTCGCGACCGCCGACGGCTCGATCCACCCCGCCGCACCGTTCGACATGCGCCGCGCGAGCGCGCTCGATCGCGGCCGCGCGCTCGATTGCCTGACGACGGCGATCTATTACGAGGCCGCGACCGAGCCCGACGCCGGCCAGCAAGCGGTCGCACAGGTGATCCTGAACCGCGTTCGCCACCCGGCTTTCCCCGCGACGGTGTGCGGCGTGGTCTATCAGGGGTCAGAGCATAGCGGCTGCCAGTTCAGCTTCGCCTGCGATGGTGCGATGACGCGCGGCCAGCCAGCCCGCGCCTCCTGGCTGCGCGCGCTGCGCGTGGCGGCGGCGGCGCTCGGCGGCTATGTCTATGCGCCGGTCGGGCTGGCGACGCATTACCACACCTATGCGGTCACCCCCGCGTGGAACCGCCATCTCGTGATGACGGCGGCGATCGGCGCGCATTTCTTCCACCGCTGGCAGGGCTGGTGGGGCACCCCCGGCGCATTCCGCCAGATCTACGCGGGCGGCGAGCCGGTGCCCGGCCCGCATGCCCGCATCATCGAAGCGCTGCCGGTGCCGGCGATCACGCTCGCCGCCACTGCGCCTGCGCCGGTGGTAGCGAAGACTGCACCCGCGACGATCCAGCCGGCCTATGCGCAAAGCGGCACGCTGCTCACGCCAGCGCGCACCGCGGAAGCTCGGCCCGGCGATTCGCAGATCCTCGATCGCTGGAAAGACTCAGGCAAGCTGCTGCAATAACCCCGCTCCGTTCGTTCCGAGCGAAGTCGAGGAACCGGGGATAACGCACGTGTCTCGACTTCGCTCGACACGAACGGTTGACGGGTACCCATATAAGAAAACGCCCCGGTCGCGAGACCGGGGCGCCTTGATACTCGATCGATGAGAAGCGGCGCCGAAACGCCGCCTCCCGCGAATCACTGCCCCGGCGGGACCGTACCCGGTGCCGCACCACCGGCGGGAGGCACCGCACCCGGCGCGCCGCCACCCTGCTGCATCTGCTGCATTTGCATCTGCTGCTGCATCTGCATCTGGCGCAGCGTCGCCTCGGGGATGAAATCAAGCAGCTCGACCGTGAACGCCAGCACAGAATGCGCAGGGATCGGACCCTTGGCCTCATCGCCATAGCCGAGGCTCGGCTTGATCCAGAACTGGTACTTCGACCCCTTGGTCATCAGCTTCAGCGCCTCGCTGAAGCCCGGCACGACGCCCGTGACGGGCATCGGCGTCGGCTGCTGCGACTTGTCGAAGGTCGTGCCGTCGAGCAGCTTGCCCTCGTAATTGACGAGCGCGACATCGGCGTCGGTCGGCTTGGCATCGCCCTGGCCGGGCGACAGCACCTTGTACTGGAGGCCCGACGCCGTCTCCACCACGCCCTTGGCATGGCGGTTCTTGGCGAGGAAGCTCGTCACCGGATCGGCGGGCGCCTGCATGGCGAGCGCCGCCGCCGCGACCAGCGCCAGCGCGACGCCGATCCAGACATAGACCAGAATGCTCCGGCGGATCGGCTTCATCGGTACGGCGGTGATCGACATGGGCAGCCTCCCGGAAAGACCGGCGCGCGCGCCGAATCAGATCGTTACGATATGACGGACGGGCGCGTCGCCGCGCCCGCCACCCGATTACCGGGCGCCGTCACGCTCCAGGCGCTTGCGCTCGAGCTTGCGAGCACGGCGAATCGCGGCGGCGCGCTCGCGCGCACGCTTTTCGCTGGGCTTTTCGTAATGCCGGCGCAGCTTCATCTCGCGATAAACGCCCTCGCGCTGCAGCTTCTTCTTCAGGGCGCGCAGCGCCTGGTCGACGTTATTGTCGCGAACGATGATTTGCATAAAACGCTCAGACTCCGGATCAATAGAAATCGGTCGTCGCGAGGCAAGGCCCGCGCCGCAAGGCGTGCGCCCTACACGCGCCGCTCGCGGTTTTCAACCTCTTGTTGAGTCAGGCGAGCAGCTTCGGCCCTTCCTTGGCGAGTTTCGCGCGAATCTTGTCGGCGAACAGCCGCAGAAACGGGGGCAGATCGACGATCGCGTGCACGTGATCGTCGAACAGATCGACTCGGCTCGCCACGCGCTGCCCCATCGCGACGAGCGTGAAGTGGAGCGAATCGCCGTCCCAGCGATGCTCGGCCACCGAGCTGCCGGGCAGCATCGCGCTCGCCTTCTGAAGGCCCTCCTCCAGCCGCGCGCGCACGATCGCGCGGGTATGTTTGTGGGGGATATCTACCGTGATCGGCTCAGCCATTGGAAATCCCTTAAACCGTTCGTGTCGAGCGAAGTCGAGACACCTGTGCCACCCATCTCCGTCGATTTCGCTCGGGACGAACGGGAAGCTATTTCGCGAAGATCATCGTATCGTCGGCGAACGCCTTGAACTCCAAAGCGTTGCCGCTGGGATCGCAAAAGAACATCGTCGCCTGCTCGCCAGGTTGGCCGACGAAACGGATGTGCGGTTCGATGCCGAAGCGCGTTCCCGCCGCGCGCAGCCGGGTCGGCGAGCGCCTGCCAGTCGGCCATCGTCAGTACGACGCCGAAATGCGGCACCGGCACGTCATGGCCATCAACCGGGTTGGCGACCGCGACTGGCTGTGCGGCGGGATCGAGATGCGCGACGATCTGGTGGCCGAACAGGTCGAAGTCGATCCAGGTCGCCGCGCTGCGCCCCTCCGCGCAGCCGAGCGTCTCTCCGTAAAACGCGCGCGCAGCGGCGAGATCGTGGACGGGGAAGGCGAGATGGAATGGGCGCGGCATAGGCGTGAGATACCGCCACGAACGACTTTCGTCACCCCGGACCCTTCGACAAGCTCAGGAGAGCCTTGTTCCGGCGTCCACGGTTCCGCATACGCGCATGCCGAGGCTCTCGCGGCCCGGTGGATGCCGGAACGAGTCCGGCATGACGTTAAGTGGGACGGTGAGTGGCCAACAAGTTCGTTTCGGTGATTACGGGCCGCCCCGCCTTACCCAGCCTGCTGTTCGGCGGTCTCGCGGTGCTCGGCTTCGCGCCTTGGGGCTGGTGGCCGGTGACGCTCGCCTGTTTCGCCGCGTGGCTGTGGCTGGTCCATGCCGCGCCGACGATCCGCGCGGCGCTGTGGCGCGGCTGGCTGTTCGGCGTGGCGCATTTCACCTTCGGCAACATCTGGATCGCGCAGGCCTTCTCCTATCAGGATGCGGTGCCGCACTGGCTGGGACCAATAGCGCCGTTCCTGCTCGCGCTGTATCTCGCGATCTATCCGATGCTCGCGGCCGGGGCGGCGTGGCGCTTCCGCCGCGCGGAGCCGGACGTAGGGTACGTGCTGGTGTTCGCCGCCGCCTGGATCGTCACCGAATATCTGCGCGGCACGCTGCTCACCGGCTATCCGTGGAACCCGCTGTCGGAGATCTGGCTGCCGCTGCCCGGCGTGACGGCGCTGTTGGCGTACATCGGCACCTATGCGCTCTCCGGCGTCACGTTCCTCGCGGCGGGGGCGCTGACCTTGCTCGCGATGCGGCGATGGCGTCTGGCGACAGTAACGAGCGGAGCGCTCGGGCTGCTCGCCCTCGGCGGCATCGAACTGCCGATCACGCCTGTCGCGCCGCCCGCCAACACGCCCCGCGTCCGCATCGTCCAGCCCGATCTCGATCAGGAGCAGCGCCCGCGCGACGATTACCCGGTCGCCAATCTGCGCGCGCTCCAGGCGCTCGGCGGCACGTCCGGCCCCGCCCCGCGGCTGATCCTGTGGCCCGAGGGCGCGTTGCGCTTCAACGTCGAGGACGGCTATCCGCCGCAATACAATTACCTCGCCGATCCGGCCGAGGTGCGCGCCGCCATCGCCGCCCCGCTCGGGCCGAACGACGTGGTGCTCACCGGCGGACAGGCGCTGGAATTCGACAAAACCGAGAAGCTCGTCAGCGCCGGCAATTCGATCTTCGCGATCGACGCGAACGCGCGGCTGATCGGCCGCTACGACAAGGCGCATCTGGTGCCGTGGGGCGAATATCTGCCGGCGCGGCCGTTGATGTCGGCGATCGGCCTGTCACGGCTGGTGCCGGGTGATATCGACTTCGCGCCCGGTCCGGGTCCGCGCACGCTCGCTCTGCCGCGCTTTGGCAAGGCGGGGTTCCAGATCTGCTACGAGATCATCTTCTCGGGCAGCGTGATTGATCCGGCGCACCGCCCCGACTTCATCTTCAACCCTTCGAACGACAGTTGGTACAGCCGCTCCGGCCCCGAGCAGAACCTTGCGCAAGCCCGCATGCGCGCGATCGAGGAAGGCCTGCCAGTGCTCCGCGCCACACCCACCGGCGTGTCCGCGATCATCGACGCGCACGGCCGCGTCGTCGCGTCGATCCCGTGGAACACGCGCGGGACGGTCGAGGCGCCGTTGCCGCGCCCGCTCGCGCCCACGCTGTTCGCGAAGCTCGGCAACGCGCTCGCCGCGCTCGTCGCGGCCGCGATGCTGCTGTTGGCCGTTGCCTTCCGCCGGTCGCGCCGCTAGGTGGTCATATAAGGAAAGCTTTATATGCGCCGTTCCGGGATTCCGGCACCGCGCCAGCAAAGGGCCAGATTGATGCGTGCTTCGTTCCTGTTCACCTCCGAATCGGTCTCGGAGGGCCATCCCGACAAGGTCGCCGACCAGATTTCCGATGCGGTGGTCGATCTGTTCCTGTCGAAAGACCCCTATGCTCGCATCGCCTGCGAAACGCTGACCACCACGCAGTTGGTCGTGCTCGCCGGCGAAATCCGCTGCAAGGGCGTGTACGAGAATGGTGCCTGGGCGCCGGGCGCGCAGGAAGAGATCGAGGCGGCCGTCCGCGCGACCGTGAAGCGGATCGGCTATGAGCAGGACGGCTTCCACTGGGAGACCTTCCGCTTCGAGAACAACCTGCACGGCCAGTCCGCGCACATCGCGCAGGGCGTCGATGAGAGCGGCAACAAGGACGAAGGCGCCGGCGATCAGGGCATCATGTTCGGTTATGCGACCGACGAGACCCCCGATCTGCTGCCCGCCACGCTCTATTACTCGCACCGCATCCTCGAGAAGCTCGCGTCGGACCGCCACAACAAGGTCGTGCCGTTCCTCGAACCCGACGCCAAGAGCCAGGTGACGCTCCAGTATGAGAACGAAGTGCCGGTGCGGGCGACCGCGCTGGTCGTCTCGACCCAGCATGCTCCGGGCTATTTCGACGATGGCGGCGAGGGCAGCGACGCAGCCAAATATCAGGAACTGCGCGATTATGTGGTCGGCGTGTTCCATGAGGTACTGCCGGAAGGCTTCATCACCGACGAGACCAAGATCTACGTCAACCCGACCGGCCGCTTCGAGATCGGCGGCCCCGATGGCGACGCCGGCCTGACCGGACGCAAGATCATCGTCGACACCTACGGCGGCGCTTCGCCGCACGGCGGCGGCGCGTTCAGCGGCAAAGACCCCACCAAGGTCGATCGCTCGGCCGCCTATGTCGCGCGCTACATGGCGAAGAACGTCGTCGCCGCCGGTCTCGCGCGCCGCTGCACGATCCAGCTTTCCTATGCGATTGGCATCGCCGAGCCGCTGTCGCTGTACGTCGACCTGCACGGCACCGGCACCGTTCCCGAAGCCAAGATCGAGGAAGTGCTGCCCAAGCTGGTCCGCCTCACCCCCAAGGGCATTCGCGAACACCTCAAGCTCAACGCCCCGATCTATCAGAAGACCGCGTCCTACGGTCACTTTGGCCGCAAACCCGAAGGCGACAGCTTCACCTGGGAAAAGACCGATCTGGTCGATGCGCTCAAGGCGGCAGTGGCGTAACGCCATTTCGCTTTTCGCGTGAAGGGATTAGCCTCCCGGAGCAGAGACTCCGGGGGGCTTTTTCATGCGTTTCGTTTTGGCAGTATTGTCGATCGTCGCCGTCGCGGTGCCGCTCATCGCGTCGGCGCAGCAGAAGCCGCCGGAACTGGCGATCCCCGCCGACAGGCCCTATCGGCACGCGCCATCTGGCCTTGTCATTCCCGCCGCGCTCGACGGCTTGCCACGCATTTCCGCCAACGCCTTCGCGCCCGATCATCTCGACGAAGCCTTCAACTTCGGCACGCCGAATTCGAGCGAGGACATCACCGTCTTCGTGTTCCGCAACGTGGCCGGATCGGTGCCGGTCTGGTTCGATCGCGTGGCGCGGATCGTGGAGCAGCGCGACACCTATGGCGGGCTAACCATCGCCAAACCAGCCGCCGCCTTCACGCCGCCGGGGCAAACCACCGCCAGCGGGCTGATCGCCAGCTATCGCCCGATGCGGGGGCCGTATCGCAGCACCGCGATGGCCTTTTTCCCGCTCGGCCCCGACTGGTATGTCGAACTGCGCTACTCCTCGACGACGATCGACGCCGATGCGATCGATACGCGGCTGCGCGGCGCGATCGCTGCACTGGGCTGGCCCCGCCAGATCGAGCCCCAGCCGGCCGCCGAACCGATTGCCGATTGCACCGCCCCGCTCGCGCTGACCGGCCCGGCGAAGGCGGTCAAGGGAGAGAATGCGATGGCGTCGAGCCTGTTCGCCGGGCTGCTCGCCAGCGTCGGCCACGATGCGGCGAAGAAAACCAAGTATACGCCACCGCCGTCGCCGTTCGTATGGTGCCGCGATACCGCGAGCTATCCCGCGCTGAAGGCACACGGCGTCTATCGGCCAAGCGATACGACCGACCAGTATCTCATCGCGCTGACCGACGCCGGGCGCGGCATTTGGGTCAGCCCCGATCCGATCACGGCCCTGCTCGGCAAGGACAAGGGCGAGGCCGCAGCAGTCTGGTCGCTGACCCTCAACGATGTCGCGGCGACGACCTCCTATGCCGGGCGCGACCGCCTGCCCCCGCCCGATCAGGCTGTCGCGATCGTCAACAGCGAACCCTATGCCTCTCGCACGACCACCTGGGGCAAAAAGCGGAACGTCCAGGTGAACAGCGACAGCCTCAAGTAAGCTTTGCGCTGCGCAGACCCCGCCGCTCCAACCGCCGCTGGCGGCGAGCGGCTTTCTTGCTGCGGCGCATCTCCTCGGTCATCTCGCCGCGCACCTGCCCGTGCGCGAGCAGCGCGAAGATGCCGGCGCCGCCGATCAGATTGCCCGCCACCGCCGGCACGATCAGCCCGAACACGGTGCGCAGTGCATCTGCGTGGCCCGAGTAGAACAGCAGGAACGCCTCGCTCGACCCGACCACCGAATGCGAGAACCCGCCGATTGCCACCACCCATGTCACCGCGAAAATCACGAGGAAGGATTGCTCGCGCGCATTGGGCAGCGACCAGGCGAGGATTGCGATCAGGAAGCCGGCGGGCACCGCATTGACCAAGGTCGCGAACGGCGAATGTTCGAGGATCGGCAGCGCCACCGCGATCATCGCATCGTGCGCGCCCGCCGAACCGAGCCCGCCGAACGCAATCACCGCCGCGCCGGTCGCGGTGCCGATCAGATTGGCGCCGAGCACCACGCCCCACAGCCGCAGCGTGCGCAGCAGCGATTCGCGGGTCGGGTCGCTCACCAGCGGCAACACCGCAGTGATCGTGCTTTCGGTAAACAACTGCATCCGCCCGAGAATCACGATCAGGAAGCCGACCGGATAGCCCATCGCCACCACCAGCTCGCGCCACGCGCCCATCGGCAGTTTCTGGTAGAGCACGCCTTCCGCCAGCAGCGACGCGTTGATCGCCAGCCCAGCCGCGATGCCCGACCAGAACAGCGATGCGAGCGGACGGCGCAACTCATCCTCGCCCTCCTCGCGGATCGCCCTGTGCAATTCCTTCGCGTTCGCCGCCTTGAGCTCGTCGACGCCGCCTGTCTCTTCCGCCAAAACCCGTCCTCCCTGTCGTGTGGAGCGCAACGGCTGGCCGCGCGATTGTCTCCGCAGCGAGGGTGACGCGGCGCGACGGCTTCGCTATCGCCGCGCGATCATGAACGACCCCACTACTATCCGCCGCCTGTACGGCCGCCGCCAGGGCCACAAATTGCGGCAGGGCCAGTCCGCGCTGGTCGAGGATCTTCTGCCGCGCGTGAGCGTGCCCGACGCCGGTCCGATCGATGCGCGCACCCTGTTCGGTGATGACCGCCCGCTGGAGTTGGAGATCGGCTTCGGCGCGGGCGAGCATCTCGCCGGCCAGGCCGCGATGCGCCCGGCCCACGGCTTCATCGGCTGCGAGCCGTTCCTCAACGGCGTGGTCGGCGCGCTCAACCACATCCGTGACGGCGCGCTGGAAAACGTGCGGCTGCACATGGGCGACGCGCTCGAAGTCGTCGAGCGGCTGCCCGACGCATCGCTCGACCGGCTCTACCTGTTGCACCCCGATCCGTGGCGCAAGGCGCGCCACGCCAAGCGCCGCATGGTCAACCACGGCCCGCTCGACCTGATCGCCACCAAGCTCAAACCCGGCGGCGAGTTCCGCCTCGGCACCGACGACCCGACATATTGCCGCTGGGCCATGATGGTGATGAACCAGCGCCGCGATTTCACCTGGCTCGCGGAGACCGCCCGCGATTTCCTCGAACGCCCCGCCGACTGGCCCGAGACCCGCTACGAACGCAAGGCGCGCCGTCAGGGGCATGAGGTGTGGTACTTCCGCTATCGGCGCGAATGATCCCCGGCCTTCGAAGCGGACACCTTCATTTCGCGCAAGCGGACTTGCACATCACGCACGCCGCTTGCACACACGGGCGCCATGAACGCCCTCCCGAACGCGCTGCCGCCGATCCATACGATCGCGCAGGCGATTCAGCTTTCGCTCTCGCCGATCTTCATGCTGGCGGGCATCGGATCGCTGCTCAACGTGTTGGCCGGGCGGCTGTCGCGCGTGGTCGATCGCGCGCGTGATCTCGAGGCGCTGCACCCGCGCTCCGCCGGGCCGGAACATGATCGTCACGTGTGGGAGCTGCGCATCCTCGACAAGCGCATCAACGTCATCAACCGCGCGCTCGTCCTCACCGTGTCGAGCGCGGTGATGACCTGCACCGTCGTCGCGATCCTGTTCGTCGCGGTGCTGTTCAAGCTGCATATCGGCACCGCGGTCGCGGTCTCGTTCATCCTCGCGATGATCTTGCTCATCGCCGGGCTGATCTCGTTTCTCGTCGAAGTCCATATGTCGCTGACCGCGATCCATATCCGCCCCGAATTGCTCGAAATCGGCGACGAGGCATAGCCGACGGCAAAACGCGCCGACGCACGGATGCGCGCCGACGCGTCGACGGACCTCTGCGGGCCCTTGCGATCAGTTGGTCGCGGCGATCTCCGCCGTGCGCTCGGCGCTGGCGAGCGCCTTGCCGCACACCGCCGGAGCCGCGGCCATGTGCGGGGTCTTGCCCGACAGGTGCAGCGGGGCGGCGGCCGGCGCGCAGCCGCGCTTGTTGGGGTGATAGCTCACCAGCGGCGTGGTCTTGCCGGCCGGCGCCCAGCGCATCTGGTGCGTGTCGGACAGCGATTGCGCCGCGGCGGGGGCGGCGATCAGCGCAAGCGGGAGCAGGGCGAACTTCATCGAAATCACGGGCAATCCTCTCATACCAAGTATGAGCGCCAAGATAGCGCGCCGGCTTTGCCCGCACCTGTCCGGTTCGTGTTGAAACATGGCGCGTACCTCTCCCGTCATTTGCGCGAACGTGACAAAATATTGCTCATTGTCGCACACCCCGCCCGGGCGGCGGCGTGGCCGTTGATCGCCCGCCCCTTCGCGCCTAGACCTTGCGGTATGTTTGCGTTTCAACGATCCGCCGCCGCGTGAGCGAACCCGTCATCATCCTGGTCGAAGACGACCCGCCGCTGCGCACCCTCACCGCACGCGCGCTGCGCGAGAACGGCTATGCCGTCCACACCGCCGGCTCCGCGCCCGAGCTGTGGATCGCGTTCGACAACGTGCCCGCCGACCTGATCGTGCTCGACATCATGCTGCCCGGCACCAACGGCATCGATCTGTGCCGGCAGATCCGCCGCAAGAGCGACGTGCCGATCATCTTCGTCAGCGCGCGCGGCAGCGAGGAGGACCGGGTGATGGGCCTCGAACTCGGCGCCGACGATTATCTCGCCAAGCCGTTCGGCACGCGCGAGCTGATCGCGCGGGTGCGCGCGGTGCTGCGCCGCCGGTCGGGCAGCGAGAGCCTAGGCGGGGTCGAGCGCCAGGACGAGGCGCATTTCGACGGCTGGACGGTCAATTTCCCGCGCCGCGAATTGCGCGCGGCGAGCGGCGCGACCGTCGAGTTGACCGGCGCCGAATTCGATCTGCTCGCGACCTTCATCGCCCAGCCGCAGCGCGTGATCGCGCGCGAGCGGCTGATCGAGCTGTCGCGCACGCGGCTCGGCGAAAGCTCGGACCGCAGCATCGACGTGCTGGTCAGCCGGTTGCGCCGCAAGCTCTCCGCGACCGGGCAGGACGCGCCGATCGTCACGGTGCGCGGCATTGGCTATATGTTGCGCGCCGGGGTGACGCGGTCCTGAGCCTCGCGCGACGCATCTCGATCGGCCTGCTTGGGCGGCTGCTCGTCATCCTGCTGCTGACGATCGTCGTCGAATTCGGCGCGAGCACCTTGTTGTACGAGCGCGCGTCCGAACTGTCGCTGCGCGAGGACGAGGCCAACCGCCTCGCCGAACATCTCGTCGTCTCGCGCAAATTGCTCAACGAATGGCCGCAAAGCCAGCGTGTGCGGATCGCGCGCGAACTGGCGACCGATCGCTACCGGATCGGCTGGAGCAGCACCGATCCCGGCGGCAACGCGTTCCGCCCGCACCTGGGCAGCATGCAGGCGCAGATCGTCGCGTGGGAGCCGGATCTGGCTCGCTCGAACCTTCGATTGCACCTGCCGGCGCTGCATCAGGATGGTTCAATCGTCATCGGCGACCTGCGGCTTGCCGACGGAAGCTGGATGACCTTCCAGATGCGCGGCATCACCAGCGCGTTCAATCCGTCCTACGACCGAATCCTGCGCGCGCTGCTGCCCGCAATCCTGCTCGCGATGCTGGCGGGGCTGCTGATCCGCTCGACATTGCGGCCGCTGCGCGGGCTGATCCGCGCGTCGCATCACGTCGGCCTCGGCCAGCGCGCGCCGATCGCGGAAGAAGGCTCGGCGGAAATCCGCAGCCTGATCCATGCGTTCAACGAGATGCAGGACCGTATCCACGAGCTGATCGAGAGCCGCACACAGGCGCTGGCGGCGGTCGGCCACGATCTGCGCACGCCGCTCGCGCGGCTGCACCTGCGTCTCGAAGGCATAGACGACCCGGAACTGCGCGCCGAACTCGCCGAGGACGTCGCCGAGATGAGCGAGATGCTCGGCTCATTGCTCGCCTTCTTCGGCGGCCAGAGCGACCCGGAAAAGCCCGCGCTCACCGATCTCGCGGTGTTGGTGGCGACGCTGGTAGACAATGCCGCCGATCGGGGGCTCGACGCCAGCTACGACGGCCCCGATCATCTCGAACTGCGCGTGCGCGCCTCGGCGATGCGCCGCGCGATCGCCAATCTCGTCGAGAACGCGCTCCATTATGGCGAGCGCGCGCGCGTCCGCCTCGAAGCCGACGCGACCAACATATGCGTCATCGTCGAGGATGACGGCCCCGGCATTCCGCCGGAGCGGATTCGCGACGTGCTCACCCCTTTCGTCCGGCTCGACGAAGCCCGCGCGCGCAACACCAAGGGCATGGGCCTCGGCCTCGCCATCGTCGCGCGCGCGGTCGAAGCCGAAGGCGGCACGCTGACGCTGGCGAACCGCATGGGCGGCGGGCTGACCGCGACGATCCTATTGAAACGAACCGAATAGAAGCAGTCGCATCGAAGATTTACCGGAGATCGACAGACCGTTACGTTTTGGCAATGCCTCTGCCATTTCATCCGGAGCCCGGCACGATCGTCGTCTGCGACTATTCCACCGGCTTCCGTGAACCGGAGATGGTCAAGCGCCGGCTCGCCGTCACGATCTCGCCCAAACTCAAACGCCGTAACGATCTTGTGACGGTCGTTCCCCTCTCGACCACAGCACCGCACGCCGAAGAGCCGTGGCATCATAGGCTGGAGTTGACACTTCCACCGCCGTGGGGCGACGGCCCACGGTGGGCCAAGTGCGATATGCTCGCAACGGTTGGCTACGCCCGCCTGAACTTGCCGCACACGCGGCATCCCGTGACAGGGGCGAGGCGATATGTGCAAATCCAGGTCTCGGACGAAGACGTTCTTGCCCTACTACACGCGACGCGATGCGCGCTCGGCATCGGTCATTGAAAATCGCCAGTTGTGCGCTATATCGGGCGAGTTCCTGCGCTGTCTGCCATGGCGGATATCAGGCTTAAGTCCGGAGCGATCCGGCGGAATCCTTGGCGATGCAAGCTGGAGATTCGACAAAACCCCGGCCGCCCTGCGGCCGGGGTTTTTGCTGTCCGGCGACCGGATTAGCGACGTCGCCCGTCGGAAACACTTTGTCACGGCGTCGCCGCGTCGCAGCAAGATTGCACCCGTATCTTGGGAGCTTGGCGCACCTCCGTGTGTGCGCGTTCCAAAAGGAGTGCGACAATGAACGAATTGATCGGGCGCGTCTTTAGCTTCGAAAAGACGGTGTTCCCCAACCAGAGCGCCTTGTTCGGCCAGCTCGTCCGCGATGGCCAGAGCCCCAAGGCCCTGATGATCTCCTGCGCCGATTCGCGCATCGTGCCCGAGCAGGTGCTGCAGGCGAACCCTGGCGACCTGTTCGTCTGCCGCAACGCCGGCAACATCGTGCCGCCTTATGGCGAGATGCTCGGCGGCGTTTCGGCAACGGTCGAATATGCCGTCATGGCGCTCGGCGTGCGCGACATCATCGTGTGTGGCCATTCGGATTGCGGCGCGATGAAGGCGGTCGCGAATCCGAAGGGGCTCGATGCGATGCCCAACGTCGCCTCGTGGCTCAAGCATTCGGCCGCCGCGGAGAGCGTCGTATCGAGCGGCTATTCCGAGCTGTCGCCGTCGGAGCGAGTCCACGCGATCGCGCTCGAGAACGTCGTCGCCCAGATCGCGCATCTGCGCACGCATCCCTCGGTCGCCGCGGGCATCGCACGGGGTGAAATCTCGCTGCACGGCTGGCTGGTCGATATCCACGCCGGCCAGGTGCTTGGTCTCGACGGCACCACCGGGCGCTTCGTGCCGATGCGCGAAGGCTCGCCGCTGCCGGTCGCGCACGCCGCGGCGCAGCGTCTCGCCGCCGACTTCGCGCTGCCCGAGGCAGCGGAATGACCACCGCCGCCGATAACCCCAAAGGCTGGATGACCCGCGATTTCGCGGCGTCGATCGTGGTCTTCCTCGTCGCGATGCCGCTGTGCATGGGCATCGCGATCGCATCGGGCGTGCCGCCCGAGAAGGGCCTCGTCACCGGGATCATCGGCGGCATCGTCGTCGGCCTGCTCGCCGGATCGCCGCTCCAGGTGAGCGGCCCGGCGGCGGGCCTTGCCGTGATCGTGTTCGAACTGGTGCGCGATCACGGCCTCTCAGCGCTCGGCCCGATCCTCGTGCTGGCCGGGCTGTTCCAGCTCGTCGCCGGCGTGCTCCAGCTCGGCGGCTGGTTCCGTGCGATCTCGCCCGCGGTGGTGCACGGGATGCTCGCCGGTATCGGCGCGCTGATCGTGGTCGGCCAGTTCCACACCCTGTTCGACGCGAAGCCGCTGTCGAACGGCCTCGCCAATCTCGCCGCCGTGCCCGGCCGCGTGATGGGTCTCGATCCCACCAACATGGCGGGCACCGAGATCGCGCTCGGCATCGGGCTGCTCACCATCGCGCTGATGATCGGCTGGGAGAAGCTGCGCCCGGCATCGATGAAGCTCGTGCCCGGCGCACTGATCGGCGTGGTCGGCGCGACGCTGGTCGCCTGGCTCGCCAGCCTCAACGTGGTGCGCGTGAGCGTTCCTGAATCGATCGTCGCGGCGGTGGCGGTGCCGGACGATGGCTTCCTCGCCCCGCTGTTCGCGAACCCGGCGCTTCTGCTGAGCGCTGTCGCGATCGCCTTCATCGCCAGCGCCGAGACGTTGCTGTCGGCGGCGGCGGTCGATCGCATGCACGATGGCGTTCGCACCGACTATAATAAGGAACTGCGCGCGCAGGGCATCGGCAACCTGCTGTGCGGCGCCGCCGGCGCGCTGCCGATGACCGGCGTGATCGTGCGCAGCTCGGCCAACGTCCAGGCCGGCGCGACCACGCGCTTGTCGACCGTGCTGCACGGCGTCTGGATTCTCGGCTTCGTCGCGCTGCTGCCGTGGCTGCTGCGTGAAATCCCGATGGCGGCGCTCGGCGGCGTGCTGGTGGTGACGGGCGCCCGGCTCATCAGCCTCAAGCACGTCCAGCATCTGTTCGCGCATTACGGCGTGTTGCCGGCGCTGATCTGGGCGGCGACCTTCGTGCTGGTGGTGACGACCGATCTGCTGACCGGCGTGCTCGCCGGGCTCGCGCTCTCGCTGATCGAACTGGCGCCGCATGTCCGTCGCCTCAACCTCAAGGTCGATACCAACCACAGCGCCGAACGCAGCCACGTGCGGCTCGACGGCGCGGCGACCTTCCTCAGCGTGCCCAAGCTCAACAAGGCGCTCGACGCTCTGCCCGAAGGCAAGCCGCTGACGCTCGAGCTCCACAAGGTGCCGGCGATCGACCATAGCTGCGCCGAACTGCTGCGCGAGTGGCTCGGTCGGCAGCGCAAGCGCGGCATGGAGGTCGAACTGCTCGGCTCCTCGGCGCACCTGCACCGGCTGGCCGCGTAGGGCATATACCGAACCGTTCGTGCCGAACGGTTCGGTTCCTACACATTTTCGCGAAGACACTGGGGGAGGTGGTCCATATGGGCCGCCTCCCCCAGACACGTTTTGTCATGAAGCGGCAACGCTTCGGCCAAGCTGGCCTGTCACATCCTAGGCTCCCGCAGCGGATGCCGCCCCGACCTTAGATCGAGAGGCAGCACCGCGCGGGCGCAGGCGGGGACGTTCACCGATAAAAGGGGAAGGTCTTCCAATGAAATACGCAATCGCGCTCGTCGCCTCGCTGTGTGCGGCGGCCCCTGCCTTCGCACAGGAAGAAGCGCCGCCCAAGCCGATCACCGTCTCGGGCAGTGTCGCGCTCGTCAGCGACTATCGCTTCCGCGGCGTCTCGCAGACCGACAAGCAGATGGCGATCCAGGGTGGCCTCACCGCGACGCATGAAAGCGGCTTCTACGCGGCGCTGTGGGCGTCGAACCTCGCCGGCTGGGGCCAGTTCGGCGGCGCCAACATGGAACTCGACGTGGTCGGCGGCTACAAGCACAGCTTCGGCGGCACCACCGTCGATGTCGGCCTCACCTGGTACATGTATCCCGGCGGCAGCGACAAGACCGACTTCGCCGAGCCTTATGTCAAGCTCAGCCACACGCTCGGGCCCGTCTCGGCGCTGATCGGTGTCGCCTATGCCCCCGAACAGCAGGCGCTCGGCAACTGGAGCAACACCCCCGAAAGCCGGATCGGCGACAAGGAGGACAATCTCTATGTGTGGGGCGATGCCGCCGTGGGCGTGCCGAACACCGCGCTCACCGTGAAGGGCCATGTCGGCTATTCGAACGGCAACCCCGGCCTCGGCCCCAACGGCACCAGCGTCACGCCGACCGGCAGCTATGTCGATTATCTCGTCGGCGCCGATTACGTGCTGTCGCCGGTCACGCTCGGCATCGCCTTCGTCGGCACCGACATCAAATGGCGCGATTCGCTGTACCTCCAGCCGAACTTCTCCAGCACCAAGGATGGAAAGTCGATCGCGTCGGGCAAGGTGCTGTTCTCGGTCAGCGCGGCGTTCTGACCGATACGCCATGAGCACGGGCCGCCCTCACCCTTCCATCCGCCCGGCGACACCCGGCGCGAAGGGTGAGGGCGAACCGCCCCGGTTCCGCGAACCTCACCCGCCGCGGTGGCTGGCGATCAGCGCGTCGAGCGCCCGCGCGACATTCTCCAGCGTATAAGGCTTTTGCACCACGCTGCGCCCGCGATGGTCCTCCGGCAGTTGCGCCTGCTCGCCATAGCCGGTCGCGAATACGAACGGCACGCCCAGCGCCATCAACCGGTCGGCCACGGGGAAGCTGTTGCGATCGCCGAGATTGATGTCGAGCATCGCCACGCCGGGCGCGTGCTGCTCGATCGCGTCGAGCGCTCCTTCGACGGTCGCCACCGTCGTCACCGTCTCGGCGCCGAGCCGGGTCGCGATATCCTCGGCGTCGAGCGCGATGATGAGACTGTCCTCGACCAGCAGCACGTCGAACCCCGCCAGCACCTTGTCCGGCGGCGCCTGCGGGTGGCCGGGCGCCGGGCGCGGATAGCGGATCGCCGGCCCGGCGACGCTTTTCGCCTGCGAGACGTGGCGCGCGGGAATGCGGAAATGCGCCTCGACGCCATCGGGATCGTACGCGATCCGAGCCGTCCCGCCGAGATCATAGGGCACCGAACGGTCGATGATCGTTGTGCCGAAGCCCTTGCGCGTCGGCGCCCGCACCTGCGGACCGCCGCTTTCCTGCCAGGTGATGACGAGATCGTCATTCTCGTCGCGCCGCCAGCCGATCCGCACCTGCCCCTTCGGCACCGACAGGCTGCCATATTTGGTCGAGTTGGTGACGAGTTCGTGGATCACCAGCGCCATCGTCGAATAGGCTTGCGGGTTGAGCAGCACCGGCGTCCCCTCGGACACCACGCGCTCATATTCATCCACGAACGCCGCCACTTCGGCGTCGATCAGCGCCTGGATCGGCGCCGGCCCCCAATGGTCGTCGGTGATCTGGTTGTGCGCGCGCGCCAGCGCGTGAATGCGCCCGTCGACCATCTTGACATAGTCCCGGACCGCGTCGTCGGAAGGCTGCGACTGACGGATCAGCCCCCGGATCACGCCGAGAATATTGCGGACGCGGTGGTTGAGTTCGGCGATCAGCAATTCCTGCCGCGCGCTCGCCTGCTGCCGCTCGGCCGAAGCCTCGTCGGCGAGCCGCAGCACAACCTCGATCAGCGTCGCCCGCAGCGTCTCGGCGACGCGCAGTTCCGACGCGGAGAAAGGCTGTGACCGCCCCTCGACGCGCTCCTTCCACTCCTCGAAGCTCTGGCGCGGTGTGAGCCGTGGCCCGTTGGGGCCATATTCGACCGGCTTGTGCGGATCGCCTCCCCACCGCACCGATCGCACCAGTTCCGAGCGGAACAGCACGACGTAATCGCGCGGAGACCGCGAGATCGGGATCGCCAGCAGCCCCGCCGCGCTCGGCGCGAAACGCTCCGCGCCCGGTACCAGCCCGGCGATATGGTCGGTCGCATAGACCTTCCCCGCCGCGGTGCCGTTGAGCGCGCGGATGATCCGGCGGAAATCGTCGAGCGGCGGCGTCGTGCCCGAAAAGGCGTGATTGCCCGCGATCCATACGCCCACGCCATCGGCCGGAATCGCGTGCGTCAGGATGTCGCCCAGCCAGTCGGGATCCTTGAGCAGCGTCTCATCGGACGCGACCGCGCCGAGCAACTGGTCCGAAATATCGCGCGCGCGCCGTTCATATTCGACCGTCGCCTGCCGCTCGCGGCTTTCCAGCCGCATCGAGAACATCTGCGCGAACAGCTCGCTAACCGATCGCCGCTCGAACGACGGGCAGAGCGGGGCATAATGGTGGCAAGCGAACAGCCCCCACAATTTCCCGTCGACGAGGATCGAGATCGACATCGACGCCTCGACGCCCATGTTCTTGAGATATTCGATATGGATCCGCGAGACCGCGCGCAGCACCGACAGCGACAGGTCGAGCGGCACCCCCGCCTCGTCGCGTGCCGGGATGATCGGCACCGGCGCAGCGTTCACGTCGGTGATGACGCGCAGCAGGTTGCGCTTGTAGAGTTCGCGTGCCTGCGCGGGAATGTCGCTGGCGGGGTAATGCAGCCCCAGGAACCGGCCGATGCCGGGGCGCACCGCCTCCGCCACCACCTCGCCGGCGCCGTCCGGCGCGAAGCGATAGACCATGACGCGGTCGAACCCGGTCAACGCGCGGATCTGGCGCGCGCCTTCGCGGAAGAACGCGGTGAAATCGTCGCATTGGTCAAGCCGCGCGATCATCGCGCGGACCATGCCGGTCGCATCGCCATGTTCGTTGGAGGCTGGCTCGGCCTCGATCACGATCTGCCCGCCCGACAGATGGATCGCCACGTCGAAGGTGCGCCCGCCCTTGACGATCTCGCAGTCGAACATCCGCTCGACCGCATCGACCCCGCGCAGCATCGCGGTGCGGTTGCGCAGGTCATGAACGACCCGCGCCTCGAAGATTTCCGTGAGCGGGCGCCCGATCAGATCGTCGGGCGCGAAACCGATGAAGTCGGCGGTGTTCGCCGAGACCCGCGCGATCATCCAATCGGCGGTGAGCGCGAGCAGGAACCCGATCGGCTGGATCGCGCCGAGGATGTGGATCGGCTCGCGATCGCAATTGGTCAGATCGACCGGTACGTTTTCGTCCACTCAGTCCGCCCTCAGATAGCGTTGCCCGCTGCTTTCGAAGAGCATGAACACACGAGACGCCGATTCGACCGCCGACGATCGTTCGCCAGGCGAAATTAATCTATATTGAAGAAGGTCTAACAGATCACGCCAAGTCGCGACTTGATCTGAAGCAAGAAAACTCTTCGGGAAATCGGCGGGCACGTCGCGCGCCAGCATCGCCCCGCCGAGCCGCGATCCTTCCAGCACGTACACGCCGCCGAGCACCGCCGCGTCGTCGTCGAACCCAACGTCCGCCTCGTCTTCGGGCACGGCGACACCGAGCGCGGCGAGATCGGCGGTGAGCCGCGACGCCCGGCGGCGCGTCTCCCAATCGGGCACGATCCGCGCGGCACCGGCCCGGGCGAGCGCCGCCTCGACCGGAAGATAGGCGCCCGCCTGCGCTTGCAGGAAACGGGCATAATCGACGCGGTTGGTCAGGTCGGCGCGCGAGAAGACGGCATCGACCCGCTCGTGATGCGCCGCAGTCGCGGCGCGCAACGCGCCGCGGGCGGAGAAAGCGGAACTCATCACCCCATCCTATGCCCAAATCGCCCGCCGCGCAAAGCACGCGGTGCCCCAAACCCGGCATGAACGATGAAGCCAGACCGCGTTCAGGCGCGTTGTGCGACCTCAAGAGCCCGTCTCGGCCTTCGATGGAGCATGACAGATGTTTCGAGCGCGAGAAATGTTCATCACCGTGAGCGCGCTGGCGCTTGCCGCCTGCAATCCGCAGGCGACGCGGAACGATCAGGCCCCTGCGCCCGACAACGGCACCGCTGTCGCGACCGGCAACGCCGCGGCGCTGCCGCCGCTGCCGCAGGTCCAGCCGCTCGTCAGCGGCCCCGCCGCCCCGGTCCGTACCGCGCCCGCCGCCGCCGCGCTGCCGATACCGCGGCGGATCGCCTACGCGCCCGCCCCGCCGGCGGACACCTACGCCTGGATCGACCGCGCCGATCGGATCAGCGACACGATCGGCGACGCCCCGCCCGATTACGCGTTCGATTACGATGGCGGCGTCCAGCCCTATGGCTGGGACGTCGCGGGCGGTTACCGCACCTATGCCGAACCGGTCGACGGCGGCTATCGCTATTATTACTACCAGCCGGGCGACGACGCGCCGTATCTCGTGCGCGATCCCGAATATAGCTACGGCTATTCGGGCGGGCGTGTCGTGACCGTCTATCGCGACGGGCGGGCGCTCGACGCAGCCGAGGCGCAGCGCCGCGCGGATGACGCCGCCCGGTATTACGCCCGTGCGCGAGCGCTGTACGTGGCCGCCGATCGGCGCGAACGCCGTGGCGTCGTCGCCGCGCAATGGGCCGAACGCCGCGCGCAGATCGCCAGCCAGCGCGCCGCCTGGGACCGCGCACGCGCGGAGGACGCGGCGTGGCGCGCCTATCGCGCCAGCCATGATGCCGAAGGCGCCGCGCAACTCGCCGCCGAACGCGATCGGCGCGCGCAAGCCGCGCAGCGCTTCGATCGCTGGCAACAGCAGGGCGGTCGCGACGCGCCGCCGCAGCTCTACGCGCAGCAGGCCGCGTTCCAGGCACAGGCGCGGGACGCGCAACGTCGCGACGCCGCGATCGCACGCGATGCGCAGCTTCAGCAACAGCGCATCCAGCAGCAACAAGAGTTCGCCGCGCGGCAGCAGCGGCTGAACGCCGCCGCGCAGCAGGCGCAACAGCAGCGCCTCGCCGAGCAGCAAGCCGCGCGCCAACGCGCCGATCAGCACCACGCGGATCTCGATCAGCGCCGGCAGGCGCAGCAACAGGCGCAGGCGGCGCGCCAGCAACGCGAGGTCGCCGACCAGCGCGCGCAGGCGGAGCGCCAGCAGGCCATTGCCCAGCAGCGCCAGCAAGCCCAGACCGAGCGCCGGCAGGCGATCGAACAGCAGCGCGCGCAAGCCCAACAACGCGCAACGCAGGCCCGCGCGACCGAACAAGCGCAACGCGCTCAGGCGCACGCCGCCGCGCAACAACAGGCGCAGGCCACCCGCCAACAGGCCGCCGAACAGCAGCGCGCGCAGGCCCAGCAACGCGCCGCACAGGCCCGCGCGGCCGAACAAGCGCAACGTGCTCAGGCGCACGCCGCCGCGCAGCAGCAGGCACGGGCCGCCCGTCAACAGGCCACCGAGCAGCAGCGCACGCAGGCCCAGCAACGCGCGGCACAGGCCCGCGCGGCGGAACAGGCGCAACGCGCCGAGGCGCACGCCGCCGCGCAGCAGCAGCGCCAGCAGGCGCTGGCGCAGCGCGCGCAGGCCCATCCGCCGCATCCGCCCGAGCCGGGCCACCCCGCGCGGCCCGAAAACCCGCGGCGCGATCCGCACTAGGCGCTTGCCGAGCCGGCGGCACGCGCCCATGTCGGCGCGGCGCCGCCGGACGGTTCAAGGCGCGCGAGGAAGGAAATCGATCCGTGCTCAGCCTCTATACCGTATCCGTGCCGATCTTCGTGCGTGGCCTCAAGAATCTCGATCACCTGCTCGTCAAGGCGAGCGATTGCGGCATCGATCCGCAGGCGTTGCTCGAGGCGCGGCTGATCGAGGACATGCCGCCGCTGCCGCGTCAGGTGCAGATCGCATGCGACACCGCCAAGTTCGCCGCCATGCGCGTGGGCGGCGCGCCCGCGCTGCCGATGGCCGACGACGAAACGACGCTCCCCGAGCTGCGCGCGCGGATCGCGCGGACGCTCGCCTATCTCGACAGCGTCGATCCCGCCGGCTTCGACGGACGCGAGGATGCGGAGGTCGTCCTGAAGCTGCCGAGCAGCGAACTCACCTTCACCGGGGCCAGTTACATCACCGATTTCGCGCTGCCCAACTTCTTCTTCCACGTCACCACCGCTTATGCGCTGCTGCGCATGAAGGGGGTGGGCATCGGCAAGATGGATTATCTCTCGGGCGGCGTCGGCGTCGCCTGATCGCGCCGATACGCGGGGAGCGCGATCCGCCAGCGGATCGCCGCCGCGCGCAGCGCGAACCCCGCCACCGCCGCGACGGGCGCAGCCACCGTCGGCGGCGCGCCGAGCACGACCAGCGCGACATGCGACCCCGCCGCCAGCGCCCCCGCCGTCACGTAGAGTTCCGGGCGCATCAGGATCGACGGCTCGCCCGCCAGCACGTCGCGGATGATCCCGCCGACGCATGCGGTAACGACTCCCATCAGCGCCGCCGGGATTGGCGGCACCCCGAACGCGAGCGCCTTGGCCGCGCCGAACACCGCATAAGCCGCCAGCCCGACCGCATCGAGCCACGCCAGCGTCGCGCCTCTCCACCAGCGCGCCGGCGTCCACCACACCAGCACCGCCACCCCCAGGCACACGCCCGCGACGAGCGGATCATGCACCCAGAACACCGGCACGCCGATCAGCAGATCGCGCACCGATCCGCCCCCGACTCCGGTGATGAGCGCGAAAAAGGTGGCGGTGACGAGCGTCTGGTTGCGCTGCGTCGCCGCCAGCGCGCCGGTGCTGGCGAACACCGCGATCCCGAACAGATCGAGCCACGGAAGGATCGAACCGACCTGCCAGGGAAGCGCGGGGTGCATGGTACGGAGTGTAAGGCCGCCGTCCTGCCAGCGGAAGCTGTGATCTCAAGGCGACCCGTTGGTGTGGGGTCGCCATCATCGTCGCCCCGGCGAAGGCCGGGGCCGCCGTATTGCGGGCGGATCGCTTGCCAAGCCCTCGGCCGGCCCCGGCCTGCGCCGGGGCGACGATTCGGGTCAGCGCCGCGGGCGAAGCCCGCGTCGTCGGCCGGCGCTGGAGCGCCGCCGGCCGGGCAAGCCCTTTGGATTCACATCTAAGCTGCGCTTAGATGTGAATGGGCTTGCCGCGCACCGCCATCGCCGCTTCCTTGATCGCTTCCGAATGGGTCGGATGCGCGTGGCAGGTGTAGGCGATGTCCTCGCTGGTCGCGCCGAACTCCATCGCCTGCGCGGCCTGCGCGATCATCGTGCCGGCAACGCTCGCGATGCACCACACGCCGAGCACGCGGTCGCTCTTGGCGTCGGCGATGATCTTCACGAAGCCGTCCGGCTCGTGGTTGGTCTTGGCGCGGCTGTTGCCGAGCATCGGGAACTTGCCGACCTTGATCTCGCCGCGTTCCTTGGCGACTTCCTCGGTCAGCCCGACGCCCGCGATCTCGGGCCACGTATAGACCACCGACGGGATCACGTCATGGTTGACGATGCCGGTCTGCCCGGCGATGTTCTCGGCGACCGCGATGCCCTCGTCCTCGGCCTTGTGCGCGAGCATCGGCCCCGGCACCACGTCGCCGATCGCCCACACGCCATCGACCGCGGTCTTGAAGCGGTGATCGATCTCGATCTGCCCGCGCGCGTTGGTGGCGAGACCGGCCTTCTCGAGCGCGAGTCCGTCGGTGTTCGGCTTACGGCCGATCGACACCAGGACGACATCGGCCGAGATCGTCTCGGCCGCGCCGCCGGCGGCTGGCTCAACCGTCAGCGTCGCACTGTCGCCCTCGACGGTGACGCCCGTCACCTTGGTCGACAGCTTGAACTCGATGCCCTGCTTGCGGAAGATCTTATTGGCTTCCTTGCGGACATCGCCGTCGAAGCCCGGCAGGATCTGGTCGAGATACTCGACCACCGTCACCTTCGCGCCGAGCCGCCGCCACACCGACCCCAGTTCGAGCCCGATCACGCCGCCGCCGATCACGACGAGATGCGCGGGCACCATGGGAAGTTCGAGCGCACCGGTTGAATCGACCACGACTTTCTGGTCGATCGTCACGCCCGGCAACGGCGTCACCGACGATCCGGTCGCGATCACCACGTCCTTGGCGGTGACGGTCTGCTCGCCGACCTGGACGGTATGCGCATCGACGAACGCGCCGCGACCCTTCAGCCACGTCACCTTGTTCTTCTTGAACAGATATTCGATGCCGCCGGTGAGCTGCTTGACCGCATCGACCCGCTGCGCGTGCATC
Organism: Sphingomonas pollutisoli; assembly: GCF_029167165.1. Lineage (NCBI taxonomy): Bacteria > Pseudomonadati > Pseudomonadota > Alphaproteobacteria > Sphingomonadales > Sphingomonadaceae > Sphingomonas > Sphingomonas pollutisoli. Next base: position 457,055 of record NZ_JARFNJ010000001.1, read on the forward strand.
GTCGGCAGGTCAAGTTCGGGCGTCACCTTGATGCCGAGCTTGGCCATCGCGCCGTTCGCGGCGGCGTCGAAATATTCCGACGCATGCAGCATCGCCTTGGAGGGGATGCAGCCGACGTTGAGGCAGGTGCCGCCCAGCGTCTCGCGGCTCTCGACACACGCAGTGCGCAGACCCAGCTGCGCCGCGCGGATCGCCGCGACATAGCCGCCGGGGCCGGACCCGATCACCAGAACGTCATAGTCGAATTCAGCCATTTAACTTCTCCGTCGCCCCGGCGAAGGCCGGGGCCGGCCAATGGTGTTGCGCCACATCGCGCAGCGGCTCCGGCCCCAAAAGACATTTTGGCACCGGAGCGACGTCTATATAGTTACAGGTCGATCAGAATGCGCGTCGGGTCCTCGATCGCGTTCTTCAGCGCGACCAGGAAGGTCACCGCCTCGCGGCCGTCGATCAAGCGGTGATCGTAGCTGAGCGCGAGATACATCATCGGCCGCACGACGACCTGACCGTCGCGCACCACCGGACGTTCCTCGATGCGGTGCAGCCCGAGCACCGCCGCCTGCGGCGGGTTGATGATCGGGGTCGACATCAGCGAGCCGAACACGCCGCCGTTCGAGATGGTGAAGGTGCCGCCCTTCATCTCGTCCATCTTGAGCGTGCCGTCCTTCGCGCGCTTGCCGAAGTCGCCGATCGTCTTCTCGATCTGCGCGACCGACATCTGATCGGCATCGCGGATCACCGGCACGACGAGGCCGCCCGGACCCGACACCGCCACCGAGATGTCGGCGTAATCGTGATAGACGATCTCGTCGCCCTCGATCGACGCGTTGACGCTGGGGATGTCCTTCAGCGCCATCGTCGCGGCCTTGGTGAAGAAGCCCATGAAGCCCAGCCGGACGCCATGCTTCTTCTCGAACAGATCCTTGTACTTGGCGCGCGCCTCGATCACCGCCGTCATATCGACGTCGTTGAAGGTGGTGAGCATCGCCGCGGTGTTCTGCGCGTCCTTGAGGCGTTTGGCGATCGTCTGGCGCAGCCGCGTCATGCGGACGCGCTCTTCCTTGCGGCCGGTCGCGGCGGCGACCGAGGGCGCGACCGGCAGCGGCTCGGCGGCGGCAGGCGCGGCGGCCGGCTTGGCGGCGAGCACGTCGTCCTTGGTCAGGCGGCCATCCTTGCCCGTGCCCTTGAGGTTCGACGGATCGATCCCGGTCTCGAGCACGGCGCGGCGCACCGACGGCGAGAGCGCGGCGGGCGTGTCGCTCGGCTGCGCAGGCGCCTGCTGGCCGGCGGTCGCGGGTGCGGCGGCCGGCGCGGCGGCGGGCTTGGCGGCGGCGCCGTCACCCGCCTCGATCGTCGCGATCATCGCGCCGACCTCGACGGTATCGCCGACCTTGACCGCCCATTCCCCCATCACCCCGGCGACCGGCGCGGGCACTTCGACCGAGACCTTGTCGGTCTCGAGGCTGGCGATCGGCTCATCGGCCTTGACCGCCTCGCCCGGCTTCTTGAGCCATTCGCCCAGCGTCGCTTCGGTGATCGATTCGCCCAGAACGGGGACTTTGACTTCGGTTGCCATCGCTATCTTCCTCGTTCCCGGCTGCGGCCGGGGTCAGTTCGCGCACTGGGTCGCGTGCGCACATTCACCCATCGGCGGCCGCCCCGGCGAAGGGGCGGCCGGCCGCGTCAGTTCTTTCGCGCGCGGCGGATTTCACCGCGCACATTGTGGCCGAGCGCCTCGGCGACGAGCGCACCCTGCTCGACGAGATGGCGTTTCATCAGCCCGGTCGCGGGCGATGCCGCCGCCGCGCGACCGGCGTAGCGCGCCCGCTTGACCGGGCTGTCCGCCGCACCGAGACATGCCTCGATGAACGGCTCGACGAAGAACCACGCGCCGTTGTTCTTCGGCTCTTCCTGCGCCCACACCACCGTCTCGAGGTTGGGCATGGTCTTGAGCCGCGCGGTCAGCGCCTCGCTCGGGAACGGATAGAGCTGCTCGACCCGGACGATCGCGGTGTTCTTGTCCTCGGCGGCGTCACGCGCCTCGATCAGATCATAGGCGACCTTGCCGGTGCAGAGCACCAGCCGCGTCACATCGGCATCCGCCGGCGCCGAAGGATCGGAGAGCAGCCGCTTGAAGTGGCTGTCGCCGAGGAAGTCAGCCGTTTTCGACACCGCGAGCTTGTGGCGCAGCAGCGATTTGGGCGTGAACACGACCAGCGGCTTGCGGAACGGACGGTGCATCTGCCGGCGCAGCAGGTGGTAATAGTTCGCCGGCGTGGTGCAGTTCGCGATCTGGATATTGTCCTGGGCACAAAGCTGAAGGAAGCGCTCCATCCGCGCCGAGCTATGCTCCGGCCCCTGCCCTTCGTAGCCGTGCGGCAGCAGCATCACCAGGCCGTTGGCGCGAAGCCACTTGCTCTCGCCCGAAGCGATGAACTGGTCGATCATGATCTGCGCGCCATTGGCGAAATCGCCGAACTGCGCTTCCCAGATCACCAAAGTCTTCGGGTCGGCGAGCGCATAGCCATATTCGAAACCGAGCACGCCATATTCGCTCAAGGGGCTGTCGAGCACCTCGAAACGGCCGTGCGGGATGGTTTCGAGCGGGCGATATTTGTGCTCGTCGGTCTGGTCGGTCCACACCGCGTGCCGCTGGCTGAACGTGCCGCGCCCCGAGTCCTGCCCCGACAGACGCACGCCATAGCCCTCGGACAGCAACGAACCGAAGGCGAGCGCCTCGCCGGTCGCCCAGTCGAAATTCGCGCCGCTCTTGAACATCTCGCGCTTGGCGTCGAGCACGCGCGCGAGCGTCTTGTGGATCGTGATGTTCTCGGGGACCGTGGTGAGGGTGCGCCCGATCGAGTCGAACAATTTCTGTTCGATGCCGGTCTCGACGCTACGCCGCGCGGTCTCGGCATCGGCCGGCGCGTGCAGCCCGGACCAGCGTCCGGCGAACCAGTCCGCCTTGTTGGGCTTGTATGAGGCACCCGCCTCGAACTCGCCTTCGAGCAAGGTGGTGAATTCGCTGACCGTATTGTCGATCCAGGCGCGATCGACCACCTTCTGCGCGATCAGCTTCTCGCCGTAGATTTCGCTGACCGGCGGATGCTGGCGGATCTTGGCGTACATCAGCGGCTGGGTGAAGCCCGGCTCGTCGCCCTCGTTGTGGCCGAAGCGGCGGTAGCACCACATGTCGATCACCACGTCGCGGTGGAAGCGCTGGCGGAACTCTATCGCCATCTTGGTCGCGAAGGTCACCGCCTCGGGGTCGTCGCCGTTGACGTGGAAGATCGGCGCCTGCACGCCCTTCGCCACATCCGACGGATAGGGCGATGACCGCGCGAACTGCGGCGAGGTGGTGAAACCGACCTGGTTGTTGATGATGAAGTGGACGCAGCCGCCGGTGTTGTAGCCGCGAATCCCCGAGAAGCCGAGGCACTCCCAGACGATGCCCTGCCCCGCGAAGGCGGCGTCGCCGTGGATCAACACCGGCAGCGAGGCGGTGTGCGTCTCGAGATCGTTGGAGATCGTCTGAATCGCGCGCGTTTTACCCAGGACGACGGGATCTTCCGCCTCGAGGTGCGACGGGTTGGCGACCAGCGACATATGCACGCTGATCCCGTCGAACTCGCGGTCGGTCGAGGTGCCGAGATGGTATTTCACGTCGCCCGAACCGGCGACATCGTCGGGATTGTCCGAACCGCCGCCGAATTCGTGGAAGATCACGCGGAACGGCTTGGCCATCACGTTCGACAGCACGTTCAACCGGCCGCGATGCGCCATGCCGAACACGATCTCGCGCACGCCAAGCGCGCCGCCATATTTGATGACGCTTTCCAGCGCCGGGATCATGCTCTCGCCGCCGTCGAGGCCGAAGCGCTTTGTGCCGACGTACTTCTTGCCGCAGAAGCGCTCCCACTGCTCGGCTTCGATCACCTTGTTGAGGATCGCCTTCTTGCCGATCTCGGTGAATTCGATCGCCTTGTCCTGGCCCTCCATCCGCTCCTGGAGGAAGCGGCGCTCCTCGACATCGGCGATGTGCATATATTCAAGGCCGACATTGCCGCAGTAATTGGCGCGCAGCGTCGCGACGATGTCGCGGACGGTCGCCCATTCCATGCCGAGCGTACCGCCCATATAGACCTTGCGGTCAAGATCGGCGCCCGAGAAGCCGTGATACTCCGGCGTGAGGTCGGCGGGCAGTTCGCGCGAGGACAGGCCGAGCGGATCGAGCGTCGCGGCGAGGTGACCGCGCACGCGGTAGGTGCGGACCAGCAGCATCGCGCGGATCGAATCGGCGGCGGCGCGGACGATGTCGGCTTGCGAAGCGGGTGCGGCGGCCGGCGCGGCGGCGGGCTTGGCGCCACCCTTGGCGGGCTTGGGAGCCGCTTCCATCTGCGTCGGGTCGAGCGCCGCGGTGAGATCGTCGGTGCTGGTGAGCGGCCAGTTCGCACGCTCCCAGCTCGGGTTCTGCGCGATGCCGTCGAGACCGTCGAACAGGCCACGCCATGCCGGCTCGACGCTTTCGGGGGAGGTCTTGTAGCGCGTGTAGAGCGTCTCGATGAACGCCGGGCTCACCCCGGCTGCGATATCACCGAAATCCTGGCCTTCGTAGCCCATAGTCTTCGTCCTTCTTCCCCTCTCCCCTTGTGGGAGAGGGAGGGGCCCAAGCGAAGCTTGGGAGGGTGAGGGGGAACGGACGTACCGCCTATCCCCCTCATCCGGCCCTTCGGGCCACCTTCTCCCACAAGGGGAGAAGGGTTTAGGGTTAGCCCTTCAGCACCGCGACCAAAGTCTCGCCGAGCAGCGAGGGGCTGTCCGCCACCTTGATGCCGGCGGCTTCCATCGCCGCGATCTTGTCCTCGGCGCCGCCCTGGCCGCCCGAGACGATCGCACCGGCATGGCCCATGCGACGCCCGGGAGGCGCGGTGCGGCCCGCGATGAAGCCAGCCATCGGCTTCTTGCGGCCACGCTTGGCCTCGTCGCGCAGGAACTGCGCGGCTTCCTCTTCGGCCGAGCCGCCGATCTCGCCGATCATGATGATCGACTGCGTGGCGTCGTCGGCGAGGAACAGTTCGAGCACGTCGATGAAGTTCGTGCCGTTGACCGGATCGCCACCGATGCCGACCGCCGTGGTCTGGCCGAGACCCGCGTTGGTGGTCTGAAACACCGCCTCATAGGTAAGCGTGCCCGAGCGCGAAACAACGCCCACCGAGCCCTTGGAGAAGATGTTGCCCGGCATGATGCCGATCTTGCACTCGCCCGGCGTCAGCACGCCCGGGCAGTTCGGGCCGATCAGCCGCGACTTGGAGCCCGACAGCGCGCGCTTGACCTTGACCATGTCGAGCACCGGAATGCCTTCGGTGATCGCGACGATCAGCGGGATCTCGGCGTCGATCGCTTCGAGGATCGAGTCGGCCGCGAAGGGCGGCGGCACGTAGATCACCGACGCGTCGGCGCCGGTCTTGGTCTTGGCCTCGAGCACGGTGTCGAACACCGGCAGGTCGAGATGGGTGGTGCCGCCCTTGCCCGGCGTCACGCCGCCGACCATCTGCGTGCCATAGGCGAGCGCGGTCTGCGTGTGGAAGCTGCCGGTCTCACCGGTCATGCCCTGCGTGATGACCTTGGTATTCTTGTCGACGAGAATGCTCATGCGGCACTTTTCCCTGAAACGAGGACACGGCGCGGAGAGCTTCCGCGCCGCCGGAGGTCAATCAATTGAGCGAGGGGTCGATCGCCTTGCAGGCGACCAGCAGTTCCTTGACCGCATCGACCGAAACGTCGAGGTTGGCCTTGGCCTCGTCCGACAGCGCGATCTCGACGACCTGCTCGACGCCGCCCGCGCCGATCACGCAGGGCACGCCGACATAGAGGTTGTCGACGCCGTACTGGCCGGTCAGATGCACCGCCGCCGGCAGCACGCGCTTCTGATCGTAGAGGTAGCTCTCGGCCATCGCGATCGCGCTGGTCGCGGGCGCGTAGAAAGCCGAGCCGGTCTTGAGCAGCGCGACGATCTCGCCGCCGCCGCCGCGCGTGCGCTTGACGATCGCGTCGATCTTCTCCTGCGTCGAACGGCCCATCTTGATGAGATCGGGGATCGGGATGCCCGACACGGTCGAATATTCGATCACCGGCACCATCGTGTCGCCGTGGCCGCCGAGCACGAAGCTGGTGACGTCCTTGATCGAGACCTGGAACTCTTCGGCGAGGAACGCCGAGAAGCGCGACGAGTCGAGCACGCCGGCCATGCCGACCACCTTCTCGTGCGGCAGGCCGGAGAATTCGCGCAGCGCCCACACCATCGCGTCGAGCGGATTGGTGATGCAGATCACGAAGGCGTCCGGCGCATTGGCCTTGATGCCCTCGCCGACCGACTTCATCACCTTGAGGTTGATGCCGAGCAGATCGTCGCGGCTCATGCCCGGCTTGCGGGCGACGCCGGCGGTGACGATGATAACGTCCGCGCCCGCGATATCGGCATAATCGTTGGTGCCGATGATCTTGGCGTCGAAGCCTTCGACCGGCGCGCACTGGGTGAGATCGAGCGCCTTGCCCTGCGGAACGCCCTCGACCACGTCGAACAGGACGATATCACCAAGGGACTTCAGCGCGGCGAGATGGGCGAGCGTGCCGCCGATATTGCCTGCGCCGATGAGCGCGATCTTCTTGCGGGCCATTGTCATCCTTTCCGGATCGTTACGGGCCGCGCGCGCGGCCTTATGCCATCTGACGCGGCGCGGCTTAGGCCGGATTGCGCGCGAGGGCAACCGCTAAAGGATTCCCCGCGTAGCTTATTATTGCAATTCATTCGTAGGTGCATTAACAGAGTCGCCCTCAAGGACGTAGCGGCGCTCGCCGCTGCTCGGACTGACCCACACCACCATCACCCTGCCCGACGCGTCATCGATGAACCGCTCCGGCGTTTCGCGCCAGTCGCCATCCGCCGGCCGCTCGCGCGCCGCGCCATAGCGCGCGCGTTCGAACACCACCCCCGCCAGCACCGCCCCGGTCCAGATCACCGCCGGCCATTGCGTGGGCGCGAACGCGGCCACGACCAGCGCCACGGTGAACGCCACCATCGCCGCCACCGTCACGAACACGCGCAGCATCACTCGGGCGCCGGATCGAGGATGACGGCGGTGCCATACGCGACCACCTCGTTCATCGACTGCGCGATCTCGCCCGAGTCGAACCGCATCATCACGATGGCGTTGGCGCCCATCACCGTCGCGTTCTGCACCATCCGGTCGATCGCGTGACGGCGCGTATCTTCGATCAGCCGGGTATATTCGGGGATTTCCCCGCCGACGATCGAGCGCAGGCTCGCGGTGATGTTCCCGCCCAGTCCGCGACTGCGCACGACGACCCCGAACACAGGGCCGAGCGTTGCACGGACGGCATGGCCGGGGACGTTTTCGGTGGTGGCGACGAGCATGGCGATCCTCCTTCACGACGGCGTCATACGTTAGCCACGCCGATCGATCGCCGCACGCAAATTGACAGGCTGGACAATGTTTCCCAAATGTTCCGGACACTCAGGGACAGGAGTCGGCATGTCGAAGCGACGTCCGCCGTGGACGTCTTGTTCACGATCAACTGCCGACCAGAAAGTCTGAAGCTCCCAAACGCATGTAAAGGGATTAGCCGTGGCAAACGATGAGACGCAAAGCCTGCTCACTCAGATCGGCCACCTCCTCGCGGAAGACACCGAATATCCCTTGGACGGAACGCTGCTCTACGCCCAACTGGACCATAACATGGTGGCACCCTCGATCTTCAAGGATCGGGGCAACCACATCCTGTACCGTCGCCCCGACCTGGATCGTATCGGCGATGCGCTGCTGGATTTATGGGAAACACAAACATCCGAGCCACGATGGGCGGAGATCGAATACGTGATCCGCGGCGACACCTTCAACGCGACCTACACCTATCCAGACGAAATTCCGCCCGTCGGCCCCGACGAGGGCAGTCTGGACCGACGCGCCCGTATCGTGGCTCGGCATTTCGGCGACAAGCCGATCGTCTACCCACCTTGGGATGATGACGACGGCGTGCCGCAATACACGCCTTGAAGCATCGATCGTGATCGACTGCGGCGGGCGACCACAGCCGCCCGGCGCGCCTCAACTTCCCGCCGAGCCATGCCCCTGCGCGAGATAGTCGTCCGACTGCATCTCCTCGAGCCGGCTCACCGTGCGCTCGAACTCGAAGCGGCCGTCGCCTTTCTCGTATAGCCGATCCGGCTCGGCATCCGCCGCCGCGAGCAACTTGACCTTATGCTCGTACAAAGCGTCGATCAGCGCGACGAAGCGCGCCGCCTCGTTGCGGTTCTCCGGCCCCAGCTTGGGGATGCCGACGAGGATCACGGTATGATAGCGCCGCGCCACCGCAAGGTAATCCGCCGCGCCGCGCGCCTCGCCGCACAGCCGCTTGAACGAGAACACCGCGACGCCCTTGATGCTCTTGGGCACATGCAGCGTGCGCCCGCCCTCGACCGGTATGTCCTCGGCGGGCACGTGCGCGCGGTCCTCGACCGGAAAGTCGGTGAGGCGGAAGAAATCGCCCGACAGCAACGCGGTTGCCTTCGGGCCATTGGGCACCAGCCAGGTGTCGATCTTGCCGAGCCGGTCGCGCCGGTAATCCACCGGTCCGTTGAGCGTCAGCACGTCCATCCGCTGCTCGATCAGATCGATGAAGGGCAGGAAATGCTCGCGGTTGAGCCCGTTCTTGTAGAGGTCGCTCGGGCGCCGGTTGGAGGTGGTCACCACCGTCACGCCTTCGGCCAGCAATTGCGTGAACAGCCGCGACAGGATCATCGCGTCGGGGCTGTTGGTCACCATGATCTCGTCGAAGGCGAGCACGCGCGTCTCCTCGGCGATCGCGCGCGCGGCGGGCACGATCGGATCGCCGACTTCCTTCGCGCGCTCGGCGGCGATGCGACGATGCACTTCGAGCATGAATTCGGAAAAATGCACGCGGCGCTTGCGGCGGATCGCGAGGCTGTCGAAGAACAGGTCCATCAGCATCGACTTGCCGCGCCCGACCCCGCCCCAGATATAGAGGCCGCGCACCGGATCGGGCTTGCGCCCGAGCATCTTCCACAGCGTCGAACCGCGCTTGGGCACCGCCTCGAGCTCGGTCGCGAGCGAGTCGAGTCGCGCCGCCACCGCCGCCTGTTCGGCATCGACGCGCAACTCGCCCGAGGCAACGAGCGCGGTGTACCGCGCAAGAACGCCACTCATGCCGCGCGCCTTACAGGATGCGCTCGGCTTCCATCTTCTTGATCTCGGCGATCGCCTTGGCCGGGTTCAGCCCCTTGGGGCAGACGTTCGCGCAGTTCATGATCGTGTGGCAGCGATACAGGCGGAACGGATCTTCGAGCTGGTCGAGCCGTTCGCCGGTCATCTCGTCGCGGCTGTCGGCGAGCCAGCGATAGGCCTGCAACAGGATCGCCGGGCCGAGGAACTTGTCCGAATTCCACCAATAGCTCGGGCATGAGGTCGAGCAGCACGCGCACAGGATGCATTCGTAGAGCCCGTCGAGCTTCTCGCGGTCCTCGGGGCTCTGCAGCCGCTCCTTGCCGGGATTGGGCGTGACGGTCTGCAGCCAAGGCTTGATCGACGAATATTGCGCGTAGAAATGGGTGAAATCGGGAACGAGATCCTTGATGACGTCCATGTGCGGCAGCGGCGTGATGCGGATGTCGCCCTTGATGTCCTCGATCGCGGTGGTGCAGGCGAGGCCGTTCTTGCCGTCGAGGTTCATCGCGCACGATCCGCAGATGCCCTCGCGGCACGAGCGGCGGAAGGTCAACGACGAATCCTGTTCGGACTTCATCTTGATCAGCGCGTCGAGCACCATCGGGCCGCAGGTGTCGAGATCGATCTCGAACGTGTCGTAGCGCGGGTTCTCGCCGGTGTCGGGATCGTAGCGGTAGATCTTGAAGGTCTTGACGCGCTTCGCCTCCGCCGACGCCTTGTGGACCTTGCCGGTCGCCTTGGGCTTGCTGTTCGCGGGAAGGAAGAATTCGGCCATTGTGATCGGTGTCCCGTGGCTGGTGAGCGACGACGCGCTGGTCTTGCAATGCCGTTACACAAGCAAGCGCCGCCTCGCAAACATTCCGTCGCGCCCCGCTACGCCGACGCAACGCGAGACGTAAAATATTATACCGATTGGTAGATAATCTTGATCGAAATAGCAAACGCATGAAATTGCTTGCTCTTTCCATAAACGACCGTGTGGGGGCCGCCAAGATGCGGCTTGATCCGCAGCCGCGCCCTGCCATCTTTCGCCGCAGCACGGAAAAGACCCGCCATCCGGAGGGTCCGCACAGGGAGGTTCTCATGAGCACCAGATTCGAAGGCAAGAAGGCGATCGTCACCGGCGGCTCGCGCGGCATCGGCGCCGCCATCGCCAAGCGCCTCGCCGCGGAAGGCGCCGACGTCGCGATCACCTATGGCGGCAACCAGGAAGCGGCGAACGTCACCGTCGCCGCGATCACCGCCGCCGGGCGGCGCGGCCATGCCATCCAGGCGAACGCGGGCGATGCCGCCGCGCAGGCGGCCGCGATCGGGCAGGCAATCGACGCGCTCGGCGGGCTCGACATCCTCGTCCACAATGCCGGCGTGTTCGAGATGGCGCCGGTCGATCAAGCCGACAACGCCGCGTTCGATCGCATCTTCGCGGTCAATGTCAGCGGCGTGCAGGCCGGCACCGCCGCCGCCGTGCCGCGCATCAGCGATGGCGGGCGGATCATCATCATCGGCAGCATCAACGCGCATCATGCGATCGCACCCGGTCTGGCGCCCTATGGCGCGTCCAAGGCGGCGGTCGCGGGGCTGGCGCGCGGCTGGGCGCGCGACCTCGCCAGCCGGCGGATTCTCGTCAACGTGGTCCAGCCCGGCCCGGTCGATACCGACATGAACCCCGCCGATGGCGCGATGGCCGCGCAGTTCACCCAGATGATCCCACTCGGCCGCTATGGTCGCGCCGAGGAGATCGCGTCGGTCACCGCCTTCCTCGCCAGCGACGAGGCATCGTTCATCACCGGCGCGACGCTTGACGTCGACGGCGGCGTCTCGGCCTGACGAAACCGGGGGCATGCCGTGCGGGCATGCCCCACTGCGCTCAGGCGCTCGGACCCCAATCTATCGCCCGCGTGAGATACATCACGCTGGCGAGCCCGGCGAACAGCAGCAGCGATCCAATCAGCAGCGCATAGGCTTCGAGGCCGATCAACACATAGAGCACGCCGTACAGGGCGGCGAGCAAGGCGGCGATGAACCCGGCGCGCGTCCGGCTTCCCAGCACGGCGGCGGAATAGGTGGCCAGCAGCCCGATGATCGCCGTCGCCGCGACGACATAGGCGACGGCGAAGCCGGTCACCTCGGCGAATGCCAGCAGCATCACGAAAAACAGCACGAGACCCGCACCGATCAGGCCAAGCTCGATCGGCGACACGCGCGCGCCACCGATCAGATCGAACATCAGGAAGGCCGTGAAGGTGAAGCCGATGAACAGAAAGCCGTATTTCACCGCGCGGTTGACCTGATCGTACACGTTGACCGGCGTGACCAGATCGACTCGCGCCTGCATCACCGGCGCCGCATCCCCGGCCTGATCGGCGTCGGTCGCCACCGATGCCCGTCCGAGCGCGAGGTTGCCGACCCGCCAGGTCGCGGCGAAGCCCTTGGCGGACACGCGCGACTCGCCCGGCAACAAATCACCCTGGAAACTGGGGCTGGGCCACGACGAGCGGACCTTCCAGGCGGTATCGCCGCCCTGCGGGGCGAGCGCGATGCCGCCATTGCCGCGCACCTGATAGGCATACGCGACGCGCAGCGCTTGCGTACCGAGCGCGCTCGCGTCGACCGCGGCGAAAAAGCCCGAACCACCGGTTTCGCGCGGCCCCTTGCCCGGCTCCAGAGTCAACCGCTGCCCCTCGACCGTAACGGTGGGCGGCACACCGACCAGCCCGCCCGAATCGCGCACACCGAAACGCAGTTCGGCATGGTCGAGCGCAAGCGCCGCCCGCGCCACGCCGTAGCGGCCAAGATCGGCGGGCAGGCTGAAGCGCGCGCTGCCGCGATTGCGCGCCTCGTACACCACCATCTCGTAGATCGAACGTCGCCGCACCTGCGGGACGAGCGTCGAGTCGATCGCCTCGGCCGCCGGCGCCAGCAACAATGTGCGCCGGACACTGGCGGTCCTCGTCACGCGCTTGCCGCCTTCGTTCACCGTCTCCTGCGTCTGCGCGACATAGGGGATGGCGAGCACCGGGCCGGCGATCACCTGCGCGCCGCCCCACCCCTCGGCGATCGAATCGCGCGCGGTGCGGGACTGCGCCTGGCGGTCGTAGACGAGCAGATACACGGCGAAGAGTGGCACCGCGAGCATCGCCGCGATCAGCATCGCGAGCAACAGCGTGTTCGCCGGCGTGCGTGCCGGCTGGGCATCATCGTGCATGACAGATCTCCTGACAGGGGAGAGCCCGCGCTACGGTGCGTCTGGCGCCCCGTCCAAAGGGCTTCCCGTCCTCCGCGCATGCAGAGCCGGTGCAGACGCGCGCCACGGGCACGACCGAGGCCTCGGTTCCAGTGCTGGCCATGCCAGCTCACCATATTGCGTCGCAGCGCTTGCATCGGGGCGTGTGCCGACTAATACGGCGCGCATAGCCCGAAGAGGATCCGCCCTTGGCCAGCCAACGCCCCGCCGCCCGCCCGTTAAGCCCGCACCTCAGCATCTGGAGGTGGGGGCCGCACATGACGGTCTCGATTCTCCACCGCGTGACCGGCAGCGGCATGGCGACGGTCGGCACCCTGCTGCTCGTGTGGTGGCTCGCGGCGATCGCCGGCGGCCCGCAGAGCTATGCGGTGTTCCACATGGTCTTCGCCGAATTCGGCAAGGGCGTGCTCGGCTACATCTTCGGGATCGGGCTGACCCTGTCGTTCTTCCAGCACATGGCGAGCGGCATCCGCCACTTCATCCTCGATACCGGCGCGGGCTATGAACTGAACAGCGCCAAGCGCGCCGCCAACGCGACGTTCATCTTCTCGGTGCTCGCGACGATCGCGTTCTGGGCCTTTTTGTTGGGAGCGAAATGATGCGTGGCGGTACGGAACTCGGCCGCGTCCGCGGTCTCGGCAGCGCCAAGGCGGGCGCGCACCACTGGCTGACGCACCGGATCACGGCGGCCTCGAACCTGTTCCTGATGCTGTGGTTCGTCATCGCGGTCGCGCGGCTGCCGGGCTATGATTATGCGACCGTCCGCCCGTGGCTCGCCTCGGCCTGGGTCGCGGTGCCGATGATCCTGCTGATCGTCTCGGTGTTCTGGCATTTCCGGCTGGGGCTCCAGGTCGTGATCGAGGATTACGTCCACGCCGAGACTCGCGTCGCGCTGATGTTCGCGCTCAACTTCTTCGTGGTCGCGACGTCCGCGATCGCGATCTTCTCGATCCTCAAAGTGGCGTTCACCGCCGCCGCCGGAGTGCCCGCCTGATGTCTGACGCCTATAAGATCATCGACCACACCTACGACACCGTCGTGGTCGGCGCGGGCGGTTCGGGCCTGCGCGCGACGATGGGCAGCGCCGAAGCGGGCCTCCGCACCGCCTGCATCACCAAGGTGTTCCCGACGCGCAGCCATACGGTCGCCGCGCAGGGTGGCATCGCCGCGAGCCTGGGCAACAACACGCCCGACCATTGGACGTGGCATATGTACGATACCGTCAAGGGCTCCGACTGGCTCGGCGACCAGGACGCGATCGAGTACATGGTCCGCGAGGCGCCCGCCGCCGTTTATGAGCTCGAACATGCCGGCGTGCCGTTCAGCCGCAACGAGGACGGCACGATCTACCAACGCCCGTTCGGCGGACACATGCAGAACATGGGCGAAGGCCCGCCCGTGCAGCGCACCTGCGCCGCCGCCGACCGTACCGGCCACGCGATGCTCCACGCGCTCTACCAGCAGAGCCTCAAGTACGACGCCGATTTCTACATCGAATATTTCGCGCTCGATCTCATCATGGAGAAAGGTGCCGACGGCGTGCCGGTCTGCCGCGGCGTGATCGCGCTCTGCATGGAAACCGGCGCGATCCACCGCTTCCGCGCTCAGGCGGTGGTGCTCGCGACCGGCGGCTATGGCCGCTGCTATTTCTCCGCCACCTCCGCGCACACTTGCACCGGCGACGGCGGCGGCATGGTGCTGCGCGCCGGCCTGCCCTTGCAGGACCTCGAGTTCGTCCAGTTCCACCCGACCGGCATCTACGGCGCGGGCGTGCTCATCACCGAGGGCGCGCGCGGCGAAGGCGGCTATCTCACCAACTCCGAGGGCGAGCGTTTCATGGAACGCTACGCCCCCTCCGCCAAGGATCTCGCCTCGCGCGACGTCGTCTCGCGCTCGATGGCGCTGGAGATGCGCGAAGGCCGCGGCGTCGGCGAGCATAAGGACCATATCTTCCTGCACCTCGATCATATCGATCCCAAGGTGCTGGCCGAGCGGCTCCCCGGTATCACCGAGAGCGGGAAGATCTTCGCCGGCGTCGATCTCGCGCGCCAGCCGCTCCCCGTCACGCCGACGGTGCATTACAACATGGGCGGTATCCCGTGTAACTATCACGGTCAGGTCGTCACCAAGGTCGGCGACGATCCCGAGGTGGCGGTGCCCGGCCTGTTCGCGGTCGGCGAGGCGGCGTGCGTCTCGGTCCACGGCGCCAATCGGCTCGGGTCAAACTCGCTGATCGATCTCGTCGTGTTCGGCCGCGCGACCGGGCTGCACCTCAAGGAGACGCTCAAGCCCAACGCCACGCAGGCGCCGCTGCCGAAGGATTCGGCCGACCTCGCGCTCGCGCGGATCGATCGCTATCGCAACGCCAACGGCGGCTCGACGACGGCGGAAATCCGGCTCGACATGCAGCGCACCATGCAGAAGCACGCTGCGGTGTTCCGTGACAGCGCGCTGCTCAGCGAAGGCGTCGCCAAGATGCAGCAGGTCAACAAGCGCCTTCAGGACGTCCGCGTCACCGACCGCTCGCTGATCTGGAACACCGATCTGGTCGAGACGCTCGAACTCGACAACCTGATGAGCCAGGCGGTCGCCACGATCACCAGCGCCGAAGCCCGCAAGGAATCGCGCGGCGCGCACGCGCACGAGGATTTCCCCGAGCGCGACGATGCCAACTGGATGAAGCACACGATCAGTTGGTTCGACGGCTGGGGCGGCTCGGGCGGCAACGTCACGCTCGATTACCGCCCGGTCCACGATTACACGCTGACCGACGACGCCGAGTATATCAAGCCGAAGAAGCGCGTGTACTAAGGCGGCAGGCGGTGGAAACGCTCCGCTATCCCTATCGCCCCAAGACCTGGGTGATGGCGCTGGCGGGGCTATTTTTCGCCGTTTGTGCGGTGGTGTTGGGCTATACGGCGCGCGACAATGATCGCGGGCTGCTCATCGACGGGATCGTGTCGCTCAACGCGGGCCAAGCGTCGATCGTCTACTGGGTACTGTGCGCGCTCAGCATCGGCTTCGTCGCCGCCGGCCTGTTCGGTGTCGTTACCTCGCTGCGCGAGCCGCGCGAGGTGATGGTCGATCGCACCGGCGTCACCCTACCAGCGGGCCGCTGGTCGAGCGACACCGTGACGATCCCGTTCGCGAGCATCACCGATCTGCGCATCCAACAGGTTCATTCGCACAAATTTCTCATCATCCGCCACCGCGCGGGCAAACATTCGGTCATGCGCTCGATGATGCCGAGCAGCGCCGATTTCGAAGCGTTCGTGGAAGCCGTCATGGCCGGTCGCGCGCGCAGCCGCTGATCGCACCGCCCTAAGGGAGACCGATGATGCCGAACGCCGCCGAACCCGATTACGATCACCTGCTCCGCGCCAACCTCGAACGCGTGTTCAACGAGCGCGACGGTGAAGCGCGCGCGGCGGCGCTGGCCGAGCTGTTCGTCGAAGAGCCGGTGATGTACGAACCCGACGCGATCGTCGAAGGCCGCGCCGCGATCTCCGCCGTGGCGGGCGCGCTGCTCGAGCGGTTCGGGCCGGACTTCGTCTTCACGCCGGATGCCCCGGCGGTCGGGCATCACGGCCTCGGCACGCTGCGCTGGCACGCCGGCCCGAAGGACGGCCCGATCGCGGTGACGGGCGCGGATGTCGCGGAGTTTGTGGACGGCCGCATCGCACGGCTCTGGGTGCTGCTCAACCCGCCCGCCGCCTGATCACGCATGGTGCGAACGCGGCTCAGCGTCTGTCGGAAGAAGACGCGCTTCGGCTCGGAACGCGAAGCGCTGCAGGTCGCAGTGCGCGCCACCATCGCGCTACGCTGCTATCGCTGCGACCGGTGTTTTCAGTTCCATCTTACCAGCCGCACCAAGGGCAAACGGGCGGTGGCCGAAAATCGAGAATGAAGCGGCTGGCGTCCACGCGATCCGCCCAATCAAACCTCGAACATTTCGCGCAGAATCGTCAGCACCGCAGCAAGTGTTGGCGCGTCGATCTGCCCGAGCCGCTTTACCAGTCGCGCTTTATCAGGCGTAAGCATTTGGTCGGGCAGCAACAGCCCATCCTTTCCTTTGAAACGCACTGCGACACGGAAGGGGGCGACCCGGCTACCCGTCGTCATCGGCACCACTGTCGCAGTGCGAAGATGCGCGTTCATCTCGTCGGGCGAGACGATCAGGCACGGTCGCGTCTTCTGGATCTCGCTGCCGACGGTGGGATCGAGCGCCGCCAGCCAGACCTCGCCCCGTTTCACCGCCGAACTCACCATGTCAGGTCGGCGTCGCCCTCATTGCCGAAGCCATGCCAATCGCCATGATTCTCGTTGGCGATGCTGGCCGCGCCTTCCGCCCAGCCAGCCCGCTTAGCGGTTACGACCGGGGTTGCGATCAACCTGCCGTTCTCGACGCGCAAGTCCATCTCCGCACCGTTCGCGACGCCGATCTCGGCGAGCAAAGCGCGCGGTACGATCAGTCCGGTCGAATTTCCGATCTTTCTCAGCAATGCGCGCATGGCATCTCCCGGCGCCTAGATAGCGCAGCGGGAGTGTTGCCACAAGGTTATAACTTATTTGGCCATCGCCGCCGACGGATCGATCGGCACCACCGGGAGCAGCACCGAACTCGCACCGGTCGCGCCGTGCTCGATCGTCACGGTCGCGGCGCGGTAGTCGCCTGGCTCGGCAAGGAAGATGTTGGGTACGAACGTCTGCGGGTTGCGATCGTAGAGCGGGAACAGAGACGATTGGACCTGCACCATGATCTTGTGGCCGGGCAGGAACTCATGGTTCACGGCCGGCAGGCGGAACTTGTATTCCTGCACCTTGCCCGCCGGAATCGCGGTGGGCTTGGCGAAGCTGTCGCGGTAGCGGCCGCGGAAGATGTCGAGGCTGATCGGCAGTTGATAGCCGCCCATCTTGGGATCGCTCGCATTCTCGTCGGGGAACACGTCGATGATCTTCACCACGAAATCGCCGTCGGTGCCGGTCGTCTTGGCGAAGATGTCCGCCCACGGCACGCCCGACACGCGCACCGTCTGCGTCAGCGCGGGCGTCGTATAGGTCATCACGTCGGTGCGCCCATCGACCGAGCGCTGGTCGGAGACCAGCCAGTCGCCCCAGCGCCCGTCCTTGAAGTTGACCGGGCGCGGCAGGTGCGGCACCGGATTGGCCGGGTCCGACACATAGGAATCGCCGCCGCTCGCGGCCTTTTCGAAGCCCAGCCGCTTACCGGTCTGCAGATACAGCGGTGTGAGCGGGGTCGCGCAATCCTTGTCGCAGGATAGCGGCCAGCGCGAGAAACGGTCCCAATGGTTCTCAGCCGTGTTGTAGATTGCCGCCGGCGGCAGCGTCACCGCGGGTCCGTCCTTCAGATACTGGTTGAAGAACGGCAGCACCATGTCCTCGCGGTACTGCTGCGCGGTGTCGCCATTCCACTGGAAAGCGCCGAGGCTGCGCCCCTCGCGGTTGATCTGGCTGTGCCGCCACGGCCCCATCACGATGTAATTGCTGGCGCCCTTGCCGGCCTTGACGAGCGATTCGTAGCTGTGGATCGCACCCCACATATCCTCCTGATCCCACAGGCCCTGCTCCCACAGCGTCGGCACGTCCGACGGGCTCTGCGCGAGCAATGCGTCGAGCGCCTGGCCCTGCCAGAAGGCGTCATAGGCGGGATGCGCGACCATCCGTTGCCACGCCGGCAACTGGTCGTACCCCGACATCTTCGCCCAATCGCCCGCTGAGACATTGCGGAAATTCTCGTAATCGTCGTAGCCGCCGGAACGCGGCACCTTGCCCTCACCCTTGTAGCCGGTCTGCGAGCCGATCCAGCCGATGTTGGCGAGCCGGAACGCACCGTAATGGAACCAGTCGTCGCCCATCCAGCCGTCGATCATCGGGCTCTGCGGCGCGGCGACCTTGAGCGCAGGGTGCGGGTGGAGCAGCGCCATCACCACGGTGAAGCCCTCGTAGGACGAGCCGATCATGCCGACCTTGCCGTTCGATTGGGGCAGGTTCGCCTTGTTCACCAGCCAGTCGATCGTGTCATAGGCGTCGGTGGTGTGATCGACCTTGGTCGGGTTGAGCGCGCCGATCACCGGCCGCGTCACGACATACTGGCCTTCCGACCCGTATTTACCACGGATGTCCTGATAGACGCGGATATAGCCCGCCTTGACGAACATCTCGTCGGCGAGCGGCAGCGTCGAGAGTTCGCTCGGGCTGTCCATCCGGTTGGCGCGGCCCTTGGCGTTGTACGGGGTGCGGGTCAGCACGATCGGCGCGTTGGTGAGGCCCTTGGCATAGACGATGACGGTATAGAGCTTGGTGCCGTCGCGCATCGGGATCATCACCTCGCGCTTGACGTAATCGCGCGCCGCCTCGGGCTGGGTGAACTTGGCCGGAATGTCGCCGCCAGGGGCCGGCGGGCTCTTATCGCCGACCTGCGCGGCGGCGGGGCTGAGCGCGAGGGCGGTGGCAGCGAGCAGGAAGAGCTTGGCGCGCATAGATGAAGCAACCCTTTTTGTTTCGAATGTAACGGCGTAGAGCGCCGGGCCGCCATGTTTCAAGCGCGATCGCATTGACGGCGCGCGCGCCGCGCGCGACGATCACGCACACCCGATGGGATTTCCCGAATGCCCCTGCGTCCGTTCCGCGCGTTGCTGCTCTCGGCCCTGCTGCTCTCGGTCGCCGCCTCGGCGCAGCCGCCACGGCCCGCCAAGCCGCGCCCCCCGGCGGCCGCGCAGGAGGAGGACGACGCCTTCGCCGACTATGCGGCGGAGGGCTTCCAGCTCGAACATGGCCGCGAACCTGGTTGGCAGCTCGCCGAGCATCGCCGGCTCGACCGTGCGCTGACCGCGCTGCAGCCGCAGCGCACGGGCGTGGTCGACGCCTATGTGCTGGTGGCGGGGCTCGATAGCGATCCCGTCTTCGGGCGCGAGGCGCGCGAGGCCGCGCGCGTGCTCGCCCGGCGCTACGATGCCGCCGGGCGCACGATCGTCCTCGCCGGTCCCGACGGGCGCGGCGCGGACACGCTCGCGCGCGGCTCGCCCGACAATATCGCGGCGGCGCTCGCCCATATCGCCGAGACCATCGACAAGAGCGAGGACGTGCTGGTGCTCTACACCACCAGCCACGGCGCGCCCTATGGCATCGTCTATCAGGACGGCGACGCCGGGGTCGGCGCGGTCGCGCCCGCGCGGCTGGCAGCGATGCTCGCCACGCTCGGGTTGAAGCGCCGGCTGGTGATCGTCAGCGCCTGCTATTCCGGCGTATTCGTCCCCGCACTCGCCACGGCCGACGGCGTGGTGATGACCGCCGCGAGCGCGGACCGCTCCTCGTTCGGCTGCGAGGCGGACAGCGACTGGACCTTCTTCGGCGACGCGCTCATCAACCACGCGCTTCGCAAGAACCAGCCCTTCGCCGCCGCCGCGAAGGATGCGACGACGCTGATCGCGCGGTGGGAGGCGCAAGGCAAGCTGCGCGCCTCCAACCCCAGGCTCGCGATCGGCGCGCGCGCGCCGCGCTGGCTCGGCCCGCTCGAACGCCGCCTGCCCAGGCCGGCGAGCGCCCCGGTCGGTCGCCCCGCCACCAGCCTGTTCGCGCGCAAACCCGCCTGAACGCGCGCACGGGTCGGGAACTCTCGCGCGCCTCGGCGGTTTGCGCGCGCATGTCCATCACCCGCTATCCTTTGCTCGCCCGCCCGCACATCCGCCTGTCCGGCACGGTCGATCAGGTCATGTATGCGACCTTCCGCCAGATGCTGGACGCCTGTCCGAGCGAGGGGACGATCGTCATCGCGATGACCACGCTCGGCGGCGATCCCGAGGTCGCGCGCACGATGGCCGACGATATTCGGCTGCTCACCGAGCAGGACGGGCGCGAGATTCTGTTTCTCGGCAAGGTCGCGGTCTATTCGGCCGGCGCGACCTTCATGTCGGCCTTCCCGGTCGAGCGCCGCTTCCTCACCCGCCACACGCGGCTGATGATCCACGAGCGGCTGATCCAGAAGCAGCTCAACATCAACGGCCCGCTCAGGATGTGCGTCGCCTCGATCAAGGCCGCGCTCCACGAGATCGAACATTCGATCCTGATCGAAGAGGAAGGCTTCCGCGATCTCGTGCGCGGCAGCAGCGTCGATTTCGACACGCTGCGCGAAAAGGCGCCCGCCAACTGGTATATCGAGGCGGAGGAGGCGCGCGATCTCGGGCTGGTGCTCGACGTGGTTTGAGGGCTTGTTTGACGCGCTCGCGCGCGTAGCGGGGCCGGCGCGCTTCCGCGCGTTCCGACGAGGTTCCCCTGAGCCGGGCGTTGCTCTAGGAGGCCGCATGACCAACATCCTCCTCACCGGATCGTCGCGCGGGATCGGCGCCGCGATCGTCACCGTGCTCGACCTGCCCGGCGTCGCGCTGATCGGCCAGGCGACCCGCAGCGCCGACGCGAACACCATCGCCGCAGACTTCGCCGATCCCGCCGCGCCGCAGGCACTCTGGCAGGCCGC
Organism: Sphingomonas pollutisoli; assembly: GCF_029167165.1. NCBI lineage: Bacteria > Pseudomonadati > Pseudomonadota > Alphaproteobacteria > Sphingomonadales > Sphingomonadaceae > Sphingomonas > Sphingomonas pollutisoli. Next base: position 478,056 of record NZ_JARFNJ010000001.1, read on the forward strand.
GCTCGACCGGTTCGATGGCCGGATCGACGTGCTCGTCAACAATGCCGGCGTGTTCGAGGCCAATCCGCTGGAAGGCGACGACTGGGTCTCTGGGTGGGAGCGTACGCTCCGCATCAACCTCACCGCCTCCGCCGAACTGTGCCGCCTCGCGGTGCTGCATTGGCAGGCGCGCGGCGTGGGCGGCCGGATCGTCAACGTCGCGAGCCGTGCCGCCTATCGCGGCGACAGCCCCGCGCACTGGCATTACGCGGCCTCCAAGGCGGGGATGGTCGCGATGACCAAGACGATCGCACGCGGCTATGCGCGCGAGGACATCCTCGCCTTCGCGGTCTGCCCCGGCTTCACGATGACCGGCATGGCCGAGGACTATCTCGCCAGCCGTGGCGGCGACAAACTCCTCGCCGACATCCCGCTCGGCCGCGTCGCCGACCCCGCCGAGGTCGCCACCACGGTCAAATTCCTCGCCCTCGAAGCGCCGCCGTCGATGACCGGCGCAGTGATCGACGTCAACGGGGCGAGCTATGTCCGCTGATCCCACCGAAAGCTGGAAGCTCACCCTCCCCTGCACCCGCGCGGAGGCCGAGGCGATCGACATGGGAGAAGGGCTGGAGGGGTTCGATCCCTCCCCCGTCATCATCACCAGCGAGGAGATCGAAGACGATCCGCTGAGTTGGCGGCTCGATGCCTATTTCAGCGGCAAGCCCGATGCAGCGGTCGTCGCGGCGGTGCGCGCGCTCGCGCCGAGTTCCGCCGATGTGACGGCCGAGACCGAACGCGTCCCCGACGAGGACTGGATCACGCTCAGCCAGGCGGGGATCGAGCCGGTTCACGCCGCGCGCTTCTACGTCCACACCAGCGCCAATAAGGGCGACGTGCCACCCGGCGCGCACGCCTTCCACATCGAGGCGAGCCGCGCGTTCGGCACCGGCCACCACCAGACCACCACCGGCTGCCTACTCGCGCTCGACGCGATGAAGGTGCAGGGGAAGCGTTTTCGCAACATCCTCGATCTCGGCACCGGCACCGGGCTGCTCGCCTTCGCCGCGCTGCATCTATGGCCGCGTGCCTATGCCACCGCTTCGGACATCGATGCGGCGGCGATCGCGATCACCGAGGAAAATGCCGCGGTGAACGGCATCGCGCTCGGCGAGGGACCGGGCGCGCTCGCGCTGGCGGCGGCACCGGGGCTCGAGCATCCGCTGCTGATCGACCGTGCGCCCTACGACCTGATCGTCGCCAACATCCTCGCCGGCCCGCTGATCGGCCTTGCCCCCACGATCGCGATGGCGCTCGCCGAGGGCGGGACGCTGGTGCTTGCCGGGCTGCTCGACTGGCAGGCCAAGCCGGTGACCCAAGCCTATCGCCGCCAGGGGCTGATGCCCGTCTCGGCCAAGGCGATCGGCGACTGGCCGACGCTCACCTTGCGCAAACGCACCCGCTACGGCGCCGCGCGTGTGACCCGGCTGGGGCCGGGCGGCGCCAACGATGCGCCCGGTTTCGGAAGCTGGTGAGGGGCTGACGCGCGAGGATCGCCCGCAGACGCGATCGCCGCGCCGGCCAGATAAGCGAGAAAGTCCCACGGATCGAACCCGGTCCCCAGCACGACGCGCGCGACGGTGCTTCGGGCAAGGCCAAGCCGCCCGACCAGATCATATGCCTGCCCAAGTTCGGCCGCACAGGCGATTGCGAACGCGGCGAGCACCGCGCCGGTACGCGGCAGCCGAGTGACAGTGCGAAGGGCGAGATAGACCAGCACCACCGCGAGCGCATCGCCGACATGCGGGCGGACGAAGCGGTCATGTACGAAGAGGACGATGGCCGCCTCGATCGTGAGGAACGCGAGTGTTGCGAACGCGTAGGGGAGGCGGAGGGTCATGACGGGGGGCATGGCGCCAAGTGATGCAGCGGTGGTGCAGGCGGTGTGGCGATACGGCATTGCCAGCGGGTAGATAAGCGGAGAGGTTTGTTCGCTCGTGAGTTCACTCCCCCACCTGGGCACGGATGACGAGCTACCCGCGCCCGAATGCCACGGGTAATTGTCGCGCCAGCGGCGATCCGCGACATTCAGCGGTTGCAGGATACCTGCATCCCAAGAATCGCAACGCGGCACGCCGGTCCTTCAGGCCGGCACCTTACCCCGCGCGTAATCCTGCGTCCCCAGCGTCAGCACGGTATCGCCCGGCACGATCTCGCCCACCGCGATATCCGCTTGCCCGCGGATTGCCTCGTACAACGGCGCGAAGTCGGTCTCGACCGTCACGCGCAGCAGCTCGTCGAAGCTCGGGATAACGAAGTAAGTCTGCTGGAAGTCGTCGATCCGATAGGCGCTGCGCATCACCCGCTCGAGATCAAAGCCGATCCGGTTGGGGCTGGCATCCTCCAGCGCGAAGCGGCTCTCGGCGAAGCTCGAAACGATGCCAGCGCCGTAGATGCGCAACCCCTCGGGCTCGGCGACCAGCCCGAACTCGACCGTGTACCAGTAGAGCCGCGCGAGATATTTGAGCGCGTCCATCCCATTGGCGCGCAAGCCCCCCTGTCCGTACGCCACCAAATACTCGGCGAACCGCGGATCGGCGAGCATCGGCACATGCCCGAACACGTCGTGGAAGACGTCGGGTTCCTGGAGGTAATCGAGCTGATCGCGGCGGCGGATGAAATTGCCCGCGACGAAGCGGCGGTTGGCCATATGCTCGAAGAACACGTCGTCGGGCACCAGCCCCGGCACCGCGACGACCTGCCAGCCGGTCAGCTTCATCAGCCGGTCGGACAGTTCCTTGAAATCGGGGATGCCGGGCTTGGAGAGGCGCAGCACGTCGAGTCCGCGCAGATACGCCTCGGACGCGCGGCCGGGCAGCAGCTTGGCCTGCCGCGCGAACAGCGTGTCCCACACCGCATGGTCTTCGGGCGTGTAATGCGCCCAGTTCTGCGGAACGGTCCAGTCGGCGGCGGCGCCCTCGGGGGGCTGGAGGTGCATTTCGTCGGTCACGACGATAGCGTATCACGCGCTTAGGTGGCGGGGAACATGCGTGCGGCGATTCTGGTTGCATTTGCTACGAAGTGGCATCGCGGCGTTGGTGCTGCTCATGCTCGGCTATGCCGCCGCCGGGCTGATCGGCGGCGCGATCCCCACCAACGCGGGCTGGCGCGAGCCTGCGGCGGGGGTACGAATCCAGGTGTCGAGCAACGGCGTCCACACCGGTTTCATCGTGCCCGTCGTGGCTGCGGGCGTGGACTGGCGGGGCATTCTCCGCCCCGAGGATCTCGCCGACCCGCGCTACGCGGAGTATCCGGCAATCGCAATCGGCTGGGGCGAGCGCGCCTTCTACCTCGAAACCCCGAGCTGGGCCGATGTGAAGCCGCTCACCGTCCTCGCTGCGGCGATCGGTTCGGAGCGCACGGTGGCGCACGTCGATCACCTTCCCTGGCCTGCGCCCGACGCCGACAGCCGCGTCGTCACGCTGCGCCCGGAAGAGTATCGCCGCCTCGCCGCCTTCATCCGCGCAAGCTTCGCCCCGCGCGGCTGGCACCGCACCGGCTACGGACGCAACGACGCCTTCTACGCCGCGCGCGGCCGCTACGACGCTCTGCGGACATGCAACACATGGACGGGCGACGCGTTGAGATATGCGGGCGTCCGCATCGGTGCGTGGACGCCGTTTCCGGTGACGGTGATGCAATGGTTCAAGACGTAGCGGCGCTTCCCCCTTCGAAATTCCTCTGGGCCGCCGAACTGCCGCGCGGAGTGTGGGGCCTAGCCGAACTGCTCGGTGCGCGCACCCGGCTCAAGAGCGCGCCGAAGGGTGACGGCCGCCCGGTGATGATTCTGCCCGGCCTCGTCAACACCGACCGTTCGAACCTGCTGCTGCAACGCTTCCTGCGCCGGCTCGGCTACCGCGTCGAAGGCTGGGGGCTCGGCCGCAATCTCGGCACCCGCGCGATCGGCCGCGAAGGCGAGGTGCTGATGCAGCGCATCGCCGCGCTTCACCGCCAAACGGGCGAACCGGTCACGCTGATCGGCATCAGCTTGGGCGGCATCATGGCCCGGATCGCGGCGCACCGCGCGCCGGGTTCGGTGCGCGAGGTCATCACGATCAGTTCCCCCTACGCCGGCTCGGCACGCGCGACCAACGTGTGGCGCTCGTTCGAGTTCTTCACCGGTGATCGCATCGATGACGATCACGTCCGCGCGCAGGCGACCCTCGCCGCGACGCCACTACCGGTCCCCGAAACCGCGATCTGGAGCCGCAGCGACGGCCTCGTCGCCGGCGAGATCTGCCACGCGGGGGAAACCCGCGCGATCGAGGTGCGCAGCAGCCACATCGGCGTGCAATGGCGTGCCGAGGTGATGCTCGCCGTGGCGGGCGTTCTCGCCGGGCGCTGATCGCCGAGGTTACGCCAGTTCGACGCCCTGCCCGGACGCCCACTCCGAGAGCGCGGCGCGCATGTCACGCGGCGGCGCGGCGAGCAGGCTGTCCATCTTCGCGATCAGCGCGGCATGGTCGAGCGAGCGCACCATCGCCTTGACCGGCCCTACCGCCGCCGGCGTGATCGAGAGGCGATCGATACCGAGGCCGATCAGCGCCATCGCCTCAAGCGTGCGCCCCCCCATTTCGCCGCAGACGCCGAGTTGCACCCCCGCCGCGCGGCACGGTTCGACGAGCCGCCGCAAGAAGCGAAGGATCGCCGCGCTGAGCCAATCGTAGCGCTCGGCGAGCTTGGGATTGGCGCGATCGGCGGCGAAGAGGAATTGCGTCAGATCATTGGTGCCGACCGAGAGAAAATCGAGCTTGGGCAGCAGCAGGTCGAGTTGCTCGGCGAGCGCGGGGACTTCGAGCATCGCGCCATAGCGGATCGCCTGCGGCATCATCTTGCCGCGCCGCACCAGCCAAGCGCGCTGCGCCTCGAACAAGGCGCGCGCCTCATCGAACTCCCACGGCTCGGACACCATCGGGAACATCACGTTGAGCGTGCGGCCACCCGCCGCCTCGAGCAGCGCGCGCGCCTGCGCCTTCATCAGCCCCGGCCGTTCGAGCGCCAGCCGCAACGCGCGCCAGCCCATCGCCGGGTTTTCCTCGTCCTCATCCTTGCTGAGATACGGCAGCGCCTTGTCGCCGCCGATATCGACGGTGCGGAAGATCACCGCGCGCTCGCCGGCACTCTCCAGCACATCGCGGTAGAGGCGTTGCTGGCGTTCGCGCGCGGGCAATGTCGAGGAGACGAGGAACTGGAACTCGGTGCGGAACAGCCCGATGCCGTCGGCGCCGGTCAGATCGAGCGCCGCGACGTCGTCGCGCAGACCCGCGTTGACCATGACCGTGACGCGGTGGCCGTCCTTGGTGATCGGCAGTTCGTTGCGCAGCGAGGCGAACGCGGCGCGGCGCTTCTGCCGCAATTCCTGCTTGGCCTCGAAGGCCTCTTCCATCGAGCTTGAAGGCCGGGCGAACACATGCCCCGCGGTCACGTCGAGGAGCAGGGCGTCGCCTTCGCTGATCAGGCGCCGCACGCCCTTGACCCGGCCGAGCACCGGCACACCCATGGCGCGGGCGACGATGGTGACGTGCGCGGTGAGCGAGCCTTCCTCCAGCACGACGCCCTTCAGACGGCGGCGGTCATATTCGAGCAGTTCGGCGGGGCCGAGATTGCGCGCGATCAGGATCGTGTCCTGGCGCAAGCCCATTTGCGCGGCGGTGCCGAGTTGACCCGAGACGATGCGGAGCAAGCGGTTCGAAAGATCCTCAAGGTCGTGCATCCGGTCCGCGAGCAACGGATCGTCGATCTGGCGCATGCGCATGCGGGTGCGCTGTTGGACGCGCTCGATCGCGGCCTCGGCGGTCAGGCCGCTGTCGATGGCTTCGTTGATGCGGCGCGCCCAGCCTTCGTCGTAGGCGAACATCTTGTAGGTTTCGAGCACTTCCTCATGTTCGCCGCCGATGCCGAACTCCGCCTCGCGCGCGATCCGCTCGATCTGCTCGCGCATCTTGTCGAAGGCGGCATAGACGCGGTGGCGCTCGGCCTCGACGTCCTCGGCGACGGTGTGTTCGACGACGATGCGCGGCTGATGATAGACCGCGAAGCCGCTCGCCATGCCATCGACCAGCTTGAGGCCCGAGATACGGATCGGCGCGGTCGGCTGGATTCGCGCCGCGCCGGCGCCAGCGCCATCGACCAGATCGGCATTGGCGATCAGTTCGGACAGTACCATCGCCACCGTCTGCAACGCTTCGATCTCGACATCGTCGTAGCGGTGCGGATCGGCATGCTGGACGCACAGCACGCCGACCGCGCGCTCGCGCCGGATGATCGGCACGCCCGCGAAGCTGTGATATTTGTCCTCGCCCGTCTCCGGCCGATAGGCGAAGTCGGGGTGCGACGCCGCCTCGTCGAGATTGAGCGTCTCGACATTGTTCGCGATCGTGCCGACCAGCCCCTCGCCCGGTGCGAGCTTGGTGACATGCACCGCCTCCTGCGCGAGCCCGCGCGTGGCGAACAATTCGAGCAGGCCGTCGCGCAGCAGATAGATCGAACAGACCTCGCTCGCCATCGCCTCGCCGACGATCTGGACGACCGAATTGAGCTTCGCCTGTGCGGGCGTGCGCGACGCCATCACATCATGGAGGCGGACCAGGATTTCGCGCGCGGAGGCAACGGCGGTGAGCATGCACGATCCGCTATCAGAATGCCGCAAGGCGATCCATCGTGCGGCGCACAACAAATGATTGCGGATGTGGGGGAATCATCCGTCGAACAGATCGTCCTGGTTGCCGGCCGGCGGGTTGAGACCGAGATGCTTCCACCCGCCGGCGTTGAGGCACCGCCCGCGCGCGGTGCGCGCGACAAGTCCAAGCTGGATCAAATAAGGTTCGATCACCTCCTCGATCGTGTCACGCGGCTCGCTCAGGCCCGCCGCCAGCGTCTCGACCCCGACCGGGCCGCCACGATAGATATCGGCGATCATCATCAGATAGCGCCGGTCCATCGCGTCGAGTCCGAGCGCATCGACTTCGAGCCGGTTGAGCGCGCTATCGGCGGCGCGCGCATCGACGCTGTCGCGCCCGGCGGCATGCGCGAAATCGCGCACGCGGCGCAGCAACCGCCCGGCGATGCGCGGGGTGCCGCGCGAGCGCCGCGCGACCTCGCGCGCGCCGTCGGGCGTGATGGCGAGGCCGAGCAACGCGGCGGCACGCGTGACGACGCGTTCCAGTTCATCGACGGTATAGAAGCTCAGCCGCACCGGGATGCCGAAGCGATCGCGCAGCGGCGTGGTGAGCAGCCCCTGCCGCGTCGTCGCGCCGACCAGGGTGAAGCGCGGAAGGTCGATCCGCACCGACCGCGCGGATGGCCCTTCCCCGATCATCAGATCGAGCGCGCGATCCTCCATCGCCGGATACAGCACCTCCTCGACGGCGGGCTGGAGGCGGTGAATCTCGTCGATGAACAACACGTCGCCATCTTCGAGATTGGTGAGCAAAGCGGCGAGATCGCCCGACTTGGCGATCACCGGGCCGGAGGTGGCGCGGAACCCCACCCCCATCTCGCGCGCGATGATCTGCGCGAGCGTCGTCTTGCCGAGCCCCGGCGGCCCGAAGAACAGCACATGATCGAGCGCGTCGCCGCGCGCGCGCGCCGCCGCGATGAAGACGCGCAGATTTTCGCGTGCCGCCTTCTGCCCGACGAAATCGTCGAGCGACTTGGGGCGCAGCGCGGCATCGACATCCTCGGGGCGGCGCGTGGGCGCGAGCAGGCGGTCGGGATCATCCATCCCGCGTTCCCTACCTGTTCACCACCGACCCTGTCGAGCGGTCAATATCCGGCGTCAGCCCTGCGTGCCCGCTCGCGCCGCTTGCGCGCGGGTGAGTACGTAGCGTGCCAGCGGATCGACATAGGGCAACGGAAGCGAGCGCTTCGCGCCGATCAGGCGACCGCAGACGGCACCCACCACGGTTCGCGCGTGCAGATCGAGCCGCCCTGTCGCGACGGCTTCGACGAAAGTGGGCTCTTTGTCGAGGTCGGCGATCAGCCGGTCGAAGAACGTGGCGGGATCGACCGCGCGCGACCGTCCGGCATCGCCGTATGTCGAGATCAGCAGGCGCGCCCATTGCTCGGGATCGTCGGGCGTGGCCGTGTTCAATTCGGTCTCGCGCTTCATCTGCTCGCGATAGGCATCGCGGGTGATGCGGTCGGGATGCTCGTCGCTCGGCAACAAGGGGCGCCAGCCCTTGTCGACGCTGCGAATGAGCGGCGTGCCGCACCGAACACAAACAGCGCGAAGATCAACGCCGTCATGCCACACGCGGCGCCGCGAGCGCCGGTGGCCGATGACAGCACAAAGCGGTTTCATCAGAATCGACATATCGTTGTTATACAAGGTTATATTACAAATGTTGCGTTACCAGAACGACTATTTGCGATTTGCTTTAATTTTTATGACAAAACAGCCGAGCCGAATGGCCTTGTCGCTCTCGTGACACAGGCGTAATGCGACCGCCCGGTCTCATGGAGCAGCCGCGGACCCTCGCGTCGCGGGCCGGCGGCTGACCATGAGGAGGACGCTGCCGCGCAGCGCCCCCGTCCGCACGGCACCGGCATAGCATGCGGCGCGCAGGAGTATGATGCAATGTCCGGAACTTTCAGAACTGCGGCGATCGGCCGGGGTGCGGTTTTCGCGTGCGCGCTGTTCGGCGCGGCGGCGGTCGCGACCCCGGCGCTCGCCGATCCGATCGACGTCATCACCAGCATCCGCGTGGCGAATCTTACGCCGCCGGCGACGCCGGCCGAACATGCCGCGCTGCGGCAGCGCATCGCGCGCGCGGCCGAGAGCGCCTGCGGCTCGGATGAGCGCAGCCTTGCCGAATATCGGTACGCGGTTCGCCAGTCGCCCTGCTTCCGCGAGAGCTACAGCACCGCGATGGAAGAACTGAACACGCGCTGGGGCACCGCCACGGCCGGCGGCGGACGCTGATCCGCGAGACCGCCCGCCGTGCGCGGCGGGCGGTCGACGCTATGAGCCCATCGCCTCGGCTTCTATTTCGCGGCCTTGCGCAGCGCGAGCCGGACGAGCGCGTCCAGCGTCGCGCCCGCGCCAAGCTCCTCCTCGGCAGCGGCGACCGCGCTCGCAGCCTCGGCCGGACGGAAGCCGAGGTTGAGCAGCGCCGATACCGCGTCCGCCCCCGCACCGACCGGCGCCGCAACCGCCGCCGCGCCGCCGAGCACGACGCCGCCGATCCGATCCTTCAATTCGCGCACGATCCGCTCGGCGAGCTTGGGGCCGACGCCATTGGCGCGCGCCACCATCGCCTTGTCCTGCGCGGCGATCGCGCGCGCGAGTTCGGATGGATCGAGCGCCGACAGGATCGCCAACGCGACGCGGGCGCCGACGCCTTGCACCCCGGTGAGCAAGCGAAACGCGTCGCGTTCGGCTGCGGTCGCGAAGCCGACGAGTCGCAGGAAATCCTCGCCGACCAGCATCTCGGTGTGGAGCATCACCGCTTCACCGACCGGTCCAATCGCGGAGAGCGTGCGCGTCGAGGCGCCGACCAGATAGCCGACCCCGCCGACATCGACGACGGCGTGGTCGAGCCCGGTCGAATCGAGCCGGCCTTTAAGGTGCGCGATCATGTCAGAGGTGCCCGCTGCATTGGGGTACATATGCGGAACGGCGCGACCGAGGAAAGCGAAAAGATCGGTTCGCGCGGGGGCGCCTAGAGACGCTTACGCTTTATCCGTATCCTGTTCCCCCGCGAAAAGCGGGGTCCAGAGCCACGCACAGAATGGCTCGCGGCTCTGGCCCCCCGCTTTCGCGGGGGAACGGATTATCTTTCCTCTGCGCGCCTCAACGCCCCGCCAAAGACCGCGCGCTGGCGAGGTGATGCGCGTGGCAGATCGCCACCGCGAGCGCGTCGGCGGCATCGGCGCCGTCTATCTTCACGCCGGGCAGCAGCCGCGCGACCATCGCGTGAACCTGCGTCTTTTCGGCCGCGCCGGTGCCGACCACCGCCTTCTTGACCAGCCGTGCGGCATATTCGCCGACGTCGATGCCGCCGCGCGCGACCGCGCAGATCACCACGCCGCGCGCCTGGCCGAGCTTGAGCGTCGATTGCGGATTGGCGTTGACGAACACTTCCTCGACGGCAGCCGCGTCGGGCGCGTGATCGAACATGAGGGCCGACAGCATCGTGTCAAGATGGGTGAGCCGGCGCGCGAGCGGCGCCGCGCTGTCGGTCTTGAGGCGTCCGTTGGCGAGGTGCGACAGGCGGTTGCCCTCGGCACGGATCAGCCCCCATCCAGTGGTGGCGAGCCCCGGATCGAGGCCGAGGATGATCGTCAAATCTCCCCTCCCGCTTGCGGGAGGGGTCGGGGGAGGGCCCGTCGGTATCGCATCGGCCGCATGAAGGAGGACAGGCCCTCCCCTAGCCCCTCCCGCAAGCGGGAGGGGAATGCGTTCACGCGAGCTTCTCCATCACCGCGTCGGAGACTTCGTAATTGCCCCAAACGGTCTGGACGTCGTCGTCGTCGTCGAGCGTGTCGATCAGCTTGAACAGCAGGGCCGCGTCTTCCTCGCCGACCTCGACCGTCGTCTGCGGCTTCCAGGCGAGCTTGGCGCCCTCGGGTTCGCCGAGCACGGGCGTGATCGCCTTGACGACCTCGTGCAGATCGCCCTGCGCGGTCCAGATCTCGTGACCGTCCTCGGACGAGGTGACGTCCTCGGCTCCCGCCTCGAGTGCGGCTTCGAACACCTTCTCCGCATCGCCGACCTCGGCCGGGTAGCTGATCAGCCCGACCCGGTCGAACGCGTGGCTGACCGAGCCCGACGCGCCGAGGTTGCCGCCGTTACGCGACACCGCGACGCGCACGTTAGTGGCGGTGCGGTTGCGGTTGTCGCTGAGCGCCTCGATGATGAGGCTGACGCCGCCGGGGCCGAAGCCCTCATAGCGGATTTCCTCGTAATTCTCGGCGTCACCCCGGCTCGCCTTGTCGATCGCGCGCTGGATATTGTCCTTGGGCATCGACTGCGCCTTGGCCGCGTTGACGGCGGCGCGCAGGCGCGGGTTCATGTCGGGATCAGGCAGGCCCATCTTCGCCGCGACGGTGATTTCGCGGCTGAGCTTCGAGAACATGCCCGAGCGCTTCTTATCCTGCGCACCCTTGCGGTGCATGATGTTCTTGAATTTGGAATGGCCTGCCATGCGTCGCGTCCAGTGTTTTCCGTTCGTGTCGAGTAGGGTTCGAGTGCAATCGAGAACCCGTATCGGGGCATATGTCCCTCGATACGCCATCTCGACAAGCTCGACGGCTACTCGGGACGAACGGTGTGGTCAAAAGGCGATTACGCCAGCCCAAGCGCCTGCTTGTACGTCTCGAGCAGCATCTCCGCCTCGTCGCGGTGATGCTTCTCCATCTTGCGCAGGCGGACGATGGTGCGAATCGTCTTCACGTCGAAGCCGGTCGATTTGGCCTCGCCGTACACGTCCTTGATGTCGTCGGCGATGCCCTTCTTCTCTTCCTCAAGGCGCTCGATACGCTCGATGAGAAGGCGAAGCTGGTCGGCGGCGATGGTCTCGCTCATGAATGGTTCCCCGAAGGTGTGAATGGCTGAAAGCGAGCGCCTTTAGGCGAGCCGCGCGCGCGCGTCACCCCCCGGACTCGCGTCAGGCGTTCTTCGCCACGCTCTCCTGCATGCGCGCGATCTGTTCGGGGGTGGCGGCGGTCTGGTGTTCCGCCTTCCACTGCGCATAGGGCATGCCATAGACCAGCGCGCGGCCGGCTTCCTTGTCGAGTTCGCCGCCGCTCGCCTCGGAAACCCAGTCGCCCAGGCAGTTGCGGCAGAAGCCCGCCAGCCCCATCAGATCGACGTTCTGCGCGTCGCTGCGGTGGCGCAGATGGTGGACCAACCGGCGGAACGCGGCGGCCGCAACCGTGTCGTCAAGGTCTTCGATCATCGTCATTGCTGTCTTTCCGTGGTTGATCGGCGGTAGATAGCGGCTAGAGGGACACGCGCAAACCGATGGGAACAGCCATGACGAAGACCATCCGCCCGCGTTCGCGCAAAGTCCGCATCCTCGCCACGCTCGGCCCGGCCAGCAGTAGCCCGGAGCAGATCGCCGCTCTGTACGAAGCGGGCGCCGACGCCTTCCGTATCAACATGAGCCACGGCGACCAGCAATCCAAGGTCGGCGTGATCGCGGCGATTCGCGAGCTGGAGACGATCTACCGCCGCCCGACCACGATCCTCGCCGATCTGCAGGGGCCGAAGCTGCGGGTCGGCAAGTTCGCCGACGGCCGCGTCGAACTGGTCAAGGGCGCGACCTTCGTTCTCGATCGTTCGGCCGAGCCGGGCGACGCCACCCGCGCCGAACTGCCGCACCGCGAGATCTTCGCCGCGATCGAACCGGGCGCGCGGCTGCTGCTCGACGACGGCAAGCTGGTGCTGCGCGTGACCGAGCATGATGCCGACCGAATCGTCACCGAAGTGGTGGTCGGCGGCTGGCTGTCGAACAACAAGGGCCTCAACGTCCCCGACGTGGTCGTGCCGATGGCGGCGCTGACCGAGAAGGACCGCAGCGACCTCGCGTTCGCGTGCGACCAGGGCGTCGACTGGATCGCGCTGTCGTTCGTGCAGCGCCCCGAGGATCTCGCCGAGGCGCGCAAGCTGATCGAGGGCCGCGCCGCGCTGCTCGCCAAGATCGAGAAGCCGAGCGCGATCGAGCGGCTCGAGGAGATCGTCGAGATGTGCGACGGCGTGATGGTCGCGCGCGGCGATCTCGGCGTCGAGTTGCCGCCCGAGACGGTGCCGCCGCTCCAGAAGCGCATCATCGAAGTGTCGCGCCGGCTCGGCCGCCCGGTGGTGGTGGCGACGCAGATGCTCGAATCGATGATTACCTCGCCTTCGCCGACGCGGGCCGAGGTATCCGACGTGGCGACCGCGATCTACGACGGCGCCGACGCGATCATGCTGTCGGCGGAGAGCGCGTCGGGCGCGTGGCCGATCGAATCGGTCGCGATGATGGACGCGATCGGCACCTCGGTCGAACGCGATCCCACGCACGGCGACCGCATCCACTTCACCGTCACCCGGCCCGACCCGACCACCGCCGACGCGCTGGCGGAGGCGGCGAAGAACATCGCCGAGACGGTGTCGGCGGTGGCGATCATCTGCTTCACCGCCTCGGGATCGACCGCGCGCCGGATCGCGCGCGAACGGCCGGGCGTGCCGCTGATGGTGCTGACGCCCAAGCCCGAGACGGCGCGGCGGTCGGGACTGTTGTGGGGCGCCTATCCGATCCTCACCAAGGACGTGACCTCGTTCGAGGAGATGGTCTCCAAGTCGAAGCGGATGGCGCTTCGCCATGGTCTCGCCAAGGCGGGCGACCGGGTCATCATCATGGCGGGCGTGCCGTTCGCCACGCCGGGATCGACCAACGTGCTGCACGTCGTGCGGATCGTCGGGGACGAACTGAACGGCTATTCGAGCTGATCCTCCCCGCTTGCGGGGAGGATCAAACGCCGCCGGGTTCGCTGCGTCCGGAGGGGATCTTCGCGCTGCGCGGCGCGAACAGGTGCCAGAGCAGCAGCACCGGCTCGACCATCGCCATGCCGACCAGCGTCCCCGCGAGCCGCTCCAGCCCCGGCGTAATGACCGCACCGGCGTAGCTGTCGGGGACGAGCGTCACCAGCACCGTGAGCGTGAACTGGGTGCCGGCATAGCGGTAGGCATGGTCGCCGTTCTCGATGTGGCGCCCGGCCGCCACGCCGAGCGCGGTACCCAGGATCAGCAGCGGCGCCGAACCCGCGCCCAGGAACAGGAACCCCGCGGAGAAAGCCGCTCCCGCCAGCCCGCCGATCAGCCGGTAGAACAGCCGCCAACTCACCGGCGCGAACCCACTCGTGCCGATCCCCGCCACCGGCACCAACATCACCGCCATCACCGTGATCGCGCCCGCCGACAGCGCGGGCACGTCGAACGAGGCCGAGACGATCACCAGCAGCGCGAGCGCGAGGCCGCCTTGCGCGGCGTGGCGCAGCGCCGGCCAGCTCCACCCGGCGATACCGGTCGCAGCGTTGCGCTCGGCCGGCCACAGCCGCCGCAGCGTCACCGCCGAAAGCAGGCTGACCGCCACGCAGGCCACGGTGCCCGCGACCGTTTCAAGGATGCGCGTCTGAACGAAGCGCACCAGCGGGATCGCGGGATCATGAAGCGCGTCGTACAGCACCATCGCGAACGTGAGGCCGACGAAAAGCCAGGCATAGGCGCGTTTCGCGGTGATCGCTTTGTACAGCGTCACCGTGCCGAGCGCGAAGATGCCGAGCGCGGCGAGCCACCAGTGCGGCGCGAGCAGCGGGATCGCCGTCAAGGCGAGCAGCCCGCCCGCGAGCGTGCCGACGACGCGCAACAGACCACGCTGGACCGTCTCGAGCACATGGCCGCGCATCACCATATAGCCGGCGAACGCCGCCCAGGAGACGTTGGTCGCGCCGATCGCGTGCACCGCGAGGATCGCCAGCAGCACCGAGGCGACGCATTCCGCCTCATCGATCGTGCGCACACCAATCCGGCGGCGCAGGGAAGCGAGAAAAGCGGCCATCTCCCCTACGCTACGCGGTGCGAGGCGGCGCTACCAGCGCGCGGGCTGTTCGCGCCACTCCCGTCATGCCAGCGCAAGCTGGCATCTCCCCGTTGCTCGCGCGGGACGAGAACCGCAGGAGACCCCAGCGTGCGCTGGGGTGACGCAAGGGGGCGGGGGTGGTGTAGGCGTAGCGGCTTATCTCGCTAGCTTTTCCGCCATCAGCGCCTTGAGATCGACCTGCGCGCGCGCGCCGTAGTGCGAGATGATCTCCGCCGCGCAGATCGCGCCGAGGCGAAGCGATTCGGCGACGCTCAGACCCTGTGCCTGGCCGTGGAGGAAGCCCGCCGCGAACAGGTCGCCCGCGCCGGTGGTGTCGACGACGCGCGCGACCGGCTCGGCGGCGACGCCGACGGTCTGGCCGCCCGAGACCGCGATCGCGCCGTGCGCGCCGCGCGTGACCACCAGCATCGGCACCTGCGCCGCCGCCGCCGCGACCGCCGCGTCGAAATCGTCGGTCTGCATCAGCGCGAGCAGTTCGGCCTCGTTGGCGAACATGATGTCGAGCAGATCCTTCGCCATCAGGTCGCGGAAATCGGCGCCGTGGCGGCCGATGCAGAACGTGTCGGACAAGGTGAAGGCGACCTTGCGGCCCGCCTTGCGCGCGATCTCGATCGCGGCGCGCATCGCGGCGCGCGGCTCCTCGGGATCCCACAGATAGCCTTCCAGATACAGGATCGCGCCAGCGGCGATCATCTCGCGGTCGAGCGCGGTCTCGGGCAGGAATTGCGACGCGCCGAGGAAGGTGTTCATCGTGCGCTGGCCATCGGGCGTGACGAAGATCAGGCAGCGTGCGGTGGTCGGCTCGCCCGCGCGGGTCGCGGTGGTGAAATCGATCCCGACCGAGCGGATGTCGTGCGCGAAGATCTGGCCAAGCTCGTCGTCGGCGACCTGGCCGATGAAGCCGCACTTGCCGCCGAGCGCGGCGATGCCGGCGACGGTGTTCGCCGCCGATCCGCCGCTCGCCTCGATCCCCGGCCCCATCTTGGCGTAAAGTGCATCGGCCTCCTCGGGCGAGAACACGAGCGCCATCGAACCCTTGTTCATGCCGGCCTCGACGATGAAGCTGTCGGTGGCCTGGGAAAGCACGTCGACGATGGCGTTGCCGATCGCGACTACGTCGTAAGTTGGGGCGCTCAAGGGATTCTCCGGGGAATTGGCTAAACCTGCCGCCTAGGGCGCCGCGTTCGCCCGCGCAACCGCGTTGACGCGGGCGCGATCCGCCCGCACGACGGGCGGATGATCCGCGCCTTCTTCCTTTCGATCGGCCAGTTCGGCGACCGTGCCTTTCTGATCGTGTTCGCCAAATCGCTCGCCCTCACCTTCGCGCTGTTCGCGGTGCTCGGCGGTGGCGCCTGGTTGTGGGCGCAAGACCTCGCCGCGACGCAAGGGGCGGACGGCTGGCTGTCGGCACTCGCCGGGTTCGCCGCCTTGCTCGCGGTGTTCGCGGCGGGCTGGCTGTTGTTCCGCGCGATCGCGATCGGCGTGATGATGGTATTCGTCGAGGAGATCGTCGTCGCCGTCGAGCGCAAACATTACCCCCAAGCGCTCGCCGAGGCGCGGCATGTCGGCGTGGGCCGCGCGGCGGTGATGGGGCTCGCCTCGGCGGCGCGCGCGATCATTCTCAATATCGTCGTTCTGCCGCTCTATATCGTGCTGCTGGTCACCGGCGTCGGCACGCTCGCGCTGTTCCTCGTCGTCAACGGTTGGCTGCTCGGGCGCGACCTCGCCGAGATGGTCGCGGCGCGGCACCTGCCCGCTGCGGCGATGCGTGGCTGGCGCGCGTCCACACGGCTCGAGCGGTTCACGCTGGGGGTTGCCGGGACCGGGCTGTTCATGGTTCCGATCCTCAACCTCGCGGCGCCGGTGCTCGGCGCGGCGATGGCGACGCATTTGTTCCACGGAAAGAAAGCATGACACGATTTCCCCCCAGAATCACGACGACCCTGCTCGCGGCGGCGGCGCTCGGCGGCTGCTCCGGCGGGGTCGTGCCCGCCGCGCGCCCGGCGACGTTCGCACCGGTGCCGGGCGGCGGCGGTGCTACGCTGGGGCGGGTGATCGGCCAGACCGGCGCCGCGCTGACCGCGATGTTCGGCGCGCCGGCCGCCGACGTGCGCGAAGGCGACGCGCGCAAGCTGCAATATGGCAATGCGACCTGCGTGCTCGACGCTTATCTCTACCCCAAGGGCAGAGGCGAGCCGGTGGTCACTTACGTCGATGCCCGCCAGACCGACGGCAGCCCGATCGACCGCGCGAGCTGCGTGGGCGCGCTGCAAATCGGCAGGCGCAAGTAATCAGGCGACGGCGTGGCCGGTCGGCGACCGGCCACCCGCGTCAGGATCAGCAGCCGTTACGATAGTTCTGCGCGCGATCGTGCTTCTGGTCGAGGCTCTTGCCGAGCAGGCCGCCACCGACCGCACCCAGCACGGTGCCGAGCGTGCCGCCACCGAGCACCGAGCCGAGCACCGCACCGCCCGCGCCGCCGGCGATCAGGCCCGTGGTGCCGCTGGAACGGCGGCAATCCTGGTAATAGCGGCGCTGATCGCCACGGTGATCGCGATAATAGCGGCCATCGTCATAGCTGCGCTGATATTGCGTCCGATCGTAATATCCATAACGTTGCGCCTGCGCGGGTGCCGCCACGGTCATCGGCATGATCGCAGCGGCGGCGAGGGCGGCTGCGGCGAACTTCTGCTTCATCATCGTACGTCTCCTTGCATGTGATGGAGACGTTCTAGCGACTCGCGACTGAAACGGTTCTGAACTGACCGTGCAACTACCGTTCAGTATTGTTAACGCGGTTGGCGACCGCTCAATGCGGGCGGAATTGGCGGAGATCGACGACGTTGCCGGCCTGCGCGATGCCCTCGATCCGGCGGACATCGGCTTCGAGGACGCCGAACAGAGTGACATTGCCGAGCACGCTCTCGCCCGTCTCGATCCGCACGCCTTCGACCGAGGTGCTGAGCGCGAGCGGGGCGAGCAGCCGGCGGGCCTCGACGCGCACGCCGCGATGCCGCAACACCGCGATCGTGCCGTTGCCCGCGACGATCGCCGCGGCGCCGTCGCCGCTAACGAGCGCGGCGCGGGCGATGAAGCCGGCGAGCCGCTCCTCGGCCATGCTCCGTGCCTTCTCCACGTCGTTGAGCCTAGCCTCCTCGCGGCGGAGCTTGCGCGCGTACCAGGCGAGCGCGACCAGCGCGGCCAGCGCGAGGGCGATCTGATACCAGCGCAGGCCGAGCAGGAAATCCATCAGGCCCCTTTCACGCCTTGCCCGACAGCGCCTCTAGCAGCGGGCGGAGACCGTTGAGATCATAGCCCGCCTCGCGACCCTTGGCGATCAGGACGTCGGGGTCACGCCCCTGTTTGGCCTGCGCGAGCGCCCACAGATTGCACGAGCGCGTACCCGAACGGCAGAACGCCAGCACCGGCCCGCCGGCCTCTTCCAGCGCCTGCACCATCGCATCGATCTGCGGGTGCGAGAAGCCGGCCTGCGTCACGGGAATCTCGGTATAGGCGAGTCCGGCCGCCTCGGCGGCGGCGCGCACCGCCGCGCCCTCGGGCTGGCCGGGATCCTCGCCGTCGGGACGGTTGTTGACGATCGCGACGAAGCCGGCGGCGGCGATATCCGCCACATCTTCGGGAGCGATCTGCGGAGCGACCGAAACCGAGTCGTCCATCTTACGTATCATGCGGCTAACCTTTCCTCTCGTTCACCCGCGTAACACCTCGAGAAAGGCGTCGCCATAGGTCTCCAGCTTGCGCGCGCCGATGCCGGTGATGTGCGCGAGCGCGGCGCGACTGGTGGGCCTGAGCGCCGCCATCTCGCGCAGCACCGAATCGTGGAAGATCACATAAGGCGGCACCTGCGCGGCCTGCGCGAGCTCACGCCGCTTCGCGCGCAGCGCCTCGAACAACGGATCGCCGGCCGGGTTCTCCGCCGCCGCGCCGCGTCGGCGGCGTTCACGCTTGGGCTGGACGAGCAGCGAGACCTTGGTCTCGCCTTTGAGGATGCCGCGCGCCTCGGGGCCGAATTCGAGCCCGCCGAAATCGTTGGTGCGCAGCGCGTCGCGCAGCAGCAGCGCACGCGACACCGGCTTGATGAGCGCCGCCTCCTCTGGACTCGAGGCGATGCCGAACACGCCGAGCGCCTCATGCCCGTTCATCAGGCTGCGCTCGGTCGACTGGCCGGTCAGGATGCTTTCGATATAGCCGACGCCAAAGCTCTGGCCCGTGCGAAACACGGCGGAGAGGAATTTCCTCGCCACCTCCGTCGCATCGATCGCGCCGGGCGGGTTGAGGCAGTTGTCGCAATTGCCGCAATTGTCGGGAGCCGGGTCGCCGAAATGGCGCAGCAGGATCTGGCGACGGCAGGTCGGCGTCTCGACCAGCGCGCCGAGCGCGGTGAGCCGCGCACGTTCGCCCGCCTGGCGGTGCGGCTCGACCTCACCGATGCGCTGCCGCGCCTTGGCGAAATCCTCGGCACCCCAGAACAGATGCGCGATCGAGGGGTCACCGTCGCGCCCGGCACGACCGGTCTCCTGATAATAGCCCTCGATCGACTTGGGCAGCCCGGCATGCGCGACGAAGCGCACGTCGGGCTTGTCGATGCCCATGCCGAACGCGACCGTCGCGACGATCACCATATCCTCGCTCGCGACGAAATCGGCCTGGTTGCGCGCGCGCACCGCGGGATCGAGCCCGGCGTGATAGGGCCGCACCTTCCGCCCGGTCGACGCGAGTCGCTCGGCGAGTTGCTCGACGCTCTTGCGAGTCTGCGCGTAGACGATGCCCGGCCCCGGCTGCTCGGCGACGATATCGGCGATCTGACGGGTGATATTGTCCTTGGGGCTGATGCGGTACTGGATGTTAGGCCGGTCGAACCCCGCCACGATCATGCCGTCGTGCGGAATGCCGAGCTGTTCGAGGATGTCGGCGCGGGTATGCGCGTCGGCGGTCGCGGTGAGCGCGAGCCGGGGCACGTGCGGGAACGCGTCGAGCATCGTTCGCAGCAGCCGGTAGTCGGGGCGGAAATCATGCCCCCATTCCGAGACGCAATGCGCCTCGTCGATCGCGAACAAGGCGAGCGGTGCCTGTCCGAGCAGATTGCGGAACGACTCGTTCGAGGCGCGTTCGGGCGCGACATACAGCAGGTCGAGCTCGCCGCGCCGGAAGCGCGCGATCGTCTCCATCTGGTCGGTATCGACCGAGGTGAGCGTCGCGGCGCGGATACCGATCGCGGTTGCCGCGCGGAGCTGGTCGTGCATCAGCGCGATCAGCGGAGAGACGACGACGCACGTGCCCTCGATCGCGACGGCGGGAAGCTGGTAGCACAGCGACTTTCCCGCGCCGGTCGGCATCACCGCGAGCGTGTTGGCGCCGCGCAGCACGCGCGTCACCACCTGTTCCTGCACGCCGCGGAACCCGGGGAAACCGAAGGTGGATTGAAGGATGGGGAGCGGATCGATCATACGTCGGCGAACCCCAACACGATCAGCAGCGCGCTGTCGATCTCCGCCAGTTCACTCGCGTTCAAACGACCAATCCTCCGGCTGATCTTGCTTCGATAGCTGGACACCGGGATATCGATCATCACTTGGCAGCGCAGTTCGAGCCCGTTGGTCGGGAGCGGCAGCAACACCGGACGGAACGGGGACTGCGCGTCAATCACCGAGGTGCAGCCGACCAGGATCACGCGGTCGGTTGGGTAACGATCAGACTGGACCGCAATGAAGGGCCGCGGCTTCCCGCCGAAGCCGCTCCCGGTGGCGGCAATCACGACGTCGCCGCGCAGAATCTCGTCTTCCATCTCAGGCCGGGTCGTCCTGGGGCCAATCGTGCATCGCCATCACGTCGGCGACTTCGTCCGGATTGTCAGCATACCATCGATTCAACGCCTCCGTGTCGCGCTTGGCGCGCGCGATGAACTCGGGCGAGGAGGTGTCGGGCACCCAGAACACCTTGGGACGCAGGCCCTTGGCGCGCATCGATTCGCGCCATCGTCGGGCGCGTTCGGCACCGGTCAGGGGGCGTTCGACGTTCATGGCGTGACGTTACGCGTAACGCCAGGTCGGTACAAGCGATCACGCGTCCCGTGACATCATGCCATCGGCCAGCAAGTCCAGCGTCGCCTCCACCGCGGCGCGGTGCAGCGTGCCGCCGTTGGCGTCGAGCAACAACGTGGCGAGGCCGTGGACCAGCCCCCAGGCGGCGAGCGTCGCCACCTCGGCGCGATCGGGCGCGATCCGCGCGACGCGGTTGGCGAGCACGGTGTAGGCCGTCTCTCCCTCGGGCACGCCACGGACCTTCTCGCGCGAGAACATCAGCCGGAACAATGCCGGGTGCGACAACGCGAAATCGACATAGGCGCGGCCTTGCGCGACCAGGGCGGCGCGCGAATCCGCCACATCATCGGCCGCCAGCAATCGCGCGCGCAACGCCGCGAAACCTTCGTCGGCGACGGCTGCGAGCAGGGCGGCGCGATCCGCGAAATGCCGGTACGGCGCCATTGCGGAAACGCCGGCGGCACGCGCCACCTCACGCAGACTGGGCGGGGCGTCGCCGGCTTCGAGCAAGCTCAAAGCGGATGAAACGAGCGACGCGCGCAGATCGCCATGATGATAGGTGGCAGCCATGTTTACATCGTACACTTTGCGAGCTATGTGTACGGCATATACATTGGAGCCGTCGCCATGCAAAATCCGGTGAAGCGTGAATCGATCGATCTGTCCGCCCTGCCCGATCTCGTCGTGGTGATGCTCGGCTTCCGCGTGCGCCGCTGGCGCGGCGTGCTGTCGATCTTACGGATCGGGCGCGGCCTATCGGCCATCCGGCAGCACAGGCCGGACGGGCTGCTCCACGACGAGCAATGCTTCTACTCGCTGACGCATGTCGGCATTCGCCAATATTGGCGCGATTACGAGAGCCTCGAACGCTTCACGCGCAGCGAGCCGCACGCCACCTGGTGGCGCGAGTTCCTGCGCGACAGCGGCGGGGCCGGCTTCTGGCACGAGGCGTATCGGATGCGCGGCGGGATGGAAGGCATCTATGTCGATATGCCCGCGCCCGTGGGCTTCGGGCATTTCGCGCCGCCGCGCGATCCGCGCGGGCCGTTCCTGTCGGCACGCGCGCGGATCGAGGCGGGGCATGTCGCGGCCTGATGCCGCCCTTCCGAATGCGGGCGGTTTATGCGACACGGCCTCATGCCTGACGTTACCGACAACCGCTCCGAACATGAGTTCGAAATCGTCGTCGACGGCCACCGTGCCGTGGCCGCCTATCAGATGGAGGATGACACGATCGTCTTCACACACACGATCGTGCCCGAAGCGATCGAAGGGCGCGGAGTCGGATCGCGGCTGATCCGCGCCGCGCTCGATTCGGCACGCGACCGCAAGCTCAAGGTCATTCCGCAATGCCCGTTCGTGGCCGCCTATATCGAGCGGCACCCGGAATATCGCGACCTGCTCTGAGGCATCGAAGTGTCGGCGACCGGTTCGTTCGGCGTTGCCCTGCCCGTCTCGCCTCGCTAGGGGCACGGGATGGAACCGCAGGTCGGCATCATCATGGGCAGCACCTCCGATTGGGAGACGATGCACCACGCCGCCGATCTGCTGCGCGAACTCGGCGTCGCGCATGAGACCAAGGTGGTGTCGGCCCACCGCACGCCGCAGCGCCTCTACGATTATGCGGCCGGCGCGGCGGACCGCGGCCTCAAGGTCATCATCGCCGGCGCCGGCGGCGCCGCCCATCTGCCGGGCATGACCGCCGCGATGACGCATTTGCCCGTGCTCGGCGTGCCGGTGCAATCCAAGGCGCTGAGCGGCCTCGACAGCCTCTATTCGATCGTCCAGATGCCGGCGGGCATACCGGTCGGCACGCTCGCGATCGGCAAGGCCGGTGCCAAGAACGCGGCGCTGCTCGCGGCCGCGATCCTCGCGCTTGGCGACGCAGCCTTGTCGGCGCGGCTCCAGGCATGGCGCGCCGCGCAGACCGACGGCGTAGCGACCGATCCGGCGTGATTTTCGGCAAGGTCCGTTCGTTCCGAGCGAAGCCGAAGGGGGCACATGCCGGTTCCTCGACGTCGCTCGGAACGAACGGATGTTGAAGCATAGGAACGCTGAAGTGGTGCGCGCATGACTCCCCTCCCCCCCGGCTCGACCATCGGCATCCTCGGCGGCGGGCAGCTCGGGCGAATGCTCGCCGCGGCTGCGGCGCAGCTCGGCTATCGCACCCATGTGCTCGCGCCCGACGCGGAGAGCGTCGCCGCGCAGACCGCGTCGAGCTTCACCCGTGCCGATTATCACAGCCGCATCGTGCTCGACGAGTTCGCCGCGATCACCGACGTCGTCACCTATGAGTTCGAGAACATCGCGCTCGATCCGATCGTGTATCTGGCGGCCAAAGTGCCGGTCCACCCCGCCCCCGCGGCGCTCGGCGTCGCGCAGGACCGTGCCGAGGAGAAGAGCTTCGTCGGAGAACTGGGCGGCCGCACCGCGCCGTGGGCGAAGGTCGAAAGCCTCGACGACCTGTACGCCGCCGTCGCCGCGATCGGCACGCCGGCGATCCTGAAGACGCTGCGACTCGGCTATGACGGCAAGGGTCAGGTCCGGCTCCATCGCGCCGACGAAGCGGAAGCGGCCTGGGCCGCGATCGGCGGCCGGCCGGCGATCCTCGAAGGCTTCGTGCCGTTCAGCCACGAATTCTCGATCATCCTGGCGCGGCGCGCGGACGGCGCGATGGTCAGCTATCCGCCGCCATGGAACGAGCATCGGCATGGCATCCTCGCCCGATCCTCGTTGCCCGCGCCCGCCGAAATCGCCGCGCAATGGGGCGAGGCCGCTGCACTGGCGGGGCGCGTGGCCGACCGGCTCGGCTATGTCGGCGTGCTCGCGTGCGAGTTTTTCGCCGGTGCCGACGGCCCGGTTTTCAACGAGATGGCCCCGCGCGTCCACAATTCTGGGCATTGGTCGATCGAGGGCGCGGTGACGTCGCAGTTCGAGAACCACATCCGCGCGATCTGCGGCCTGCCGCTGGGCGATACCGGCCTCACCGCACCGAGCGTGATGATGGACAATCTGATCGGCGCCGAGGCGAACGGCTGGGCCGAGATTCTCGCCGAACCCGACGCGCACCTCCACCTGTACGGCAAGGAGGTGCGGCCGGGGCGCAAGATGGGGCATGTGACCCGGATCGGGCGCGTCTAGGCGTCGCCCGCCGGCTCAGGCGTCCGCGAGCTCGGGGCGCGGGGGGTGCAGGCGAAGCCGCTCGACACGGCGGGTGTCGGCCTCGGTGATTTCGATCGTCCAGCCGCTCGGATGCGCGATGCAGGCGCCGACCTCGGGCACATGCCCGGCCAGCACCGCCGCGAGCCCGCCGATCGTATCGATATCGCCATCGACTTCGGCGAGGCGCGGATCGATCACTTCGCCGACATCCTCCAGTTCGGCGCGCGCGTCGGCCTCCCAGCCGCCGCCGTCGATCGGCACCAGGAGCGCGGCGGGCGCCTCGTCATGCTCGTCCTCGATGTCGCCGACGATCTCCTCGATCAGATCCTCGATCGTGACGAGACCCTCGGTGCCGAAATATTCGTCGAGCACGACGGCGAGATGGACGCGCTTGGTCCGCATGTCGGCGAGCAGATCGAGCGCGCCGCGCGACATCGGCACGTAGAGCGGCTCGCGCAGCAGCCCGGTGATCGTTTCAGGATGCGGCGCACCGGTCGCGAGGATGTTGAACACGTCCTTGATGTGGACCATGCCCGTGATCGTATCGAGCTTTTCCTTGTAGACCGGGATGCGGCTATGCCCCGCTTCCGCGAACAGCTTGACCAGATCGGCGAAGCTGGTGCGTTCCTCGACCGCGACGATGTCGGCGCGGGGAACGCCGATATCACCGGCGTCGCGTTCACCGAAGTGGAGCAGGTTGCGCACCATCTGCCGCTCGAGCGGAGAAAGATCGCCGGTGGCGTCGGGGGCGGGATCGCCCTCGTGCGCGTCGATCACCTCTTCGATCTGCGTGCGGAGCGAGTCGTCGCCCGCATCGCCGAAGATCAACGCCTTGAGATTCTTCCAGATGCCGCCGTCATGCTGGGCGGGGTCGCCGGCCTGCGCGCCGGTGCTGATGGTACTATGGCTCGTACCGGTACTGGGGCCGTCGGACATGGCGGTCGTTTCAGTCCTCTCGTATCAAATATGGGTCGGCGAGACCCAGTGAGGCCAGCGCATCGGTCTCGATCGCCTCCATCGCCTCGGCCTCATCCTCGACCATATGGTCGTATCCTAGCAGATGCAGCGTGCCATGCACGATCAAATGCGTCGCGTGATCGGCGAGCGGGATCCCGCGCTCCTCGGCTTCCGCCGCGCAGACACCGTAAGCGAGCACGATATCGCCGAGCAGCACCTCGCCGTCGTCGCTGTTCTGCCCGACCGTTTCGAGCAGATCGGGCTGCACCATCGGGAAGGACAGCACATTGGTCGGCTTGTCCTTCTGGCGATATTGCGCATTGAGGTGCCGGACCTCGGCATCGTCGGCGAGGCGGACGGACACTTCGAAGATGGCCGCGGTGGTGAGGATTTCGCCATTGGGCGTCCGCTCGATCGCGGCGGTCGCGGCGCGGAGCGCGAGCGCGTCCCAATCGTGGCTTGGCCACACGTCTTCGGTGGAGAGGGCGATTTCAAGCATCAGGCAAGATCCGTATGGGAGAAGTCGTCTCCCTTGTAGAGCAGGCGGGCACCGTTCGTCTTGGCGCAGGCATAAGCGAAGCAATCGCCCATGTTGAGTTGGGCCGGGTGGCCGGTGCCCTTGCCGTAAAGACGATGTGCTTCGACCGCGAATCGCTCCTCGGCGTCACCGATCACCGCGGGTTGGAAACCAAGATTTTCGAGCCACCCACGAAGCGCGTCGCTCGCTTCGACGATGTCGATCATGCGGATCCTTGAGATCGCCCTGACCGCTTCCCACGTTCCGGTCGCACAATACAATCTGTCCTCATACCGATCGAGCGTGTC
Organism: Sphingomonas pollutisoli; assembly: GCF_029167165.1. Classification (NCBI taxonomy): domain Bacteria; kingdom Pseudomonadati; phylum Pseudomonadota; class Alphaproteobacteria; order Sphingomonadales; family Sphingomonadaceae; genus Sphingomonas; species Sphingomonas pollutisoli. Next base: position 503,683 of record NZ_JARFNJ010000001.1, read on the forward strand.
CATCAACGTTTCGTAACCCTGTTCCTGCGTCATGATCGCGACAAGCGCCGAGGCATCGACAAAGAGCTTCAATCCTCGTCCTCATCGTTGAGGCTGTCGTAGAAGGCCTTGTCGGCCTCAAGACCGGTGCTTTCCAGCAACCCGGGATGTTCGGCCCATATCTGTTCGAGAACGTCCCGAACCGATGGTCGCGATATTTCACGATCGAGTTCCGCTTCGCGGGCGGTTGCCAGAGCGTGAACCAGCGCGGTTTTGGTCATGCCGGATCGTTTCGCGAGCCGTGTCACCAACGCGGCGGTTTTCGCATCCTTGATATAGAGCGACGCCATCTCAACCTCCGCAGGATATCCCGGATATAATTCGGGATATCCTACTTTCAAGCATCCACGCCCTCATAGGCCTCGACGATTCGGCCGACGATCGGATGCCGCACCACGTCGCTGGCGCCGAAGCGGCAGATCGATAGCCCCTCGACGCCCTCCAGCCGCCTGACCGCATCGTTGAGCCCGCTCGCGGCCATGCCGCCGGGCAGATCGGTCTGCTTGGGATCGCCGCACACCACCATGCGGCTGTTCTCGCCGAAGCGTGTGAGGAACATCTTCATCTGTGCCGGTGTGGTGTTCTGCGCCTCGTCGAGGATGATGAACGCATCCGCCAGCGTGCGCCCGCGCATGAACGCGATCGGCGCGATCTCGATCTCGCCGCTGGCGATACGCCGCTCGACCTGCTCGGCGGGCAGGCAGTCGTTGAGCGCGTCGTAGAGCGGACGCAGGTACGGATCGACCTTCTCCTTCATGTCGCCGGGCAGGAAGCCGAGCTTCTCGCCCGCCTCGACCGCGGGGCGCGACAGGATCAGCCGCTGGACGCTGCCGGTGATGAGCTGCGCCACCGCCTGCGCCACCGCGATATAGGTCTTGCCGGTACCGGCCGGCCCGAGCGCGAAGATGATATCGTGGTCGAGCAGCTCGCGCATGTAATGCGCCTGCGCGACGGTGCGCGGCACGATCGTCTTCTTGCGCGTGCGGATCATGATCTGCGGCGGGCCGCCGCGATCCTCGGCGCGGATGATGCCGCTGAGCGTCGGTTCCGCCGACATCGCGATCACCGCCTCGACCAGTCCGGCATCGACGACTTCGCCGCGCATGATGCGGTTGTAGAGCGCGTTCAGAACATCGCGCGCCGACGCGACCGCCTCGGCGGTACCCTCCAGCCCGACCTTGTTGCCGCGCGCGGTGATGTACACGCCGAGCCGGCTTTCGAGCAGCAACAGATTCTGGTCGAACTCTCCGAACAGTTGCGCCATCAATTGCGGGCGGTCGAACACGACTTCGGCGCGGCTGCGCTCGCCGGCTTGGGCGGGGACGGGCTTTCGACTCATGCGGTTCCTTCACTCAGGAGGGGGAGAGCGCGCCGACGCCAGCAGCCGGTGCGCGGGGCGCTTGGGGGCTGGCGGCGGAAGGGGCGGCTGGGCTGCATCCGCCGGGGAGTTTGGCAGATCGCGCGCGGATCGCACAGTGGGAAAGCGCGCGGCTGATCTCTGTCAGCGAGAATGGCGCCGTTACCGCCCGGCCGCCGCCGACAAATCGATGTTCACGGCATGCGTCTGGATCGGCGTCAGCAGGAAAATCGCGGCGCTGCCCAATCCGATCACACCGGCCATATACTTCTTGCGCCGCAGATCGCCGATGCCCCGCACGATGCAATAGGCCGCCGCGATCAGCGCGCCCACGCTCCACAGCGCGAACGCGAGCATCAGCGGCGGATCAGCACGATCGACAGCCCCGACAGGATGATCCGCAGCGCGCCCAGCCCGGCATAGAACCAGAGGCCGAACGGCGTGCGCCGCCAGCCGGCGCGCGCGTCCTCGGCGAGGAACATCTGGCTGTCGCTATGCGGCGACATCGAGCTTTGCACGCTGGAAGGCTTCATCCGCACCCTCACCCTGTTCTATCATTACGCCTGTTACCGAATTGGGGCCGGCGGCGACGATCGTGACGTCGACGAGATCGCCGATCGCGGCCTTGCCGACGACGTGAACCGATTGCAACCACGGGCTTTTACCGATGAACTGGCCGGGCAGCTTGCCCATGCGTTCCAGCAGGATGGTGCAGCGGCGGCCGACACTGGCGGCGTTGAACGCGGCCTGATCGCGGTTGAGAGCGGCTTGCAGGCGCTGGAGCCGCTCGTCCATCACCTCGGACGCGACCTGATCGGCCATGCCGGCGGCTGGCGTACCGGGGCGCGGCGAATATTTGAAGCTGAACGCCTGCGCATGGCCGACCGCATCGACCAGGCTCAGCGTGTCTGCGAAATCCGCCTCGGTCTCGCCGGGGAAGCCGACGATGAAATCGCCCGACAGCGCGATGTCGGGGCGCACCGCGCGGACCCGGTCGAGCAGACGCAGATAGGAATCGCGGGTATGGCTGCGGTTCATCGCCTTGAGAATGCGGTCGCTGCCCGATTGCACCGGCAGGTGGAGGAACGGCATCAGCTTCGCGATGTCGCGGTGCGCCTCGATCAAGCCTTGCGCCATGTCGTTGGGATGGCTGGTGGTGTACCGGATACGGTGCAATCCGGCGATGTCGGCGAGCGCGGCGATCAGATCGTGCAGACCGCGTCCGTCATCTTCCCACGCATTGACGTTCTGGCCGAGCAACGTGATCTCTTTCGCGCCCGCATCGACCAGCGCCTTCGCCTCGTCGACCACCTGCACCCAGCCGCGCGAGACCTCGGCGCCACGCGTATAGGGCACGACGCAATAGGTGCAGAATTTGTCGCAGCCTTCCTGCACCGTCAGAAACGCGCTCGGGCTAACGCGACGGCGCGGCGGCAGGTGGCCGAACTTGAGATCGACGGGCATGTCGGTATCGAGCGCGGACTCGCCGCGCGCGGCGCGCGCGACCAGGTCGGGCAGGTTGTGGTACGCCTGCGGGCCGACCACCACATCGACCTTCGCGCGCCGCACGATCTCCGCGCCTTCCGCCTGCGCGACGCAACCGGCGACCGCGATCACCGGATCGGTGCCATGTTTGCTGCGGGCTTCCTTGCGAATCCGGCCGATGTCCGAATACACCTTCTCGGTCGCCTTCTCGCGGATATGGCAGGTGTTGAGCACGACGAGATCGGCGGCATTGGCGTCGTCGGTCGCGGTGAGGCCCTGTTCGGCCATGATCTCGGCCATGCGATCACCGTCATAGACGTTCATCTGGCAGCCGAACGACTTGACGTGAAAGGTCTTGGGAGGGGATTTCATGATGGGCGCTTCATACTCGTCGCGGCGCCTACGCACAAATCATGGCAGCACGGGGGCTTGATCGGCCATCCGCGCCCAGGCGTCGTGGCCCGCGAAAACCGGGACGGGATGGCCGAGCAGGTCCGCCAACGCCGCCTCGATCCGCCGCCGGCTCTCCGCCGCGATCCCCTTGCGGCCGCGGAAGTCGCGCGGATGGAAGGGTTCGAGGAAATGCACCACGACCGGGAAGCTGCCGCGCCGGGCCAGCACGCGCGCGGCATTGTCCTTGCCGCTTTCGTCGCCGAGCCAGCCGATCTCCACGCCGACATCGCCGTAATCGATCACTACCGGCTGGACCATCACGCCCGGCGGGGGCGGTTCGAGCACCTTGAGCATCGAGGTCTTGAACGGCAGCAACGAGCGGCCGTCCTCGGTGGTGCCTTCGGGAAAGACCGTCACCGACCAATTCTCGGCAAGCGTCTCACGCAGCGCGTTGATCTGCCCCGCCACGCCGAGCCGGTTCTCGCGCTCGACGAAGACGGTGCGGTTGAGTGACGCGAGCCACCCCACCACCGGCGCGTCGCGGATCTCGGCCTTGGCGACGAAGGCCGTGCCGCTCGCCCCGGCGATCGCCGGGATGTCGATCCAACTGACGTGATTCGAGATGTAGAACACGTCGCGCTTGAGCGGCACGCCGGCAACGCGAACACGCGCGCCGCTCACCCGCCCCGCCCCGGCGAGGAAAATGCGGGGCCACGGCGAAGACAGCCGCAGCAGCCGCCAGAGATAGTGCAGCGGCACCATCACCAGCGCGAGAGCGATCAGCATCAAGATGCGTCGCCACAACCGGACCTTGCCGGCCATGTTCAGCGGGACGGGCCGCCCGGCGGCGGCGGCGAGGCGCTCCCGGCTCAGCAGGGGTGACCTCAGGCCTTGCGGTCGATCGCGACGCCGTACAATTCCATGCGGTGATCGACGAGGCGGAAGCCGAGCCGCTCGGCGATCGCCTTCTGCAACTGTTCGAGTTCGGGATCGACGAATTCGAGCACCTTGCCGGTCTCCACGTCGATCAGATGGTCGTGATGCGCCTCGGGCGCGGGCTCGTAGCGCGAGCGGCCGTCACCGAAATCGTGCCGGTCGAGAATGCCCGCCTCCTCGAACAGCCGCACGGTGCGATAGACGGTGGCGATCGAGATGCCGGGGTCGATCGCCGACGCGCGCTCATAGACGCGCTCCACGTCGGGATGGTCGTCGGCTTCCGAAAGAACGCGGGCGATGACGCGCCGCTGTTCGGTGATGCGAAGGCCCTTTTCGTTGCACAGGGCTTCGATGTCGATTTTGCGGGGCATGCCCGCGTTCTAAGCGCTTCGCGGCCACGGATAAAGGGGGCGCGTCGGATTCTTCCCGCACGCGAAAAGGGCGGCGCCGGCACAGGCCGGCCGCCGCCCGTTCGGATCAGCGCGTCGCGGTCTTGCGGCGCTTGGTGCCCAGACCGATCTTCTTGGCGAGCGAGCGGCGCTGTTCGGCGTAGCTCGGTGCGACCATCGGATAGTCGGCGGGAAGATTCCACTTGGCGCGATATTGCTCGGGGGTCATCTGATAATGCGTCATCAGATGCCGCTTGAGCATCTTGAGCTTCTTACCGTCCTCAAGGCAGACGACATAGTCGGGCTTGATCGAAGAGCGCACCGAAACCGCAGGCTCCTGCTTTACTTCGGGGGCCGGCGCCGGTCCACCGAGACCGGACAACGCGCCATGAACATTGGCGATGAGAACCGGAAGATCCGAGACCGCGACGCTATTGTTGCTGACGTGGGCGGCGACAATATCCGCCGTGAGGGTTACAAGCGTTTCCTGAAGTTCCAACTGCGTATCCATTGATGACCTTTCGACCCTTGTCTGAGCCACTGTTATCGCGGCCGTGATTTTTTCTATTCGCGCTAAAGGCCGTCAGCGCAAGCAACAATTTCGTCACGTATCGGCCGTTTCAGGCTAATTCGAGACGAAATGTAAAAGCATCAAAGGCCTGGCCATCAGAACCGCGATAGTAACGGCGGCGTTCGCCGACCTTCTCGAAGCCCGAACCGGCATACAGCCGGATCGCGGCATTACCGTCACGTACTTCAAGATGCAGACTTTTCGCGCCGCGACCGACACTTTCGGCGACGACCGAGCGCAACAACGCCGATCCGACGCCGCGCCGCCGCAAGCCGGGCACCGTCGCGAGCAGCAACAGTTCGACCTCGTCGACGATGATTCGGGACAGGGCGAAACCGGCGGGTTCGTCGTCGATCGACGCGATCGTCAGCCAGACGCCGGGCATCGAAAGGATGCCGAGGCATTGGTTACGGGTCCAAGCTTCGCCGAAGCGGGGATCGAACGCCGCCTGCATGATCGAATCGACAGTGCCGAGATCGGCGGCGGCACCGGCGCGCAGATCGATCCGGGTCAGCATCGTGCTCATGCCGCGATCGGCTTCGCGTCGGGCGCGCGGCCGTATAGCGGGACGGCGGCGAGCGTAGTGAAGGCGGCGGGCAGCAACGGCGCGTCGGCGGCGCGGGGCAGCGCATCGGCATCGCCCCGCCCCGGATCGACGTCAACGAGCAGCCGCACCCCGCTGCCGACCGCGAAGCGGCCCTCGAGCGCGGCGAGCGCGGCTTCGGGGCGAAGCGAAACCAGTTCGCTTCGCGCGCGAAGCGGGGCGTCGAAGGTCTGCATGAAGACCTCGCCATGCCCGCCCTCGATGATGGTCGCGAGCGTGTGCTCACCCGGGTTGCGCACGAACGCCGCGGCGGCGAGCAGCGGCAACGACGAGAAGCCGTCGAGACTGGCACCCCAGCCGAGCGCCAGTGCGCGCGCCGCCGCGATCCCGACCCGCACGCCGGTGAAACTGCCGGGGCCGCAATCGACGAGGATGCGCCCCGCGCGTCCGCCATCGGGCAGCGCCGCGATCATCGGCAGGAGCCGCTCGGCATGGCCGCGCCCGACCACCTCGTGCGCGGCGGCCACGACGATGCCATCTTCCAGCAGGGCGACCGAACAGGCGGCGGTCGCGGTTTCGATGACGAGCGTCCGCAAGCCGGCTCAGACGATCCGATTGAAGGTTTCGAACGGCGGCCGGGGCGAGCGCCCGAACACCGTGGCGGGATCGCCGACGCCCAGCGTGGCGATGAAGTTCGAGGTGATGTTGGGCGTGTCGGCGAAGAACGCCGCGTCGACTGCGGCATTGTCGAAGCCCGACATCGGCCCGGTATCGAAGCCGAGAGCGCGCGCGGCGAGGATCAGATACGCGCCCTGCAGCGACGAGTTGCGGAGCGCGGTTTCCCTGCGCAGCGCCGCCTTGTCGTCGCCCGCGAACCAGGCACGGGCATCGGCATGCGGGAACAGCGTCGGCAGATGTTCGTGAAAATCCGAATCCATGCCGATGATGACGGTGACCGGCGCCTTGCGGATTTTGCCGGCATTGGTGCCGCTCGACAGCGCGGCGAGCTTCTCCTTCGATTCGGGTGTCATGCACCAGACCAGCCGCGCCGGCAGCATGTTCACCGAGGTCGGCCCGAACTTCATCAAATCCCAGATCGCGTGCAGATCGGCTTCGGTGACGGGGGCATCGGTATAGCCGTTATAGCTGCGCGCGGACCGGAAGATCGTGTCCAGAGCGTCATCGGACAGCTTGGCGGCCATGAAGATTCCTCGGTGATGCTGGATGAAAAAAGGCTCTGGTGCGCCGGTCGTCAGACCGCACGCACCTCGGTGACTTCGGGCACGTAGTAGCGCAACAGTTGCTCGATGCCGTTCTTGAGCGTCGCCGAGGACGACGGACAGCCCGAACAGGCGCCCTGCATCTGGAGGAACACCTTGCCCTTGTCGAAACCGCGATAGACGATGTCGCCGCCGTCATTGGCGACGGCGGGGCGCACGCGCGTCTCGATCAGATCCTTGATCTGCGCGACGATATCGGCGTCCTCAGGGTTTTCCGCGAAGTCGTCTTCCGCCGGAACCGAGATCCCGGCGGCGCTGCCACCCCGGAACAGCGGCATGCCGGCACTGAAATGATCGAGCAGCAGCGCCAGGACATCGGGCTTCAACTGCGCCCAGTCGGTCCCCGGCCCCGCGGTTACCGAGATGAAATCCCGGCCGAAAAAGACGCCGGTGACATCGCCGAGCCCGAAGATCGCATCGGCGAGCGGCGAGGCTTCGGCTTCTTCGGGCGTCGCGAAATCACGCGTGCCGCTGTCCATCACGATACGGCCCGGAAGGAACTTCAGGGTCGCGGGATTGGGTGTCGCTTCGGTTTCGATCAACATGCGGTGCATGTGGCGTGGCGTGATGGCGGGATCAAGGCGCGTTTGCGAAAGCTTGTCTTTCCGGTTGGTGCCCCACGGCCACATCAGAAGCTCGTCTTCTTGATCGTTTCGTTCCAGCTCAGGATGTTGTCGCGCGTCTCCTGAACGAAGGCCGAACGGCGGATCAGCCGCAGCACGAGATCCGCGACGATCCTGCCGGGGCGCCGCAGCGGCCGGGCGAACTGGATCAGCAGCACGACGCGCGTTCCGCTGGTGTCGTTCCACACCTCATGGTTGTAGGTATCGTCGAACACCAGCGTCTCACCCTCGGCCCAGCGCACGATGCGGTCGCCGATCCGCATCCGCACATCGCCGTCGCGCGGCACGATCAGCCCGAGGTGGCAGGTCAGCAGCCCCTTGGTGACACCGCGGTGATCCGGGATGTGCGTGCCGGGTGCGAGGATCGAAAAGAGTGCGGTGTTGATGCCCGGTATCCGCGCCACCGCCGCCGCCGTCGCGGGACAGCGCGCGATATTCTCGTCGATCGCGCAGCCATAGCCCGACAGGAAGAACGACTTCCACTGGCCCACGCGCGCGATCGCGCGGTGATCGGGCGAGATCGTCGCGAGGCTCGGCGCGGCGTCGCCCTGCAGCGCGACGCCGAGCGCCTCGTCCCGAATCGCGCGCCAGTTTTCGCGCAGCGGCGCGGTCCAGGCGAAATCGCGCACGTCGAGCACGGGGTCATTGGGCACCAGCGAGGATGCCGCGATCAGCCGATCGAGAACCCCGCGCAGCCGTTTGCCGATCCGGATCGCGAGCGGACGTCCGCGTTCGGCGCGGAGCGGAGACTCCACCGCATCATGGCGCGGCATGGCCGCGCCGGGCGGATGCCCGTGCGGGCGCATGATCGATTCGGTATTGGTACGCACGGCGCCGCCTGAACCCCTTGGAACCGTCGGCGGGCGAAGGCCGACCCCGTCATGGCTAATCGCGATGTGGGTCGGAAACATGGCGAGCATTCCGGTTTTCACGGCGCTTTGTGTTGGAAACGGGGCCGCTGGCGGTGTCCGGCCAAGGACGCTAGGGTCTCGCCATGTTGTCGCTCTCGCGCACGATGCGCCCCCTCATCGTCTATGGCCTCATTGCCAGCCTCCTCACCGGCGTCGCGCCAACGCTCGCGGGGCAGACCGCGCCGGCGTCCGCACCCGCCGACGCGCCGGAAAGCGCGATCGCCAGTCGCGACGCATGGCTCTACAAGGGCAGCGACATCACGCCCGATCCGGCGTGGCATTTCGGCACGCTCAAGAACGGCCTGCGCTACGCGGTGCGCAAGAACGGCGTGCCGCCCGGCCAGATTTCGGTGCGCGTCCGCATCGACGCGGGTTCACTTTACGAACAGGACAGCGAGCGCGGCTTCGCGCATCTGATCGAGCATCTGTCGTTCCGCGGCTCGAAATACGTGCCCGACGGCGAGGCCAAGCGCATCTGGCAGCGAATGGGCACGACGTTCGGATCGGACACCAACGCGCAGACCACGACGACGCAGACCGTGTTCAAGCTCGACCTCCCCTCGGCGACGCCGGCCGGGATCGACGAGAGCCTCAAGATCATGTCGGGCATGGTCTCCGCGCCCAACATCACGCCCGAAGCGCTCAACGCCGAGCGCCCCGCCGTGCTCGCCGAACAGCGCGAGCAGCCGGGCGCGCAGGTGCGTTTCCTCAATGCGCTCAACGCGACGCTGTTCGCGGGCCAGCCGCTCGCCGACCGTTCGCCGATCGGCAACATCAAGACGCTGGAGGCGGCCACTGCCGATTCGGTGCGCGCCTTCCACGATCGCTGGTACCGGCCGAGCCGCGTGCTGGTCTCGATCGCGGGCGATGCCGATCCGGCGACGATCGAGCCGATCATCGCCAAATATTTCGGTGGCTGGCAGGGCATCGGCCCCGCCCCCTCGGACCCCGATTTCGGTACGCCCGATCCGAAGCAGCCGACCGCCGCCACCATCGTCGAACCGAGCCTGCCGACCCGCATCACGCTCGCGGTGGTGCGGCCGTGGCATTTCAACAACGACACGATCCTGTTCAATCAGGCGCGGCTGGTCGATCAGGTCGCGCTCGCGGTCATCAACCGACGGCTCGAGGCGCGCGCGCGCGCCGGCGGCAGCTATATCGCCGCGCAGGCCGCGCTCGACGATCCCTCGCGCTCGGCGAACGTGACGATCGTGTCGATCCTTCCGGTCGGCAACGATTGGGAAGCGGCGCTTCGCGACGTGCGCTCGGTGATCGCCGCCGCGCAAGAACATGCACCGACCCAGGCCGAGATCGACCGCGAACTCGCCGATCTGGAGGTCAGCTTCCGCACCAGCGTCGAAACCGCGCGCGCCGAGGCCGGATCGAAGGAAGCCGACGACATGGTGCAGGCGCTCGACATCCGCGAGACGACGACCGCGCCCGATACGATCCTCAAGGTCTATCACGACGCCGTCGCCAAGAAGATGTTCAACCCCGCCGCCGAACTCGCATCGACCAAGCGCGTGTTCCAGGGCACCGCGACGCGCGCGCTGCTGAGCCTGCAAGCGCCCGACGATGGCGCGACCGCCAAGCTCACCACGGCGCTCACCGCCAAAGTCTCCGCCGTCGGCAAAAGCCGGGTGCAGGGCGCGGTGTCGTTCGCGAAGCTGCCCGCGCCCGGCGGCAAGCCGGCCACGATCGTTTCGCGCGAGAAGGTGCTTCGGTTCGGGCCGGACATGGACCTTACCAGCGTCGCCTATTCGAACGGCGCGAAGCTGATGGTCTATTCGACCAACGCCGAGGACAATCGCATCTACGTGCGGGTGCGCTTCGGCGGCGGCTACAACGCGCTGCCGGCGGACAAGACGACGCCGGCCTGGGCCGCCGAGATGGCGCTGGTCGAGGGGGGCATCGGCAAGCTGCGCCAGGGCGATCTCGACCAGATGACCGCCGGACGGCGAATCGGGCTCGATTTCGATATCGAGGACGACGCTTTCTCACTGTCGGCGCAGACCTCGCCCGCCGATTTCGCCGATCAGATGCGGCTGCTCGCCGCCCAGCTCGCGGCACCGGGGTGGGATCCCAATCCGGTTCTGCGCGCGAAGAGCGTCGCGCTCGCCGGCTATGCCGGCCTTAGCGCGTCGCCGGGCGGGGTGCTGCAGCGCGATCTCGAACGATTGCTTCGCGATGGAGACCAGCGCTGGGGTTCACCCAGCCGCGCGCAGATCGAGGCGCTGACGCCGCAATCGTTCCGCGCGCTGTGGGAGCCGCTGATGAAATCCGGACCCGTCGAGGTGCAGGTGTTCGGCGACGTGCCCGCCGAGCTCGCGATCGCGACCGTCGGCAAGACGATCGGCGCGCTGCCGCCGCGCCCCGCCACGCCCGCGCCCACGCCGCCGGTGCGTTTCCCTGCGCATAATACGACGCCGGTGGTGCTGACGCATGACGGCCCCGACAATCAGGCGGCGGCGGTGATCGCCTGGCCGACCGGCAGTGGCGTCGAAGGGCTGACCGACTCGCGGCGGCTCGACGTGCTCGCCTCGATCTTCAGCGACCGGCTGTTCGACCAGCTCCGCTCGCAGGCTGGTGCGAGCTACAGCCCCAACGTGTCGAGTACTTGGCCGGTCGGCCTTCCCGGCGGCGGACGGATGGTCGCGATCGGGCAGGTCACGCCCGAGAACGTGCCTTTGTTCTTCCGCCTGTCGCGCAGCATCGCCGCCGATCTCGTCGCCAATCCGATCAGCGATGATGAGCTGAAGCGAACGATCGGGCCGATGCTCCAGTCGATCATGCGCCAGTCGACCGGCAACCAGTTCTGGATGCTGCAACTGACCGGCGCGTCGTACGACCCGCGACGGATCGACGCGCTCGCACGGCTGTACCATGATGTCTCGACGATGACGGCGGCGGACCTGCAGGCGACCGCGCGCAAATATCTGCGGCCAGAGGCGGACTGGACGATGGACGTGGTGCCCAAAGCGGCCGCCAAATAGCGCGGCAAACCGGCTTTTGAGGTGTTGACGCGCGCGGTGTTCGGGGCCACATGCCCAATCGGATCGATATTGTCCGATTTGAGAACCGCTCGCAAATGCGCCTTTCCAGCCTGACCGATTATGCCGTGGTGATGCTGTCGGCCGCCGCCCGGCGCTGCGGCGGCGCGGCGCGGCTCAACGCGACGGTGCTCGCCGAGGAGAACGGGCTGCCGCTGCCGACCGTGCAGAAGCTGGTCAGCAAGCTCTCCGCCGCCGGACTGATCGAAAGCACGCGCGGCACCGGCGGCGGCTTCCGCCTGTCGCGGCCGCCCTCGGCGATCACGCTCACCGAGATCATCGAGGCGATCGAAGGCCCGATCGCACTGACCGCCTGCGTCGAGGCGAGCACGCACGACTGCGCGATCGAGGGCGATTGCCGGGTCAAGCCGCATTGGAACGGCGTCAACGGCGCGGTGCGCGGCGCGCTCGCCAACGTGTCGCTGGCGAGCCTGTCCTCTCCCCTCCCGCTTGCGGGAGGGGCAAACCCTTCTCCCCTCCCGCTTGCGGGAGGGGCTGGGGGAGGGCCTGTTCCAACCGTCGAAACACATGGGGACACGCCCTCCCCTAGCCCCACCGCCAAGCGGGAGGGGAATTTGGTGAGGATCATATAATGGCCACCCGCAACGCAGACGCCTTCGCGGCGGCGAACAAGACCTATGAATGGGGTTTCAGCTCGGACATCGAGCAGGACTTCGCGCCCAAGGGGCTGAGCGAGGACATCGTTCGCTTCATCTCGGCGAAGAAGAACGAGCCCGAATGGATGCTGGAGTGGCGGCTCAAGGCCTATCGCCACTGGCTGACCATGCCCGCGCCCGACTGGGCCAAGCTCGACATCCCGCCGATCGATTATCAGGACGCTTATTATTACGCCGAGCCCAAGGCCAAGCCCAAGCTCGGCTCGCTTGACGAGGTCGATCCCGAGATCCTGCGCGTGTACGAGAAGCTCGGCATCCCGATCGAGGAGCAGAAATTGCTCGCGGGCGTCGAGGGCGGCGCGCCGCCGCGCAAGATCGCGGTCGATGCGGTGTTCGATTCGGTTTCGGTCGCCACCACCTTCCGCAAGGAGCTCGAGGCGGCGGGTGTGATCTTCCGCTCGATCAGCGAGGCGATCCGCGAATATCCTGATCTGGTGCGCAAGTGGCTCGGCCGCGTCGTGCCGATGCACGACAATTATTTCGCGGCCCTCAACTGCGCGGTCTTCTCCGACGGGACGTTCGTGTACATCCCCGAAGGCGTGCGCTGCCCGATGGAGCTGTCGACGTATTTCCGAATCAACGCCGAGAATACCGGCCAGTTCGAACGTACTTTGATCGTCGCCGACAAGGGCGCCTATGTCTCGTACCTCGAAGGCTGCACCGCGCCGATGCGCGACGAGAACCAGTTGCACGCCGCCGTGGTCGAACTGGTCGCTCTCGACGATGCCGAAATCAAATATTCGACCGTGCAGAACTGGTATCCCGGCGACGAGAACGGCAAGGGCGGCATCTACAATTTCGTGACCAAGCGCGCGCTGTGCCAGGGCGCGCGCAGCAAGGTGAGTTGGACCCAGGTCGAGACCGGCAGCGCGATCACCTGGAAATATCCGAGCTGCGTGCTCAACGGCGAGAATTCGGTCGGCGAGTTCTATTCGGTGGCCGTTACCAACAACCGCCAGCAGGCCGATACCGGCACCAAGATGATCCACAACGGCAAGGGATCGCGCTCGACGATCGTGTCGAAGGGGATTTCAGCAGGCCGTTCGGACAACACCTATCGCGGTCTGGTGCGTGTCGCGGCGGGCGCCGAGGGCGTGCGCAACTTCACCCAGTGCGATTCGCTGCTGCTTGGCGACCAGTGCGGCGCGCACACGGTGCCCTATATCGAGGTGCGCAACCCGTCCGCGCAGATCGAGCATGAGGCGACGACATCGAAGATCAGCGACGACCAATTGTTCTACGCGATGCAGCGCGGACTCGATCAGGAAGCGGCGGTGGCGCTGATCGTCAACGGCTTCGCCAAGGAAGTGCTCCAGCAACTGCCGATGGAATTCGCGGTCGAGGCGCAGAAGCTGCTGGGGATTTCGCTCGAGGGGTCGGTGGGGTGATCTTGCTGCCGATGCTCCTCGCCGCGCAGGCGCCCGACACGACATCCGATATCGTCGTGACCGGAGAGCGGCTGCGTCGCCTGCGGGTCAACGCCAACGTCGATCGTCGCGGCCGCGTGCGCCGGTGCGAGATCGCGGTGTCGAGCGGCGACGCGGCAATCGACCGGCAAGCGTGTGTGAGTACGCGCGATTGCGTCGCAACCGGCCTCCGTGCTGGCGCGCCGCTCGCGGACTGCGTCGATGCCGCGCTGATCGCTTTCGTCCGCGCCGAGCGCGGCGATCTAGGGAATGAGAATGCTGAAAATTGAAAACGTCCACGCCGAAATCGACGGCAAGGAAATCCTCAAGGGCCTGTCGCTGACGGTGAATGCCGGAGAGGTCCACGCGATCATGGGGCCGAACGGCGCGGGTAAGTCGACGCTCGGCTATGTGCTCGGCGGCCGGCCCGGTTATGAGGTGACGGCGGGGTCTGTCCTGTTCCAACCCAACCCCGTTCGTGCTGAGCCTGTCGAAGCACGTGGCGAAGCCGCAACGCCCGATACGCGCCCTTCGACAAGCTCAGGGCGAACGGAGGGCGAGTGGATCGACCTGTTAGACCTCGCGCCGCACGAGCGCGCTGCCGCCGGGCTGTTTCTCGGCTTCCAATATCCGGTCGAGATCCCCGGCGTGTCGAACGTGCAGTTCCTGCGCGAAGCCTTGAACGCGCAGCGCAAGGGGCGTTCCGAGCCGCCGCTGTCGGGCGCGGAATTCCTCAAGATCGCGCGCGCGCAGGCGGCGGCGATCGGGATGGATGCCGAGATGCTCAAGCGGCCGGTCAACGTCGGTTTCTCGGGCGGCGAGAAGAAGCGCAACGAGATGGTGCAGATGGGCATCCTCAACCCGAGCTTCGCGATCCTCGACGAGACCGATTCGGGGCTAGACATCGATGCGCTGCGCGCGGTCGGCGACGGCATCAACCGCATCATGCGCGGGCCAGACAAGGCGGTGCTGCTCATCACCCATTACCAGCGGCTGCTCGATTACGTGAAGCCGGATGTCGTGCATGTGCTCGCCGGCGGGCGGATCGTGAAGACCGGCGGGCCGGAACTGGCGCTGGAACTCGAAGCGGCGGGCTACGCCGAGGTGACGGCATGAACGTCCTTCTTCCCTTCTCCCCTTGTGGGAGAAGGTGGCCGAGCGCTGCGAGGTCGGATGAGGGGGCGTGTGGCACGCCCCCCCTCGCCCTCCCACTCGACTGCGTCGAGCGGGCCCCTCCCTCTCCCACAGGGGGAGAGGGGATTTGAGCGCCCTCCCCACGCGACGCGATGAGACCTGGCGGTACAGCGATCTGGAGGCTGTCGCGTCGGTGTGGCCGCTGGAAGCACCCAAGGTGATCGAAGTCGCCGCCGGCGAGTCGATCACGCGAGTCATCGTGCAGGATGCGCCGACCGATGCCGTCGCGATCCACGACTATCGCGTGATCCTGCATCCGCGCGCGACCGCGACGCTCCACGTGCTCAACACCGGCGGCAAACTCGGCCGGGTCGCGATCGACGTGACTTGCCACGCGGGCGCACATTTCGAACTCGGCGCGGCGATGCTCGGCGCGGGCGAGCAGACGCTCGAGATCGTGACCACGCTCAACCACGTCGCGCCGAACGCGACCTCGAACCAGACGGTGCGCTCGGTGCTGGGCGGGCATGCAACCGGCAGCTATCTGGGCAAGGTCGCGGTCGCGCGTGATGCGCAGAAGACCGATGCGAGCCAGTCGGTGAAGGCGATGCTGCTCACGCGCACCGCGACCGCCAATGCCAAGCCCGAGCTCGAAATCTTCGCCGACGACGTGAAATGCGCGCACGGCGCCACGGTCGGCGAACTCGATAAGGCCGGGCTGTTCTATCTCGGAAGCCGCGGGCTCCCGCCCGCAGAGGCGAAGGCGCTGCTGCTGCGCGCCTTCATCGGATCGGTGTTCGACGGGATCGCCGACGACGCTGAGCGCGAGGCGGTGGAAGCGGCTGCGCAAGCCGCGCTGGAGCGGATGCTGAATAGCTCCCTGTCCCACCGGGAGAGGGAAGGGGGCCGCCCGGCGCAGCCGGGTGGGAAGGGTGAGGGCGAACGCGCATGACCACCGACCTGCACCCTCACCCTTCCGCGTCTTCGACGCTCCCTCCCTCTCCCAATGGGAGAGGGAATGCCCGCCCGCTCGATCTCGTCGCCGATTTCCCGGCGATCCCTGAAGGCTGGGCGTATCTCGACACCGCCGCCACCGCGCAGAAGCCGCAAGCCGTGATCGACGCCATCACGCGCGGCTACGACACCACCTACGCCACCGTGCATCGCGGCGTGTACCAGCGCAGCGCCGACATGACGCTCGCCTATGAGGCGGCGCGGCGGCGCGTCGCCGGGTTCATCGGGGCTGCGGAAAACGAGATCGTGTTCGTGCGCGGCGCGACCGAGGGGATCAACCTCGTAGCGACCTGCTGGGCGCGCGAACAGCTCAAGCCGGGCGACCGCATCCTGCTGTCGATGCTCGAACACCACAGCAATATCGTGCCGTGGCAGATGGCCGCCGAGGCGGTCGGCGCCGCGATCGACGTGGTGCCGCTGACGCGCGATCACCGCATCGATCTCGACGCGATGGCGGCGATGATCCGTCCCGAACACAAGCTCGTCGCGCTCGCGCATGTCTCGAACGTGCTCGGCTCGGTGCTCGCCGCCAAGCGCGCGACCGGAATCGCGCATTCGGTCGGGGCGAAAATCCTGATCGACGGCTGTCAGGCGGTGCCGCGCCTGCCCGTCGATGTCGCCGAGATCGGCTGCGACTTCTACGTCTTCTCGGGGCACAAACTTTACGGTCCAACCGGGATCGGCGTGCTGTGGGGCCGCGCCGATCTGCTCGATGCGATGCCGCCATACCAGGGCGGCGGTTCGATGATCGACCGGGTGAGCTTCGAACGTACCACCTATGCCCCGCCGCCGACCCGGTTCGAGGCGGGCACGCCGCACATCGTCGGCGCGCTCGGGCTGCACGCCGCGATCGACTATGTCGAAAGCATCGGGCTCGAGGCGATCCACGCGCACGAGACCGCTTTGGTGCGCCAGACGCGCGAGGCGCTGCACGGCATCAACTCGGTGACGCTGTTCGGACCCGAGGATGCGGCGGGAATCGTCTCGTTCAGCATCGAGGGGGTGCATCCGCACGACATCGGCACCATCTTGGACGAGAGCCGGGTCGCGATCCGCGCCGGGCACCACTGCGCGCAGCCGCTAATGGAAACGCTCGGCGTACCGGCGACGGCGCGGGCGAGCTTCGGAGTCTATAACGGCCCGCAGGATATCGAGGCGCTCGTGAAGGGCATCGAGAGAGTTACGAGGATCTTCGGATGAACGAGCAAGGCAGGATCGCGGTGGAACAGGTCGATGCGGTCGAAACGCCGCCGCGCGCGCGCGTGGACGATGCGGTCGCCGAACCGCGCCAGCGCGATTATCTCGAAGGCTTCCTGTCGCAGAAACCGGCAGGCGATGCGCCCGGTGAGCCAGGCGGCGCGCTGTACGAAGGCGTGATCGAGGCGCTCAAGGAAATCTACGACCCCGAGATTCCGGTCAACATCTACGATCTCGGGCTGATCTACGGCGTCGAGGTGACGAGCGAAGGCCATGCCGTCGTGACGATGACACTGACGACGCCGCACTGCCCGGTCGCCGAATCGATGCCGGGTGAAGTCGAACTGCGCGTCGGCGCGGTGCCGGGGATCGGATCGGCCGAGGTCAATCTGGTGTGGGACCCGGCATGGGACCCGCAAAAGATGAGCGACGACGCCAAGCTCGAACTGGGGATGTTGTGATGGCCACCGCGACGCGCGCGCGCCCGGCGGCGCTCAACCTGACCGCATCGGCGGAGGCCCGGATTGCCGAGTTGATGGCGAAGGCGCCCGAGGGCGCGATCGGCGTCAAGCTCTCGACGCCGCGGCGTGGCTGTTCCGGCCTCGCCTATTCGGTCGATTACGTCACCGAGGCCAAGCCGTTCGACGAGCGGATCGACACCCCCGGTGGCACGTTGTTCGTCGATGGCGGTTCGATCCTGTATCTGATCGGCAGCCGGATGGACTGGGTCGAGGACGATTTCGCGGCCGGCTTCGTGTTCGCGAATCCCAATGCCAAGGGCGCGTGCGGCTGCGGCGAGAGCTTCACGGTGTAATCCCTCTCCCATTGGGAGAGGGAGGGAGCCGCCGGAGGCGGCGGAAGGGTGAGGACGAAAAGCTCGTCCTCATACCCGCCCTCACCCTCCCACTCGGCTTCGCCGAGCGTGCCCCTCCCTCTCCCATCGGGAGAGGGTTTCATCACGTATCGCTGATGAGCGGGCTGGCCCGGCCGCCGAGCGCGGAGCGCTGGGTGATCGTCATACGCGACAGCATCGTCGCCTCGTCCTTGATCTGCCCCGGGGTCAGGCCGGTGAATTGCTTGATCTCGCGGATCATGTGCGACTGATCGTAAAAGCCGCGTTCGAGCACGTCGTCGAGCGGCTCGCCGGTGGCGAGCATCGCGTTCGCGGCGCGCAGCGCCCGGTACTTGCGCGCGAGCAATTTGGGCGGCACGCCGTACAACGCCTTGCACTTGCGCTCGACCTGACGGCGCGACAGCCCGGCGATCTCGACGAGGTCATCCATCTCGGGCGAGGGACTCGCCGCCAGCCAGCCATCGACCTGCCGCACGAACCGCCGCGCGCCGGCATCACCCGCTTTGACCAGGTCGCGCACCAGCGTCTCGCCGATCACCACGCGCGCCGCCGGCTCGGCGGTCGTGCGCAGCGCCGCGATCGCATCGCGCAGCCGTGCCGCGCCGAACAATGTCGTCGCGTCGATCGCGCGGTTCATCATCGTCGAGGCGTCGTCGCCGATCATCGCGGCCCAGCCGGCGGGCGTCAGCCCCATGCCGAACACCTCGACCGGTCCTTCGGCACGCACCTTCCACGCGCCGCTGGTGGGGCCGATGACGTGGATGTCGGCCGCGTCCTGCACGCTGCCATCGGGCATGCGGTATTCGGCATGGCGCGCGCTGAGGCGGAAGCGGATCTGCGCATTGTCGGCGCGCTCGGTGTCCTCGAACACCGGCAGGTCGGCGTGGAAATGGTAGAACAGCGTCACGAACTCGGCGACGTCGTCGGCCGGGACGGAATAGTCCAACTTGATCTGGGTCATTGATGCGCCCCCGCTTCTTTGTGCGAAGCCGTTAGCGGTACCGGCGCGCAAAGAAAAGTGGCCCGGCCGGAGACCGGCCGGGCCATGAAGGTGCAGGGCCCCCGGTCGAGAGCCCCTTGGGTCGCAAGCACCTTCTCGCAGAAGGGCTCGGGAGCGTCTTGTACGAATGCGACAAGTAGGGGCGCGCCGAGAAATTTACGTCCGCTGCGGACCGGTGAACCACCGGACCGGACCTATCTTTGGCTTTTGACGATCGCGCGGCGCGGTGCCATCAGGCGATATGGTCTTTTCCGTGGTCCGCCCCCTGCTTTTCGTGTTCGATGGTGAGCGCGCACACGGGCTGACGATCGACGCGCTTGCCGCATGGGGCTCGCTCGGGGCGCCGCTCGGCGGTATCGTGCGCGACCCCCGCCTCGCGACACGCGTCGCCGGTGTGGACTTCGCGAACCCGATCGGGCTGGCGGCGGGGGTCGACAAGGACGGCCACGCGATCGACGGCTTTTTCGGGCTGGGCTTCGGCAGTGTCGAGATCGGCACGCTGACGCCGCTGCCGCAGGCCGGCAACCCGCGTCCGCGGCTGTTCCGGCTGGTCGAGGACAAGGCGATCGTCAACCGCATGGGGTTCAACAACGCCGGGCTCGACGCCGCGCTGCCCCGGATCGCACGGGCGAAACGGGCGGGCGTGCTCGGTGTGAACGTCGGCGCCAACAAGGACGCGGCGGATCGCATCGCCGATTATGTCCACGGCGTATCGCGCGCGGCGGCGGTGGCGGATTATGTCACGATCAACATCAGCTCGCCCAACACGCCCGGTCTGCGCGACCTGCAGCATGGCAGCGCGCTCGCCGAGCTGCTCGCCGCCACCGACGAGGCGCGGCGCGGGCCGGTCAGACAGCCGCCGCTGTTCCTCAAGGTCGCGCCCGATCTTGACATGCCCGCGATCGACGCGATCGCGCGCGCCGCGATCGAACATCGGATCGACGCGCTGATCGTCAACAACACCACGATCGAGCGGCCGTTCGGGCTGTCCTCGCCGTTGAAGGACGAAGCGGGCGGGTTGTCGGGCGCGCCGCTCGCGCCGCTCGCGCGCACCCGGCTGGCCGATTTCCGCAAGGCGACCGGCGGCGCGCTGCCGTTGATCTCGGCGGGCGGCATCGGCACTGGCGCGGAGGCATATCGCCGCATCCTCGCCGGGGCGAGCCTCGTGCAGCTCTACAGCGCGCTTGTCTATGAGGGACCGGGGCTGCCGCGCCGGCTGTGCCGCGAACTGTCCGCACTGCTCGCGCGCGACGGCCATGCCAATGTCGCCGATGCCGTGGGGAAAGGCTGAAAGCGGGTTGCCCCAGCGCGCGAGTGCGTTACGTTTCGCCGCGATGCAAAAAATCCTGGTCGCACTCGCCTTCGCCCTCCTCCCCGTACCGCTCGCTGCCAAAGCGCCGGCGGCGCCCGCGCCGGGGATCGTCTCCGCTGCCGATCCGCGCGCGGCAGCGGCCGGAGCGGAGATCCTAAAGCAAGGCGGCACCGCCACCGATGCGGCGATCGCGACGATGCTCGTGCTCAACGTCGTCGAACCGCAGAATTCCGGGATCGGCGGCGGCAGCTTCATGGTCTATCACGACGCCAAGAGCGGCAAGACGATCACGCTCGACGGGCGCGAGGCGGCGCCGCATGCGGCCGATCCCAAATGGTTCTACGGCGACGACGGCAAGCCGCTGAGCTTTCGCGACGCCTACCCCGGCGGACGCAGCGTCGGCGTGCCGGGGAACCTGCGGATGATGGCGCTGGCGCATCGGCGCTACGGCAAGCTGCCGTGGGCAAGCTTGTTCGCGCCCGCGATCCGCTACGCGCGCGACGGGTTCACCGTGTCCCCGCGCATGCACAACGGCCTCGAACTCTACGGCCGGCATGTCGAGGCGTGGGGCCGCGCGCATATGTTCACGCCCGAGGGACATGCAGTGGCGGTCGGATCGGTGTTCAAGAACCCCGAACAGGCGGCGCTGTTCGAAGGCATCGCGCGGCACGGTGCCGAGAGCTTCTACACCGGCCCGACCGCGCAGAAGATCGTCGCCGCCGTCAACGGCGCCGAGCGCAACCGATCGAAGATGACGCTCGGCGATCTCGCCACCTATGACGTCAAGGATCGCGCGTCGATCTGCGGCACGTACCGGCGCTACAAGATCTGCGGGATGGGGCCGCCTTCCTCCGGCGGCATTTCGGTACTGATGATCCTCAAGCAGCTCGAACGCTTCGACATGGCGAAGCTCGGCCGCGCGTCGCCGGTGGCGTGGCATCTGTTCGCGGAGAGTTCGCGGCTCGCCTATGCCGATCGCGACATGTACATCGGCGATCCCGATTATGTGCAGGTGCCGGTCGCGGGCCTGCTCGATCCCAAATACATCGCCGCGCGCTCGGCGCTGATCTCGCCCGAGCACAGTCTCGCGACGATCGCGCCCGGCGTGCCCGCCGGTGCGCCCAAACGCCTGCGCGCACCGTTGAGCGAAGTGCCCGGCACCAGCGATCTCGCCGCCGCGGATGCCGCCGGCAACGTCATCGAGGTGACGACGACGATCGACGGCTATTTCGGTTCGGGCATTTCGGTCGACGGCGTATGGCTCAACAACGAGTTGACCGACTTCGACATCGTGCCCGAGAAGGACGGCTATCTCGTCGCCAACCGCGTCGAGGGCGGCAAGCGGCCGCGCAGCTCGATGTCGCCGACGATCGTCTATGGACCGGATGGCAAGGTCCGCCTCGCGATCGGCGCGGCGGGCGGCTCGACGATCATCGCGCAGGTGGCCAAGGCGATCATCGGCGTGATCGACTGGAAGCTGTCCGCGCAGGATGCGATCGCGATGGGGCTGGTCTACGCGCCGGGCAAAAGCGCGGTGATCGAGGCGGGCACCGAGCTCGAGACGATGGTGCCGGCGCTCCAGGCGCTCGGCGAGGATGCCAAGGTCGGGCCGCTGGGCCTGAAGGCCAATGCGGTCGAGCGCATCGGTTCCGCCTGGGTCGGCGCGGCCGATCCGCGCAGCGAGGGCGTCGCGGTCGCGACCGACGGCAGCGTGACCAGAATCGCGCGGCGCGCCAACGAGCTCAACGGCGCGCACGAATAATCCTGTAGGGCGGAACCCTCGACAGCGGTATGGGTAGGATAAGACGGCCCGATCAAGGAGCCGGCAGGAGCAGGGATGCGCAGGCTCGAACATTTTCCCAATCTGGTCGCGATGTTCCTCGCACGCGCGGCCGACAAGGGCGACGCGCCGTTCCTCTGGCATAAGGAGGGCGGCGACTGGACGCCGATCTCGTGGCGGCTCGTCGCGGATCGCGTCGCGAGCCTCGCGGCGGGGCTGAAGGCGATCGGGCTGAAGCCGGGTGACCGGGTGATGCTCGTTTCCGAGAACCGGCCCGAATGGTGCATCAGCGATCTCGCGATCATGGCGGCGGGCTGCATCACCGTACCTGCCTACACCACCAATACCGAGCGCGATCACGGCCATATCATCGAGAATTCGGGAGCGAGCGCGGTGATCGTGTCGAGCGCGAAGCTCGCGCGCACGCTGCTGCCCGCCGCGATCCGATCGAGCACGATCCGCACCGTGATCGGGATGGAGGATATCCGCCTCGGCCAGTCGGGCGCGCTCGACCTCCATCGCTGGGCGGATCTGATCGCGGCGCATCGCTGCGGCCCCGAGACGATCGCCGCGACCGCGAGGCGCGAGGATACCGCGTGCATCATCTACACCAGCGGCACCGGTGGCGCGCCGCGCGGGGTGATGCAGCACCACGGCGCGATCCTGCACAATGTCGCCGGCACATCGGCGATCATCGCCGAGGATTTTGGCTGGGACGACGAGGTGTTTCTATCGTTCCTGCCGCTCAGCCACGCCTATGAGCATACCGCCGGTCAGCATCTGCCGATCGGTCTTGGCGGACAGATCTATTATGCCGAAGGCATCGAGAAGCTCGCCGCCAATATTTCCGAGGTGCGCCCGACGATCATGGTGGTGGTGCCGCGGTTGTTCGAAGTGCTGCGCGCGCGCATCACCAAGGAAGTCGAGAAACAGGGCGGCATCGCGCCGTGGCTGCTCGACCGTGCGGTCGAGATCGGCATGCGGCGCTATCGCGGCGAACCGCGCGCGTTCGACAAGGCTCTCGACCTGCTGATCGGCGCGACGCTGCGGCCCAAGATCGCCAAGCGGTTCGGCGGGCGGATCAAGGCGATGGTCTCCGGCGGGGCGCCGCTCACCCCCGAGGTCGGCGTGTTCTTCGACTCGCTCGGGCTCACCTTCCTGCAAGGCTACGGCCAGACCGAATCGGCGCCGGTGGTGTCGTGCAACCGTCCCTCTGTCGGTCTCCAGATGGACACCGTCGGCCCCCCGCTCGCCGATACCGAGGTGCGCATCGCGGCGGACGGCGAAATCCTGGTGCGCGGCGAACTCGTCATGCACGGCTATTGGCGCAACCCGGAGGAAAGCGCGCGCGTCCTCCAGGACGGCTGGCTCCACACCGGCGATATCGGACTGATCGACGCGCGAGGCCGCATCAAGATCACCGACCGCAAGAAGGACATCATCGTCAACGACAAGGGCGACAATGTCGCGCCGCAGCGGGTCGAGGGGATGCTGACGCTGCAGCCCGAAATCGCGCAGGCAATGGTCTATGGCGATCGCAAACCTTATATGGTCGCGCTGCTCGTGCCCGATCCCGACTGGACCCAGCAATGGTGCGCGGCCAACGGCGACCCGTGCAATTTCGCGCGCCTGGCGGAGAATAGCGAATATCGCACGATCATCGGCCAGGCGGTCGAGCGGGTGAATCGCGACCTCTCGGTGATCGAGCGCGTGCGCCGATACGTGCTGGCGGAGGAGCCGTTCAGCATCGAGAACGGGCAGCTCACGCCCTCGCTCAAGGTCCGGCGTCACGTCCTGCGCGACGTTTATGGCGAGCGGCTCGACGCGCTGTACCGAAGCTGAAACCGGCTATTTCTACGGTCGACGACGGACGAGGCCGGCCGGGACGAGCGTTCGGGCGCAAGGCCGCGGCGCCCGCGTCCAGACCTG
Source organism: Sphingomonas pollutisoli (assembly GCF_029167165.1). Taxonomy (NCBI): domain Bacteria; kingdom Pseudomonadati; phylum Pseudomonadota; class Alphaproteobacteria; order Sphingomonadales; family Sphingomonadaceae; genus Sphingomonas; species Sphingomonas pollutisoli. The sequence continues at coordinate 527,563 of NZ_JARFNJ010000001.1, forward strand.
CGACACCGACGACAAATGCGTCGAAACGCTGTTTGCGTCAGCCAAATGGACCTAAAACGGCCATTTTTGCGACGAAATGACGCCAGATCATTACGGAATCGGTGCGACGGGCGTGCGATTTCCCTACCAATCGCATCGGCTTTCTTTCATAAGGCGCTCGGACATTCAGGGCCGGGGAGGGGTAACACTAGGGTTGCCCAGGCAAAGGCCTGACCAACTATGGGAGAAACGTCCATGAAGAAGTTCGTCACGATGTCGCTGATCGCCGCTGCTGCTCTGGGCGCCGCCGCTTGCACGCCCAAGACCGAGACCTCCAACGACACGATCGTCAGCAATGACACGGTCGTCGAAGAGTCGAACCTGACCACCGTCGACGACGCGAACGTTGTGGACGCGAACGCGACGACCGCGAACGCGATGTAATCGGCATCGCGGGCGGCTCGGGCTTCCCCGGTCGCGCGCGGTACGACGATACTATCTATACCCGTTACGACGGGGGTCGAGTCGTTCCGGGTGCTCCCTGGACAAAACCTCGGGGCCTGGCGCCATGCCAGGCCCCTTTTTCATGGCTGCGCGCGCCGCCCTGTCAGGGCAGCAATATCGTCGCGCCCTTGGTCGTCCCCGCTTCCAACGCACGGTGCGCGTCCGCGACATCCTCGAGCGCGAAGGTCTGGCCGATATTGGCGGCGATCGCGCCGCGCTCCAGCATCTCGAACATGCGCGCGATGCCGGCGGCGCGCTCCTCCGGCGTGACGTAATAGTCGAACAGCGTGGGCCGGCTGACGAACAGCGATCCGCTGCGCGCGAGCACGCCGAGGTTGACGCCCTCGACCGCCCCGCTCGCGTTGCCGAAGCTGACCACCAGCCCCCGCCGCGCGGTCGCGGCGAGCGACGCGTTCCAGGTAGCCTTGCCGACCCCGTCGAAGGTCACCGCGACGCCCTCGGCGATGATCTCGCGCACCGCCTTGGCGGTATCGATCTGCTTGTAGAGGATGACGTGCGCCGCGCCCGCCGCCTTGGCGGTGGCGACCTTATCCTCCGCGCCGACGGTCGCGATCACGGTCGCGCCGATCGCGTTCAGCCAGCCGCACAGTAACTGGCCGACACCACCCGCGCCGGCATGGACGAGCACTGTCTGCCCGGCGCGCACCTTCGCGCAGCGTTCGACCAGGAATTCGGTGGTGCAGCCCTTGAGCATCAGCGCGGCGGCGGTGCGATCATCGACCGCGTCGGGCAGCTTGAAGAGTTCGCGCGCGGGCACGTTGCGTTCGGTGGCATAGGCGCCGCGCGTCGGGCCGAACGTGGCGACGCGGTCGCCCGGCGCGAAATCGGTCACGCCCGCGCCGACCGCCTCGACCACCCCCGCCGCTTCGCTACCGAGGCCGGCGGGCAGATCGACCGGATATAGCCCGCTGCGGTGATAGGTGTCGATGAAGTTGAGGCCAACCGCCGTGTTGCGCATCCGCACCTCGCCCGGTGCCGGTTCGGGCAGCGTCACCTCGCGCCAGCCGATCACTTCGGGTCCGCCGGTGCGGTCGATCATCGCGATACGGGTCATCATGCGTCCTTTGCGAAAGCGGGTGCGCGGCCTTGGCCGAACTTGGCCTGAAGATAGGCGAGTTCCTCCTCGGTATCGATGTCGACCAGTTCGTCGGCATCGGTGACGACGTGTTTGCCCGCGAGGATCAGATGGCGCGCGCCGGTGTCGCCCTGCAGCGTTTCGAGCGCGTCGAAATGTGCCCGGCCGAACAAGGCCGGCGGGCGCGGCTGAGTTCCGTCGCTGGAGGCGACCACCGTCTCCGCGCCCGTGCTGGCGTCGAACAGCCGGTAGATGTGCGCGGCGGTGACGCGCGGCATGTCGGCGAGCGCGAGCAGCACCGCATCGCACCCCGCCGCGCGGGCCGCCTTGACGCCGCGGCGCACCGAATAGGACACGCCCGCCTCGGCGCGATCGGTGACGACAACCTGATAGCCGCGCGCGGCGTAATCGAGGGCACCGCCGTCGCACACCGCGATCCGCGCCTGGAACGGCACCGCCGCCAGCGCGGTGACGACGTGATAGCCGAGCGGCTTGCCGAGGAAGGGCGCGCCCAGCTTGTCCGACAGCCCGAACCGTTCGGATTTGCCGGCGGCGAGCAGCACCAGCGCGGCGCGGGCCGGCGCGAGCCGGTCAGGCGCGATCATGGAACGCCTTCACCATCGCCGCCGCGATCGACAGCGCGATCTCGGCGGGGCCGATCGCGCCGATGTCGATCCCGACCGGCGCGTCGATCCGGTCGATGTCGTCTGCCGATACACCAGCCGCCGCGAGCCGCTCGCGCCGGGCGGCGTGGCTGCGCCGGGAACCGAGTGCGCCGACATAGCGTGTGGGCGCCGCCAGCGCGGCGATCAGCGCGGGATCGTCAATCTTGGTATCGTGGCTGAGCGTGACCACCGCCGTGCCGGGGCCGGGCGCGAGCGCTGCGATCGCCTCGTCGGGCCAGCGATCGTCGAGCGTGACGCCGGGGAAGCGCTCGGGCGTCAGGAAGCGCGCACGCGGGTCGATCAGCGTCGTGGCGATGCCCAGTTCGCGCGCGAGCCCGCACAAAGCCTGCGCGATCTGGACCGCACCGACGATCAGCAGCCGGCGCGGCGGATCGTAGCGGTTGACGAAGGCGGCGCCCTCCGCCGGGCGCAGACTCGACTGGCCGGTATCGAGATCGGTCGTGACGGTGAGCGCCTGGCCCGCGTCGCGCGCCTCGGCGATACGGTCGAACAGTTCGGGATCGAATCCCTCCGCCCCGACCGGCTGGACCAGCACCGCGATCTGCCCACCGCAGGGCAAACCGACTTCCCAGGCGGCAGCATCGGCGACGCCATAGTCCTTGAGCTGGAACGGCGCGCCCGCGATCACCGCAGCGGCGGTCGCGAGGATATCGCTCTCGACGCAGCCGCCCGAGACCGAGCCTTCGAAACGGCCATCGGCATGGACGAGCATATGGCTGCCGCGCGGGCGCGGCGCCGATCCCCAGGTCGAGACCACGGTGGCGAGCGCCATCGGCGCGCCGCGCCACTGCGCGGCGGCGGCGAGGACCGAATCGTTATCGGCCATGCGGGCGCACCGGACCGGTGGTTGCGGAGGCGGTTATCGTCAAGGTGTCATGATCCTGTTGCATCAGCGCGGGCGTGTGACGCTTGGAACTTGGGACAACGCCTGTGATGATGATGGTTTCCGCGCTGGATACGGCAAAGCGAGGCCTTTCGCGAGCCTCGATCGATCGGCTCGTCGTGGCCGCGCTGCTGCTCGCGCCGGCGGCGGCGGTCGGGCAGGATGTATCCGCGCCTCGGCTCGACCCGAAGGCGCCGATCGTCCTGATCGGGCATCGCGGCGCGAGCGGCTATCGCCCTGAGCATACGCTTGCGTCCTATGACCTCGCGATCGACCAGGGCGTCGATTTCATCGAGCCCGATCTGGTGCTGACCAAGGACAAGGTGTTCGTGGCACGCCACGAGAACGATATCACCGGCACCACCGATGTCGCCAGCCACCCCGAGTTCGCCGCGCGGAAAACCACCAAAGTGATCGACGGCGAGGCCCACACCGGCTGGTTCACCGAGGATTTCACGCTTGCCGAGTTGAAGACGCTGCGCGCCAAGGAACGGCTGCCGTCCCTGCGCCCCGCCAGCGCCAAATATGATGGCCAGTTCAGCATCCCGACGCTCGACGAGGTGATCGCGCTCGCCAAGCGCCGGACGAAGGAGACGCACCGCACGATCGGCATCTATCCCGAGACCAAGCACCCGAGCTATTTCGCGTCGATCGGGTTGCCGATGGACGAAGCGTTGGTCGCGCAATTGAAAAAGGCGGGCTGGAGCAAGCCGTCCGACCCGGTGTTCATCCAGTCGTTCGAGGTCAACAACCTCAAGCACATTCATTCGCTGACCGGAATCCGGTTGATCCAGTTGATGGGAGCCGAGGGCGGCCCCGCCGACAAGGCCGCGCCGAGCTATGCCGCTATGGCCACGCCCGCGGGCCTCAAGCAGATCGCGCGCTATGCTTACGGGATCGGTCCGGGGCTGGACATGATCCAGAACGGCGACGCGCCGCCATCGGTGCTGGTGCGGGATGCGCATGCCGCCGGCCTGCGGCTGCACCCTTGGACCTTCCGGGCGGAGAACGTCTTTCTGATCCCGAGCTTCAGGGCGGGGGCGGCGCCTGCGGCACATGGCCGTCTTTCTGACGAAATTCAGCTATATCTGCGGCTTGGCATCGACGGCTTCTTCACCGACTTCCCCGATATCGGGGCGGCGGCGCGGGCAGCCGCCCAAAAATGAGAGTGTTTCATGCGTACCGTGTTGATCCTGGCCGCCCTTCCCCTGCTCGCGGGAGGCTGTGTCCGCACCGTTGCGCATGTCGTGACCGCTCCGGTGCGCGTCACCTCGAAAGCCGTTGACTGGACGACGACCAGCCAGTCCGAGGCCGACCGCAATTACGGCCGCAAGATGCGCAAGCAAGAGGCGCGCGAGGGGCGTGAGCGGCGCAAGGCGGCGGCGGACTGCCGCCGCGCGCATGGCGAGAATTGCGAGCGGTAATCTCACGTCGACCGTTCGCCCTGAGCGAAGTCGAAGGGCGTGCCGCAGGCGAAGCGCTTGGGGCACGTGCTTCGACTTCGCTCAGCACGAACGGAGCACGTGAGTCGCGCTACTCCCCGCCCAGCGCCTCGATCCGCGCAGTCGCCTCGGCGACGCCGGGGTTGGCGGCGCTCCCGGTCATTGCTTCGAACAGGTCGCTCAGCGCCGCATAGCGGGTCCGCGCCTCGCGCCACAAGAGGATCGCGCCCGCCACGTCGCCGACCGCCTCGGCCTGGGTCGCCGCGCAGCGCACCGCGTTGGCGATGTCGAGCGGCGGCGCGTCGGGCACCTGCGCATAGAACCACAAGGCTTGCGCGCAATCCTGCTCGGCATCGCCGGCGCGGTCGCTCGCGATCAGCATGTCGGCGCGGTGGCGCAGGGCCTGCGCCAAAGCGAGCGGGTTGCTGCCGCCGCGCAGCATCTCGATCGCGACCGTCTGATGGTCGATCGCGGCGGCGAGATCGCCCGCCTGCCGCGCCGCCTGCGCGGTCCCCAACAGCGCCTCAACCGGGTTCATGCGCGCACGATCAGATAGTTCATCCGCGCCGCCGCGATCGGCCGCGCGGGATCATCCTGCCACGCGGTCGCATCGACATTGGCGACGCGCGTGCCCAGTCGCGTGACGACGCCGCGCGCGAAGGTCGGCTTGTCGCGCCCACCGCGCATGAAATCGACGGTCAGGTTGATCGGCTTGATCCGCGCATCGCTTTCGATGCCGAGCGCGTGGCGCAAAGCGACGATCGAGGCGACCTCGAGGAACCCGCCGATTGCGCCGCCATGCAGGAAGCCGGGCCGCCCGACCACCGCGTTCGCGAAGGGCAAAGTCAACAGCGTCGGATCGCCTGCCACGGGCGTGGCGCCGAGCGCGTGCGCATAGGGCAGATCGTCCATCACAGATCCGTGAACATGAAGGTGCCGGCGACATTGGCGATCGGATCGGCGGTGTCGCCTTCGTGCGCGATGCCGCGCACGAACGCGATCGCGCGCGTGATCCGGTAACATTCGCCGCGACCGATCACCGTCTTTCCCGGCGTGGCGGGGCGGACATAGTCGATGCGCAGGTCAAGCGTCGCGTGCGGGCGCTCGACGCCATGCTTGAGATGCACCGCGAGCGAGGTCGCGGTGTCCATCAAGGCGAGGATCGGCCCCGAGGCGAGCACGCCGCGCTCGGGATCGCCGATCAGCGCCTCGCGGTATGGCAGCGCCAGTTCCGCCCAGTCGGCGCCATGCGCGCGATGCTCAACGCCGAGTAGACCGCCGTGGCCGGCCTGCATCAGCGCCATGAACGCGACGGGATCAAACACGGACTCTGGATGCGCCATGCCGCCGTCCTACCGTATCATCGCACGCGCACAACCCGGCACGCGGCGCCGCGATCAGCCCGCGGCGGGCGACCGGCGACCGCCGCCCGACGATTGGCGCCGCGGACCGCCGGGGCGGCCGCCGCCGCCGGCCGGACGACCCTGGCCGCCGGGGCGGCCCTGACCGCCGGGACGCCCCGCGCCGCCGGCCGGACGTTCGCCGGTCGGGCGCGCCGAATGCGTCGCGCGCGGACCCTGCCGGTGACGGCCCGAATCGTCGATGCGCCGCTCGGGCGTGTCCGATCCGGCCGGGCGCGCCGCCTTGATGCGCGCCTGCTCGGCGGTGAAATCGGCCGGCAGCGGCAGCGGAGTCGGCTTGACCTTGGTCAGCCGCTCGATGTCGCGCAGGTACGGCTTTTCGTCATCCGCGCAAAAGCTGATCGCCACGCCCGACGCGCCCGCGCGCGCGGTGCGGCCGATGCGGTGGACGTACTGCTCGGGGACGTTGGGCAGTTCGAAGTTGAAGACGTGGCTGACGCCCGAGACGTCGATGCCGCGCGCGGCGATATCGGTCGCGACGAGCACCTTGACCTTGCCCGACTTGAACTCGCCGAGCGCGCGTTCGCGCTGCGGCTGGCTCTTGTTGCCGTGGATCGCGTTGGACGCGATGCCATTGGCGGCGAGCAGCTTCACGACGCGATCGGCACCGTGCTTGGTGCGCGTGAAGACGAGGCAGCGCTCGATCTCAGGGTTGCGCAGGTGGATCGTCAGCAGCGCCTGCTTTTCCGACTGGTTGACCAGCGTGACGAACTGATCGACGCGCTCGGCGGTCGAGGACACCGGCGCGACCTTGACGGTGGCAGGGTCGGTCAGGAACTGATCGGCGAGGTCGCGGATCGCAGCGGGCATCGTCGCCGAGAAGAACAACGTCTGGCGCTGCTTGGGCAGCATCCGCACGATCTTCTTCAGCGCGTGGATGAAGCCGAGGTCGAGCATCTGGTCGGCTTCGTCGAGGACGAGGATTTCCAGCGTCGCGAGGCTGACGAAGCGCTGCTCGATCAGATCGAGCAACCGGCCCGGCGTGGCGACGAGGATATCGACACCGCGGCTCATGTCCTGGCGGTTCTTGTTGATGCTGACGCCGCCGAACACGGTGGCGACGCTCATCTTGGAGAATTTGCCATAGTCACGCGCGCTATCGGCGATCTGGCTGGCGAGCTCGCGCGTGGGCGCGAGCACGAGCATGCGGCAATGCGTCGGCAACACGCGCTTGCCGCTGGCGATCAGGTTCTGGATCGAGGGCAGCACGAAAGCGGCTGTCTTGCCGGTGCCGGTCTGCGCGATGCCGAGCAGGTCGCGCCCTTCGAGCAAGGTCGGGATCGACTGCTGCTGGATAGGCGTCGGCGCGGAATAGCCCTTGGCGTCGAGCGCGCGGACGAGCGGTTCGGCGAGGCCGAGGTTTGCGAAAGTCATATGGATAAGGTCCAGATATCAGGCCTGGCCCCGGCGCCGATAGGCGCAAGGGTGGCGGGGGAAGATGACGCCCCGCGTGAAAAGGGAAGCCTTGCGACAATACCGACACGGAGCCCGGACCTCTCGGTCTCGATCACGCTGCAAAACGCATCGGTGCGCCAGATATGTACGCTGCGGTGCGGAAAGTCAATCCGACTCGCGGAAATCCGCGCAGCCGTGCGTCCGTTTCGACTTTACCTGCGTTATGAAACGGCAAAGGAGGCGCAATGATGTGTCATGTACTGATCATCGAGGACGAGCCGCTGCTGGCGTTCGACCTGCAGGACATGCTCGCGGCGGCTGGCGCGACCAGCTTCGCCTTCGCGGAGACCGAGGATGAGGCGGTCTCCGAGGCGCGCGCGCGCCGCCCCGATGTCATCACGTCCGATGTGATGCTGCGCGAGGGCACCGGCCCGCGCGCGGTGGCGGTGATCGTCGAGGAACTGGGGCCGGTGCCGGTGCTCTTCATCACCGCCTCGCCCGATCAATGCACGCCGTGCGATCCGCCGACCCGCATTCTCGCCAAGCCGATCGCCGACGAGATGGTGCGCGCCGCGTTCCGGGAGATCGCGCCGGTCCGCTGACGCGCCACCGCCCGTGCGTTGCATGAAAAAGGCCCGGGGTCACCCCCGGGCCTTTTCTTGATCGCCTCGGCGAGAGATCAGTCGCGATCGCCGGTCAGGAACGCGGGCGCGAATTCGGGCGCGGGGCCGTCCTCGTTGCCGCTTTCCCGCTTGGGGCCACGCCCTTCGCGGCGGGGGCCGCGGTCGCCACGGCCTTCGCCGCCCCGACCTTCACCACCACGTCCGCCTTCGCCGCGCGGGCCACGGCCGCCGTCGCCGTCACGGCGGGGCCCACGCGAGCCACGCTCGCCGCCTTCACGCGGTTCGCGCGCCGGGCGCGAATCTTCCAGTTCGGCGCCGGTTTCCTGATCGACGACGCGCATCGACAGGCGAACCTTGCCGCGCGGATCGATCTCGAGAACCTTGACCTTGACCTCCTGACCTTCCTTCAGGACGTCCGAGACCTTCTCGACGCGCTCGTTCTTGATCTCCGAGACGTGAACGAGACCGTCCTTGCCGCCCATGAAGTTCACGAACGCGCCGAAATCGACGAGGTTGACGACCTTGCCGTCGTAGATCTTGCCGACCTCAGCCTCTTCGACCAGGCCCTTGATCCACTTGATCGCGGCTTCGATCTGCGCCGGATCGGACGACGACACCTTGATGACGCCCTCGTCGTCGATATCGACCTTGGCGCCGGTGGTGGCGACGATCTCGCGGATCACCTTGCCGCCCGTGCCGATCACGTCGCGGATCTTCGACTTGTCGATCGTGAAGCTCTCGATGCGCGGTGCGTGCGCCGAAAGCTCGGTGCGGGTCGAGGACAAGGCCTTGTTCATCTCGCCGAGGATGTGCGCGCGGCCTTCCTTGGCCTGATCGAGCGCCGCCTTCATGATCTCGTCGGTGATGCCGGCGACCTTGATGTCCATCTGCATCGTGGTGATGCCGGCATCGGTGCCCGCGACCTTGAAGTCCATGTCGCCGAGGTGATCCTCGTCGCCGAGGATGTCGGACAGGATCGCGAAGTCCTTGCCTTCGAGAATCAGGCCCATCGCGATGCCCGACACCGGGCGCTTGAGCGGCACGCCGGCGTCCATCATCGACAGCGAACCGCCGCAGACCGTCGCCATCGACGACGAGCCGTTCGACTCGGTGATGTCCGAGAGAACGCGGATCGTGTAGGGGAACTCGTCCTTGGACGGCAGCACCGGATGCAGCGCGCGCCAGGCGAGCTTGCCATGGCCGACCTCACGACGCCCCGGCGCGCCGAAGCGGCCGACTTCACCGACCGAATAGGGCGGGAAGTTGTAGTGGAGCATGAAGTTTTCGTAGGACAGGCCGGTCAGCCCGTCGATCATCTGCTCCGCATCCTTGGTGCCGAGCGTGGTGGTGCAGATCGCCTGCGTCTCGCCCCGCGTGAACAGCGCCGAGCCATGCGCGCGCGGCAGGAAGTGGACCATCGCCTCGATTGGGCGGATCTGCTTGGTGTTGCGGCCGTCGATGCGGGTGCCGTCCTTGAGGATGGCGCCGCGGACGATTTCCGCTTCCAGCTTCTTCATCAGCTTGCCGGCAGCCATCTGGTCCTGCGGGGCGGCATCGGCGAACGCGGCCTTGCCCTTGGCGCGCGCCTCGTTGAGCAGGCTCGAACGCTTGGACTTGTCGGTCACCTTGTAGGCGGCGGCGATGTCCTTGCCGATCAGCTTCTTGAGCTTGTCCTTGGCGGCGGTCAGGTCAGCCTGCGGGGCCATTTCCCACGGATCCTTGGCGGCCTGCTCGGCCAGATCGATGATCGCATTGACGACCTCACGGCACGCCTTGTGCGCGAACTGCACCGCGCCGAGCATGACCTCTTCCGAAAGCTCCTTGGCTTCCGATTCGACCATCATCACGGCATCGCCGGTGGCGGCGACGACGAGGTCGAGATCGCCGGCCTTGATCTGCTCGTTGGTCGGGTTGAGGATATATTCGCCATCGACATAGCCGACGCGCGCCGCGCCGATCGGGCCCATGAACGGCACGCCCGAAATGGTGAGCGCCGCCGACGCAGCTACCATCGCGAGAATGTCCGGCTCGTTCTCGCCATCATAGCTCAGCACCTGGGCGATGACGTTGATTTCGTTGTAGAAACCTTCGGGGAACAGCGGGCGGATCGGGCGGTCGATGAGACGCGAGACCAAAGTCTCCTTCTCGGTCGCGCCGCGTTCACGCTTGAAGAAGCCACCGGGGATGCGGCCGGCCGCGCTGTACTTTTCCTGATAATGGACGGTGAGCGGGAAGAAGTCCTGCCCTTCCTTCACCGAGCGCGCCGCCGTGACGGCGCAGAGCACGACGGTTTCGCCGAGCGTCGCGAGGATCGCGCCGTCGGCCTGACGGGCAACGCGGCCCGTTTCCAGCGTGAGGGTCTTGCCGCCCCACTGGATGCTGGTGGTCTTGGTATCGAACATGAGATTTCCTTCACTCCGCCGCGCCCTATGCGCGCCGGGGCCTGTCTGCGGACTTGACCGGTCCGCGCGGTTCGGAGCCTGTCGTGGCTCCCCGATTGGGAGACTGCGGCCGGATTGCCGGTTTCCCGTCCCGACCCCGGCGACGCGCCGGGGCCTGCCGTACCCGCGTACACCATTTCGGCGCGCGGGGCTTGAGCCTTTTGAAAAAGGGCGCCCCGAAGGACGCCCTTTCGTTTACTTGCGAAGGCCGAGCTTCGCGATGAGATCGAGGTAGCGCTGACCATCCTTGTGGCGGAGATAGTCGAGCAGCGCGCGGCGCTTGTTGACCATCATGAGCAGACCGCGACGCGAATGGTTGTCCTTGGCGTGGCCCTTGAAGTGCTCGGTCAGGTTGCGGATGCGCTCGGTGAGGATCGCGATCTGGACCTCGGGGCTGCCGGTGTCGCCTTCGGCGCGGCCGTGATCCTTGATGAGTTCCTGGCGCTTCTCTGCGGTGATCGTCATGTATTTTCCTTCGACATCTTCTACAGGTTGAAGCCGCGTTCGACCCGGGCATTACGGTCCGAAACCTCGACCAGCGCGACGGGCATATCACCCAGCAGCGCGAAATGGAGGCCATCTTCAGCGGCGATCCCGGCCAGCACACGCCCCTGTCGGAGCGCCCCTGCCTGGTCGGGGGTGAGGGATAGAGCCGGGATGTCGTCCAGCCCCGCCCTCAAGGGCAGGAGTATCTGTTCAAGGGTGCGCGCCATAGCGTGTTCGTCGAGTTTGTCCAGCGATATCGCTCGGACAAGATCGAACGGGCCGGCCTTGGTGCGACGGAGCATGGTAACAGAGCCAACTGTGCCAAGCGCGAGCGCAATGTCCCGCGCGAGGCTGCGGATGTAGGTGCCCTTGGAGACATGCGCGGTGAGGGTGGCTTCTTCCAGCGTCGCCCCGGCGACGGCCGGGGCCGCTGCATGTGGGGCAGCCGGATCGCCAAGCAACGCGGCGGCCCCGGCCTCCGCCGGGGCGACGGTGAGGCTGTGAATCGTCACCGCACGCGTCGCCAGCACCACCGCTTCGCCGGCCCGCGCGAGATCATAGGCGCGCGCGCCATCGACCTTGAGTGCGGAATAGGCCGGGGGCACCTGCGCGATCGGCCCGGTGAAACGCGGCAGCACCGCCGCCAGCGCTTCGCGGGTCGGCCGCACATCGCTGGTGGCGATCACCGTCCCTTCGGCATCGAGCGTATCGGTCTGCGCGCCGAAGCGGATCGTGAAATCATAGACCTTGTCGCTGTCGAGCATCCGCCCGGCGAGTTTGGTCGCCTCCCCCAACGCGATCGGCAGCACGCCGGTCGCGAGCGGATCGAGCGTACCGCCGTGCCCGACCTTCCACTTGCCGTAGCCGCCCTGCCGCAGCGCCCGCTTCACCGCCGAGACGCCTTGCGTCGAACCCAGTCCAAGCGGTTTGTCGAGTATGATCCAGCCGTGCATCCCGGTGTGCCTAACGCGGGAAAGCCGCCCCGTCAGCCCCGCTTGATGCGGTTCAACCCCGGCTTGAGCTTGCCGGGCTTGGGCGGCGGCCCCTCGCTCGCGGTGAGGCTGCTGAGCGGGCAGCGCTGGCCATCGACGAGCAAGGTGCCGGTGCGATCGAGCGAATCGCCACTGAAGCGCGTGTCGACGCCGATCATCGTCGCCAGGCCGAGGCCGGCGCACCGCCCGAGCGGCTTGGCATAATACCAGCGCCGGCGCTGATCCTGCAGCCATACGCCACGATCACCATCGCTCTCGAAGCCGTAGAGGCGCTGATCGCGGATGAAAGGGATGCTGGCTTCCTTGCCGATTTCGGCCCGCGTCCACCCGCCCAGCCGGGCATCGGCCGGAGCGTCGGCCAGCGCCGCGCTTGGCGACAGGACGAATGCGGCGGCGAGCAACATTGCCTTTTGCATCAAGGGTCTCCGAAATCGCGCGGGAGACTTACGCGGCGTTGGCTGAACGCTCGCTGAAATGCCGCCGACAGAGCGCGACGTAACGATCGTTGCCGCCGATCTCGGTCTGTGTGCCACGGGTGACGGCGCGCCCGGTGTCGTCGACGCGCAGGTTCATCGTCGCCTTGCGCCCGCATTCGCACACCGACTTGATCTCGATGAGCGCGTCGGCGAGCGCCAGCAGCCGCGCCGAGCCCTCGAACAATTCGCCCCGGAAATCGGTGCGCAAGCCATATGCGAGCACCGGAATGTCATGCCGGTCGGCCAGCCGGGCGAGCTGATCGACCTGCGCGGCGGTGAGGAACTGCGCCTCGTCGACCAACACGCAGGCCGGCGGCTGGTCCTGGCCGAGCGTCATCGCCGCGAGATCGGTCGCGGCGTCGAACGCCAGCGCCGGCGCCGTCAAGCCGATCCGCGAGGTGATCGTCCCCGCCGCGAACCGGTCGTCGATCGCGGCGGTGAACAGCAACGTCCGCATGCCGCGCTCACGATAGTTGAAATCGGCTTGCAGCAGGTTGGTCGATTTGCCCGCGTTCATCGAGGCATAGTAGAAATAGAGCTTGGCCATTCAGGTGAGCACTTCAATCGCCGCGGGTGAATCCGGGCCAGCGCGGACGGCAAGTTTGCGCTCGAATGAGGCAAAGCGGCCAATCGGGCGCGCGGCGGCAATATGAACGTAATCCGCGAATTCACCGGCTACTCGATAGCGACCCAGCGCCCAGCGGACATCCTCCTCGGCTTGAAAATGGAGGTTCGTCAAATCGCTCAGTTCGAAAAGCGCGTTCGCAATACGCAACCGATCATAGCGATAGGCAGAACGCAACACCCACTCGGCCTCGATCAGAACGGTGTGACTGACGAACAAATCCTCCCGCTGGAGCAACGCCAGCACACGCTCCACCTGGATCGGGTCGTCGTTCGTAATCAGGCGGACAACAATGTTAGTATCGACGGCGATCACGGGCGCGATGGCCAATCCTCGAACAGTTCGCCGATACGCGCGCTCATCTCCTCGACCGCGACAGGCGGCCCCTCGTAAGCGGGGATGCGCCGCCTGAACTCTTCGTAGCTGATACGCTCGCGCACGGGTTCGCCGACAGGCTCCATCGTGATCCGGCGGCCCCGATGCGAGAGTCGGAGTTTTTCGCCCGCCCGCAACCCCAGCGCATCACGCACATCCTTCGGGATGACGACCTGCCCCTTCGAGGAAATGGTGATCTCGACACTCATGCCGGTAAGATGTGTCTTACCGGCAACTGAGTCAATCGTCGTCGCCCGCCAGATCCCGCGCGACATGCGGCGCGCGCAGCAGCGAATCGATGTGGCTGCCCTCGTCGAAACTCTCGTCGGCGATGAACTTGAGCTTGGCGGCGTAGCGCGTCTGGACGCGCTGGGCGACCTCGCGCTGGAGGTAAGCGGTGTTGGTGCGCAGCGCCTTGAGCACCGCATCCTCATCCTTGCCGAGCAGCGCCTTCACGAAACAGGTCGCGTGGCGCAGATCGGGCGACATGCGGACTTCGGTGATCGTCACCGCATGGCTGGCGAGCGTCTCGTCATGCACGTCGCCGCGCATCAGGATATCGCTCAGCGCATGGCGCACCTGCTCGCCGACACGGAGCAGGCGAACAGAGCGGGTTTCGGGGGTTTCGGTTGGGCGCATTTGTCTCTCTTACACCTCTCCCACCGGGAGAGGGAGGGGCCCAAGCCGTCAGGCTTGGGAGGGTGAGGGTGATGGCGGTCGGCGCCCTCACCCCTCGCCGCTTCGCGGCTCGACCCTCTCCCACCGGGAGAGGGTTTAGAGCGTCCGTTCGCGCAGTTCGACCTCGAAGGTTTCGAGGAAGTCGCCCGGCTTGATGTCGACGAAGTTCTGCGTGAACGTCACGCCGCACTCCAGACCGGCGCGGACTTCGGGGACATCGTCCTTGAAGCGCCGCAGCGAGGCGATTTCGCCCTGGTAGATGATGACATCGTTGCGCGTAATGCGCGCCTTGAGCGCCTTGCGGATGACGCCTTCGGTGACGAGCAGCCCCGCCGCCTTGCCGTGCTTGCCCGCCGAGAACACCTCGCGGATTTCGGCGCGGCCGACCACGGTCTCGAACGCTTCCGGCCCGAGTTCGCCTGCCATGCCCGCGCGGATCTCGTCGATCAGGTCGTAGATCACGTCGTAATATTTGAACGCGACCTTCTGCCGCTCGGCGATCTCGCGCGCCTTGGCGTTGGGGCGGACGTTGAAGCCGATGATCGGCGCGCCGCTGGCACCCGCCAGCGTCACGTCGCTCTCGGTGATGCCACCCACGCCCGAATGCAGCACGCGCGCCTTGATGTCGTCGGTCGAGATCTTGTTGATCGACGACACGATCGCCTCGACCGAGCCTTGCGTATCGGCCTTGACGACGAGCGGATATTCGATCGCCTGCTTGTCCTTCAATGCGGAGAACATGCTCTCCAGGCTCGCCGGGACGGAGGTGGTGCGCTTGTTGGTGATGACGCTCTGACGATATTCAGCGACCTCGCGGGCGCGCGCCTCGTTCTCCACCACCGAGAGCAGATCGCCCGCGCGCGGCACGCCCGAGAGACCCAGCACCTCGACCGGCATCGCCGGACCGGCTTCCTTGATCTGCTGGCCCTTGTCGTTGGTCATCGCGCGGACCTTGCCGCTCTCGGCGCCGACGACGAACACGTCGCCAACCCTGAGCGTGCCGCGGCTGACGAGGATCGTCGCGACCGGGCCGCGGCCCTTGTCGAGCTTGGCCTCGATCACCGCGCCTTCGGCCATGCGGTCCGGGTTGGCGCGCAGTTCGAGCAGTTCGGCCTGGAGCTGGATCTTCTCGATCAGCTCGTCGAGACCGGTCTTCTTGAGCGCCGAGACTTCGACGTCCTGCACGTCACCCGACATTTCCTCGACAACGACGTCGTACTGGAGCAGCGCCTCGCGGACCTTCTGCGGGTTGGCGTCATGCTTGTCGACCTTGTTGATCGCCACGATCATCGGCACGCCGGCCGCCTTGGTGTGGTTGATCGCCTCCACCGTCTGCGGCTTGATGCTGTCGTCCGCCGCGACCACGAGCACGACGATGTCGGTCACGTTGGCGCCGCGTGCGCGCATTTCCGTGAACGCCTCGTGGCCCGGCGTGTCGAGGAAGGTGATCTTCGACTTGTCCTTGAGCGTCACCTGATAGGCGCCGATGTGCTGGGTGATGCCGCCCGCCTCGCCGCGCACCACGTCGGTGCCGCGCAGCGCGTCGAGCAGGCTGGTCTTGCCGTGATCGACATGGCCCATGATCGTGACCACCGGCGGACGCGGCTTGAGCGTCGTGGCATCGTCGGTGTCGGTCTCGATCGCGAGATCGATATCCGAGTCGCTGACGCGCACGATGTTGTGGCCGAACTCGGTAACGAGCAGCTCGGCGGTGTCCTGGTCGATCGTCTGCGTCATCGTGACGGGCATGCCCATCTTGAACAGCGTCTTGACGAGGTCCGCGCCCTTCTCGGCCATACGGTTGGCGAGTTCCTGCACGGTGATCGTCTCGGGAACCTGCACGTCGCGGACCTGCTTGGCCTGCACCTCGCGCGGGCCGCCCATGCGGCGATGCTCCTTCTCACGCGCACGCTTGAGCGCGGCGAGGCTGCGCGCACGCGCGCCGTCGCTGTCGCCGAGCGCGCGGTTGACGGTGAGCTTGCCGGCGGTGCGGCGGTCATCGCCCTTGCGGTCGCGCTGGACCGGACGGGGCGGCTCGGCGCCGGGGCGTTTGAGCGCGCCGGCGCCCGACGGCGTGGCGGACGCGGTGGTGCTGGCCGGCGTGCTCGCGGTCGGCGCGGGCGCGGGTGCCGGAGCCGGCGCCGGGCGCGGCCGCTCGGGGCGGGCGACGGGCGTGAACAGACGCGGCGCGGGCAGGCTCGAATCGAGCGTGATCGTCAGCGGCTCGGGCGGACGCGGCGGTGCGGGCGGCGCGGCGGGAGCCGGTGCCGGCTTGGCCGCGACCGGAGCGGGCGCAGGCGCGGGTGCTGCCGCGACCGGCGCGGGTGCCGGTTCGGGCTTGGGCGCAGGTGCCGGAGCGGGCTGCTCCGCGACCGGCGCGGGCTTGGCCTCGGGTTCCGGCGCGGGCGCTGGCACGGGTGCCGGCGGCGGGGCCGCGGCGGCGCGCGCGCGCTCCTCGGCGCGACGACGCTCTTCCTCGAGCGCTTCCTGGCGATTGCGCTCCTCGCGGCGGCGGGTCTCCTCGAGCGCGTTCATGCGCGCCTCTTCGGCCTCGCGCAGCAGCTTGGCCTGAAGTTCCTGACGCGACAGCAGCGAGTTGGCCGGTGACGTGGGCGCCGGGCGCGGCTCGGGCGCGCGCGCCTGCGCGGCCGGCGCCTGTGAGGCGGCGGCGGGGGCGGGCGGTGCTGCGCGCGCCGGGGCGCGCTCGGCCTCGCCATCGCGGCGCAGCGTGCGGCTGCGCTTGACCTCAACCACGACGTTGTTCGAACGCCCGTGGCTGAAACTCTGTTTGACCACGCCGGTCTCGACGGTGCGCTTCAGCCCGAGCGGCTGGCGCATGCCAAGTTTCGGCTTCTCGTTATCGGTATCGCTCACTCAAATTCCTCGTAACGTCGTATCGGCATCGGGCTCCGGCCCTGAAGTCTCTGCCCCGGCGTCGTGTGGAAACGCCGATGCGCCCTGCGAGGCCGTTTCGCAAGGCGAGAGGATGGGGTCGGGTCCGAGAAAATGCAGCCAGCGGTGGAGCGCTTCTTCCACGCGCGCGGCGGCATCACGCTCCGTCAGACCGATATGTACCACATTCTGCCGTCCGAGCGCCACGGCCAATGTGGTGCGTGGCACCGGCAAAACCAAGCCCCTGAGATCACTTCCTTCCGCGTCGCGCCCGACTCGCCACGCTTGGTCGAGCTTGCGGTTGCCGTCGGCGCCGGCGTCGCAGGCGTGGAGCAGCAGGTGGAGCTGGCCCGAACGCGCGGCGGTCTCGATCTTTTCCGATCCCGTCAGCAGCGTGCCCGAACGCGATTCGAGCCCGAGCCGGTCGAGCGCGGCGCGTTCGAGCGCGGCGGCGAGCCGTTCGGGCAGGTCTTCGGGAATCGCGATCGGGCCGGTCTTGAAGGCGCGTGCGAGCGCCCCCTTCAGCTTGCCCTTGGCGATCGCGGTTGCAAGCTCCGCGCGCGTCACGCCGATCCAAGCCCCCCGCCCCGGCGCCTTGGCGCGCACATCGGGCAGCACCGCGCCCTCGGGCGACAGCGCGAGCCGCACCAGCGCCTCGCGCGGCGCACGGTCGCCGGTGAGGATGCACTTGCGAACAGGGTCTTCTTTCCCTTCCCGCGCGCGGGAAGGGTTAGCGGAGGGCGTGTTCTTGGGAGACGCGCCCGCAACAGGCCCTCCCCCAGCCCCTCCCGCATGCGGGAGGGGAGTTTTGGCGTCGCCTAGCGCCTCATCGTGGGGATTCCGCATGTGCGTCCTCCTGCACGATGGGTTTGGGGGCGTCGCGATCGGCGATCAACTGGCCGGCCGCGCCGTAATTTTCGGGCGAGATTTCCTCGATCACCACCTGCACAGCCGCCGCTGGCTTGCCCAGCCGCGCGACGAGGGCAGCGGTGACGTCGGCGACGACGCCCGCCTTCTGCTCGCGCGTGGCGGTCCCCGCCAATCGGATGCTGACGAACGGCATCGCGGCTTACGCCTCCTCGCTCGTGGCGGCTGGCGCAGCCGGCTCGTCGTCGAACCAATGCGCGCGCGCGGCCATGATGATCTCGTTGCCCTGCTCTTCGCTCAGCCCATATTCCCCGAGCACGCCGCCGCGATCCTCGGCGCGGCCTTCGAAGCGCTTGGCCGCCTCTTCGTTGCGGCGGCGCTGTTCCTGGCGCTTCTTCTGGACGAGTTCGTCGGTGGCGAGATCGGCGAGATCGTCGAGCGTCTTGATGCCGGCCTTGCCGAGCGTGACGAGCATCGCCTCGGTCAGATACGGCATCGTCGCGAGATCGTCCTCGACGCCGAGTTCGCGGCGCAACGCGCGATTGGCTTCCTCGCGGCGTTCGAGCGCCTCGGTCGCGCGGCTCTGCAACTCGGCGGCGAGATCCTCGTCGAAGCCTTCGATGCCGGCGATTTCATCGGCCTCGACATAGGCGACTTCCTCGAGGTTGGTGAAGCCCTCCGCAACCAGCAACTGCGCGAGCGTCTCGTCGACGTCGAGCTCGTTCTGGAACATCTCGGTGCGCTCGACGAATTCCTTCTGGCGCTTCTCGCTCGCATCCTGCTCGGTGAGGATGTCGATCGCCTTGGCGGTGAGCTGCGAGGCGAGCCGCACGTTCTGGCCACGCCGGCCGATCGCGAGGCTGAGCTGGTCGTCGGGAACGACCACCTCGATCCGGTCCTCTTCCTCGTCGATCACGACGCGGCTGACGCTCGCGGGCTGGAGCGCGTTGACGACGAAGGTCGCGGTGTCGGGCGACCAGGGGATGATGTCGATCTTCTCGCCCTGCATCTCCTGCACCACCGCCTGAACGCGACTGCCTTTCATGCCGACGCACGCTCCGACCGGATCGATCGACGAATCGTGGCTAATGACGCCGATCTTGGCGCGGCTGCCGGGGTCGCGCGCGGCGGCCTTGATCTCGATGATGCCGTCGTAGATTTCGGGCACTTCCTGCGCGAACAGCTTCTTCATGAAATCGGGATGCGCGCGGCTGAGGAAGATCTGCGGGCCACGGTTCTCGCGGCGCACGTTGAGGATCAGCGAGCGGATGCGATCGTTGACGCGCACCACTTCGCGCGGGATCTGCTGGTCGCGGCGGATCACGCCTTCGGCGCGGCCGAGATCGACGACGACATGGCCGAACTCGACGCGCTTGACGACGCCGGTGATGATCTCGCCCTGACGATCCTTGAACTCTTCGAACTGACGGTCGCGCTCGGCATCGCGGACCTTCTGGAAGATCACCTGCTTGGCGGCCTGCGCGGCGATGCGGCCGAACTCGATCGGCGGCAGCGGATCGACGATGTAATCGCCGATCTCGGCGTCCTTCTGGAGCTTCTGCGCTTCCTTGAGGTTCACCTGCTTGAAGAAATCGTCGACCGCCTCGACCACTTCGACGACACGCCACAGCCGCAGATCGCCGCTGTTGGGATCGAGCTTGGCACGGATGTCATTTTCCGCGCCGTAGCGCGCCCGCGCCGCGCGCTGGATCGCGTCTTCCATCGCCTCGATGACGATGCCCTTGTCGATCATCTTTTCGCTGGCGACCGCGTTCGCGATTGCGATCAGCTCGGCCTTGTTGGCGGAAACGGCGGTGGCCATCACTTCAGTCCTTCATCTTCGGCGCTCTCCAGCGCGTCGCTGTCGTCGTGTTCGAATTCTTCTTCGTCGGCGCCATCCATCGAAAGCGGCCGGGTGGCGGCGATCAGCCGGTCGGTCAGCAGCAGCTTGGCATCGCCGACATCGGCGAAACCGATCGTGATGTCGCCATGCTTGCGCACGTCGATCGTGATCCGATCGCCTTCGACGCCCTTGAGGACGCCGGTGAGCTGCTTGCGCCCATCGACCGGCTGCGCGAGATTGATGCGCGCGTCATGCCCGGCCCAGTCGGCGAAGTCCGCCAGCCGCGTCAGCGGCCGGTCTATGCCGGGCGACGAGACTTCGAGGCGATATTCCTCGTCGATCAGGTCGGTACCCTGCTCCTCGAGCGCATCAAGCCGGTCCGAGATGCGGCGCGACAGCTCGGCGCAATCGTCGATCGTGAGCTGGCGCGTGTCGGGGCGCTCGGCCATCACCTGCAAGGTGAGGTCGCCCGCGCCGCCGAACAGCTTGACGCGCACGAGATCGAAGCCGAGCGCTTTCGCCTCAGGCTCGATCAATGCGTTCAGCTTGGCCCGGATCAGGTCGGGGTCCGCCATCGATGCTCCAAACAAGCAGGATTGTCGCCGGAACCGGGTGGCTCCGACCTCTTCACCATAACGATGTAGAGAATATGCCGGTGATATAGGCGAAGCATGAAGGGCTGGCAAGCGCCTCCGCGTTTCCGCTTGGGAACGCGCGATGATGCCGCTACCATGCGGCCATGAACCTCCGCCCGCTCGCGCTGCTCCTGCTCGCCACCTCGGCCTGCTCCCCCTCCGCCAATGTCGGCGGCAACGCCTCCGCCACGGCGGCCACGTCGGGGCCGCCGTTCGTCAGCGCCAAGCAGGCGCAATTCGACACGCCGTTCGCGATGGCGTTCCTGCCCGACGGCAGCCTGCTCGTCACCGAGAAAGCCGGGAAACTCAAGCTGCGCGACGCGAGCGGTCATATCCGCGATGTCGCGGGCGTGCCCAAGGTCCAGGAGATCGGCCAGGGCGGCTTGCTCGACGTGGCGGTGGCGCCGGATTTCGCGTCCAGCCACGCGATCTACCTCACCTATTCCGAACCGCGCCCGCATGGCGCCGCGCTCGCGCTGGCGCGCGCGACCTTGCTCGGCACGCAATTGCAGGGCACGCAGGTGCTGTGGCGGCAGGGATCTGACGGCGAAGGCGGCCAGTTCGGCGCCAACATCGCCTTCGCACCCGATGGCAAATCGCTGTTCCTCTCTTCGGGCGAACGCCAGCGCTTCACGCCCGCGCAGGACATCAACCAGAAGCTCGGCAAGATCCTGCACCTCACGCTCGACGGCAAACCCGCGCCCGGCAATCCCTTCGCGGGCAAGACCGGCACGCCCACCGTCACGGTGTTCGACCCGCCCGAGAACACCGGCGCGGCCTTCAAGGAAAAGGGCACGCAGCAGCCGGTCGAAGGCGGCGTGAACACCGCGCCAGCCGAAATCTGGAGCATGGGCCACCGCAATCCCTATGGCCTCGCGTTCGATTCGGCCGGCCGCCTGTGGGAGATCGAGATGGGGCCGAAGGGCGGCGACGAGGTCAACCTGATCCTGCCCGGCAAGAATTACGGCTGGCCCAAGGCGTCGAACGGCAGCAATTACGACGGCACCGATATTCCCGATCATAAGCCCGGCGACGGCTTCGAGGCGCCCAAGGTGTTCTGGAACCCGTCGATCTCGCCCGGCGGCATGATGATCTATTCGGGCGATCTGTTCCCGCAGTGGAAGGGATCGATGTTCATCGCGGCGCTCTCCGGCGAGGCGCTGATCCGCGTCAAGCTCGACGGGGAGACCGCGACCAAGGCCGATCAATGGCCGATGGAGACGCGCATCCGCGACGTGGCGCAGGGGCCGGACGGCGCGATCTGGCTGCTCCAGGACGATGGCGCGCTGGTGAAGCTGACCCCGCCGCGCTGAAGGAACGCCGTAGAGTTGGCAAATCCCCAAGCCGCCGCGTCACCCCGGATTTATTCCGGGGTCCACCGTTCCGCAAAATTAACGGCGTGAGGGCTTGTTGAACGGTGGATGCCGGAACACGTCCGGCATGACGGCGGCACGTTTTACGCCAGAATGATCTCGTCGATCGCCTGCGCCACGCCATCGGCGTCGTTCGCACCCGTAACGTGCTGCGCGAGCGCCTTCACGCCCTCCGGCGCCTGCCCCATCGCGATTGACAGGCCGGCGCGTGCGAACATCGGCAGATCGTTGAACTGATCGCCGATCACCGCGGTCTGCGACAGCGGCACGCCGAAGCTCTCCGCCAGCGCCGCCACGCCGTCGCCCTTGTTGGCGGCGGTCGCGGTCACATCGAGATAATAGGTCTGCGACTGGGCGATCGTCGCCGCCTCGCCATAGGCCGCCCGCGCGCGGTCGAGCAGCCCCGCGAGTAGCGGCGGATCGTCGCTGACGAAGGTGATCTTGTCGGCGCGATCGTAATATGGAGAGAAATCCGAGACGACCACCGGGGACTGGTTCGCCGATACGCGTTCGCTGTCGAAATGCATGCCCTGTTCGGCGAGCGCATACCAACGGTCATCGGCGAACAGCCAAGGCGCGACATCGAGCCCCTGCGCCAGCTCGAACACGCCCGCCGCGACATGCGGCGCGATGCGGTGCTCGGCCAGCACCGTGCCGTCGCGCTTGAACAAGGTGCCGCCGTTGAACGCGCCGATCGGCACGTCGAGTTCGAGCGCATCGACGATCGGCCGCACCCCCGAGCGCGGCCGCGCGCTGATGACGGTGAAGCCGATCCCCGCCGCCTTGAGTCGCGCGACCGATGCGATCGTACCCGCCGTCAGTTCCTTCTTCCGATCGACCAGAGTGCCGTCGAGATCGGAGATGAACAGTCGGATGCCGTCCTTCGTCACCCCGCTCATTGCGGCATTTCGACGTGGCCACCGAAGCCGAAGCGCATCGCCGACAGCAATTTGTCGCCGAACGTATGCTCGACGCGGCTGCGATAGCGTGCGTACAGCGCCGCACTCAGCACGTTCGCCGGCACCTTCTCTTCCATCGCCGCGTCGATCGTCCACTGGCCTTCGCCCGAATCGGCGACATTGCCCGAGAAATGATCGAGCATCTGATCCTTGGCGAGACCGATCGCGGTGAGATCGAGCAGCCACGACGAGATCACGCTGCCGCGCCGCCAGACTTCGGCGATGTCGGTGAGGTTGAGATCGAAGCGTTCGTCCTCGGGCAGATGCTCGGAGGACTTGCCCTTGAGGATGTCGAAGCCCTCGGCATATGCCTGCATCAGCCCGTATTCGATGCCGTTGTGGACCATCTTGACGAAATGGCCCGCACCCGCCGGCCCTGCATGGATATAGCCCAGTTCGGCGCGCGGATCTTCCTTGTCGTTGTCGCGGCCCGGCGTGCGCGGGATCGTGCCGATGCCCGGCGCCAGCGCTTCGAAGATCGGATCGAGCGTCTTGATCGTCTCCGGGTCGCCGCCGACCATCATGCAATAGCCGCGCTCCAGCCCCCAGACGCCGCCCGAGGTGCCGACGTCAACGTAATGGACCTGCTTTTCCGCAAGCGCCTTGGCGCGGCGGATGTCGTCCTTGTAGAAGCTGTTGCCGCCGTCGATGATGATGCCGCCGGGACCGCATTGCTCGGCGAGCGCCGCCACGGTCTGTTCGGTCGGGCCGCCCGCCGGGAGCATCACCCAGTAGATCGCCGGATCGGCGAGCTTGCCTTGCATGTCGGCGAGCGAGGAGGCGCCGACCGCCCCGTCGGCGACCAGCGCCGCGACCGCCTTCTCGTCCCGGTCGAACACGACGGCCTCATGGCCGGCGCGCATCAGCCGCCGCGCGATGTTGCCGCCCATCCGGCCGAGGCCGATGATACCGATCTTCATGAGGATACTCCTACGATTCTGAACACCGTTCCCCCGCGAAGGCGGGGGTCCACAGCAACAAACGCCGCGCGGCCAGCTCTGGTCCCCCGCTTTCGCGGGGGAATAGGGTCATGCGGCAGCCGGTTATGCGTCCGCCGGCTGCTTCTTCGCGATCGCGCCGAGCAGATCGTCGAACGCCTTGGAGAAGGACGCGACGCCCTCCTCGACCAGCGTTTCGGTGACGCCGTCGAGATCGAGCCCAAGCCGCTCGGCCTCGGACAGAACGTGCCGCGCGCCGGCGATGTTGGTGCCGAGCGTGTTGGCGGGCGTGCCGTGGTCGCGGAACGCGTCCATCGTCTTGGGCGGCACGGTGTTGACCGTGTCCGGCCCGATCAGCTCGTCGAGATACAGCGTGTCGGGATAATCCGGGTTCTTCGTCCCGGTCGAGGCCCACAGCAGCCGCTGGACCTGCGCGCCCTTGGCGGCGAGCGCCTGCCAGCGCGCGCTCTTGTTGAACTCGAGGAACCAGTCATAGGCGAGCTTCGCGTTGGCGATCGCGACCTTGCCGCGAATCGCCTTGAGCGCCTCGCTCTCGGGATCGCCGGCCTTGATGCGCGCGTCGATCTTGTCGTCGATCTTGCTGTCGATGCGGCTGACGAAGAAGCTCGCGACGCTGGCGATCCGGTCGATCGGCAGGCCCTGTTCGACGCGCTGCTCGAGCCCCTCGACATAGGCGAGCGCGACCGCCTGATAGGCCGAGTTCGAGAACAGCAGCGTCACGTTGACGTTGATGCCCGCGGCGATCGTCGCGGCGATCGCGGGCACGCCCGCCGGGGTGCCGGGGATCTTGATCATGAGATTGGGGCGATCGACCGCCGCCCACAGTTTCTGCGCCTCGGCGATCGTCGCGTCGGTATCGCTGGCGAGATAGGGCGACACTTCCAGGCTTACATAGCCGTCTTTGGCCTGCGTCGCCTCATAGACCGGCGCGAGCGTCTCGGCGGCGGCCTGTATGTCCTGGATCGCGAGCGCTTCGTAGCGGTCCATCGTCGCCGCGCCGGGATGCTGCTTGTCAAATTCGGCGAGCGTGGCGTCATAGGCGTCGCCATAGCCCATCGCCTTTTCGAAGATCGACGGATTGGAGGTGACCCCGGTCAGGCCATCTTCCTCGACGAGCTTCTTGAGGCCACCCGCCTCGAGGAACTTGCGATCGACGAAATCGAGCCACACCGCCTGGCCGTGGCTGGCGAGATCCTTGAGGAGACTCATTTATGCGTCCTTTCCGAGCAGTTCGCGCGAGACCTTGACGACGTTCTCGACGGTGAAGCCATATTTGTCCTGCAGCTTGGCGAGCGGCGCCGACGCACCGAAGGTCGACATGGTGATCGTCGCGCCGTCGAGCCCGACATAGCGATCCCAGCCGATCTCGCCGGCCTGTTCGATCGCGAGGCGCGCGCGGACCGCTTTCGGCAGGACGCTTTCCTTGTACGCGGCATCCTGCATCTCGTAGCGGTGCCAGCTCGGCAGCGACACGACGCGCGCGGCGACGCCCTGCTCGACCAGCCTTTCGTAGGCGCTCAGCGCAAGCGACAGTTCGCTGCCGGTCGCGATCAGGATCAGCTCCGGGGTCTCGCTGTCGGCGATGACATAGCCGCCCTTCATCAGCCCTTCGGCCGATGCGTATTTGCTCCGGTCGATCGTCGGCAGCGCCTGACGCGAGAGGACGAGCGCGGTCGGGTTGTTGCCGGACTCGAGCGCAGCCTTCCACGCTACCGAGACTTCGTTGGCGTCGCCCGGGCGGATCGTGTCGAGCCCCGGCGTCGCGCGCAGCATCGCGAGATGCTCGATCGGCTGGTGGGTCGGGCCATCCTCGCCGACGCCGATCGAATCGTGGGTGAACACCCACACCACGCCGAGCTCCATGATCGCCGAGAGGCGGATCGGCGCGCGCATGTAATCGGTGAAGACGAAGAAGGTCGAACCGTAGGCGCGCAGGTAGGACAGCGCCATGCCGTTCACCACGCCGCCCATGCCATGCTCGCGCACGCCGAAGTGGAAGTTGCTGCCGGCGTAATTGTCCGCCTCGAACGAGGGCGCGCCCTTGATGTCGGTCTTGGTGGACGGCGCGAGATCGGCCGCGCCGCCGACCAGCCACGGCACCGGCTTGACGAGCGCGTTGAGCACCTTGCCGCTCGAATCGCGGCTGGCGATGCCCTTGGGGTCCGCGTCGAACGTCGGCAGCGCCGAGTCCCAGCCCTTCGGCAGCTTGCTCGCGAACAGATCGTCGAGTTCGGCGGCGAGCTCGGGATGCGCGTCATGATATTTGGCGAAATTCGCCTGCCATGCCTCGCGCAGCGGCACGCCGCGTTCGGTCATCGCGCCCTTGAAGGCTTCGGCGACACCCTCGGGCACGAGGAACTTGGCATCCTCGGGCCAGCCATAGGCCTGTTTGGTGAGGCGGATATTCTCCTCGCCGAGCGGCTCGCCATGCGCCTTCTCGCTGCCGGCGCGCGGGGAACCCCAGCCGATGATCGAATGGACGACGATGAAGGTCGGCTTGTCGGTGGTCGCGCGGAACGCGTCGAACGCGGCGGTCAGCGCGGCGATGTCGTTGGCGTCGTTCACATGGATGACGTTCCAGCCATAAGCCTCGAACCGCTTGCCGACATCTTCATCGAACGCGAGCGCGGTGTCGCCTTCGATCGAGATGTGGTTGCTGTCGTAGATCCAGCACAGGTTGGAGAGCTTGAGGTGTCCGGCGAGCGACGCCGCCTCGGCCGAGACGCCCTCCATCATGCAACCGTCGCCGGCAAGCGCATAGACGTCATGGTCGAACAGCGTGTAGCCCGGCTTATTGTAGCGCGCGGCGAGCCAGCGCTCGGCGATCGCCATGCCGACCGAGTTGCTCACGCCCGCGCCCAGCGGACCGGTGGTGGTTTCGACGCCGGTGGTGTGGCGATATTCCGGGTGCCCCGGCGTCTTCGAGTTGAGCTGACGGAACTGCTTGAGATCGTCGAGGCTGAGCGCGGGCTTGCCGCTCTTCTTGCCGTCCTTGTCGATCTCCTCGATCCCGGCGAGGTGGATCAACGAATACAGCAGCATCGAGGCATGGCCGACCGAGAGCACGAAGCGGTCGCGGTTGGGCCAGTCGGGCGTTGCCGGATCATAACGCAGGAACTTGGTCCAAAGCGTATGCCCGACCGGCGCGAGCGCCATCGGCGTGCCCGGATGCCCCGAATTGGCGGCCTGCACCGCATCCATCGACAGCGTGCGAATCGTGTCGATCGCGAGGCGCTCGGGCGATCCGTCTTCGTGCAGATCCGGCGTGGTGCTCACCGTCTGGGCATCGGACATTCAAAAGACCTTTCTTGTCGTCAACGGCTAACGCCATCGCGCTGATGTGGTTGCGTGACGGTCGCTCGAATTTTCGCGCTCGAACGATCCGGCTGCGTCATGATCTTCCCTACACGGGCCGGTCGATCCGTGTCACCTGCCCTTGTTCGCAGATGATAGCGCTATCAATTTCACGAAGAAAGAGGCCGTGGCCGAGCACCCCGGGGATCGCCGCCAGCGCCTCGGCGAGTGCGAAAGGATCGCCCAGCGCGGCGAAGCGGCAGTCGAGCACGAGATTGCCCTGATCGGTACGGAACGGCGCCGCCGCGCCGCCGCGCACCGTCACCGCCGCGCCGAGATCGGCCACCCGGCGCGTGACGAAGCTGCGCGCGAATGGCAGCACCTCGACCGGCAGCTTGGCGGCGCCGATCGCGGCGACGCGCTTCGATCCATCGGCGATGACAATCATCCGCGCGGCGGATTCTGCGACGATCTTCTCGCGCAGCATCGCCCCACCCGCGCCCTTGATCGCGTGGAGCCGCGCGTCGATCTCGTCGGCGCCGTCGATCGCGAGATCGGTGGCGGCGACGTCGGCGAAGTCGAGCGTGTCGATACCGGCCGCGCGGGCCTGTTCCAGACTGCGCAGCGAGGTGGCGACCGCGCGCACCCGCAGCCCCGCTCGCACGCGCTCGCCGAGCCGCGCGATCGCGAACGCCGCGGTCGATCCGGTGCCGAGCCCGACGAGCATGCCGTCAGCGATCTCGCCGACCGCCGCGTTGGCCGCCGCGCGCTTGTCTTCGTCCGCGTTCATACCGGCCTTTCGCACGTTCGCGGCGCAGACGTAGGGCAGGCGACCGTGAATTTCCATCCGCCGCCAGCGCCAGCAACGTTTTTACACTGGCGAGATGCGCCATGTTCGGGGCAGAGCGATGGCATGATCGAAAAGATACTCGGCTTTCTCGCCACCATCATCATCGCCATCATCTCGAGCGGCGGCTATCTTGGCATCGCGCTACTGATGGCGATCGAATCGGCGTGCATCCCGTTGCCCTCGGAGATCATCATGCCGTTCGCGGGCTATCTGGTCTGGAAGGGCGAACTGAACCTGCTGCTCGTCGCGACGGCGGGGGCGATCGGCTGCAATCTCGGCTCGATCGTCGCCTATGAGATCGGCAGGCACGGTGGCCGCCCGCTCGCCGAGCGCTGGGGCCGGTACGTGCTGGTCGGGCCGGGCGAACTCGACACCGCCGATCGCTTCTTCGCCCGCTTCGGCGGCCCCGCGGTGCTGATCGCGCGGTTGCTGCCGCTGATCCGTTCGTTCATCGCTTTTCCGGCGGGCGTCGCGCGGATGCCGCTGGTGCCATTCCACCTTTACACCTTCATCGGCTCATGGCCGTGGTGCTTCGCGCTGGCCTGGCTCGGCGCGACGCTCGGCGAGAAATGGGACAGCGACCCGCGCGTGAAGGCGGCGTTCCACAGCGCCGACGTGGCGATCGCGGGCGTGCTGCTGGCGGCGGTGGCGTTCTTCGTCTGGCACCGGATACGGGGGATGAAACGAGGCTGAAACCCGCTCCGTTCGTGCCGAACGGCGAATTTATCTCGCCTGGTGCTCCGCCGCGCGCGTCCAAACGATCAGCAGCACCAGCAGCGGCACGGCGACGTCAAGATACAGGAAGAAGCCGCGCCACGCGCTCCAGCCGAAGAAGTCGCTCGGGATCGTGCTGAGATTGCCGGGCAGGAACATCGCGACGATCGTGCGGCTCCACAGCGGATCGGCATAGGCTTCCGAACCGAAGATGTCGGTCGAGGCGATCATCAGATTGACCGCCACCGAAACCACCAGCAGCGCGACCAGCGCGGCACGCCGCCCCGCCCCGCGCCAGCGCGCCCACAGCACCGCCAGCCCGATCGCGAGGAACGGGATCGCCGGCACCGAATGACGCGGGCCGATCGACGCGCCGCCGTCCCAATAGACGTAGGAGGCGTTGACCATCAGCACGATCGCGATCACCACCGCCGCGAGCACGCCCAGATCGCGCGTCTCGCGCGTGCGAATCATCCCGGCTAGTCCGACCGCGCCCAGCATGATGACCGGCGACACCCAGAGCAGCCCGCGCCGCACCCCGAACAGGATGCCGAACAGCGCCTCCGGCTTGGGATAGGTCAGCCCGAACAGCCCCTGCTGCATGCCGTTGAACCCGACCACCCCCTGATAGCCGAGCCGGAACAGCGTGCCGAACGTGAACAGACTATAGGCGAACAGCGGCAGCATCGCGACGATGCCCGTCCCCACCGCCATCGCCAGCACGCGCCCGCGCACCGGCCACGCCACGTCCCGCGTCCGCCACAGCGCCCAGCCGGCGATCGCGACGCCGCCGAGCGCGGCCTGGAATTCGACCACCACCGCCCAGCCGAGCGCGAGGCCCGCCAGCAGCGGATAGCGCCAGCGCGCCAGTTCCGCCGCGCCGCTCGTGCCCCGCCAGATCGCCCAGGTCGCGATCAGCAGCAGCGCCGCGACCGGCGCATGGCCGAGCATCGTCGTCGACCAGCCCCACACGATCGACCCGAGCGCATAGGATAGCGCGGCATACAGCCCCGCCGCCGGGCTGCCGGTGATGCCGGTGGCGAGATCGAGCAGCAACACCGCCGCGAAAGCGGTGAGCAGCGCCGCGCCGAGCGCGACCGCCACGCGCAGCCGCAGCGCCATGAAGCGCATCAGCCGCGGGTTGGCGGCGTCGATCACCTGCGTGTCCGTCTCCCCGCCGGTGATCTTCTCGACAGCCCATACGAGCGGCACCGCCATCAGCGTCATGCCCGGCGCCTTGTCCATGTAATAATGGTCGCCGAAGCGCGCCTTGTCGATCGTCAGCGACTGAAAGCGGTCGATCGTCGCATCGCCGCGCTCGACGATCGAAAACGCCGCGAACAGCCGGGTCGCGTTGTTGGGGTTGAGCTCCCATGAGCCGAACCACGCGCAGGAGAACCACACCAACGCGAACAGCATCAGCGCGACGCCATGCGGCCCGCGCTCCATCGGTCTTGCGCCCATCATGCCCCCAACCGAACACCCAGGTGCCGAACATGCGCCCCCACGGCCGCCGTGTCCGTCATACCGCCCCCGGCCGCGACGTTACTTGCCGATGGTCGATTCGAGCACGCGCTGGTCGCGCGCGCGTTCCTTGTTGGTCGCGCGGTTGATCTGCGAATTCTGCAGGAAGCAGCCGCTCGCGCCGCCCGGGCCGACGTTGCTGCAACTGCCGATGCCGCTGTCGGCCACGTGATCGTTGGCGGCGACCTTCGCCGCCCAGCTCTCGTTCTCGGGCGTCACCTTGAAGTCGCGCAGTTCCTTCGGGATGCGGAACTGCTCGCTCGCCGGGCGGCGGACGCAGACGACGACCTCGTTGCCGTCATTGTCGGTCGGACATTTCTGGTCGCCATAGATGACGAGCGAGGGAACCTGCTTGCCCTGCGCCGCCACATGGGTCGGCGCGGATGCCAAGACCGTCGCCAGCGCGGCCATCGCCCACGAAACCATCTTCTTCATCGCATCACTCCTGTACGGGCACCGCCCGTCAAATGCGTTTCGCCGCCGCGATCACGACGCGGCAGCCGAGCCGGATCGCCCCGCTCAGCAGCAGATAGGCCGGCGCGGCCTCCGCCCCCGAGGCGAGCGCGGTCTCGCGGTGTTCGACTTCCTCCGCCTGGAACTCCAGCACCGCCGCCGACAGTTCGGGGTCCGAATCCCCCAGCGCGTCGAGCTGATCGGCGTAATGCTTGTCGATCTCGGTCTCGACCGCGGCGGTGCAGGCCATCGCCGCTTCCGGGCCGAGCGCCGCCGTCACCGCCCCGAGGGTGAAACCCGCCACATCCCAGAACGGTTGCAGCAACGTCGGGCGTACACCGCGCGCGACGATCATCGCGTCGAAGAACGCGCGGTGCCGCTCTTCCTGGTTGGCCATGCCGGCGATCGCGCGCGCGGCGGGCGTACGGTCCCCCATCACCGCGAGCTGACCGGCGTAGATCCGCGTCGCGCCATATTCGCCGGCCTGATCGACACGCACCATCGAGCGCGCGTCGCGGCGGGGGTCACCGGGTTTCCAGCCGCTCATCTCTGGCCTTTCGGAAGCAATGCGAAGATCACCAGCGCGGCCGGGATCGAGGTCAGTGCGTTGAACCCGGCGAGCGAGATGCCGAACAGCGTCCATTGCGGCACGTCGCAGCGCACCACCGGCGCCTTCATGATCCGCGCGAGCATGTCATCGACCGAGCCGCCATGCCCCGCCATCGTGGAACTGCAGGCAGTGATGCCCTCCCACCAATGATATTCCACGCCCGCATGGTACACGCCGATCGCGCCGCTCACGAAGATCGCGAGCGCGGCGCACGCCACCAGCAGGCGGCCAGCCCGCGTCGGCACGACGAAGGCGGCAAGCGCGAGCACGACCGCCGCGAAATGCGGATAGCGCTGCCACCAGCACATTTCGCATGGGTACAGATGCCCGAGATATTGGAAGCCATAAGCCCCGGCGAGCAGCGCGGCGGGGACGATCAGCGCGAGCGCGCGGGCGTGGGCGAAGCGATCCGGGCCCATCGCTCAGCGCCTCGCCGCGGCGACCTGCGGCGCGGGGCCGAGCCGCGCGAGCGTCTTGATCGCATAATCGAGCTGGAAATCGTCGATGCCCTTGGCCTTCAGCTCGGCCGGGGTCGCGGCGAAACGCGGATCGGGCTTGCTGTCCTGCTCCAGCACCGAATCGTCGTTCTTGATTTCGTTGATGAGGTGGCGGCGCAAATCATCCTCGCGGAATGTCGGGCGTTTCTTGTAATCGGGGTCGGAAATCTGCGGCACCTGCACGTCGGGTTCGATCCCGCCTTCCTGCACCGACCGGTCCGACGGCGTGTAATAGCGCGAAGTGGTGAGCCGAAGCGCGGTGTTGTTGCCCATGTCGATGACGGTCTGGACCGATCCCTTGCCGAACGAACGCTCGCCCATCACCAAAGCGCGGTGATGATCCTGCAACGCGCCCGCCACGATCTCGGACGCGGAGGCGGTGCCCGCGTTGGTGAGCACGATCACCGGCAGCCCGTGCGAGGGATCGCCCTTGAAATAGCTCTCGGCATAGAAGGTCTCGACATCGCTGCGGTCGCGCCCGCGCTGCGACACGATCACCCCCGACGACAGGAAATTGTCGGCGACCGCGACCGCCTCGTCGCGAAGCCCGCCGCCATTGTCGCGCAGGTCGACGACATAGCCGGTCGGCTGGTGACCGAGCTGCTTGTCGATGCCGAGGATCGCGGCATGGACGGCATCGCCCGTATGTTCGGAGAAGGTGTTGATGTTGATGATGCCGATATCGCCCTTCACCGACCATTTGACCGGCTTCTGGACGATCTGTTCGCGCACCATCGTCACGATGATCGGATCGGACGCGCCGGGGCGCTGCAAGGTCAGCGTGATCTTGGTGCCGGGCTTGCCGCGCATCTTGGCGATCGCCTCGTCGAGCGTGTCGCCGAAGATCAGCTTGCCGTCGATATGCGTGATATAGTCGCCCGACTTGACGCCCGCGCGCCAGCCCGGCGTGTCCTCCTGCGGCGCGATCACCTTGACCGCGCCGTCCTCCATCGTGACGGTGAGGCCGAGCCCGCCGTAGCTGCCCGTGGTCTGGATGCGCAGATTGTCGTAATCGAGCCCGGTCTCGAAGCTGCTGTGCGGATCGAGCGCGGCGAGCATCCCGTCGATCGCGCCCTTCACCAGCGTCTTGTCGTCGACCTTGTCGACATATTCCGCCTTCACGCGGTTGAACACCTCCATAAACACGGAGATCTCGCGATAGGCGCTGGTGTCCACCGCCGCCATCGCGCCGGTGCCGAGCGGAACGATCGCGAGGACGGCGGCGATCGCAGTGGCTTGCAGAAAGGCACGGGAACCGGGAACGCGGGGCATCAAGCGGATATTTCCATCCATCGAAGGGCAGTGTGTCGCACCGTAGCGGCATTCCGCCGCGGATCAAAGCGCGCTCGCGGCTGAACCGGGGCTGAGCGGGCGCATTTCGTTAGGCTCTGGCGTGCGCGCCTTCGCCCTGTATGGTGCGCCGCGAACAGCAGGCGCCCGGGGGCGGCCGCCGCACGATGGGCGCGAAGACACGCATGACCAAATTCCTGATCGGCCTTGCCGGTATTACCGTTATCCTCCTGATCGCGCTCGCGCTTTCCACCAACCGCCGTGCGATCCGCCCGCGCGTGGTGGGGGCGGCGTTCGCGCTGCAGGTCGCAATCGCGGTGCTGGTGCTCTACGTTCCGGCCGGCAAGGCGGCGATCTACGGCATGTCCGCCGCCGTCTCCGCGCTGCTCGGCTATGCCGGCGAAGGCACGCGCGTGATCTTCGGCGATCTCGCCACCGACCCCAAGTTCGGCCATGCCTTCGCGATCTCGTCACTGCCGGTCATCATCTTCTTCGCGGCGCTGGTCGCGGTGCTCTATCATATCGGCGTCATGCAGCTCGTGGTGCGCTGGATCGGCGGTGCGATCGAGCGGGTGACCGGCGTCTCCAAGGTCGAATCCTTGTGCGCGGCGGCGAACATCTTCGTCGGGCAGAGCGAGGCGCCGCTGGTGATCCGCCCGTATCTCGCCACGCTCACCCCCTCGCAGCTCTTCGCGGTGATGTCGGTCGGTATGGCCGGCGTGGCGGGGACGATCCTCGCCGCTTACGCCGCCCTGCTCGGGCCGGGATCGCTGCCGTTCCTGCTCGCGGCGTCGTTCATGGCCGCGCCGGGCGGATTGTTGATGGCGAAGATCATCATGCCCGACGTGCCGTTCGAGGACGGCGAGCTGCCGCTCGGCGACGACCGCGAGGAGCAGGCCGTGCGTGTCGCCGAAGTCGCCGCCGAGGAGGAGCGCGCCGCCAACATCATCATGGCCGCCGCGATGGGCGCGCAGACCGGCGTGCGGATCGCCGTCGCGGTCGGCGCGATGGTGCTAGCGTTCGTCGCGCTGGTGGCGTGCGCCAACGGGCTGCTCGCCGAGGTGGGAAGCTGGTTCGGTCTCAAGGGCCTCAGCTTCCAGTCGCTGCTCGGCACCGTGCTCGCGCCGGTGATGTACCTGCTCGGCGTGCCGTGGAACGAGACGGCGGCGGCGGGTGGACTGCTCGGCACCAAGGTGGTGCTCAACGAATTCGTCGCCTTCGCCGACATGGGGCAGATGCGGGGGCTCAGCCCGCGGACGGTCGCGATCGTCACGTTCGCGCTGTGCGGGTTCGCCAATTTCAGCTCGATCGCGATCCAGATGGCCTCGACCGGCAGCCTCGCCCCCAACCAGCGACCGATGATCGCCAAGCTCGGCCTGCGCGCGCTCGCGGCGGGCAGCCTCGCCAACCTGATGTCGGCGGCGCTGGCGGGGCTGCTGATCGCCTAGGTCCAGCATGCACGGGCTTCGACCTCCAGCCCCGTTCGTGCTGACCCTGCCGAAGCACGTGCCCCAACCGGTACCGGGCAGGGCGAGCGGGCTATGATGCTATCGATCCGTCCCGCCACCTCGGCAGACCGCGCCGCGATCTGGGCGATCCTCAAACCCGTGATCCGCGCGGGCGAGACCTATGCGATCGAGCAGACGATGCGCGAGGATGCCGCGCTCGCCTATTGGTTCGCGCCCGGCAACCGCGTGTTCGTCGCGGAGGAGGACGGCGCGCTCCTCGGCACCTATCTGTTGCGCGCCAACCAAAGCGGCGGCGGCGCGCATGTCGCCAATTGCGGCTATATGACCGCAGGGCACGCGACCGGACGCGGCATCGCGCGCGCGATGTGCCTGCATTCGCTCGATCAGGCGCGCGCGGCGGGTTTTCGCGCGATGCAGTTCAACTTCGTGGTGGCGAGCAACACGCGCGCGGTCGCCTTGTGGCGGGGCTGCGGCTTCGCGGTGGTCGGCACGCTGCCGGGGGCGTTCGCGCATCCCTCGCTCGGGAAGGTCGATGCGCTGGTGATGTTCCGAACGCTCTGAGCGTTCGGCGCTCGGCGCGCCGTGAAGGGCAAGACGACGCGGTCGGCCGCGTCGTGCGCTCACAAAAAAGGGCCGGTGCGTCGCCGCACCGGCCTTAGGTCGTCCGCAGGAGGAACGCATTGGGGGGCGGGCGCGCCCGCCCCGATTTCGATCAGTTGTAGGCGCGCTCGCCGTGCTCGCCGATGTCGAGTCCCTCGAGTTCGACTTCCGGCGTGACGCGCAACCCGGTGAGCAGCTTGGCCGCGAAGATCGCGATGGCGGTGCCGACCGAGGCCCAGATGATCGTCGTGGCGACCGCCTCGATCTGCACGATAACCTGATGGCCCATGTCGAAATCGGGCTTGCCGGGGCCGCCGAGCCACGGCGCATAGACGATGCCGGTGCCGACCGCGCCGATCATCCCGCCGATGCCGTGGACACCGAACGCGTCGAGCGCGTCGTCATAGCCGAGCTTGGGCTTGAGGAACGAGACCGCATAATAGCAGACCACCGAGGCGACGCCGCCAAGGATGATCGCGCCGAACGGGCCGGAATTACCCGCTGCCGGCGTGACCGCGACAAGGCCGGCGACGATGCCCGAGCAGAAGCCGAGCGCCGACCCCTTGTGGCCGTTGGCGCGCTCGACCAGCATCCAGAACAGGCCGGCGGACGCGGTCGCGACGAAGGTGTTGATCATGGCGAGCGCGGCCGAGCCATTGGCTTCGAGCGCGGAGCCGGCGTTGAAGCCGAACCAGCCCACCCACAGCAGGCCGGTGCCGATGCCGGTCATCGTCAGCGAATGCGGCGCCATGCGCTCGGTCGGATAGCCGATGCGCTTGCCGAGGATCAGCGCGGAGACCAGCGCGGAGACGCCGGCGTTGATGTGGACGACGGTGCCGCCCGCGAAATCCAGCGCGCCCGCCTTGAAGAACAGGCCGCCCGACGCCCAGACCATGTGCGCGATCGGGAAATAGACGATCGTCAGCCACACCGCGCCGAACACCATCACCGCCGAGAACTTCATGCGTTCGACCACCGAGCCGAGCACCAGCGCGACGGTGATCGCGGCGAAGGTCATCTGGAAGCAGATGAAGACATATTCGGGGATGGCGACGCCGGCGGTGAAGGTCGCCGCGGTCGAATCAGGCGTGATGCCCTTCAGGAACGCCTTGCCGAAGCCGGAGATGAAATCGTTGCCGCCGTCGCCGAAGGCCATCGTGTAGCCGTACATCACCCACAGCAGCATCGCGAGGCAGGCGACCGCGCCGATCTGCGTCATCGTCGACAGCATGTTCTTGGCGCGCGTGAGGCCGCCGTAGAACAGCGCCAGGCCAGGCACGATCATCATCAGCACCAGCAGCGTGGAGGTCATCATCCAGGCGGTGTCGCCCTTGTTGACGGTCGGCGCGGGCGCGGCGGCCTGCGCCCAGGCCGGCAGGGATGCGAACAGCGCCGCCCCCAGGCCGGCAACGCCGACATATTTCAACGTCTTGTTCATCATTGCCCCCTTCATGAGCCCGGAGTTCACAGTGCCGTCTCGTCGGTTTCGCCGGTGCGGATGCGCACCGTCTGGCCGACATCGAGAACGAAGATCTTGCCGTCGCCGATCGCGCCGGTGTTGGCCGAAGCCTGGATCGATTCGACCACCTTGGCGGCGAGGTCCGACGCGCAGACGATCTCGATCTTGATCTTCGGCACCATGTTGGTGCTGTATTCGGCGCCGCGATAGATTTCGGTCTGCCCCTTCTGGCGGCCGAACCCCTTCACCTCGGTAACGGTCATGCCCGCGACACCGATCTCGGTGAGCGCTTCGCGCACCTCGTCGAGCTTGAACGGTTTGATGATGGCAATAACGAGTTTCACTCGACGCCCCCTCTTGAATAGTCCCGAGAAGTGCTGAGCAAACGCCGTGCCAAGTCGAAACGACGCGATTACGCGACGTTCGACGGAACCAAAACGTTACTTGCGGGTAAATTTTGTGCAGTGGTGCGAAACTGCCCGAATTTCAGGCAGCATCCGCGATGATGTGGCGGGCAGCCTCCGCATCGTCTTCGTCCACCATCACGCGCACCGGGATGAACAGATAGCTGCCGTCGGCGATGCTCGCATTGGCGTCGAGCGCGAGCGCCGGAATCCCGTCCGCCTCGAGCCGCCCGATCACGATATGCGCTTCGTTGCGATTGAATCGGCCGACCTCGACAAGCGCCATCAGACCACCACGCGCGGCACGCGCGGCCGGCCGAGCGGGCATTCGAGCGCGTCGCGGTCCCAATGCGCGAGATCCGCCGCCGCATCATAGGTGCTGTGGCAGAAGGCGAGGATCGCCGCCTGCGGATCGGGCGCGGTGCGCACCGCCTCATAGGGCAGGATGAACTCGCCGAGCGTCGCGTCCCACGCAGCGGCCTCGGGCGCGACGGCGGCGGCGGCATAGCCGGGCGGCGAGGGATAGGCATAAGCGTAGAAGGCGGCGGTCGGATAGGCGTCGCTGCCGGGCCAGAAGCCGACGCTCGCTTCCTCGTGGCTATAGGCTTCGCACGTCACGGCGTCGGGCAGACCGGGCACGCCGCCCGGGTGGCGCGGCGCGGCGCGCCCTGAGAAACGCGTCGCCGCGAGATCGAAACTGCCCCAGAAGAAATGCACCGGGCTGGCCTTGCCCAGAAACCCGGTGCGGAACGTGCGGAACGCGCGCGCGATGCGAATCAACGCGTGCCAGAACGCGCGCACCGCCTCCGCATCATAGGGGCGATGCGCGTGATCCTCGGCGAAGGGCGTCGCATCGGGCATTTCGCTGGGCGCGCCATCGAAGGCGCTCGGCACGCCGAGCTCGTCCAGACAGGCGATCACCGTCTTGTGGAATTCGGCGATGCTGCCGGCATGAAGGCCGATGCCCCGGCTGCGCCCGTCGCTGGTGATGAAGATCAGACGATCGTGGACAAAATCGAAGTCGATTTCGAGAAGACGGTCGCCGAACGGAATTGCCGAGGTGGTGAGCCCGCGCGCCGAAACATATAGCGGCACGTGCCAGCTATGGTTGAGCCACGGCGTCAGCGCGAGCCGCACCTTGCCCACAATCTGCGTGCGAAGCTGGAGCGCGATCGCGGTCTCGCGCCACGCGGGCCAGTCGAGAGTGGGCCAGTCGTCACGCATCGCCGTCTCCAATCGTCCCGGTCGCCACGCATCGCATATCGGCATGGCCGCCGAAGCATCGCGCGGGAAACACCGTCGGGTCAACGGGTCGCTCGACGAAGCGAGCGTGGTGGAGGCCCGGAGCCGTGGCCGCCGTCAGCGCGGTGGCGGACACCCATGCCTCGGCTGCTGACTTCGCCGCGCGAATAGGTTAATATCCGTGCGGTACCGGAAAGGTCAGTGTTCACATGGACGCAAAGAAAGTCGATATCTTCGGGTCTTTCCTCTCGGGCAGCCGGGTGCCGGAGGCGACGCCGGCCGGCGCGGCCCCGCATCCCGAGATCGAGAACGAACTGCTGTCGCTGCTCGCCAAGGCGCCCGAGCCGATCAGCCTGCGCGATTTGGTCGCCCAGACCAGCGGCAGCCCGACGCAGACGCTGAAGGTGCTTGAGGACATGCAGCAATTCAAACTGGTCCGGAAGACCGACGGCGACAGCGGCGGGCGATACGCGCTGACCAGCCTGGGCAATGATCTGGCGCCGATGGAGTAGACGCACGCGGCGCGGGGGCGCGCAAAAAACGGGGTAATCATGGTGGCGATGCTCGCTAACTATGTCTTCGCGGGACTGATCGGCGGCATCGCCGGATCGGTGGAGCTGTTGCGGCGCTATCGCGACGATCCGGTTGCGACGCTCCGCCAGCCGGCGGGCATGCTGTATATCGGCTTTAACGCGCTCAGCTCGCTCCTCGCCTATCACCTCGTGCTGGTGTTCGATGTCCGGTTCGGGATCAAGACGGCGGATCCCGTCCGGCTGGTCACGGTGCAAGTGCTCGCGGCGGGGCTCGCGGCGGTCGCCTTCTTCCGCACCACCCTGTTCACGGTGCGACAGGGCGACGCGACGCTAGAAATCGGGCCGAGCGCGATCCTGCAGGTGCTGCTCGCGGTGACCGATCGGTCGGTCGACCGCAGCCGCGCGTTGCCGCGCGCGAGCGAAGTTCCCGAGATCATGCGCAACGTCGATTTCGCCAAGGCGGTGGATGCGTTGCCCGCGTTCTGCTTCGGCGTGATGCAGAACATCGACACCGACGAACAGACCGCCGCGCGCGAGCAGACCGGCATCATCGCCCGCAGCACGCTCTCCAATGCGCTCAAGGCGAATCTGCTGGGGCTGCTGCTGGTCAATCTGGTCGGGAGGACGGTCCTGCGATCGGCGGTCACCGCGCTCGGCGGCGAGATTCTTCTCGACCCGGCCGCGCCAGCGCCCTGACGCCGGCGCGGCGGCGCCGCGCTAGACCGCCGTCCCGCCGACCGTCAGCCCCTCGACCAGCAGCGTCGGCTGCCCGACGCCCGCCGGCACGCTCTGGCCACCCTTGCCGCACATGCCCACACCCTCGTCGAGCGCGAAGTCGTTGCCGATGCCCTTGACCTTGGTGAGGCAGGTAGGGCCATCGCCGATCAGCGTCGCGCCCTTGATCGGCGCGCCGAGCTTGCCGTTTTCGATCCGGTACGCCTCGGTGCAGGAGAAGACGAACTTGCCCGAGACGATATCGACCTGCCCGCCGCCGAACGACTTGGCGAAAATGCCGGTCTTGACGCGGCTGAGCAGTTCGGCGGGATCGTCGCTGCCACCGCGCATGAAGGTGTTGGTCATGCGCGGCATCGGCGCGTGCGCGAACGATTCGCGGCGGCCGTTGCCGGTCGGCGCGACCCCCATCAGCCGCGCGTTGAGGCGGTCGTGGATATAGCCTTTGAGGATACCGTCCTCGATCAGCACGTTCTCCTGGGTCGGCGTGCCCTCGTCGTCGATCGACAGCGAGCCGCGCCGGTCCATGATCGAACCGTCATCCACCACCGTCACGCCCGGCGCGGCGACGCGCTCGCCGATCCGGCCGGAAAAGGCCGAGGTCCCCTTGCGGTTGAAGTCGCCTTCAAGGCCGTGGCCGATCGCTTCGTGGAGCAGGATGCCCGGCCAGCCCGGCCCGAGCAGCACCGTCATCTCGCCGGCGGGCGCCGCGACCGAGTCGAGATTCACCACCGCCTGCGCCAGTGCCATGTCGATCGCGCGGTTCCATGTCTCGGGCTCGAACAGATCGGCATAGAGATAGCGCCCGCCCAGACCATGCGTGCCGGTTTCGCGGCGGCCGTTCTGCTCGACCACGATCGAGACGTTCAGTCGCACCAGCGGGCGCACGTCGGTCGCGATGAAACCGTCGGGCCGCACGATCTCGACGACCTGCCAGCTTCCCATCAGCGATACAGACACCTGGCTGACGCGCGGATCGCGCGCGCGTGCGGCGGCGTCGATCGTCTGGCACAGATTCACCTTGTCGGCGAACGGCACCAGATCGAGCGGATCGGCGGCGGTATAGAGGTGCCGGTTGGTCGCGCGCGGCGGCGCGGCCTTGGGGCCGGTGGCGGGATCGATCAGCGCCATCGTCTCGGTCGCGCGGCGGATCGCGTCGGCGCTAAGCTCGTTGGCGTGCGCGAACGCGGTCGTCTCGCCCGAGACGGCGCGCAGGCCGAAGCCCGAATGCGTGTCGTAGCTCGCGGTCTTCAACCGACCGTCGTCGAAGCCGAACGCCTCGGACTTGCGATATTGCAGATAGAGTTCGCCATCCTCGGCGCGCGACAGCGCGCTCGCGGCGAGCGCCTGCGCCTCGTCGGGAGAAAGCTGGCCGTCACGATAGAGGAAGGCGCGCGGATCGGTGGGGCTGTTCATCCCGCCAATATAGGGCCGCTCGACGCCGGGTAAATGACCCCCGCGCCGATCCGTCGTTCAGATGCTCGCGCCGGCCGGATGATCGGGCAGGGTCGACTGGTCGACGCCGTCGGCCGGGCCGCCGATCAGCACGAAGCGGCGGTCGCAATAGCCGCAATCGACATAGCCGGTCTCGTCGATTTCGAGAAACACGCGCGGATGGCCGAGCGCGGCCCCGCCGGGAATCTCGCTGGCGCCGTCACAGGCGACGCGGGGCTGGTGGACGCGGGTGATTTCGGGCGGTGCGATCATGGCGGCGAGCGATAGCAGCGCCGGCGCGCGGCTTCAATTGCTCTCTGCGGGGTTGGCGCGCTTGGCCGCGCGGCCTAAAGGTCCGCCCATGACCGAAGCCGCCATCGCGATCACCGATCTGTGCAAGACCTATCAGGGCGGCAAGCGCGCGCTCGATGGCGTGACGTTCGACGTGCCGCGCGGCCAAATCTTCGGGCTGCTCGGGCCGAACGGCGCGGGCAAGTCGACGCTCATCAACATCCTCGCGGGGCTGGTCAACAAGACCAGCGGATCGGCGACGATCTGGGGGTTCGACATCGATCAGCATCCGCGCAACGCCAAGGTGTCGATCGGCATCGTCAATCAGGAGATCCTGTTCGATCCGTTCTTCTCCCCGTTCGAGACGCTCGAGATCGCCGCCGGCCTGTACGGGGTGCCCAAGGGCCACCGCCGCTCGATGGAATTGCTCCGCGCGGTGCATCTCGAGGACAAGGCCAATGCCTATGCGCGTACGCTGTCGGGGGGGATGAAGCGCCGCCTGATGGTGGCCAAGGCGATGGTTCACTCGCCGCCGGTGCTGGTGCTCGACGAGCCGACCGCCGGTGTCGATATCGAGCTTCGCCAGCAGCTCTGGGCCTATGTGAAGACGCTCAACGATCAGGGCGTGACGGTGGTGCTGACCACGCACTATCTCGAAGAGGCCGAGGAGCTCTGCGACCGGATCGCCATCATCAACCACGGTCGGCTGATCGCCAACGAACCGACCCGCGCCTTGGTCGGCATGGCGCAGGAGAAGATCGTCGCGGTGACGGTCGATCGCGACGTGGCGGCGGCGCCGGTGCATGACAGTTTCGAGAAGATCGCGCTCAAGGGCGACCGCGTGCTGGAAGTGACCTATCGCAAGGACCGGGTCAACGCGGGCCAGGTGCTCGCCGCGATCCAGTCGGACGGGTTCGGCATCGTCGATGTCAGCACGCGCGAGGCCGATCTGGAAGACGTGTTCCTCAACCTCACCCGCGCGGCGAACGCGGCCTGAACCGATCAGAAACCCTTCCCCCGTTCGTGTCGAGCGTAGTCGAGACACCCGGCCGGGCGCAGGTGTCTCGACTACGCTCGACACGAACGGAATAAGCATCGCATGCCAGACGCCCATACGAGCGACATCCTCATCATCGGCTCGGGCGCGGCGGGGCTGACCGCCGCGCTCAACCTCGCCGATCATTTCAAGGTAACGGTGCTCGCCAAGGGCAGGCTCGATGAAGGATCGACCGCCTGGGCGCAGGGCGGAATCGCCGCGGTGCTCGAACCGGGCGACACGTTCGAGAGCCACATTAACGATACGATGATTGCGGGCGCCGGCCTCAACGATCTGGCGACGGTCGAGTTCGTCGTCGAGAACGCGCCCAAGGCGATCGCGCGGCTGACCGAACTCGGCGTGCCCTTCAACATGGAGGGTAACGCGCCGCATCTCACGCGCGAGGGCGGGCATTCGCATCGCCGCATCGTCCATGTCGATGACGCGACCGGCCATGCCGTGCAGGTCGCGCTCCAGACGGCGGCGGAAGCGCATCCCAACATCCGGCTGATCCCCGACATGGTCTGCGTCGATCTCGCCACCAGCAAGCATGAGGAGCGCTATTCGGGCGCGGGGCATGTCTGGGGCGTCTATGCGGTCAACCGCGCGACCGGCCGCGTCGAGCTGTTCACCGCGCGCGCGACGATCCTCGCCACCGGCGGCGCGGGCCGCACCTATCTGTTCTCGACCGCGCCGCGCGGCGCGACCGGCGACGGCATCGCGATGGCGTGGCGCGCGGGCGCGCGCGTCTCCAACATGGAGATGATGCAGTTCCACCCCACCTGCCTGTACAACCTCGACGTCAAGAACTTCCTCATCACCGAAGCGGTGCGCGGCGAAGGCGGGCATCTGCTGCTGCCGGATTCAGGCTACCGCTTCATGCCCGATTTCGATCCCCGCGCCGAGCTCGCGCCGCGCGATATCGTCGCGCGCGCGATCGACCACGAGATCAAGCGGCTCGGGCTCGATTACGTCCATCTCGACATCAGCCACCGCGGCGCCGATTTCATCAACGAGCATTTCCCCAACATCAAGGAGAAGCTGCTCGGTCTCGGCATCGACATGACCAAAGAGCCGATTCCGGTCGTGCCCGCGCAACATTACACCTGCGGCGGCATCGTCATCGATATCGACGGGCGCACCGATCTGCCCGCGCTCTATGCGGCGGGGGAATGTTCGGAAAGCGGGCTGCACGGCGCCAACCGGCTCGCTTCCAACTCGCTGCTCGAATGTTTCGTGTTCGGCGAGGCGTGCGCGCGCCACATCACCGACCATTGGGAGGATCTGCCGCCGCCGCCCCGCATCCGCCCCTGGGACGAAAGCCGCGTCACCGATTCGGACGAAGAGGTGGTCATCAAGCAGAACTGGACCGAGATCCGGCGCTTCATGTGGAATTACGTCGGCATCGTGCGCACCACCAAGCGGCTCGAGCGCGCGCAGCACCGCATCCGCATGCTCACCGACGAGATCAACGATTATTACGGCCACTTCCGCGTGACGCCCGACCTGATCGAGCTGCGCAACCTGCTCCAGACCGCCGAACTGATCGTGCGATCGGCGTTGCACCGCAAGGAATCCAGGGGCTTGCACTACACGCTCGATTATCCCGAGATGCTCCCGGAGGCGATCGACACGGTGCTGGTTCCCTGAGCGAGCAGCATTTGCCGCTGATTTGCGTCGGCTCGTCGCGATGGCCGACTCGGGCGGGATGTTATGATATTGCCAAGTTGCGAAAGAATCCGCACCTTCGGCTCTTCCTGCAGATGGGGGTTGGCAGGGCAACCATGAAGTGACCGACACCTTGGCATTCGAATCGTCCCGGCCGCTCACCGGCATCCTGCTCGCCGTGGCGCTGTGCGCCTGCGTCCAAGACACGCGGACGGTGGCGCGGGCGCCCGGCGCGCTTCCCCCACGCTACCCCGCGCAGGTCGTGATGGCGGTGCCGCCGTCCACGCCCCGCCCGGTCGCCGCGCCCGAGGCGCTGGCCCGCTCGATCAACGCGGTCGCGCGCAGCTTCGACGGCCGCGTCGGCGTCGCAGTGCGCAGCATCGACAAGGGCTGGACGGTCGAGAGCAACGGCGATGTCCGCCTGCCGCAGCAAAGCGTGAGCAAGCTGTGGGTGGCGATGACCGTGCTCGATTTCCGCGATTCCGGCCGGCTCACGCTCGACGATCCGATCACCCTCACCCGCAACGACCTGACGCTGTTCCACCAGCCGGTCGCCTCGCTGCTCAAGAACGGTGAATATCAGACCACGGTCGGCGAATTGCTGCGCCGCGCGCTGACGATGAGCGACAACACCTGCAACGATCGGCTGCTGCGCTATGTCGGCGGCCCGAGCGCGGTGCGCGCCTTCATCGCGCGCAAGGGCCTCGGCAACATCCGCTTCGGCCCCGGCGAGCGGCTGCTCCAGAGCGCGA
Source organism: Sphingomonas pollutisoli (assembly GCF_029167165.1). Lineage (NCBI taxonomy): Bacteria > Pseudomonadati > Pseudomonadota > Alphaproteobacteria > Sphingomonadales > Sphingomonadaceae > Sphingomonas > Sphingomonas pollutisoli. The sequence goes on from NZ_JARFNJ010000001.1 coordinate 572,045, forward strand.
CCGCCGGGCTGACCTGGCGGCCCGAATATGCGTTCGGCAACGCCTTCTCGCTCGCGCGCGCGCGGCTGCCGCAATCGGCCCGCATCGCGGCGTTCGAACGCTACGTCGCCGATCCGCCCGACGGCGCCGCCCCGCGCGCGATTGCCGATGCGCTGGCACGGCTCAAGAAGGGCGAGCTGCTCTCGCCCACCTCGACCGCCTACCTCATCAGCACGATGGAATCGTCCAAGACCGGCAAGCAGCGCATGCGCGGCGCGGTGCCGCCGGGCTGGAGCTTCGGCCACAAGACCGGCACCGGCCAGGATCTCGCCGGGCGCACTGCCGGCTATAACGACGTCGGCCTGCTGATGGCGCCCGATGGCCGCGCCTATGCGATCGCGGTGATGATCGGCGACACCCCACGCACGATCCCGCAGCGACAGGAACTGATGCAGTCGGTGGTGCAGGCGGTGGTGGCGAACGGGCAGTAGAAGCGTGAAATTGGGAAAGAGCACGGGCACCCGCCCCCACTCCGTTCGCCCTGAGCGAAGTCGAAGCACGTGCCTCAAGCGCTGACGTCTGCGGCACGTGCTTCGACTTCGCTCAGCACGAACGGAGCGGGGGGACGGCGCAGGTGGTGGTCGCGAACCAACGGTAGAACCGTCGCCCCGGCGCAGGCCGGGGCCGTTGCGTAGTTTGGCGAATCGGATGCCCCACACATAGCGGCCCCGGCCTAGCCGGGGCGACGTCAGATGGGCTCGATCCACGCGCCATGCGCCTGCGCGCGGGCGAGCTTGACCGGTTCGTCGTGGCCGGGCCAGCTCTGCACCCACAATTGCTGCTCGGCGATCGCGCGATCCGGCTCCATCCGCACCCACGCGAGCGGGCGTTCGGGCGTGGCATGCGCCGCCGCCTGCGCCATCGCCGCCGCGATCCGCGCCTGCCGTTCGGCACCCAGATACTGCCACACCACCGAATGCATCAACACGCGCACGACGCCGTCGGGCTGCGGCTCGGCGAGGCGCGCTTCCACCCAGTCGGCGGCGTCGCCCTGTTCAAGCGCGACCGGCTTCGCGCGGATCATCGCGATTGCCCGCGTCAGGCGCTCCATCCGGTCCGGATTGTCCGCCCACACATAGGCGCGCAGCCGCTCGGCGGCAGCGGGATCGCGCACATCGACGGGCGCGATTTCGACCCCGCGCACCGACTGGATCGCGACCGCCACCGCCGGCGGCGGCGCGCCGCGCCAGTCGGGGCGGATCACGACGGGCGAGTCCGCCGGCCCCACCCCCATACCCCCGAGATCGAAGCGGAAGCGATCGATCAGCAGGTTGAGACCCGCGCTCGATCCGATCTCGATCAGGTCCAGCGGCAGGCCGTACCGCCGCGCCACCTCGGTCAGCCCGGTCATCAAGACCGCCGAGCGGCCAGCCTCGTTGGTCTGCGGCGGGCCATCGAGCCAGGCTAGCAGCGCATCGTCATGCACGGCGAAAGTGGCCCGCAACACCGTTTGCACCGGCCCAGGTGCCACCACCTCACCCGCGAACACACGGCTCAACTCCGGCGCGACCCCGGCGAGGTCGAGCGCATGCAGCCCGCCGACCGTGCGCAGCGGCAGCGCGTCGGCGGTCGGCTCGCCCGGCCAGTCGAGAATGCGCGCGCCCGTTCGCGTCGTACGGTCGAGGCTCACCGCGAGCGCGGCGCAGATCCGCGCGGTGATCGGCGCGCCCATCATCTCGCAGAAATGCTGCTGGATCCCGAACGCCTGCCGGTTCGCCGCTTCATCCGCCATGATTCGCCTCCCGCGCTCTGTTGCGCCGGTGCCGCCGCGCAAGTAAAGCCGCGCCTTCATGACCGATCCGATCATCATCGCCGTCCCCAAGGGTCGCATCCTCGAAGAAGCGGTGCCGCTACTCGAACGCGCCGGCATCGTCCCCGAGGCCGCGTTCAGCGACGAGGGCAGCCGCGCTTTGCGCTTCCACACGCAGACGCCCGGCATCGACCTGATCCGCGTGCGCGCGTTCGATGTCGCCACCTTCGTCGCGCACGGCGCCGCGCAACTCGGCATCGTCGGCTCGGACGTGCTGGCGGAGTTCGACTATTCCGAACTGTACGCGCCGGTCGACCTCGGCATCGGCCATTGCCGGCTGTCGGTCGCCGAACCCGCGCAGATGGCGGCGGGCGACGACCCGCGCGGCTGGAGCCACATCCGCATCGCCACCAAATATCCGCACGTCACCGCGCAGCATTTCGAAGCGCGCGGCGTGCAGGCCGAGTGCGTCAAGCTCAACGGCGCGATGGAACTGGCGCCGCTGCTCGGCCTCGCGCCGCGCATCGTCGATCTGGTCTCCTCGGGGCGCACGCTCAAGGAGAACGGGCTGGTCGAGGTCGAGGTGATCGCCGAGGTCTCCTCGCGGCTGATCGTCAACCGCGCCGCCTTTAAGACGCGCGCGGAGATCGTGCCGCTGGTCGAGCGGTTTCGGCGGGCGGTGGAGATACGCGATGCGGCGTGACGCGACTTCACTCCCCTCCCACTTGTGGGAGGGGCTGGGGGAGGGCCTGTCCTCCTCACCCGCCGCGCGTCTGGGGACATGCCCTCCCCTAGCCCCTCCCGCAAGCGGGAGGGGAATGTGATCCGCCTCGCCACATCCGATCCAGCGTTCGCGGTGGACTTCACCGCGCTCGTCAACGCACGCCGCGAGGTCGATGCCGATGTCGCACGCGATGTCCGCACGATCGTCGCCAGCGTGCGCGACGAGGGCGATGCCGCGCTCGCCGCGTTCACGCAGAAGTTCGACGGGCATGATCTCCACGCGACCGGCTGGCGGATCGAAAAATCCGAGTGGATCGCCGCCTACGACGCGCTCGCGCCCGATCTGCGCGCCGCGCTCGATCTCGCCGCCGCGCGCATCACCGCCTATCACGAGAAGCAGAAGCCTGCGGACAGCGACACCACCGACTCGGCGGGCGTCCGGCTCGGCGCGCGCTGGAACGCGATTGAAGCGGCCGGCATCTACATCCCCGGCGGCCGCGCCGCCTATCCGTCCTCGGTGCTGATGAACGCGATCCCCGCGCGGGTCGCCGGGGTCGAGCGGCTGGTGATGGTCACGCCGACGCCGAAGGGCGAGGTCAACCCGCTCGTGCTCGCCGCCGCGCACCTCGCGGGGGTGGACGAGGTGTGGCGCGTCGGCGGCGCGCAGGCGATCGCCGCGCTCGCCTACGGCACGCAGCGGATCGCCGCGGTCGACGTCATCACCGGGCCGGGCAACGCCTGGGTCGCCGAGGCCAAGCGCCAGCTCTATGGGTTGGTCGGCATCGACATGGTGGCAGGGCCAAGCGAGATCGTCGTGGTGGCCGACGGCAAGAACGATCCCGCCTGGATCGCCGCCGATCTGCTCAGCCAGGCCGAACATGATCCTACCAGCCAGTCGATCCTGTTCACCGACGATGCCGCGTTTGCGGACGCCGTCGCCGACGCGGTCGATCTCCAGATCGGCCAGCTCGCCACCGCCGACACCGCGCGGCAGAGCTGGGACGGGAACGGCGCGATCATCGTCACCGCCAGTCTCGAAGAGGCGATCCCGCTGGTCGATCGACTCGCGCCTGAGCATCTCGAACTGGCGTGCGACGATCCGCAGACGCTGTTCGATCGCGTGCGCCATGCCGGGTCGGTGTTCCTCGGCCGCCACACGCCCGAGGCGATCGGCGATTATGTCGCCGGCCCGAACCACGTGCTGCCAACCGGCCGCCGCGCGCGCTTCGCGAGCGGACTGTCGGTGCTCGATTTCATGAAGCGGACCAGCTTCCTTCAGCTCGATCCGGCGAGCCTCGCCGCGATCGGCCCGGCGGCGGTGGCGCTCGCGGAAACCGAAGGACTGCCCGCGCACGCCAAATCGGTCGCACTACGGCTGTAAAACACCAACAGCCGTTCGCCCCGAGCGAAGTCGAGGGGCAGCCCCGAGCGCAGGTGCCTCGACTTCGCTCGGCACGAACGGGGTGTGATTTTTCGCCCGCCTTCGCTAAAGGCCCCGAATGCCTTCCCGTACCGCTGCCCGATCCAAGGCCCGCGCCGCCGCGCGTCTCGCCGCCACCCAGGCCCTCTACCAGCATGAGATGGAGGGGACGCCGGTGCCGCGCCTGCTCCACGAATTTCACAACCACCGGCTCGGCGCGACCATTGAGGATGCCGAATATGCCGAGGCCGACGTCGCCTTCTTCGACGATGTCGTGACCGGCGCGACCGCGCGCGGCGCCGAGATCGACGCGGCGATCCGCCAGAAGCTCGCGAGCGGCTGGACGCTCGAACGGCTCGACAAGTCGATGCGCGCGATCCTGCGCGCCGGCACCTACGAATTGCTCGCGCGAGTCGATGTGCCGGTCGCCACCGTCATCAGCGAATATGTCGATGTCGCGCACGCCTTCTTCGACAAGCGCGAGGCCGGCTTCGTCAACGGGCTGCTCGACGGCATCGCCAAGGACGTGCGCCGCACGGGGTGAGGCCAGCATGAAGCGCGACTACGACAAGTACCTCCGTTCGTGCTGAGTAGCTGCCGAGTAGGCGCGCAGCGCCGTACCGAGGTAGCGTATCGAAGCACCGCCCCGCGAGATTACCTGTCCTTCGATACACCACCTCGATACGCCCTGCGGGCTAATCGGTGGTTACTCAGGACGAACGGTTTCGGGGAAAGGGCTGATGCCCTCGCGGGCTACGTCACCAGCCGCCTGAGCCCCGCCACCGTATCCGCCTCGTTCGCCGGCTTGTCGGTGCGGATGCGGGCGATGCGGGGGAAGCGCATCGCCACGCCCGATTTGTGCCGCTTCGACTCGTGGATCGAATCGAACGCGATCTCCAGCACCAAGCTCTTCTCGACTTCGCGCACCGGCCCGAACCGCGCGGTGGTATGCGCGCGCACGAACCGGTCGAGCATCTTCATCTCCTCGTCGGTGATGCCCGAATAGGCCTTGCCGACCGGCAGCAACTCGCCGTCCTCGGTCCAGCAGCCGAAGGTGTAATCCGAATAGAAGGACGAGCGCCGCCCGTTGCCGCGCTGCGCGTACATCATCACGCAATCGGCGGTGAGCGGATCGCGCTTCCATTTGTACCACAGCCCGACTCGCCGCCCGGCGACATACGCCGAGTCACGCCGCTTGAGCATCACCCCCTCGATCGCCCCGTCGCGCGCGCCGGCGCGAATGCCTTCGAGGGTGGTGAAATCGGGCGCGGCGATCAGCGCGCTTACGTCGAACCGCTCGGCCGGCAGCCGCGCCGCGAAATCCTCGAGCCGTGCGCGCCGCTCAGTCCACCCCAACGCGCGCAAATCCTCGGCGCCGTCGAACAGGATGTCGTAGAGCCGCACGAACGCCGGCGCCTCGGCCAGCATCTTCGCCGACACCACCTTGCGCCCGAGCCGCTGCTGGAGCGCGTTGAAGCTCGCAGCACCGCCTTCTTCGGTGCTGTGCCCCTGCGCGTCCCCCTTCACCATCAGCTCGCCGTCGAGCACCCCCGGCACGGTGAAGGCGCGCGCCACTTCTGGGAAGGCGCGGGTGATGTCGTCGCCGGCACGGCTGTAGAGCCGCGTCTCGCCCGCGACATGGACGAGCTGGACGCGAATCCCGTCCCATTTCCACTCGGCCGCATAGTCGGTGAGATCGACTCGGCCGTCCTCAAGCGGGTGCGCGAGCATGAACGGGCGGAACACCGGCGTGTCGGCGGCGGTCGGCAACGTCCCCTCGCCCTGCGCCCAGGCGAACAGCGCCGAATAGGGCGGGTCGATGCCGTGCCACAGCTCCTCGACCGCCTCGATCTCGAGCGCGAACGCCTGTGCCAGCGCGGTCTTTGCGAGCCGCGCCGACACGCCGATCCGCAAAGCGCCCATCGCCATCTTGAGCAGAGCGAAGCGCTCGTTGGCGTTGAGCCGGTCGAGCATCGCCGCCAGCGCGCCCGGCGCATCGGCGCGCGAGAGGCTGCCGAGTCGATCGATCACCGCGGAGAGCGACAGCGGCCCGCTCTCGCGCGGCGGCACGATCGGGTCTGGCCACAGCAGGCTCACCGTTTCGGCGGTGTCGCCGACATAGTCGCGGCTCATCGCGAACAGCACGGGATCGACTCGCGCCTCGATCAGCGCGCGGATCAGCGCTGGCTTGATCGCGGGCAGATCAAGGTCGCCGGTCAGCACCGCCATCGCCCAGCCGCGATCGGGGTCGGGCGTGGTGTGGAGATAATCGACGATCAGCTTGAGCTTCGCGTTGCGCGAGCGCGTGTAGATGAGCGAATCGAGGAGCTGCGCGAAGGCTTGCATCAGGGTTCAACATGGGGCCACGCCGGTGGTTCCGCCAGCCCGCGCCATCTGTTAGCAGGTGCAGCAATGCGCCGCCTTCTTCTCGCTTTCGGCCTGCTGCTCGTGATCGGGGTGGCGGTCGCGCTTTATGCCTTCGCAGAAGCGCGGCGCGATCCGGTGGTGCGCCGCGCCGATATCGCACTGCCGCGCTGGCCCGCCGGGCAACCGGTGGTGCGCGTCGTGCTGGTAAGCGACATCCACATCGGCTCGCTGGCGAGCGACGCCACGCGGCTGAACCGGATCGTCGCGCAGATCAATGCGCTCAATCCCGATCTGGTACTGATCGCGGGCGATTTCATCTTCGGCGAGCGCAAGGATGGCGCGGCGCTGCACGGCCCGGCGATGATCGCGCCGCTGAAGGGCCTGCACGCGCGGCTCGGCGTTTTCGCGGTGCCTGGCAACCACGATCACGCGACCGGTCTGCCGGTGGTGGCGCGCGATCTTGCCGCTGTCGGCATCACGCTGCTGCGCGACAAGGCGATGGTGGTCGGCCCGCTCGTGCTGGGCGGAGTCGATGACGCGGCGAGTGGCCATGCCCACCCGATCTACACGATGGCGCAGATGCGGATTCTGCCCGGCGCGCCGGTCGTGTTCACGCATTCGCCTCAGATCGCCAAGGATATGGCGCCCGACATGCCGCTGCTGCTCGCCGGACACACGCATTGCGGTCAGGTGGTGTTGCCGCTGATTGGGCCGATCGTCGAGGTGACGCCGGCGCAATATCGCTGCGGCATGATCGGCGACGGCACCGGAAAGGTCGTCGTCACCGCCGGGCTCGGCGCGACCGGGGTGCCGTTCCGGCTCGGCGCGCCGCCCGATCTCTGGCTGCTGACGCTGCGGCCGAAGCCCGGCGCCTGAGCGCCGGGCCGGCCACAACCGCGTGGCTCAGGCGTTGCGGCTCGCTTCGAACAGGAACCAGGCGCGCTCCTCGGCGAGGTCGGTCCACTCGTCGAGGATGCCGCTGGTGGCATTGTCCTTGGCCTCGTCGACGATGTCCTTGGCCTCGCGCAGCTTCTCGACCAGCTTGAGATTGTCCTCGCGCAGCTCGATCAGCATCTGCGCGGCGGGTACGAATTCCTCGTCATTGTCCTCGATCGACTGGTGGCGCGCGATGTCGCCGATCGAGCGCAGCGTGGTGTTGCCGGTCTTGCGCACACGCTCGGCGATCGCGTCGGTGGTGCCGAGGATCTGCGTCGCCTGATCGTCGAGCATCAGATGATAATCGCGGAAATGCGGGCCCGAAACGTGCCAATGGAAGTTCTTGGTCTTGAGGTAGAGCGCGAACGAATCGGCGAGGATCGCGTTGAGCGCCTCGGCGACCGTCTTCGCGGCGTTGGACTTGATGTCGGTCGGGGTTTTCAGCGCGTCGTCGGTCACGGAACAGCTCCTGTGGATAAGTTCGTTGCGTGAACGATTCGATAGCGCAATGGCTCCCGCCTGTCCGCCCACGTTTTTGCGATCGGACTGATCGAGTGGCTAGATCAGGCGCAACGCCGACACGCCCGAGATCGCGCCGACCGCGCACAGCAGCAGCCCGGTGCCGATACGGATCGCGCGAATCGGCAACCGCTTGCGCATACGCTCTCCGGTCAGCACGGCGGCGGCGTTGACCAGCCCGGCCCCCAGCGTCGCGCCGATCGCGGCGAGCACGGGCGCGTCGCCGCGCGCCGCGAACGCCATCGTCGCGAACTGGGTGCGGTCCCCGAAGGCGAGGATGGCGACGCCGAGGAAGCTCGTCGCGAACGCCCCGGTTCGCCATGTTACGAGTCGTTCGGGCGCTTTCAGCCGGCCGAACGCCCCCAGGCCCGCCGAGAGCAGGGCCACCGACACCAGCAGCGCGCGCGCATTGGGCGTGAGATGCGCGGCGACCAGCCCCCCGCCCGCCCCCGCGATGCCGTTGCCGAGCGCGAGCGCGAGCACGGTCGCGGCGATCACCGTGCCGCGCCGCGCGAATCGGTCGCCGAGGATCGCCGCCAGCCACGGCGCCCGATCGCCAACCTCGATCACGAGCGCGGCGACGAACGCCGCCATCAGCGCATCCATCGCGCGCTCAGCCCGCCCGGCGGGGTATTGGAAGCGACATCGCCATGCGACCGCGCTAAGCGCGCGAGGGTATCGGTCGCGTTAACGCGGGCGCGAGGCTTGACAATTCCGGCCGCGTGCGCCAACGCGCTTCGCCTACGGGGCGGCCCATCGCGGCCGCCTTTGCTTTTTTACGATTTGCAGGAAACAGGGCTCATGGCCAAGCCAACCACCGTCAAGATCAAGCTCATCAGCTCGGCTGACACTGGCTTCTTCTACGTGACCAAGAAGAACCCGCGCACCAAGACCGAGAAGCTGAGCTTCAAGAAGTACGATCCGGTCGTGCGCAAGCATGTCGAGTTCAAGGAAGCCAAGATCAAGTGATCTAAAGGGCGGCGTAAGCCGCCTTTGGATCATTCCCGCGCAAGCGGAGATCAAGAGCCGCGGGGGCGACCTCGGCGGCTTTTTGGCATGTCAGTTTTGGTACGTCACGGCGCCATCAGCGCGTTGACCGCCTCGACGAATCGCATCAGCGAAATCGGCTTGGAGACATAGGCGTCGGCCCCCGCGCCGCGAATCCGCTCCTCGTCTTCGCGCCCGGCATAGGCCGTCACCGCCATGATCGGGATCTCGCGCAGCGCCGGATCGCCCTTCAACTGCGTGATGAGCTCGAAGCCGGTGACATGCGGGAGCTGGATGTCGGTGATGATCAGATCCGGCGCGAAATCGCGCGCGCGCGCCACCGCCTCGCGTCCGTCGCGCAGGCCCTCGGTCACGAACGCATGGGCGCGCAGCAGATCGCAGAAAAGTTTGAGGTTGAGTTCGTTGTCCTCGACAACGAGCACCCTTTTTGCCACGTCCACCCCGATCCGAACCTCGACTTGAAAGCGCTGGTTACGCAATGCGCGCGCCCGATACAAATGCCGACGCGACCGAGCTGGCGCTGCGCGCGCTGGTGTGGACCCTCGCCGAACCCGATCGCGCGCAGCGCCTGCTCGACACCACCGGGCTGATGCCCGACGATCTGCGCGCCCGCGCCGGTGAGCCTGCCGTGCTGGGTGCGGTACTCGCGTTTCTGGAAGGCTATGAGCCGGACCTGATCGCCTGCGCCGACGGGCTGGACGTCCGCCCCGAAGCGATCGTCGCCGCGCACAGGGCGCTCGATGGCGGAGCGTTCGACGCATGAGCCGGCCCCTGCTCATCACCGATTGCGACGAGGTGCTGCTGCACATGGTGCGGCACTTCGGCGTGTGGCTGCGCGAATCGCATGATATCGACTTCGACGTCGCCGGCCCGGAAATGTTCACCAGCATGCGCCGCGCCAATGGCGAACGGCCGAGCACCGAGGAGATGTGGGGCTATCTCGGCGGCTTCTTCCCCGGCGAAATGGAGCGCCAGACCTTGGTGCCGCATGCGCGCGAGGCGCTGGCGGCGCTGAGCGACGTGGCCGACATCGTCGTGCTGACGAATTTGCAGGATCATGTCCGCGATGCGCGGATCGAGCAGCTCGCGCGCTTCGACATCCGCCACCGGGTCGAGACCAACCAGGGCGGCAAGGGCGATCCGGTCGCAAGGCTCGTTGCCGAATATGACGCGAGCGTCGCGGTGTTCGTCGATGATCTCGCCGTGCATCACGAATCGGTCGCGAAACACGCGCCGCACGTCCACCGGCTGCACATGATCTCCGAACCTGATCTCGCGCCCAACGTGCCGGCAGCGCCTTACGCACACGCGCGGATCGATGACTGGCAGGACGCGCAGGCGTGGATCGCCGATCGCTTCGCCGCCGGCCTGCCCGCTTCCTTCCCTGAGAGAGACGCATCATGACCGACCGTATCGACCGCAAGCTCGCCGAACTCGGCCTCACCCTGCCCGTCGCCGCCGCGCCGGTCGCCTCCTATGTGGCGGCTGTCGAAGCGTCGGGGCTGCTCCACATCTCCGGCCAGTTGCCGTTCGACGACGGCGCGCTGATGACTGGGCGGCTCGGCGAGGATCGCGACGTCGCTTATGGCACCCACGCGGCGCAGCGCTGCGCGCTGATGCTCGTCGCACAGATCAAGGCGGCGCTCGGCGGGCTGCACCGTGTCGAGCGGATCGTGAAGCTCGGCGTGTTCATCAACTCCGCCGCCGACTTCACCGATCAACCCAAGGTCGCCAACGGCGCGTCGGACCTGATGGTCGAACTGTTCGGCGACGCCGGCAAGCACGCGCGCAGCGCGGTCGGCGTGCCGGTGCTGCCGCTCGGCGCGGTCGTCGAGGTCGATGCAATCGTGAAGATCGCCGACTGACACGTCGCCCCGGCGCAGGCCGGGGCCGCTGCGTTGCTTTACGGACCCGCTGCCCCAACCATAACGGCCCCGGCCTGCGCCGGGGCGACGATAGTTTTGCTCTCAATCCGCTCTGCACCACCCGGCGCATAATTCACGCGGAGGCGCGGAGGCGCGGAGAGGAAGATGAGACGGCGCTACGCGCCCCTTCTTCTTCGCGCCTCCGCGCCTCCGCGTGCAAAACCTTGCTACTTCGCCTCAGCGAGCAGCGCCTGCGCGGTCGGGGTGGTCCAATCCATCCCGCCGACCATCCGCCACACTTCATGCCCGGTCGAATCGTAGAGGATGCTGGTCGGTAGGCTGGCGTTGAACGCTATGCTCAGGCCCACCTTCGAATCGAGATACGGCTGAAGCCGCGTGAAGCCCTTCTTCGCGAAATAGGCGGAGACGGTGCCGCGATCCTTGTCCTGGCTGATCGCCGCGACAGGGAAGGTCGCGGCGGCTTTCTCCAGCGTCGGCATTTCAGCGACGCACGGCCCGCACCAGGTCGCCCACAGATTGACCAGCACCGGCTTGCCCTTGAACGCGGCGATCGTGGTGGGCTTGTCGTTCGCGTCGTCGAAGCTGACGGTGGGCGCGGCTTCGCCCTTGTGGCTGCGGTCGATCGTTCCGATCGGATCGACCGGCACCTTCTCGCCTTCCTTGGGGGCGTCGTCCTTCGAGGTGGCGGCAGGCGTGGGCGAGGGGCTCGCCGAAGCGGTCGGCGCGGCGTGCGGCACCGCTTGCTCCTTGGTGGAGTCTTGCTTATCGCCACAGCCAGTCATCAGGGTGAGCAGCACCAAGGCAGGGAGCGGCACGATCGTCGAGCGTAAGGACATGAAGGACGCATCCAATGCGATGTGGGGCGGCCGTTTCGCGGAAGGCCCGGCGGCGGTGATGCGCGAGATAAATGCCTCGATCCCGTTCGACAAGCGCCTCTGGCGGCAGGACGTCGCGGGCTCGAAGGCGCATGTCGCGATGCTCGGCGCGACCGGCATCGTCGCGGCCGAGGATGCCGCTGTGATCTCGGCCGGGCTCGACACGGTCGCCGCGCACTATGAAGCGAACGGCGTCGCCGAGGACATGGCACTCGAGGACATCCACATGCAGAGCGAGGCGCGGCTCGCCGAGGCGATCGGCCCGGTCGCGGGACGGCTGCACACCGCGCGCTCGCGCAACGATCAGGTCGCAACCGACTTCCGTTTGTGGGTGCGCGATGCGATCGATCAGGTCGATGCCGCGCTCAAGGGCTTCCAGTTGGCGCTTCTCGCCCGCGCCGAGGACCATGCCGACAGCGTGATGCCGGGCTTCACCCACTTGCAAAGCGCGCAGCCGGTCACACTCGGCCATCATCTAATGGCCTATTTCGAGATGACCGCGCGCGACCGCAGCCGCTTCGCCGATGCGCGCGCGCGCGGCAACCGCAGCCCGCTCGGCTCGGCCGCGCTGGCCGGCACCGGCTTCCCGATCGACCGCGCGATGACCGCCGCCGCGCTCGGCTTCGACGGGCCGACGCGCAATTCGCTCGATGCCGTGTCCGACCGGGACTTCGCGATCGACTATCTCACCGCCGCCGCGCAGACCGCGCTGCACATGTCGCGCTTGGCCGAGGAGTTCATCCTGTGGGCGTCGCAGCCGTTCGGCTTCGTCTCGCTGTCGGATCAATGGTCGACCGGCTCGTCGATCATGCCGCAGAAGCGCAACCCCGATGCCGCCGAGCTGGTGCGCGGGCATAGCGGCCGCATCATCGGCTGCCTCACCGCCTTGATGGTGACGATGAAGGGGCTGCCGCTCGCCTATTCGAAGGACATGCAGGACGACAAGCCACCGGTGTTCGAGGCGCACGACCTGCTCGGCCTGTCGATCGCGGCGATGACCGGCATGGTCGAAAGCGCCACTTTCCGAACCGAGCGTATGCGCGCCGCCGCCGAGGCGGGCTTTTCGACCGCGACCGATCTCGCCGACTGGCTGGTGCGCGAGGGCGGCATCCCGTTCCGCGAGGCGCACCACATCACCGGCCGCGCGGTCAAGCGCGCCGAGGAGCTCGGCGTCGCGCTCGACAAGCTGCCGCTCGACGACCTCGTCGCGATCGACGCGCGGATCGACGATCGCGTGTACGGCGTGCTCTCGGTCGATGCGTCGGTGGCGAGCCGCACCAGCTTCGGCGGCACCGCGCCAGCGCGCGTTCGTGCCGCCATCGCGGCGGCACGGGAGCAACTGGCATGAAGCGTCTGGTCCTCGCGGGCGTGCTCGCGCTCGGTGGTTGCGGTTCGGCGTCGGACCTCAAGCCCGCCAGCAATCAGCATCTGCCGGTCGCGCCGTACAGCGCCCGCGCGACACCGACCGCGACGCAATTGCTCACCCCGCCCACCCAGGCCCGGCCCGAGCGCAGCGACGAATTGCTCAAGAAATCGGAAACGCGCCGCGGCGACGAGTTCGATCTTCCCCCCCATAACTGAACGGCATTCCGATGGATCATTTCGCGCTGGTCGACGGCGTCATGCACTGCGAGGGCGTGTCGCTCGAGCGGATCGCGGCGGACGTCGGCTCCCCCGTCTACGTCTATTCGGCGGCGACCTTCACGCGCCACGCAGAGGTGTTCCGCGAGGGCCTCGCCGGGGTAAAGCGCAAGCACATCGCCTATGCGATCAAGGCCAATCCCAATCTCGCCGTGCTGCGGCTGCTCGCCAATGCGGGGTACGGCGCCGACGTCGTCTCGGGCGGCGAACTGGCGCGCGCGATCGCGGCGGGGATACCGGCATCGGACATCGTGTTCTCGGGCGTGGGCAAGACGGTCGATGAACTGACCAAGGCGCTCGATGTTGGGCTCGGCCAGTTCAATCTCGAGCTCGAGGAAGAAGGCGCCGTGCTGGCGGCCCTCGCGGCGGCGCGCGGTCAAACCGCCGATGCCGTGCTGCGCGTGAACCCCGATGTCGATGCCGGCACCCACGCCAAGATCTCGACCGGCAAGGCCGAGAACAAGTTCGGCGTGCCGATCAGCGAGGCGCGCGCGATCTTCGATCGGCTGGCGGGGCTGCCCGGACTCAACCTGCGCGGCGTCGCGATCCATATCGGCAGCCAGCTTTCGGAGCTTGCCCCGCTCGAGGCGGCCTATCGCCGAATCGGCCAGCTCGTGCAGGAACTGCGCGCCGCCGGCCATGCGATCAGCCATGTCGATCTCGGTGGCGGACTCGGCGTGCCCTACAAGGCCGGCGACGTGTTCCCCAGCCCCGCCGCCTATGGCGCGATGGTCGCCCGCGTCACCGATGGCTGGAACGCGACGCTGATGTTCGAACCCGGCCGGGTGATCGCGGGCAATGCCGGCGTGCTGCTGACGCGCGTGATCTGGGTCAAGCCCGGCGTGACCAACCCCTATGTCATCGTCGATGCCGCGATGAACGATCTCGCCCGGCCCGCGATGTACGACGCCTGGCATGATTTCGCGGCGGTGCGCCCGACCGGCGCGCGGATGACCGCCAACATCGCCGGCCCGGTCTGCGAAAGCGGCGACACCTTCGCGATGGGCCGCGACATCGACTCGGTCGAATCGGGCGATCTCGCGATCTTCCGCACCGCCGGCGCCTATGGCGCGACAATGGCGAGCACCTACAACAGTCGTGCTTTGGTGCCCGAGGTGCTGGTGAGCGGCGACCGCTACGCCGTCGTCGCCGATCGCATCCAGCCCGAGACGATCCTCGCCGCCGAACGCCTGCCGGAGTGGCTGACCGCGTGAGCCTCGCCAGCCTGCCGATCTTCGTCGCGGCGCGGGGCCGGGCGGTGATACTGGTGGGCGATGGCGACGCGGCGGCGGCGAAGCGACGGCTTCTGGAACGCGCCGGCGCGGTGGTGGTCGACGAGGACGGCACCGCCGCGCTCGCGATCGTCGCGATCGAGGACGAGACCGAGGCGCAGGCCGTCGTCGCGCGCCTCAAGGCGCGCGGCGTGCTCGTCAACGCGGTCGATCGCCCGGCCTTGTGCGACTTCACCCTCCCCGCGATCGTCGATCGCTCACCCGTCATCGTCGCGATCGGCACCGGCGGTGTGTCGGCGGGGTTGGCCGCGGCCCTGCGCCAGCGGCTCGAAGCGCTGCTGCCGCCGACGCTCGGGCGGCTCGCCGAAGCGCTGTTCGCCGCGCGCGGCGCGGTTCGCGCGCGCTTCGCCGATGCGGGCGCGCGCCGGATGGCACTCGGCGCCGCGTTCGGCGAAGGCGGCGCGCTCGACCCGTTCACGGCCGGGCCGGGGGCGGTGGAACGCTGGCTGGACCATGCCGGAGACGTCCCAGCCGGTCTCGTTCATATCCGCTTGCGCTCGGGCGATCCCGACGACCTCACCTTGCGCGAGGCGCGCTGGCTCGCGCAGGCCGAGCGGCTGTTCATCGCGGGCGACGTACCCGACGGGGTTCTCGCGCGCGCCCGCGCCGACGCGACGCGGATCGCGACCTTGCCCGAACAGCCGCTTGCCGGGCTGACCGTGGCGATCCACGCGCCGGCCCGGCCATCATGAACGCCGCTGATCGGACGAATCAGCAGCCCGCCAGTTCGACCCGGTCGTTGAGCGCCTGAAGCGAGGCGATGAGCCGCTGGCGGTCGGCGCGGGTGGCGGCGAGTTCGGCCTGGGCCTCGCCGAGCTCGATCGCACGCTCGGCGATGCGCGCGTCGAGCGCGGCGTTGGAAGTCTTGAGGTCGGCGAGACGCCGCGCCTGGCCGATCACATGCTCGATCCGCGCGACCAGCACGTCGAAGTCGAACGGCTTGGCGACATGGTCGTCGGCACCGGCGGCGAGCGCGTCGATCGCGGCGGCGGGATCGGAACGGCTGCTCAGCAGGATCACCGGCACGTCGCGCGCTTCCGGGCTGGACCGCAAGGCGCGCAGCAATTGCATCCCCGACATGCCCGGCATCACCATGTCGGCGAGCACGAGGTCGAAGCGCCGCGCCGCCACCTGATCGAGCGCGTCGGCGGCCTTGTCGCACAGCACCGGCAGGTAGCCGAGCCGTCCGAGCCGCCGGCCGATCACCGCCAGCGCGGTGTGATTGTCATCGACGACGAGGATGCTGCGGGTCGTGCCGGGATATAGCGGTGCGGAAACCGTGTCATGGGGCATCGGGACGTGCTCGGTCAGTGGATCGAGCAAGATCTAGCGCGCGGACATCAGTTTTCGGTTAACGCCGCCGCAACCCTGTCCGCGCGCGCTGCGCCGGTCACACCCGCATCGGCATCAGCACGTACAGCGCCGCAGCCTTGTCGTTCTCGCGGATCAGCGTCGGCGCGGCCGCGTCCGCCAGATGCACCTCGATCGTGTCGCCGTGGAGCTGGCCGAGGATGTCGAGCAGGTAGCGGCTGTTGAAGCCGATCTCGAACGGCAGCGACGTATATTCGCCGGGCACTTCCTCGGCAGCGGTGCCATTATCGGGGCTGGTCACCGAGAGGATGATCTTGTCGCGGTCCAGCGCCATCTTCACCGCGCGCGTCTTCTCGGTGGCGATCGTCGAGACGCGGTCGACGCCCTCCTCGAAGCTGCGCGGATCGATCTTGAGGATCTTGTCGTTCCCGGTCGGGATGACGCGGCTGTAATCGGGGAAGGTGCCGTCGATCAGCTTCGAGGTCAGCAGCGCATGGCCAAGGTCGAAGCGGATCTTGGTCGAGGACAACGACACGCCGACCAAAGCATCGACCTCGTCGAGCAGCTTGCGCAGCTCGGCGATGCATTTGCGCGGCACGATCACGTCGGGCATCGCCTCGGCGCCTTCTGGGCGCGGCATCGTCACGCGGGCGAGGCGATGGCCGTCGGTCGCGGCGGCCTTGAGCACCGGCTGCGGATCGGCCGAGACGTGGAGGAAGATGCCGTTGAGATAATAGCGCGTCTCCTCGGTCGAGATCGCGAAACGGGTTTTGTCGATGATCTGCTTGAGCGTCTCGGCGGGCAGTTCGAAGCTGACCGGCAGTTCGCCTTCGGCGATCACCGGAAAATCGTCGCGCGGCAGCGTGCCGAGCTGGAAGCGCGCGCGGCCCGCCACGATCGTCAGCTTGCCGTCGGCGGCGGACAGGCTGACCTGCGATCCCTCGGGCAGCTTGCGCGCGATGTCGAACAACGTGTGCGCGGACACGGTGGTCGCGCCGGGCTGGTCGACCGCCGCCGCGATCGTCTCGTTGATCTGGAGATCGAGATCGGTCGCCATCAGCTTGAGCCCGCCCTCGGGCGTGGCTTCGATCAGCACGTTCGACAGGATCGGGATGGTGTTGCGCCGTTCCACCACCGACTGGACATGGCTGAGGCCCTTCAAAAGGGTCGCGCGTTCGATCGTCGCCTTCATCTCAATCCCCCGGGCCGCCGCCCTCATTTCATCCCGCCAGGCGTCAGAAGCCGGGGGCAATTCGCCGTTTCCTTCCTTACCGCAAAAAGGGGCCGGAGCAAGCGCCCCGACCCCTCATCCGTGCCGAAATCAGGCGTTTGGCCCGGAAGCGCCGGTCAGAACCGGTAGCCTACGCCGACCGCGATCTGGTGCCGATCGGTATCGACATCGAAGTTGTTGGTGTTGGAGCCGTTCGGATATTCGAACCGGGCGCGGCCATAGTTCGAATAGCGATATTCGATCTTGGCATAGGTGTTGCGGCTGATCGCTTCCTCGACACCGGCGCCGACGCGGTAGCCGTCGAGATTGAAGTGCGCACCCGTCTGGGTGACGCCGTCGCTCGCCGTCAGGTCGAGCCGGCCATTGGTATAGCCGCCCTTGGCATAGACGAGCGTGGTCGGCGACGCCTTGAAGCCGACGCGCACGCCGGCATAGAGATCGCGGCCCTGCTTGACCCGGCCGTAGCCGAGCGCGGCTGCGCTGGTCGGCGCGTTGGTGACCTTGCCGGTCGAGCCGGTCACTTCACCCTCGACGCCGATCACGACCTGGCCGAGATCCTTGTCGTAGCCGATGTCGCCACCATACAGCAGGCCGTCCGCCTTGCGGTCGCTCCCGATGTCCGAGTCCGGCCCGCGGCCGGGCTGAAGTTTGTCATACCCGAGCAGCACGCCGATGCGCGGGCCATCGAAGGCACCAGCCGGTGCGGGCGGCGGACCATCCTGCGCGAATGCGGGGGCAGCGAGACCAAGGCCGAGCGCGGCGGTGGCGGCGGTGACAAGAAACTTCTGCATGATACTCACTCCATTACACATTCCCGCGATTGCCGGGCAGCGTCCGGGGCGGGGATGCTCCAAATAGGTGCGAGAAACGGGCTTTGCATGAACCTCAGATAAACGCGAAAATCCGTTGCATTTGCGCAACAGGGGATTGAAAGCGCGGGCATGACTTCCAAGGCAAAGCGACGGCGGATGTTCGCGGGCGTGGTCCTCGCGCTATCCGCCGCCGGCCCGGCATGGGGCCGCGAGACGATCGGCGTGTTCGAAAGCTGGGGCGCGTTCACCGACCTCGCGCCGCGCCATTGCTATGCGATCGCGCAACCGGTGCGGAGCGGCGGCAGCGCCCGCTGGCGGCCGTTCGCGAGCGTGGCCGACTGGCCGGCGCGCGGCGCGCGCAACCAACTCCACCTCCGCCTCAGCCGCGCGCGCGACCCCCGCGCGCGCGTGACGCTGTCGGTCGGCGAACGCCGCTTCGAGCTGGTCGCGGCCGACGCCGACGCCTGGGCGCCCGATGCGCGCGCCGACGCCGCGATCGTCGCCGCGATCCGCTCCGGCCGCAGCATGAGCGTCGAGACGCTGGCGAAGAGCGGCGGCCCGTTCGCCGATGTCTATGCGCTCGCCGGCGCGGCGACCGCGATCGATGCGGCGGCGGTGGCGTGTGTCAGCCGGTGAGTTGATTTTTCGGGCGGATATGCTAAATATGCGGCATCCGGTCCCCGGCAGTACGTCTTGAGGCGCTCGCGAGAGCAGACATCATCTCAAGGCCGAGCCCGGGGACTTTTTGTTTTCAGGCTGCTCGAATGCCGACAGCGATTGTCATCGATGGCGCATATTTTCTGCGCCGATTCAAATGGTCATTTCCGGAACTCGATCCAAGCGATCCTGCAAAGATAGCGTTCGCGGTTGGCTGGATGGCATTCTGGCACCTCCATCATCGGATGCGCCCCAAGCTGATGGAGCGTGCGGTCGCTCACGGTCAGTTCAGTCCGGCGGAGGACAGCGAACTCTATCGTATCTTTTTCTATGATTGCCCGCCGCTGATTAAGAAGCTTCACCGTCCGGTCTCACGCACGGCGATCGATCTTTCAAAGACACCCGAAGCCAGGTTTCGCTTTGCGGTGCACGACGAATTGCAACGCGTCCGCAAGGTGGCGCTGCGGCTCGGCCGGCTCAACGACGACTCCGAATGGCGCATACGCCCAGCAAGTACTAGAAGGCTTCTGACGTCGGAGGGCGCCGTCCTGGCCGACGAGGATTTCGAGATCGATACCAAGCAGAAGGGCGTCGATATGAAACTCGGTCTCGACGTAGCGGCAATGGCCTTCAAACGACAAGTCAATCAAATCGTGCTCGTGGCGGGCGACGCCGATTTCGTACCAGCGACAAAGCTCGCGCGCCGTGAAGGCATTGATGTGGTGCTCGATCCGATGGGAGGCACTCCAGCCAAGGATCTGTTACAGCATGTCGATGGTGTTCGGACGTGCCGGATGATGAAGGAACCGACAGCGTGACCCTCTCCATGCCCATCCCCGGGCACATCGATCCCGTGCCCGTCCCCCGCGTCGCGACGCCGCGTCCGGATGGCCGGATCGACCTGCTTGGGCTGTCCAAGCTCGAACTGCGCATGGCGCTGGAGACCGCGCAGCTCGAACCCAAGCAGGCCAAATTGCGCGCCAAGCAGCTCTGGCACTGGATCTACAATCGCGGCGTCACCGATTTTTCGCTGATGACCGACATCTCCAAGACGATGCAGCCGTGGCTCGCCGCGCGGTTCGCGATCAGCCGGCCCGAGGTGGTCGAGGCGCAGGTCTCGACCGACGGCACGCGCAAATGGCTGCTGCGCGCGCCCGATGGCGAGGAGTATGAGGCGGTTTTCATCCCGGATGCCGATCGCGGTACGCTCTGCGTGTCGAGCCAGGTCGGCTGCACGCTCAACTGCCGCTTCTGCCACACCGGCACGATGCGCCTGGTGCGCAACCTCACCGCCGCCGAGATCGTCGGCCAGGTCATGCTCGCGCGCGACGCGCTCGGCGAATGGCCTAGCACGCCCGAGGGGCGGATGCTCACCAACATCGTGATGATGGGCATGGGTGAGCCGCTCTATAATTTCGACGCGGTCAAGGATGCGCTCGGCATCGTCATGGACGGCGACGGCCTTGCTTTGTCGAAGCGGCGGATCACGCTCTCCACCTCGGGCGTGGTGCCGATGATGGCGCGCGCGGGCGCGGAGATCGGGGTCAACCTCGCGGTTTCGCTCCACGGCGTCACCAAGGAGGTGCGCGACGAGATCGTGCCGCTCAACCGCAAATACGGCATCGAGCAACTGCTCCAGGCGTGCGCCGATTATCCCGGCGCGAACAACGCGCGGCGCATCACCTTCGAGTACGTGATGCTCAAGGACAAGAACGACAGCGACGCCGATGCGCACGAGCTGGTCCGGCTGCTCAAACACTATGACCTGCCCGCCAAGGTCAATCTGATCCCGTTCAATCCGTGGCCGGGTGCGCCGTATGAGACCTCGACGCCCGAACGGGTGCGGCGGTTCTCGGACATCGTGTTCGAAGCCGGCATCTCCGCGCCGGTCCGCACCCCGCGCGGCCGCGACATCGACGCCGCCTGCGGCCAGCTCAAGACCGCGAGCGAGAAAAAGAGCCGCGCCGAACTCGACCGGCTGGCGGACGAGAAACAGGCCGCGCTGGGCTAACCTCACCAGGCCAGCCACCGCATTGCCCCCCAGATGGCGAGAATGTTGAAATTCGGCGCGCGTTGGAGATGATGTGACCGTCCAGAGCATCGCCCTCGCCGCCGGCGCCGGCGTCTTCGGGGGCGCGATGAACGCGCTGGCCGGGGGCGGCACCTTCGCGACGTTGCCGGCGCTGATCGCGCTCGGGTTGCCCGCCAACGCCGCCAACGCCACCTCGAACGTGTCGCTGCTGCCGGGTGCGGCGACGAGCGCCTGGGCGTTCCGCGACGAACTGCACCCGCTCGGCGGAGTCGATGTGCGCGTGCTCGCGGCGATCACCTTCATTGGCAGCCTCGCGGGCAGCCTGCTGCTCGTCTCGACCCCCACGCACGTCTTCGACCTGATGATACCGTGGCTGCTGCTCACCGCTGGCCTCGTCATCGCGTTCGGGCCACGCGCGGCGGTGGCACTGCACCGCGTCGTCACGATCGGCCCGCGCACGCTGATCGTCGGGCAAGCGCTGCTCGGCATCTATGGCGGCTATTTCGGCGGCGGCGTCGGCATGATGCTCACCGCGACCTATGGCTTGCTCGCGCATATCACGCCCCGCGCGCTGTTCGCGCCGCGCACGCTGATGCTCGCGGTCGCCAACACGGCGGCGTCAATCATCTTCGTCGCGACCGGGTTGGTGCGCTGGGACGCGGGCCTGCCGATGCTGGTCGGCGCGGTGTTCGGCGGCTGGCTCGGCGCAAAGCTCGGCAAGCGGCTCACGCCGGGCATGGTGCGCGGCTGGACGCTCGCGGTGACGGCGGTGACGACGATCGTGTTCTTCGTGCGGGCTTACGGCTAACCAGGGCGGAACATCTTGAAGAGATTGTCCTCGCCGACCTCGAAATAGTCGGCCGGGCCGCCGCCGCGCAGGATCGCGCGGGCGCGGCCGGTCTGGTACACGCCGTCTTCGAGCAGATCATGGTCGATATGCACGCCGATCACCTCGCCGAACATCACCCAGGTATCAAGCGCCTGGCGTTCCTTCGATTCGAGCCGCAGCGTCTGCGTCGCGCGGCATTCGAACTGCACCGGGCTGCCGGCGACGCGGTCGGGCCTGACCAGCCGCGACGGCAGCGCCGCGATCCCCGCCAACTCGAACTCATCGACCTCGGGGCCGACCATCGCCGAGCTGGCGTTCATCACCTCGGCGAGCGGGCGGGTCGCGAGGTTCCAGACGAACTCGCCGGTCGCGGCGATGTTGGCGGCATTGTCCTTCCAACCGATCGAGGAGAAGCCGATAATCGGCGGACGATAGTTGAACAATGTGAAGAAGCTGTACGGTGCGAGGTTGCGCACCCCGCTCGCGCTCACCGTGCTGACCCAGCCGATCGGGCGCGGCGCCACGATCGCGTTCAGCGGATCGTGCGCGAGGCCGTGGCCGTTTGCGGGTTCGTAGAAATGCTGGTCGGCCATCGCGTGCTGTTTCCCTGTGACGATGTCAGCTCTACAAAATCGCGCGAAGCCTGTAACCGTTTCGGTATCACCGGCGAATAAGGGTATGACGATGACCATAGCCACGCCCCCCCCCGCTCCCGCCGATGCGCCGCCCGCGCCACGCACGATCTACCGCCACCGCGTGGCGACGCGGCTGTGGCACTGGCTCAACGCGGTCACGATCTTCATCATGATCGGTAGCGGGCTGACGATCCTCAACGCGCATCCGCATCTCTACTGGGGCGCGTACGGCGCCAACTTCGACCACCCGTGGCTCAACACGATCCACTGGCCGAGCTATGTGACGATCCCGGCGCATTACAACCTCGCGATCGCGCGGCGCTGGCACCTGCTGTTCGCGCTGGTGCTCGCGTTCAGCCTGCTCGCCTATATGATCGTGAGCCTCGCCAACCGCCATTTCGCGCGCGATCTTCGCGTGCGGCTGCGCGACCTCTCGGCGGCGAATCTGTGGCATGACCTGCGCGAGCATCTCGCCTTCCGCTTCCACGATCCCGCCGATCCGACCGCGTACAATATCTTCCAGAAGCTCTCCTATGTGCTCGTCATCTTCATCCTGATCCCGGCGATGATCCTGACCGGCCTCGCCATGTCGCCGGGGATGGACGCGGCCTGGCCGTGGCTGCTCGATCTGTTCGGCGGACGACAATCGGCACGGTCGATCCATTTCATCGCCGCCTCGGGGCTGACCGGCTTCATCGTCGTCCATCTCGTGCTGGTGATTCTCGCCGGGCCGATAAACGAAGTGCGGTCGATGCTGACCGGGCGCTGGCGCGTGCCGGAGGAGGCGGCATGAGCCTCATCACCCGCCGCACGCTCATCGCCGGGGGCGCCGCCGGCGCCGGGCTGCTGCTATCAGGCTGCGATCAAGTCGCGCAGGTGCCGGCGCTGCGCAAGATCCTGTTCTCGGGCGAGGTCATGAACCGCGGCCTGCAGCGCGCGTTGACCAACCGCGATGCGCTCGCGCCCGAGTTCAGCGCGGCGGAGATGTCGCCGCGCTTCCGCGTCAACGGCACGCACAATCCGAACACGGCCGAATATACCGCGATGGTCGCGGAGAATTTCGCGCACTGGCGCTTGCAGGTCGGCGGGCTGGTGGCGAAGCCGCTCAGCCTTTCGCTGGCGCAACTTCGCGGTCTGCCGGCGCGCACCCAGATCACCCGCCACGATTGTGTCGAGGGTTGGAGCGCGATCGGCAAATGGCACGGGCCGCGGCTCGCCACCTTGCTCGATGCGGCCGGCCTTCGCGACGCGGCGCGCTACATCGTGTTCACGTGCGCGGATCTGTACGGCGGCGCGCCCTATTACGAGTCGATCGATCTGGTCGATGCCTTCCACCCGCAGACGATCCTCGCCTGGGCACTCAACGACCATGTCCTCGATGTCGGCCACGGCGCGCCGGTGCGGCTGCGGGTCGAGCGGCAGCTCGGCTACAAGCACGCCAAATATGTGATGCGGATCGACGCGGTCGCGAGCCTCGCCGGCATCGGGCTCGGCAAGGGCGGCTATTGGGAAGATCACGTCGATTACGATTGGTATGCCGGGATTTAAGTCGTTACGGGGCTGTTCATGGCTTTGATCGATCTCTTCCTCGCCGCGCGGGTCAAGCGCGGCCAGCTCGTCGTCCACCACGCCGACGGCCAGACCAAGACCTTCGGCACGCCGACCCCTGGCTTCCCCGAGGTGACCATCCGCTTCACCGATAAAGGGGCCGCCGCCGCGATCCTGCGCGATCCCGCGCTCGGCGCCGGCGAAGCCTATATGCACGGCCGGCTCGTCGTCGAACGGGGCGACGTGCGCGATCTCGTCAATCTGCTGACCTCCAACGATCCGTGGGAGACCGGCACGAACGCGCTCGCCGCCTCGCCGCAGCGCCGCGCAGTCCAGGCGGTGACGCATCGCATCGGTCGGATCAACATGGCCACGCGCGCCAAGCGCAACGTCGCGCACCATTACGACCTGTCCGACCGGCTCTACGATCTGTTCCTCGATGCCGACCGGCAATATAGCTGCGCCTATTACACCGATCCCGCCAATACGCTCGAACAGGCGCAGGCCGACAAGAAGGCGCATATCGCCGCCAAGCTCGCGCTCCAGCCCGGCATGAAAGTGCTCGACATCGGGTGCGGCTGGGGCGGCATGGCGCTGTATCTGCACGCCAAGACCGGCGCCGAAGTGCTCGGCGTTACCTTGTCGGAGGAGCAGCTCAAGGTCGCGCGCCGCCGCGCCGAAGAGGCCGGCGTCGCCGACAAGGTGCGTTTCGAGCTGATCGACTATCGCCACGTCACGGGCACGTTCGACCGGATCGTCTCGGTCGGCATGTTCGAACATGTCGGCCCGGCGCATTACCGCACCTTCTTCCGCCAGTGCCGCGACCTGCTGACCGAGGACGGCGTAATGCTGCTCCACACGATCGGCCGCGCCGGCAAGCCCGGCGTCACCGATAAGTGGACGACCAAATATATCTTCCCCGGCGGTTACAACCCCGCTTTGTCCGAGATCGTCGCCGCCAATGAAGGATCACGCTTCATGCTGACGGACGTCGAGGTGCTGCGGCTGCATTATGGCTTCACGCTCGACGCCTGGTATGATCGCACCGTGGCGGCGCGCGACGCGATCGTCGCCTTGTACGACGAGCCCTTCTACCGAATGTGGCAATTCTATCTCGCCGGAGCGGGCGCGGCTTTCCGGTACGGCGGCCTCGTCAACTACCAGCTCCAGTTCGCGCGCAACCGCCACACGCTGCCGATCACACGCGATTACATGATCGAGGGCGAACGCGCGCTGCGCTGACGTCAGGCGCGTGCGAGGCCGCCCGACGGCACGGTCTTGACGTCGCGCGGCAGCAGCAGGCGCAGTTCGCGGTTGGGGAAGTCGATCGTCACGCGACGGAACAGCCGAAGCGCGTCCATGCCGAGCATCAGCGCGGGTTTGTTGCCCAGGCCGAAGCGCGCGAACGGCGGCGCGTCGGCGAAGGCGACCGGCAAATTGTCGATTGTCGTGCTGCCGATCCGTACCGCCCCGATCTGCCCGTAGTCGGCAAGCAGCGACACACCCGTCACCGCCCGCGCCGAAATCGGACGGAGCGTTGTCCTGCGTCCGATCAGCCGCCGCAGCGCGGGGTTGCCCATCGTGACGTCGGATCCGGTGTCGATCACCACGCGCACGCGGCGCTCGCCGAAATAGGCGTCGGTCACGACCAATTGCCCGAACATGTCGCGCGCGCGCACCACCACTTCGCCGGGCGCGGCGTCGGGTGTGCGGCGGCGCTTGGCCGACGGCGTCACCGTCATCACGTTCCGATCGAAGTCGATGGTGACGGCATTGCCCTGCAACGTATCGATGCCGAGCATCCCCGCGCCACCGATGTTGCTCGCCGCAAACGCCGGCGCCTCGATCAGGCTGCCGCTCAAGGTGCTGGCGGGCGGCCCGACGCGAATGCGCGGGATCACGACCGTCGCGACCTGCTCGACGTTCGCCATCGCCGTCACCCGCACGCCGCGCCCGGCGGCGAGGCCGAGCGTCGTCGCGAGCTCGCGCGAGATGACGGTGCGCTCCGCTCCGGTATCGACGACGAAGTGAAACGGCCCGGCGTCGGCGATCTGGACGGGCACGGTCATGCGCTGGTCGGCATCGGCGATGGCGATGCTGTCGGCGGGCGGTGGATTCGAGTCAGCGGCCAACGGCGCGGCGGTCTGGGCGGAGAGCGCGAGGAACGGGGCGGCACAGAACAGGGCCGGTTTCATCGCAGGATGGTACGCCCGTTTCGGACCTTCTGCAAGCGAGTCGGCGGCATGCCTGTCGCGCGCGTTCCGTTCGTACTGAGTCTGCCGAAGCACATTTCCCAAGCGCCGGTATTTGGGCCAACGGGAGTCGGGGACGCTGCTATTTCCAATCCGCTCGTGCTGAGCGCAGTCGAAGCACGTGCCAGACACACCGGCCTTCCCGGTTGGGCACGGGCTTCGACTGCGCCGGCACGAACGGGAAGGTGCGTTAGTCCAAACGCATCGCCTCGCCCGCCAGCGCTTCCGCCTCGATCAGCAGCGCGTCGTCGGCATGGCCCTGCGCGACGCGTTCGCGGCCGATCAGCGTCAGCACCGGCACCGCCAGCGGCGAGACGCGATCCAGATCGACATGCACCATCGTCGCGGCGGCGCGATCGAGCAAATGCCCGAGTCGCCCGACATCGGTCATCCGCGCGCGCGCATCGTCCCAGGCGGCGCGCAGCAGCAGATGGCCGGGTTCGTATTTGCGCAGCACGTCGTAGATCAGGTCGGTCGAGAAGGTCACCTGCTTGCCGGTCTTGCGCTTGCCGGGATGCTGGCGCTCGACGAGCCCGCCGATCACCGCCACCTCGCGGAACGCGCGCTTGAGCAGCGACGACCCCTCGACCCATTCGACGAACTCGTCCTCAAGGATGTCGGCCGAGAACAACGCGCGCGGATCGGTAACGGGTTCGAGCGAATGGCAGGCGAACGCATAGTCGCTCGCGACGAAGCCCATCGGCTTCAGCCCCAGCGTCTCCATCCGTCGCGTGATGAGCATGCCGAGCGACTGGTGCGCGTTCCAGCCCTCGAAACTGTAGGCGACCATGTAATTGCGCCCCTCGCGCGGGAAGGTCTCGACCAGCAATTGGCCTGGGCTGGGCAGGATCGAGCGGCGTTCCTGCATCTCGAGCCATTCGCGCACGTCATCGGGGAAGCGGTGCCAGGCGGTCGAATCGGCGAGGAAGCCGCGCACTCGGTTGGCGAGGTTGGTCGAGATCGGCATGCGCGCGCCGCCATAGGTTGGGATTCGCGCCGGCTTGGCGGTGGCGCGGACCAGCAAATCCTCGGTGCTGGTGGCGATCACTTCGAGGCTGAGGCCAGCGAAGAAGAACGTGTCGCCGGGCGAGAGCGTCGCCGCGAACCCCTCCTCGACCTTGCCGAGCGAGCGGCCGTTCTTGAAGCGCACGGTCAGCATCGTCGCTTCGACGATGATGCCGGCGTTGAGCCGGTGCTGCGTGACGAACTGCGGATGGCTGACCCGCCACAGCCCGTCCGGTCCCTGCGTCAGCCGTTTGAACTTGTCATAGGCTTTGAGCGCATAGCCGCCGTCGCGGATGAAACCGAGCACCTGATCGAACGTCGCTTCGGTCAGGGCCGAATAGGGCAAGGCCGAACGCAGCTCGTCGAGCATCGCGGCCTGCGAAAACGGCGCGGCACACGCGCAGGCCATGACGTGCTGCGCGAGCACGTCGAGCGCGCCAGGGCGGAAGATGTCGGGGTCGAGCTCGCCCGCCTCGACGGCATCGAGCGCGGCGCGGCCTTCGAGATATTCGAATCGGTTGCCGGGGACGATCAGCGCTTGCGACGGTTCGTCGAGCCGGTGGTTCGAACGGCCGATTCGCTGGAGTAGCCGCGACGATCCCTTGGGTGCGCCCATCTGGATCACGCAATCGACATCGCCCCAATCAACGCCGAGATCGAGGCTCGATGTGGCGACGAGCGCGCGCAGCTTGCCGTCCGCCATCGCGCCTTCGACCTTGCGCCGCGCCTCGAGGCTGAGCGAACCGTGGTGGACACCGATCGGCAGGCTCTCGGCATTGACCTTCCACAGATCCTGGAAGATCAGCTCGGCGAGGCTTCGCGTGTTGCAGAACACGATCGTGGTGCGATGCGCGGCGATCTCCGCCATCACCTGTTCGGCGGCGTAGCGGCCCGAGTGACCGGCCCAGGGCACTTTGCCTTGCGGCAGCACGATCGCGATGTTGGGCGCCGCGCCTGGCTCGCCGTGCACCAGCGCGACCTGATCGATATCGCCATCGGGCGCGAGCCACGCGCGATAGCCATCGGCATCCGCCACCGTCGCCGACAGCGCGACGCGGCGCAGCGCCGGCGCAATCGCCTGCAACCGCGCCATGCACAGCGACAGCAGATCGCCGCGCTTGCCGGTGGCGACGGCATGGACCTCATCGACGACGATGGTGCGCAGGGTCTCGAACATCGTGAAGCTGTCGGGGTAGGACAGCAGCAGGCTCAGCGATTCGGGGGTGGTGAGCAGGATCTGCGGCGGGCGGATGCGCTGGCGCGCCTTGCGATCGGAGGGCGTGTCGCCGGTGCGAGTCTCGACGCGGATGTCGAGCCCCATCTCCGCGATGGGCGTGAGCAGGTTGCGCTGCACGTCGGTCGCCAGCGCCTTGAGTGGCGAGACGTAGAGCGTATGGAGGCCCTCGCTCGGGTGCTCGATCAGATCGACCAGCGTCGGCAGGAACCCGGCGAGCGTCTTGCCCGCGCCGGTGGTGGCGACGAGCAACCCGTGACGACCATCGCGGGCGACGGCAAGCATATCGGTCTGGTGCCGGCGCGGCGCCCAGCCGCGCTCGGCAAACCAGGCGGTGAGGGGTTGGGAGAGTACGGTCAAGCTCGCCCTCACCCTTCCCACTCGGCTGCGCCGAGCGTGCCCCTTCCCTCTCCCATCGGGAGAGGGAGGGAGGAGCGCAGCGACGGAAGGGTGAGGGTGACGCCTCCGGAGTGGGAACAAAGCCGCATCCCACCCATATAGGCACGATGGCAAAGCTCGGCGACTGGATCGATCCGCAACCGCACGGCATCTTCGTGAGACCCGCCGGCGTGTGGGTCGATCCGTCGCAGCCGGTCGAGCGCGCGCTGGTCACGCATGGCCATGCCGACCATGCGCGCGGCGGGCACGGCGCGGTGTGGGCGACACTCGAGACGCTCGCGATCATGGACGCGCGCTACGGCGCGCAGACCGCGCATCCGGTCGGCTATGGTGAAGCGATCGCATTCGGCGACGTGAGCGTGCGGTTCGTGCCGGCCGGCCATGTGCTTGGCTCGGCGCAGATCGTGCTCGAACATCGCGGCGAGCGGATCATCGTCTCGGGCGACTACAAGCGCCGCGCCGACCCGACCTGCGCGCCGTTCGAGCCGACCAAGTGCGACGTGTTCATCACCGAGGCGACCTTCGGCCTGCCGGTGTTCCGCCACCCTGAGACCGGCGACGAGATCGACAAGCTCACCGCCGCGCTACGCGCCAACCCGACGCGCTGCGTATTGGTCGGCGCCTACGCGCTCGGCAAGGCGCAGCGCGTGATCGCCGAGCTGCGCGCGCGCGGCTTCGACGATCCGATCTACCTGCACGGCGCGCTTCAGAAATTGTGCGATCTCTATGTCGCGCACGGGGTCGAGCTCGGCGAGCTTCGCCCCGCCACCGAAGCGAGCAAAGCCGATCTCGCCGGGCGGATCGTGATGGCGCCGCCCTCCGCTCTGGGGGATCGCTGGTCGCGGCGGCTGCCCGATCCGATCACCGCGATGGCGAGCGGCTGGATGCGGGTACGCCAGCGCGCGGTGCAGCGCGGGGTCGAACTGCCGCTGATCCTGTCCGACCATGCCGACTGGGACGAGCTGACCTCGACGCTGCTGGAGATCGCGCCGCAGGAAGTGTGGGTCACGCACGGTCGCGAGGAAGCGCTGGTCCATTGGTGCGCGACTCACCAGATCCGCGCCAAGGCGCTCGCGCTCCACGGCTATGAGGACGAGGACGATTGAGAGGATCGCTCAAGACAATCACCCTCCAAATTATCCTCGCCAAAATTTTCGCGTGGCCTAGCGGCTGTCGGCTGACCTTGGCATAGTTCCTCACATCAGGGGGGACGTGGACATGAAGATTTTGTATGCGGCTGCAACACTCGGGGCCAGCTTCCTGCTCGCGTCAAGCGCTAGCGCGAGCGTCTATTCGGACGACCTTGGCAAGTGCCTCGTCGCCAAAACTTCAGATCAAGATAAGGCAGGGCTAATCCAGTGGATTTTTGCCGCGTTGTCGGCAAGCCCGGCGATTCAAGACATGGCGAAGGTAACGACAGCCCAGCATGACGCCCACGACCGCGCGATGGCTGCCGTGTTCGATCGGCTAATACTCGTTGATTGTCGCCAGCAAAGTGCCGATGCTTTAAAATACGACGGCATCAACGCGGTGCAAGAAGGCTTTAAATTGCTGGGGCAGGTCGCCATGCAGTCGCTCGTTAGCGACGCGACCGTCAGTGATTCAATGGGCCGTTTCACCCAATACATTGACAAGGAAAAGCTGGCCGATTTGATGCAAAGTAGCGGGATCAAGGTCACGGATCAGCCCAGCAAAACCGGCAAGTGACTTAGCTCGTCCCTTCCAGCGCCCGCGCGCGGCGGCGCTGGACGGACGATCCGATCCCGAGCGCCTCGCGGTATTTCGCCACGGTGCGGCGCGCGATGTCGAAACCCTTGGCATTAAGCAGTTCGACCAACGTGTCGTCGGACAGGATCTTGTCGCCCTCACCCGCGATCAGCGCCTTGATCGCGGCCTTCACCGCCTGCGCGGACACCGCCTCGCCGCCGTCGGCCGACTGGATCGCCGAGGTGAAGAAATATTTGAGTTCGAACAGCCCGCGCGCGCAGCTCAGATATTTGTTGCTGGTCACGCGGCTGACGGTCGATTCGTGCATCTCGATCGCGTCGGCGATCTGGCGCAACGTCATCGGCTTGAGATGCGCGACGCCTTTGAGGAAGAACGCCTCCTGCTGCTTCACGATCTCGCTCGCGACCTTGATGATCGTGCGTTGGCGCTGGTCGAGCGCCTTGACCAGCCAGTTGGCGCTGGCGAGCATGTCGGACAGCCACGCCTTCGACGCGCGATCGCCCCGCGCGGCGCTTAGCTCGACATAATAGCTGCGGTTGACGAGCACGCGCGGCAGCGTCGCCGCGTTGATCTCGATCGCCCAGCCCTGCTTGCGCCGTGCGACATACAGGTCCGGCACCACCGCCTGGCTCGGCTCTCCGCCATAACGGCAGCCGGGCTTGGGATCGTAGCCGCGCAGTTCGCGGATCATGTCGGCGAGATCTTCGTCATCGACCTGGCACAACCGCTTCAATCGGGCGAGATCGCCGCGCGCGACGAGATCGAGATGGTCGATCAGCCGTGCCATGCAGGGATCGTAGCGGTCGGCTTCCTTCGCCTGCAAGGCGAGGCATTCGGCGAGGTCACGCGCGCCGACACCGGTCGGATCGAACGTCTGGATCGTCGCCAGCACCGCCTCGACCCGCGCGAGCGGCACCCCGAGCCGGTTGGCGATTTCGAGCAGCGATACCGTGAGATAGCCGCATTCGTCGATCTGGTCGATCAGATGCGCGGCGATGAACAGGTCGGCGCCGTCGATGGTCGCGCCCGCTTGCGCGAGCAGATGATCGGCCAGGCTGATGTCGGCACTGGCGAAACCGTCGAGATCGGGCAGGTCTTCGCCGCCCGCACCCGTGCCCGCGCCGTTGAGGCCGAGCGCACCGTCCATCCCGCCTCCGGCCAGATCGGCGGCGCTGTCGTGATGGAAGCTTTCGGTCGCGAAATCGACATCGAGCGACTCGGCCTCGCCGCCGCCGGCGAGCAGTAGCTCATCGGCGCTGGCCGGTTCGTCGCGCTGCGGCGCCTCGGCGTCGCGCTCCTGCGCCGGGCCGTCCTCGTCGGGCGCGCCCGATTCGAGCAGCGGATTCTTCTCGATCTCCTCGGCGATGAACCCCTCGACCTCCAGGTTCGACAGCGCGAGCAGGCGAATCGCCTGCTGGAGCTGCGGCGTCATCACCAGCGATTGCGACTGGCGCAGATCGAGGCGGGGGGCGAGACTCACGGCTTCGTCGCCCCGGCGCGGGCCGGGGCCGCTGCGTGATCTTGCCAGCCGGTTGCCCCACACCCGGCGGCCCCGGCCTGCGCCGGGGCGACGAGGAAGGAGGCGATCGGCATGGTTACAGCGAGAAGCCCTCGCCGAGATACAGCCGGCGCACGTTGGCGTCGGCGACCAGTTCGGCGGGCGATCCGGTGAACAGCACGCGGCCATCATAGATGATGTACGCGCGATCGACGATTTCGAGCGTCTCGCGGACATTGTGGTCGGTGATGAGCACGCCGATGCCGCGTTGCTTCAATTCGCGGATAAGATCACGGATATCGGCGATCGACAGCGGATCGATGCCCGCGAACGGCTCGTCGAGGAGCATGATCGACGGGTTCGCCGCGAGCGCGCGCGCGATCTCGGCCCGGCGGCGCTCGCCGCCCGACAGCGCCATCGCCGGCGACTCGCGCAGCCGCGTCAGCCCGAACTCGTCGAGCAACGTGTCGAGCCGCTGCCGACGCTCGGCGGGGTCGGCCACGCTCAGCTCGAGCACGGTCATGATGTTCTTC
The DNA here is from genome assembly GCF_029167165.1 of Sphingomonas pollutisoli. Lineage (NCBI taxonomy): Bacteria > Pseudomonadati > Pseudomonadota > Alphaproteobacteria > Sphingomonadales > Sphingomonadaceae > Sphingomonas > Sphingomonas pollutisoli. The sequence goes on from NZ_JARFNJ010000001.1 coordinate 604,205, forward strand.
TCGACCGACAGACCGCGAAAGATCGAGGTTTCCTGGGGCAGATAGCCGAGGCCGAGGATGGCGCGGCGATACATCGGCAGCCCGGTGATATCCTCGCCATCCAGCATGATCCGGCCCGAATCGGGCTTCACCAGCCCCATCACCGAATAGAAGCAGGTCGTCTTGCCGGCACCGTTCGGGCCGAGCAACCCGATCGCCTCGCCGCGCCCGACCGTGACCGACACGTCGGTCAGCACCGGCCGTTTATCATAGGATTTTGCGATCGAGACCACCGACAGGCCGCGCATCACCGGCTGTTCGGTGATCGGCCGGGCGGCTTCGAGAGTGGTGGTATCGCTCATCTCTGGTCCAGTGCTCGCATCATGGCGGTACCGCATCGGGAACGGTGCGGCGCTTGGCAGGCTTCGTGCATATTCATGCCGCATTCGCGCCCGTGAGGAAAGCGGCAGGGCCGATATCGGCGAGAAACCGGCGACTCAGTTGCGCTTCGGCACCGAGAAGGTGCCGGTCACACGGCCGCCGCCGAGAGTCGCATGCGGCTGGGCTTCGGCGAGGTTGAGCGTGAGCCGCTGGCTGTGCGTCACGTTGCCGCCCTGGGTCAGCGTCACGTTGCCCATCATCAGGATCGTGCGCTGGTTGAGATCGTAGATCGCATATTGGCTGCGCGCGGTCTGGTCGGGACGCGTGACGACGACGTTGCCGGCGGCATCGAGCCGCGACACCTGCGGCGAGCCATCGACCACCTGCCCGGTGTAGGCGACGGTCATGCGCGCGGCGGTGAGCGTCATCTCGGCCTGCTTGACCGAGACGTTTCCGGTCAGGATCGCGCGGTTGGCCTTGTCCTGCAATTCGATATGGTCCGCGCCGAAATCGATCGGCGCGTCCGAATTGTGCCGTTGCTGCGCCAGCGCGGGCGTGGCGAGCGTGAGGGCAAGGAGTGAAGACAGGAGCAGGCGCATGCGCGCTACTTCGTCTTTCGCGGAACGATCCGCAAGCGGGCATTGCCATCGAGCCGCACGATATGGTTTTCGAGATCGGCGCTGAGCTGCTTGGCGCTGAACGCGCCCTGCGGCACGGTGCCGGTGACCGCGCCGCCGCTCCGCATCTGGCGGGTCTTGAGGTCGATCGTCGAATTGGTCGTATCGAGCCGGTATCCATCGGCGGCGACGACGTTAACCGGGCCGACCAAGGTCACGCGCTGATTGTCCATATCGTAGCGGCCCTGCGGCGCGACGATTCGCGCCGGCCCGTCGCTCAGTTGCAGCCGCGCGGCGAGCTGGTCGATTCGCACGATCGGTTCGGCCGAACTCTTCTGCACGGCGGAGCCCGCGGTGAGCGTGAACGGCTGGCCCTTGCCGTCGGTGCCGCGATACAGCGCGCTTTGCAGCCGCAGCCGCTCCTTGGCGACCTCGACCTTGTTCTTGTCGAGCAGGAAGCTGACCTCGCCACCCGTCGCCAGCGGCATCATCACGAGGAACGCCGCCAGCACCCCGACCGCGATCGGCAACACGAAGCGCAGGATCGTGATGAGACGATCGTGGCTGCCGCCCGGCGCGGCCCAGGCCTGGCGCGCGGTTCGCGGGGGGAGAGCGGAAACGGCCATCGACGCCTCAGATATGCGCGAAGATGTCGATCTCGGGCCAGCCGGCGAGATCGAGTTCGGCGCGGGACGGGAGGAAATCGAAACACGCTTGCGCCAGTGCGGTACGGCCCTCACGGGCGAGCCGGCGGTCGAGTTCCTCGCGCAGCGCGTGCAAGAAGCGCACGTCGGAGGCGGCGTAATCCTTCTGCGCGTCGCTCAGGACCGGTCCGCCCCAGTCCGACGATTGCTGAGCCTTGGAAATGTCCTGGCCGAGCAGTTCGCGCACCAACTCCTTGAGGCCATGACGGTCGGTATAAGTGCGCACCAGCCGCGAGGCGATCTTGGTGCAATAGACCGGCGCCGCCGTCACGCCGAGATAATGGCGGATCGCGGCGAGATCGAAACGTCCGAAATGGTAGAGCTTCACGCGGGCCGGATCGGCGAGCAACGCGCGCAGATTGGGCGCCGCATAGTCGCTGCCAGGCGAGAATCGGACGAGATGCTCGTCCGGGCCACCATCGGAAAGCTGGACCACGCAAAGCCGGTCGCGCGGCGTGATGAGGCCCATTGTCTCGGTATCGACGGCGATGTCGGCACCGGGCGCGAACACGCCTTCGGGCAGGTCTTCTTCGTGGAGATGAACGGTCATCGCCCGGCCCTAGCGGGGATATGCTCGCGCCTCAATGCCCGCCGCACGCCAGGCGGAGTCGCACCGCCGACGCCACGCCCGACATATCCCGTTCGACCGAACCGATCGCCTTGAGCCGTGCGATCGCCGAAAAGACAAAAAGCCCCTCGCTGTGCCGTCCGCGCCACAGTGTTTCAGCCTTCTCGAACACATCATGCCGCAATTTGGACGAATTTGTTCGCAGCGCGGTTTTTTTTAGGGTAGGTAGTGTCGGTGGCGCACTTGGTTGGTGCCCGAAGACCTGCGTTCTCGTCCGACGCACGGTTTTTCAGATGGTGATTTCGGACGAGCCGGGAAGACGAACAGGGCATGAGTTTCGATAAAGGACGCCGCGGAGATCGTGGCGGGCGCGGACGCGATAAGCGCGATGGTTTCGGCGGCGATGATTTCGGCGGCGGCAGCAGCTTTGGCGGCGGCGACCGCTTCGGCGGCGGCGGCGATCGGTTCGGCGGCGGCGGTGATCGCTTCGGCGGTGGCGGCGGTGGCGGCTTCCGCAGCGGCGGTGGCGGCTTCGGCGGCGGTGGTGGCGGCTTCGGCGGCGGTGGCGGCGGTGGCCGCGGCATGCCCCCGCAGGTCGTCGGCGAAGGCACGGGCGTCGTAAAGTTTTTCAACGGCCAGAAGGGCTTCGGCTTCGTCGTGCGCGACGACGGTGGCGAGGATGTGTTCGTTCACATCTCGGCGGTCGAGCAGGCGGGTCTGACCGGCCTGGCGGAAGGCCAGCCGCTCGGTTTCACCCTCGTCGATCGTGGCGGCCGTATCTCGGCGACCGATCTCAAGATCGAGGGCGAACCCCTCCCCGTCACCGACCGCGGCCCGCCGCGTGATCGGGACGCGGCGCCGGGCGGCGCGCGCGGCGCCGGTGGCCCGCAGCGTCAGTTGACCGGTGAGAAGTCGACTGGAACGGTCAAGTTCTTCAACGCGATGAAGGGCTTCGGCTTCATTCAGCGCGATGACGGCCAGCCCGACGCCTTTGTCCACATCTCGGCGGTGGAGCGCGGCGGCATGTCGACGCTCAACGAGGGCGACCGGCTTGAGTTCGAACTCGAAGTCGATCGTCGCGGCAAGTATGCGGCGGTGAACCTCACCTCGATCGCCTGACCTTTTCGGTTTCGCGATGACAAAGACCCGGCGCGCCTCGCGGCGCGCCGGGTTTTTTGTGGCTTGGCGCGGGCCTTAATTCCGATATGCTGCATGGGATTTCAAGGAATTGCCATGGCCTTTCGCACGCTCATCGCCTCAGCCCTTCTGCTCGCCGGCCCGGCATTCGCCGCGCCGGCACCGCATATGCCGATCACGAGCTTCGAACAGCTCGCCAAGCCGCTGCCGCTCCCGTACGATGAGCAGGCCGACGCCAAGGCCGTCGTCGCCGCTGCCAAAGCGCGCGCCAAGGCCAGCCACAAGCTGCTGCTGATCGACCTCGGCGGCAATTGGTGCCTCGATTGCCGCATTCTCGCCGGCACGATGGACGTGCCGGCTCTCAAGACATGGCTCGCGCGCAGATATGAGATCGTCGATGTCGATGTCGGCCGATTCGACAAGAACCTCGACATCCCGGCGCATTATGGAATCACCGAACGCCTCAAGGGTGTGCCGAGCGTGCTGATCGTCGATCCCAGGACGGACGCGTTGCTGAACACCGGCCGCACCGCCGCGCTCGCCGATGCGCGCTCGATGACCCCGCAAGGGCTGGCCGACTGGCTCGCCGGATGGGCACGATAATCCCGCAGCGGGGAACGGCGCGTCGCGCGGTCGTGCGCGCAAGGGGCCGGGCGGGATGACGAACGATGCTGCGGGCGAACGCGGTTTCATCCACGCGCTGCGGGCGATCGCCCATGATCCGGCGGCGCGCCGGCTCACCGACGATGCCGCCGTGCTGCCGATGCCCGCAGCGGAGTCGCTGGTGCTGACCCACGACATGCTGGTCGAGGGTGTTCATTTCCTGCCGACCGATCCGCCCGCGGACGTGGCGTGGAAGCTGCTCGCCGTGAACCTGTCCGATCTCGCCGCCAAGGGCGCACGCCCGGTCGGCGTGTTGATGGGATACGGGCTGACGGGGGACGCGGCATGGGACGCGGCGTTCGTCGCGGGGCTCGGCGCGGCATTGGCCGCGTTCGCCGTCCCCCTGCTCGGCGGCGACACCGTCGCGCAGCCGGCCGGAGACGCGCGCGTACTCGGCCTGACCGCGCTCGGCACCGCCGGCCTGGTGGTGCCGGGTCGCGGCGGCGCGCGAGCTGGCGACGTGCTCTATGTGACCGGCACGATCGGCGATGCCGGCGCCGGGCTCGCCATCGCGCGCGGCGAGCCCGGCGCGGCGGCGTTGCTCACCGCCTATCGCCGCCCGCAACCGCGCCTTGCCGAAGGTCGCGCGCTGGCGTCGCTCGTGCATGCGATGATGGACGTGTCCGACGGCCTGCTGATCGACGCCGAGCGACTCGCGGCGGCGAGCGGGCTGGCGGTGGAGATCGATCTCGCCGCCGTTCCGCTGTCCGACGCGCTGCGCGCGCGCGGGGACGATCGCGGCGCGCGACTCGCCGCCGCGATCGCGGGCGACGATTACGAACTGCTGTTCGCGCTGCCGCCCGGCCCGCCACCACCGGTGGCGGCGACCGCCGTCGGGCGGTTCGCCGCAGGCGCGGGCCTGACGCTGGTCGATGGCGGCGCGACGGTGCCCTTGCCGGCGCGACTGGGGTATCTGCACGGGCGATAGTCCCCGGTTGCCAACGCCCCATACGCCCCTATACCTTGACGGCTTAGAGGACGGAGGCGGCCACGCAGCCGACCATCCGCCCCCGACATTAGGGGAAGGATACGCATGACGATCGTCTATGCTGCCATCATCTGTGGCCTGATCGCCGTCGCTTACGACGTCCTCACCAGCGCGCAGGTGCTGCGCGCACCGCCCGGCAACGACAAGATGCAGGATATCGCCGCCGCCATTCAGGAGGGCGCGAAAGCCTATCTGGGGCGGCAATATCGCACCATCGCCGTCGTTGGCCTGGTCGTCGCGATCATCCTCGCGGTCTCGCTCGGCATCGTCTCGACGATCGGTTTTCTGATCGGCGCGGTGCTGTCGGGTGTGGCGGGCTATGTCGGTATGAACATCTCGGTGCGCGCGAACGTCCGCACGGCGGAGGCGGCGCGCACCTCGCTGCAAGGTGGCCTTACCCTCGCCTTCCGCTCGGGCGCGGTCACCGGTATGCTGGTGGCCGGGCTCGGACTGCTCGCGATCTCGGGCTTCTTCTGGTATCTCGTCGCGGTCGCGCATCACGCGCCCGCCGACCGCATCATCGTCGAGGCGCTGACCGCGCTGGCGTTCGGCGCGTCGCTGATCTCGATCTTCGCGCGGCTGGGCGGCGGCATCTTCACCAAGGCCGCCGACGTCGGCGCCGATCTGGTCGGCAAGGTCGAGGCGGGCATCCCCGAGGACGATCCGCGCAACCCGGCGGTGATCGCCGATAACGTCGGCGACAATGTCGGCGATTGCGCGGGCATGGCCGCCGATCTGTTCGAAACCTATGTCGTGACGCTGGGCGTGACGATGATCTCGATCGCGCTCGCCTTCCGCAGCGCCGACCGGCTGCTCGAACTGATGACCTTGCCGCTGATCGTCGGCGGAGTGTGCATCGTCACGTCGATTCTCGGCACGTTCGCGGTTCGGCTCGGCAAGGGCACGATCATGGGCGCGCTCTACAAGGGGTTCTGGACCTCGGCGCTGCTGTCGGTACCCGCGATCTATCTCGCGACACGCTGGACGCTCGGCGATCTCGCCGCGCCGATCGGCGCGAACGGCTTCCTCGATCCCGATGCGACCGGCGGGGTGACCGGCATGAGCCTGTTCTGGTCGATGATGATCGGCCTCGCCGTCACCGGGCTGCTGGTGTGGATCACCGAATATTACACCGGCACGCAGTATCGCCCGGTGCGCAGCATCGCCAAGGCGTCCGAAACCGGCCACGGCACCAACGTCATCCAGGGGCTCGCCGTCAGCCTCGAATCGACCGCGATGCCGACGATCGTGATCGTCGTCGCGGTGATCGCCGCCTATCAGCTCGCCGGGGTGATCGGCATCGCCTTCGCGGCGACCGCAATGCTCGCGCAGGCCGGGATGGTGGTGGCGCTCGACGCTTATGGCCCGGTCACCGACAATGCCGGCGGCATTGCCGAAATGGCGGGGCTGCCCGACGACGTGCGTCAGCGCACCGATGCGCTCGATGCGGTCGGCAACACCACCAAGGCGGTGACCAAGGGCTATGCGATCGGCTCGGCCGCGCTCGCCGCGCTCGTGCTGTTCGGCGCCTATACGAATGATCTGCGCGAGTATTTCACCGGGCTTACCGTCGATTTCACCTTGTCCAACCCGTATGTGATCGTCGGACTGCTGCTCGGTGCGCTGCTGCCGTATCTTTTCGGCGCGATGGGGATGACCGCAGTCGGCCGCGCGGCGGGCGCGGTGGTCGAGGAGGTGCGCGAACAGTTCCGCACCAACGCGGGCATCATGGCCGGGACGAGCCGCCCCAATTACGCGCGCACCGTCGATCTCGTCACCCGCGCCGCGATCCGCGAGATGATCGTGCCTTCGCTGCTGCCGGTGCTCAGCCCGATCGCGGTCTATTTCCTCGTCACGCTGGTCGCCGGGCAAGCGTCCGGCTTCGCCGCGCTCGGCGCCATGCTGCTCGGGGTGATCGTCTCGGGGCTGTTCGTCGCGATCTCGATGACGAGCGGCGGCGGCGCGTGGGACAACGCCAAGAAGTTCATCGAGGACGGCAACCACGGCGGCAAGGGCAGCGAGGCGCACAAGGCGGCGGTGACCGGCGACACGGTCGGCGATCCGTACAAGGACACCGCCGGCCCCGCGGTCAACCCGATGATCAAGATCACCAACATCGTCGCGCTGCTGCTGCTCGCCGCGCTGGCGGGGGGTGTCGCGTAACACCAGCCGTTCGGAAGTACGGCATGACTCAAGCCGGCTCGACACCCACGCCGGGCGGGCTATGCTCATCGCCCGAAAACAGACAGGAGAGCGCGCATGAAATTGGCCAGCCTCAAAGGGGGCCGCGACGGCCGCCTCGTCGTCGTCTCGAGCGATCTCGCCTGGTGCGCCGATGCCGGCCATATCGTGCCGACGCTGCAAGCGGCGCTCGACGATTGGGAGCGGTTTCTGCCCGACCTGCAGAACCTCGCCACCGATCTCGACCATGAGATGATCCCGATGCGGCGGTTCCACGAACATGCCGCTGCCGCCCCGCTGCCCCGCGCGTATCAATGGGCTGACGCCTCGGCCTATGTGAACCATGTCGCGCTGGTGCGGCGCGCGCGTGGCGCCGAACTGCCCGAGAGCTTCTGGCACGATCCGTTGCTCTATCAGGGCGGCTCGGACGGCTTCCTCGCGCCGCGCGACCCGATCCCGCTCGCCGACGAAAGCTGGGATTGCGATCTCGAAGCCGAGGTGGTGGTGGTGACCGGCGACGTGCCCGCCGGCGCGAGCCGCGAGGAGGCGCTGGCGAGCATCCGGCTTGTCGGCCTCGCCAACGATGTGTCGCTGCGGGCGCTGATCCCCGGCGAACTCGCCAAAGGATTCGGCTTCTTCCAGTCCAAGCCGGCGAGCGCGCTGTCGCCGGTGTTCGTCACCCCGGATTCGCTCGGCGGCTGGTGGCGGGAGGGCAAATTGCACCGCAAGCTCAATGTCGATCTGAACGGCGCCCCGCTCGGCCGGGTCGAAGCCGGCGAGGACATGACCTTCGATTTCGGCACGCTGATCGCGCATGCCGCCAGGACGCGCGCGCTCGCCGCGGGAACGATCATCGGCTCGGGCACGGTCTCGAACCGCGATGCCGGGGGTGGGCCGGGCGCGCCGGTCGCCGAGGGCGGTGTCGGCTATGCCTGCATCGCCGAGCAGCGCAGCGTCGAGACGATCCTGAGCGGCGCGGCGACCACGCCGTTCCTCAAGCGCGGCGACACGGTCCGCATCTGGGCCGAAGATGACCGGCACCATCCGATCTTCGGCGTGATAGAGCAGACCGTCGGCGGCTGAGGCGGCCAAACTTCGGAAGGGGGAATCGTTGCAGGTAATGAAGGCGATCTGGGCGGCGGCGTTGCTGGCGCTGGTGGGCGGCTCGGTCGCGGATGCCGCCGCGCCGCAACGGGCGGCCACGCACAAGACGGTTAAGTCGAAGGTTGCGAAAAAGCATCGCAGGGCGCGCCGCCCGCGCCACCATGTCGCGCCACCGGCCGAAGCGGCGCCCGAAGTCGCATCGTGCATCCCCCCTGCGACACCTGTCGCGGGCGCGGTGCCCACCCCGCTCGATCTCTACGGCCCGATCTTCACCAGCGTGCAGCAGGCGCGGCTATTTCCCGACAGCAAGAGTTTCGCCGACGCGACCCCGCTGCGCGCCCACCCCGCGATCGTCGCCGATTGGTGCGCGACCCACCCCGAGACGCCCGATCAACTCCACGCCTTCGTCCAGCGCAACTTCTCGGTGCCGATGGTCGCGCCGGCCCCCGCCGCGAACGGGGCGCGCCCGCCGGTGCAGGATCATATCGCCGCGCTGTGGCCGCATCTCACGCGCCCGCCCGTGGTGGCGACGCCGGGCGGATCGGCACTCGCGCTGCCTGAGCCTTATGTCGTTCCCGGCGGGCGGTTCCGCGAAATGTATTATTGGGACAGCTATTTCACCATGCTCGGGCTCAAGGCCGACGGGCACGGCGATCTGGTCGAGTCGATGCTCGCCGACTTCGTGTCGCTGGTCGAGCGCTACGGGCATGTCCCCAACGGCACGCGCACCTATTATGTCGAGCGCTCGCAGCCGCCAATGCTGTACCTGATGATCGGCCTGTCGGACGCGAACGACCCGGCACTGGAGGCGCGACGGCTGGCGGCGCTCAGGCGCGAGCATGATTTCTGGATGCAGCCCGAGCGCGTCGTGACGATGCCCGACGGCAGCACGCTCAACCGCTATTACAGCCATGCCGACCGCCCGCGCGAGGAATCGTGGCGCGAGGACGTCGCGCTCCAGGCCCGCACCAAGCGCGACGCCGGACCGCTCTACCGCGACCTGCGCGCGGCGGCGGAAAGCGGCTGGGATTTCAGCTCGCGCTGGTTCGCCGACGGCAAGACGCTCGCGACCATCGACACTACCAATGTCGTGCCGGTCGATCTCAACAGCCTGCTCTACGGCATGGAAAACGCGATCGCCGAGCAATGCCGCGCCGCCGCCGACGCGGCGTGCGCGACCCGCTATGACGCGCTCGCGGCTGCGCGCAAGAAGGCGGTCGAGACCTGGCTGTGGGACGACAAGGGCGGCCGCTACGGCGACTGGGACATCGCCAGGAAAGCGCTGCGGCGCGGCCTGACCGCCGCGACCGCCTATCCGCTGTTCACCGGGCTTGCCGCTTCCGACCGGGCCGATCTGGTGGCGGCGACGATCGCCGATTCGCTGGTCGCGCCGGGAGGACTTCGCACCACACTCGCGCGCACGGGCGAGCAATGGGATACGCCCAACGGCTGGCCGCCGCTGCAGTGGATCGCGATCGAGGGGCTGAACCGCACCGGGCACGAGGCCGCCGCGCGCGAACTGGCCCAGCGCTTCCTCGCCACCGTGCTCCACGAATATCGCGCGAGCGGGCGGATGCTCGAGAAATATGACGTCGAGCAGGCGCGCCCCGGCGGCGGCGGCGAATATCCGCTCCAGGACGGGTTCGGCTGGACCAACGGCGTGGTGCGCGCGCTGATCGCCCGCTACGGCAAAGCGCAATGATTGCTTCCCGGAAGCGCGCCGCCTAAGAGCCGGGGACGGGGCCACGCCCTCGACCCGCACGGGGGATCAGTCCGGGACGGCCCGGCCTTCGACATAGGAGGGCCGATGCCCTGGATCGCACTCACCATCGCCGGACTGCTCGAAATCGTCTGGGCCTATTTCATGAAGCAATCGGCCGGATTCACCCGACCGGGGCCGGCGATCATAACCGTGGTCGCGATGATCGCGAGCTTCAGCCTGCTCGGCTATGCGATGCGCAGCCTGCCGCTCGGCAGCGCCTATATGATCTGGACCGGCATCGGCGCGCTCGGCTCGTTCGTGCTCGGCATCGCGCTGCTCGGGGAGGCGGCGACGCCGGGGCGGCTGATCGGCGCGGCGCTGCTGCTCGCCGGGCTGCTGATCCTGAAGGTGGCGTCCTGAGCGGCGAAACGTCGCTAACGTGAGCCACCCGAGGCACGGTGCGGGGGGTGTCACTTTTGTTTGTGCCCTACGGACGGCCGCGCGCGCGATGCGAAGGCGGACCGATTCGGTTGGGCTGACACTGTCAAAGAGCGTGACGGGCAGGATGCCGGAAACGGCGAGTGTAGGACAGGTTGTGTTTGCCGAAGGGCAAAAGGTGGTGGGAAAGCCGCCATTCGCCCGTTCAACCGTACAGGTCTTCACCACTCTCTTGAACAGGCCGAGGTCTGCCACCGATTCCCGTCATCGCGTGCTTTGTCCAGACGATGGACAATCGGCGGACCATCCTCCTGCCGCCGTCTTTGGTGGGGCGGGCCGTAACTGTAATCAGCGCATCATCGCGCAGATTGCAGCCGATCGACACGCGGTCCAGATAGCCGAAGTCAGTCAAAGCTGCGTTAAGTGCGGTACGCTCAAATGGAGAGATGCGGTGTGAGAGCCCTTGTATGTCGATCACGCGCACGATGCCGTTCTGATACTGGAACTTGGCGGAAACCTCACCGTAGTTCCGACAGGATACGACTTCTTCTTTCGAAAGCCAGATTGGCTGCAAGGAGCGCCAATAATCCGGACTTTCTCCCGACATAGGGAGCGGTGGAGGCGGCGGAGGTCGGGTCTCGAACGCGGCGCCATTCTGTGATCCCAGTGCACCAAATACCGCCAACAGGCTCCAAATCGACATGCAACCTTCCCGACCGCGAAGGCCACTTCGTCGCACCCAGAGGCCTTGATGGCAACACCGCCTTTTGGTTCCAAAAACTAATTGGACGCGGTGGCCGGGATCAGCTTGCGATACCCATTAGATTTCAGCGTAGCGACTACCTGATAAAGGCAGTTCGCTGGTACGTTATGGTCGGCCAGAACCGAAATAACGCTGCCGTGCCACATTGGCCCGAGTACACGAACTTGATTGGCCACAACCCGCTTCCCGCGACGGCTCGCCCAACAAATGCCATCTGCATCCGCGCTTACTTCAATGCTGACGTTCGTAGCGCGAGTCGACATTGATAATGATCCGATAGCAGGAAATTGCGCTGCTTGCGCCCGCTGTACATTGCCAGTTATCGCCGCTTCATCGGCGTCGGTACGTTGTTGAGCATGAAGAGGTGCTACGAGGCCGAGAATGGCAGTTACAAATAGCGCATGGCGACGCATAACGACTCCTTCGCAATCAACGGACATCATGTTCGCTTTCGTGACAAAGGCAAGCGGCGAGTCGCGAGGGACAGATCGACAATGAACCGAGGCACGGCCGCTTTTGGGCGATAACCGACATCGCCTTCCCGGCATGCACCGCCTCCCTTCAATGGAAGTCATGGCTCTTTACCGGGATCACCGCCGCCGTCTCGCGGTAGTGCCAGTCGATCCGCCCGGGCCGCCACTGCGGATCGCGCGGGTCGATCGTGCCGCCGTGGGTGGCGCCGTCGCCGGGCATGGTGAGGCGCGGCAGGTCGATCTCGCCGACCTGGGCGAGCAGCGCGGTCAGATCGACGATGCGATCGGCGACGACGTGGATCACCAGCCCTTCCTTCTGGACGCGGCCGACGATCGACACCATCGTCGCGGTCATCACCGTGCGCCGCTGCGCCTCGAACCGGTCGGGCCACAGGATGCCGTTGGCGATGCCGGTCTCGTCCTCGACAGTGATGAACAGCACGCCCTTGGCGCTGCCCGGCCGCTGCCGCACGAGGATGATCCCCGCCACCTCGACGCGCGCGCCATCCTTGATGTGCTGGAGATCGCCGCAGGCGCGGATGCCGCGCCGGGTCAGCTCGCCGCGCAGGAAGGTGAGCGGATGCGCGCGCAGCGAGAGTTGCGTCGCGCGGTAATCCTCGACCACCTCGCGTCCGGCGGTGAGCGGGACCAATGCGACCGGCGGCTCGGCGCCGGACACACGCGCATCGGCGGCGGCGAACAGCGGCAGCGGCTTGGCGCCCAGCCCGCGCACCGCCCACAGCGCCTGGCGCCGGTCAAGCCCGAGCGCGTGGAACGCATCCGCGCGCGCGAGTTTCTCCAGCGCCAGCGTCGAGATGCCGGTGCGGCGCCACAGATCCTCGACCGAGGCGAACGGCGCAGCGGCGCGCGCCATCAGGATCTTGCCGACCTCGGCGCCGGACAGGCCGGAGACGATGCGCAGCCCGAGGCGAAGCGGCGCCAGGGCGGACCCCGCACCCGCGCGCGGCGGGCCCAGCACCGTATCCCAATCACTCGCGTTGACGCACGGCGGGAGCACCGTGACGCCGTGTTCGCGCGCGTCGCGGACGATCTGCGCGGGCGCGTAGAACCCCATCGGCTGCGCGTTGAGCAGCGCGGCGCAGAACACATCCGGGTGATGATGCTTCATCCAGCACGACGCATAGGCGATCTTGGCGAAGCTCGCCGCGTGGCTTTCGGGGAAGCCATAGCTGCCGAACCCCTCGATCTGTTTGACCAGCCGCTCGGCGAAATCCTGCGCGATGCCGTTGGCGCGCATGCCGCCGACGAGCTTCTCGTTGAACTTGCCGACCCCGCCGGTCATCTTGAACGTCGCCATCGCGCGGCGGAGCTGATCGGCCTCGGCAGGGGTGAAGCCCGCACCGACGATCGCGACCTGCATCGCCTGTTCCTGGAACAACGGCACCCCAAGCGTCTTTTCCAGCACCGCCTTCAATGCGGCGTTTGGATAGGTGACCGCCTCCTTACCTTCGCGGCGCTTCAGATACGGGTGCACCATATCGCCCTGGATCGGCCCCGGCCGCACGATCGCGACTTCGATGACGAGATCGTAGAATTCCGTCGGCTTCATCCGCGGCAGCATCGACATCTGCGCGCGGCTCTCGATCTGGAACACGCCGAGCGTATCGGCACGCTGGATCATCGCATAGGTGCCGGGGTCGTCGGTCTGCAGCGCGTCCGACGCCATGCCGAGATCGAGGCCCTTGTGCTCGCGGAGCAGATCGAAGCACCGCCGCATGCACCCGAGCATGCCGAGGCCGAGAATATCGACCTTCATGAAGCCGAGTTCCTCGATATCCCCTTTCTCCCACTCGATCACGCGCCGGTCGGCCATCGCCGCCGGTTCGATCGGCACGAGGTCGTCGAGCCGGTCGCGCGTCAGGACGAAGCCGCCGGGATGCTGCGACAAATGGCGCGGCGTGCCGATCAATTGCGCGGCGAGGCTGATCGCCAGCGCGAGCCGTGGCTCGTTTTTATCGAGGTTGAGCGCCTCGACATGCGCGTCGGGCACGCCCTCGCTCGACCAGCCCCAGATCTGGCTCGCGAGCCCGGCGGTCATGTCCTCGGGCAGACCCAGCGCCTTGCCGACCTCACGGATGCTGCCGCGTGAACGGAAACGGCTGACGACCGCGGTCAGCGCGGCATGGTCATGGCCGTAGGTGCCATATATCCATTGGATCACCTCCTCGCGCCGTTCATGCTCGAAATCGACGTCGATATCGGGTGGTTCGTGGCGGTCCTTGTTGATGAAACGCTCGAACAGCAATTTGCGTTCGATCGGGTCGATCGAGGTGATGCCGAGCACGTAGCAGATCACCGAATTCGCCGCCGAGCCGCGCCCTTGGCACAGGATATTCTGACTGCGCGCATACGCCATGATCGAATTGACCGTGAGGAAATAGGGCGCGTAGCCCATCTCGCCGACCAGCCCGAGTTCGTGTTCGAGCATCGCGGCATACGCCGGAGGCGGATTTCCTTCGAACTGGCGCGCCAACGCCGTGCGCGCGAGATGTTCGAGTGCGGTCTGGGGCGTGCGCCCGCTGAGCACGATCTCATCGGGATATTGGTAATCGAGATCGCGCGGAGAGAAGGTGCAGCGTTCGACGATCGCTTCGGCGGCGGCGAGCGCCTGCGGATGGTGGCGAAAGCGGCGCGCCATCTCCCGCGGACTTTTCAGGTGCCGGTCGGCGCTGCGTTCGCGGCGGAAGCCGAGTTCGTCGATCGTGCATTTCTCGCGGATCGCGGTGACGACATCCTGCAACATGCGGCGTTCGGGCATGTCGTATAGCACGTCGCCGGTGACGACCGGCGACAGGCCGAAGCGGCGCGCGCTGTCGGCAAGCGCGTGCAAGCGCCGTGCCTCGCCGGGGCGGCGGTGTTGCGTCAGGCATAGATGGCCGACGCTGCGACCGAAGATGTCCGCCATCCAGCGCAGGTGGTGCGGATCGCCGGTATCGGCGAGGCCGGGGACAAGCGCGGCGACCAGCCCCTCCGCATGCGCCGCCACGTCTTCCCAATGCAGGAAGCACCGGCCCTTCTCGCCTTTATGCGCGACGGCGCGCCCCTTGCCGAGCGTCAGCAGGCGGGTGAGCCGGCTCCATGCCGCGCGATCTTCGGGCCAGACCAGCAGCGATGCGCCATCGACCAGATCGAGCCGGCAGCCGGCCACGAGGCGGATCGGCACCCCGTGCGCGGTGAGTTCCTCGGCGGCGACCAGCCCACGCACGATGCCGGCGACCGAATTGCGATCGACGATGCCGAGCGCGGGAATGCCGAGCGCGGCGGCGGCTTTGAACAGCTCCTCGGGCGAGGACGCCCCGCGCAGGAACGAATAATGCGTCGTCACCTGGAGTTCGGAGTAGGTCATGACCGGGCGATCATCCGAACGCGCCGTGGATGAACCAGGCGAGGTCGCCGGTTTCCGGGCGTTCGCCGTCGCCACGGCGGAACAGCCAGAAGCGGTGGCCGGCTTCGTCCTCTACGCGGAAGTAATCGCGCACCGAATCCGCCTCGATCGCGCGCCGCCACCATTCGCCGAGGATACGCTCCGGCCCGTCGGCGCGGACGACGCGATGCGTCTGGCCGCGCCAGGTGAAACGGCGCGGCGGCTGATCGGGCAGTTCGGCGATGACATGGTCGAGCGGCTCGGGCCGGCGCAGCAACCGCGCCGGGCGCGGCCAGCGAGGATGCCAGGGGTGGAGATCGACACCGCGATCGAGCCGGCGGACATCGTCGGGCTTCAGCCGGTCGATCGCGCGCGCCGCATCGGCGAGCGGCGCGGCGGGTTCGAGCGAGCGTTCGGGCACATCGCTCTCCACCGGCCGCATCCGCCACAGCCGCGCGTCGCCGATCCGGTTGGCGAGGGTATCGACCAACGGCGCGATATCGGCGGCGCGCTCTTCGAGGCGCTCCTCGAACGGCTGCGCATCGAGCGGATCGGCGCGGCGGACGTGGAGCGCGAGCGAATCGATGCCGTAGCCCGGGGCGATCTCGGCGATGCGGCGGGTGACGAGGCGCAGCATGTGCGCGGCATCGCGGCTCGGCCGGGCCAGCCCGATGCGGAGCCGCTGGGGGACGCCGTCGATCCGGTCGGCGACCAGTTCGAGCATCCGCGCGCCCTTGCCGGCTTGCGCCAGCGCGGTGACGAGGCGTGGCACCAGCGTGTCCAGCCAATGCTCGATCGCCTCGGCGGTGGCGATCGGCTCGGCGAAGCGCTGCACGACCGCGATCGGCTCGGGCGGGACGACGGGGTCGAGCGGCTCGGCGACGCGGCCATGCGCCTGATCGAGCCGGGTGAGGAGCGCGTCGCCGAAACGGCGCGCGAGCGGCGCGCGCGGCAGCGCGGTGAGCTGCCCGACCGTCTCGACGCCGAGATGGACCAGCGCGTCGATGGCGGCGGGATCAAGGCGAAGCGCCGCGAGCGGCAGCGGCGCGATGGCGGCGGTGTGTTGCCCGGAAGGAATAATCCAGCATCCGTCGCCCGGGCGCAGGCCGGGGCCGCTGTGTTGCGTGGCGAGCCGGTTGCCCGACACGCAGCGGCCCCGGCCTGCGCCGGGGCGACGGCCTTGGGTACCAAAGCGTGATATCGCCCAGGCCGCCCCCGGCGTATCGGCGATCGCGACGCGCGCGGTAAACCCCAACCGGGCGAGCAGCCGCACGATCCGCCGCGCCATCGCCGCCTCGCCGCCGAACAGATGCGCGGTGCCGGTGATGTCGAGCAACAGCCCGTCCGCGTCCGATACCGCCGCGATCGGCGTCCAGCGCCGCGCCGCGGCCGTGGCGAGGCGCAGCAAATCCGCAGCATCGCCCGCCGGATCGGCATCGCGGATGTCGAGGCCGGGCACCAACGCGCGCGCCTGCGTGATCGCCATGCCCGGCGCGAGGCCGAGCGCGCGCGCCGCCGGGCAGGCGGCGGCGATGACGAGGCGGCTGCCGTGCTTGAGGCTGGTGACGAGGGGGAGCGCTTCCCCGGTTTCCCGCGCAGGCGGAGGCCCAGAGTCGCGGACGCTATCGCCTGTGGCTCTGGACTCCCGCCTGCGCGGGAGACCGTTAGCACTCGGCCCAAGCGATTTCGGCAGCGAACCCGCCGGGCGGAACGGCTGGCCGCCGGTCGCCTCGTCGGGCGGCATCGCGCGGAACGGCATCGCCGCGGCCTCGCTGCGGCGGCCGAGATCGCGCAACGCGGGGCGCTGGTGCGCGGGCAGAGCCGCGATCTCGGCGGCGACCTTGGCCTTGCGCTGGCGCGCGGTCTCGAGATGCTCGGTAACGGGCGCGCGGTCGTCCGCGCGCGCCCATTTCGCGCCGGGGCGCCAGCCGCTACCGCGCGGCACCGAGCAGGCGACGGCTTGCTCGGCGGCTGCGGCTTCAACGAGTGGGGCCGCGCCTCGGGCGAAGCCCGAGTCGTCGGACGGCGCTTCGCGCCGCCGGCCGCTTTCGGCGTGCCGCGAAATAGCTTCGCCATTACGACGTGCGCCTTCAGGCAGCATCGACGTAGGAATAGCGGTCCGCTCCATCCGCCGCAGCCGCTCGATCGGCCAGTCGGGCAGGTAGAGCGAGGCGACCCGTTTCATCGCATGCCTCCATGATGGTTTCGAAAGGTTCGCCGCCGCGCTGTCGCACCAGCGCAACGTGCCAGCACGCGCGCCCCACTCCCTCGACCGGGAGCGGCTCCGACGGCGCGCTGCCGATCCGCCAGCGCGTGATCGCGGCGGAGGGCACGTGGAGCGGGTTCCCGCCTTCGCGCGCATGCCGCTTGAGCAACAGCGCGATCGTCTTGCCGCCCTCGGCGGCGAGTTGCAGGCGGCGGGTGTTGGGCATGGCGGCGCGCTTGACCTCGCCGATCACCGCGCCGAGGCCACGGTGGCGCAAGCCCTCCTCCATCAGCGCGAGCACCTCGGCATCGTCGGCCGCCTCGGCATAGAGCACGCGTTCGGGATCGAGCCCGGCTTGGTACAGCCCCGGCGCGAACAGATCGCGTCGGCGCACCACCCACAACACCGGCCCCCAGGCGCGCGCGGCGGCGCCCGCCATGAACAAAGTGGCGGCGGCATCGTCGCTGGGATCGGGGCTGGCGGCGGCGATCTCGTGGAGCGAATCGAGCCGCAGCCCGCCGCTCGCGATCCGTTCGTCGAGCGCGGCCACGCCGAACGGCAGCACCGGACGACGCTTGAAGCCGTCGCCCTGGATCGCCCGCAAGCTTTCGCGCAATTCTGCTATGGTGGCTGACGACACGATTCGACTCACTGCTGATCGTTCCTATTTTGTTCTCTTTGATGCGGGTGAGTCAATGGCCTTGCCGCCACAGGGCCTAGCCAAGACCGTTGAAATATAATAACAACGGCGCATAAGATGATTTCGGGCGTTTTTACGGACGTGCCGATGCGAATCGCGGAGAAGTGATGCCAAGCGACCATCCCGGCGCCAATCTGCCACCGCTGTCGTTGTACGTACCAGAGCCGCGCTTTCGGCCGGGCGACACGGTGGATTTCACCCAGGTCGCGCTGCCGCCCGCCGGCCAGGCGCGTCGGCCCGACACCGCCGAACCCGCTGCCACGTTCACCGACCTCGCCTATGATCTCATCCGCGTGCTCGATGCGGACGGGCAGGCGGTCGGTGCGTGGAACCCGCGGCTATCGCCCGATACGCTGCGCGCCATGCTGCGCAGCATGGTGACGGTGCGCGCGTTCGACGAACGCATGTTCCGCGCGCAACGCCAGGGCAAGACCAGCTTCTACATGAAATGCACCGGCGAGGAGGCGGTGGCGGTGTCCGCCGCCTTCGCGCTCGATCGTGACGATATGTGTTTCCCGTCCTACCGCCAGCAGGGGCTGCTGGTCGCGCGCGGCTGGAGCCTGATCGACATGATGAACCAGATCTATTCGAACAAGGGCGACCGGTTGCAGGGCAAGCAGCTCCCGATCATGTATTCGGTGCGCGACGCCAGCTTCTTCTCGATCTCGGGCAACCTCACCACGCAATATCCGCAGGCCGTCGGCTGGGCGATGGCCAGCGCCGCCAAGGGCGACACGCGCATCGCCGCCGCCTGGTGCGGCGAGGGATCGACCGCCGAGGGCGATTTCCACTCGGCCTGCACCTTCGCGAGCGTGTACCGCGCGCCGGTGATCTTCAACGTCGTCAACAACCAATGGGCGATTTCGAGCTTCTCCGGGTTCGCCGGCGCCGAATCGACCACCTTCGCGGCGCGCGCGATCGGCTATGGCATCGCCGGGCTGCGGGTGGACGGTAACGACGCGCTCGCGGTCTATGCCGCCACCGCCTGGGCCGCCGAGCGCGCCCGCACCAACCAGGGGCCGACGCTGATCGAACATTTCACCTACCGCGTCGAAGGCCATTCGACCTCGGACGATCCCGGCCAGTATCGCTCCGCCGGCGAGGCGAGCGCGTGGCCGCTCGGCGATCCGATCACGCGGCTCAAGGATCACCTCATCGCGATCGGCGCATGGGACGAGGACGCCCATGCCGCGCAGGACAAGGAGGTCGCCGAAACGGTGCGCGCCGCGCAGCGCGAGGCGGAGGCCAACGGCATCCTCGGGCACGGGCTGCACCAGCCGCTCGACACGTTGTTCGACGGCGTGTTCGAGGAGATGCCGTGGCATTTGCGCGAGCAACAGGCGCAGGTGCTCGCCGAAGAGGCGGCAAGCGGCCGCCCGTGGGCGCGCAAGTGATGGGCCACCTTATTCGCGGCGAAGCCGCCTCCCCCTTTCTTGGCGCCGTCGTGCCGTCGCGCGCGTCTCGCGTCCTTTTGGTCACGCGGAGGCGCGGAGGCGCAGAGAGAGCAGGATTGCTGGAAGACACTCCTCCTTCTCTTCTTCGCGCCTCCGCGCCTCCGCGTGAACCGAAATTCCCATGCGCGCAAAGGCGCAAGGACGCGAAGCTTCTTGGAGCCGCTGGCGCGGCGGGGGGTTTCGCATGACCGAGCCAACCACCCGCATGAACATGATCCAGGCGATCAACTCGGCGATGGACGTGATGATGGATCGCGATCCCGCCGTGATCGTGATGGGCGAGGATGTCGGCTATTTCGGCGGCGTGTTCCGCGCGACCGCCGGGCTGCAGGCGAAATACGGCAAGACCCGCGTGTTCGATACGCCGATCACCGAATGCGGCATCATCGGCGTCGCGGTCGGCATGGGCGCCTATGGGCTGCGGCCGGTGCCGGAAATCCAGTTCGCCGACTATATCTATCCCGCGCTCGACCAGTTGGTGAGCGAAGCGGCACGGCTGCGCTATCGTTCGGCGGGGGAGTTCATCGCGCCGATCACGGTGCGCTCGCCATTCGGCGGCGGCATCTTCGGCGGGCAGACCCATTCGCAAAGCCCCGAGGGCATCTTCACCCATGTCTCCGGCATCAAGACGGTAATCCCCTCGACCCCCTATGACGCCAAGGGGCTGCTGATCGCCGCGATCGAGGACAATGACCCGACACTCTTCTTCGAGCCCAAGCGCATCTACAACGGCCCGTTCGACGGCCATTGGGACCGCCCGACGCAGAATTGGTCGCAGCATCCGGCGGGCGCGGTGCCCGAGGGCTATTACAAGATCCCGCTTGGGCGTGCGAACGTGGTGCGCGAAGGCGAGGCGCTGACGATCCTCGTCTATGGCACGATGGTCCACGTCGCGAGCGCGGTGGTGGCGGAGGCCGGTGTAGACGCCGAGATCATCGATCTGCGCACGTTGGTGCCGCTCGACATCGAGACGATCGAGGCGTCGGTGAAGAAGACCGGGCGCTGCATGATCATCCACGAGGCGACTCGCACCGGCGGGTTCGGCGCGGAACTGTCGGCGCTGGTGCAGGAGCGCTGCTTCTACCATCTCGAAGCGCCGATCGAGCGTGTGACCGGCTTTGACACACCCTACCCGCACAGCCTCGAATGGGCCTATTTCCCCGGCCCGGTGCGGATCGGCGAGGCGCTCAAGAAAGTGATGAAGGACTGATGGGCCATCCCATCCCCGTTGGTGTCGAGCGAAGTCGAGACACCTGCGCGGCCCCCTGTTTCTCGACTTCGCTCGAAACGAACGGATTACGGTAATGGCGCGCTTCACCTTCAAACTCCCCGATATCGGCGAGGGTATTTCCGAGGCCGAGATCGTCGCCTGGCACGTCGCGGTGGGCGACCGGGTCGAGGAGGACCAGCGCGTCGCGGACATGATGACCGACAAGGCGACCGTCGAGATGGAATCGCCTGTGTCTGGCACGGTGATCGAACTGGCGGGCGAGGTCGGCGAGCAGGTGTCGATCGGCGCGGCGCTGGTGGTGATCGAGACCGACATGATCGACATGGACGCGGAGGAAGCGCCGGCGTTGCGCCCGATCGACCTGCCCGCACCGGCGGAGCAGGCGTTCGAGGCGGAGAATCCGGGGGCTGAGGAGGTCGTGCAACCTGTTCCCCTCCCTGAAAGGGAGGGGCTAGGGGTGGGTCGGCCCGAGGCCGATCGTGCGCCCGCCACGAGCCAACCCACCCCCGCCCCCTCCCTTGTTCAAGGGAGGGGAGAAGACGCGAAGATCCTCGCCTCACCCGCCGTCCGCGAGCGCGCCAAGACGCTAGGCATCGATCTCGCGCATGTCAGGCCGGCAGAGGGCGAGCGAATCCGCCACGCCGATCTCGACGCTTATCTGCGCTACGGGTCTGCGCAGGGCTATCACGCGCCGCACGCCGCCGGCGCGCGGCCCGACGAGACCGTCAAGGTCATCGGCATGCGCCGCCGTATCGCCGAGAACATGGCGGCCTCCAAGCGCGCGATCCCGCACTTCACCTATGTCGACGAGATCGATGTCACCGCGATCGAGGACATGCGCGCCGATCTCAACGCCAATCGTGGTGATCGCCCCAAGCTCACGATGCTGCCGCTGCTGATCGCGGCGATCTGCAAGACGATTCCCGCCTTCCCGATGCTCAACGCGCGCTATGACGACGAAGCGGGCGTGGTGACGAGGGCTGGCGCGGTGCATCTCGGCATGGCGACGCAGACCGACGCCGGGCTGATGGTGCCGGTGATCCGCGATGCGCAGGACCGGAATGTGTGGCAATTGGCGGCCGAGATCGCGCGACTGGCCGAGGCGGCGCGCACCGGCAAGGCGAGCAGCGCGGAACTGTCGGGATCGACGCTGACGGTGACGTCGCTCGGCCCGCTCGGCGGGATTGCGACCACGCCGGTCATCAACCGGCCCGAAGTGGCGATCATCGGCCCGAACAAGATCGTCGAGCGCCCGGTATTCCGGGGCGACGACATCGTCCGCGCCAAGCTGATGAACCTGTCGATCAGTTGCGACCACCGCGTGGTCGATGGCTGGGATGCGGCGAGCTTCGTGCAGGCGCTCAAGCGCTATCTGGAAACGCCGGTGCTGTTGTTCGCGGGCTGAGCGTCCGCGCGGGGCGTGCGGGAATTCAACCCGTTCGTCCTGAGCGAAGTCGAAGGACGTGCCACCGGCATTACGCTTGGGGCACGTGCTTCGACAAGCTCAGCACGAACGGAGTGTCTTCGTTAGGTCGTTATAGCGCGCGGCGACCGGTGATGAGCTGAATAACCACGACGATGACGGCGATCACCAGCAGCAGGTGGATCAAACCACCGCCGATATGCACGGCGAAGCCGAGCAGCCACAGAACGACGAGGATGACGGCGATAGTATACAGCATGGTTCAGGCTCCTCCTACTTGAACACTTAACGTCGCGCGGGGCAAAGGCGTTCCGCCTGCGTGACAAAACGTTGCTGATTAACGCCGTGATTTTTCAGATCGCTCCCGAAAACGTGTCGCATCGCGCGGGATCGCCGCTGTCGAGACCGGTCTGGAGCCAGTGCTGGCGCTGCGCCGAGGTGCCGTGGGTGAAGCTGTCGGGCACCACCCGGCCCTGCGCCTGCTTCTGGAGCGTGTCGTCGCCGATCGCGTACGCGGCGGTCATGCCCTCCTGGATATCGCCCGGATCGAGCCGGTCGCGGTTCTGCGCGGCCCAGACGCCGGCATAGCAATCGGCCTGCAATTCGAGCCGCACCGACATGCGGTTGCCCTCGGCCTGGCTACCCTGCCGTTCCGCTTGCGCGACCTTGGCCGAGGTGCCGAGCAGATTCTGGATATGATGCCCGAATTCATGCGCGATCACATAATCCTGCGCGAAATCGCCCTTGGCGCCAAAACGATTGCCGAGTTCATCGAAGAAGCTGGTGTCGAGATACACGCCCTGGTCCTGCGGGCAGTAGAACGGGCCCATCGCGCTCTGCGCGGCGCCGCAGCCGGACTGGCCGCTGCCCGAATAGAACACCAGCTTGGGCGCGACGAACCGCTCTCCCGATTGCTGGAAGATCGCCGCCCAGGTCTTGTCGGCCGAACTGAACGCGTTGCACGCGACTTTGCTGGCGGCATCGATCGTGCAGCTCGATTTGGTATCGGTGCCGTGGCGCGCGCTCTGCTCGCTCGGCGCGCTCGTCCGCACGCCGCTGCCACCGCCGCCGAGGCTGCCCAGCCCGCCGAACACCGCGAGCGCGATCAACAGGATCACCACGCCGCCGCAGCCGAAGCGGCTGAACACCATCGGCAGCAGCCCGAACAACAGCCCGCCGCCGCCGCCACCACCGAACCCGAAGCCGCCGCCACCCTGGCCGCGCTGATCCTCGACATTGATGTTCGGATCGAAATCGTCGAGACGCATCGCGCTGGCCCTTCACAATTCGGTGTCGCTGGCATCCTGAATGCGCAAGCGCGACGGTCGTTGCAAGGGCGTGCCGATTTTCGCGCTCAGCGCAGCGTGATCTCCATCCGGCACGTCCAGCTTTCGCCCGGAGCGATCTCGAACACGCCGGGCTTGTCGCGGAAATCGCCGGTGAAGCCCTGCGGATCGGCGATGCCGTGCCACGGCTCGATGCAGATGAACGCCGAACCAGGCTTGGTCCAGATGCCGAGCTTGTCGGTATCGGGGAAGGCGATCTCGAGTTGCGGCCCGCCTTCCACGCCGTAGCTGACGCGGCGCGAGGCGAGACCGTTCCAGATCAGCGCATCGTCCGCGAACAGCGCGTCGGACAGGTGCAGCACGCGCGCCTCGAGCGGCGACGCGCGTTCGCCCGGTGCCGCCAGGCCGTCCTTCAGCGCGACCAAGCCGCCGGGCTCGTCGGCGTCGAACGCGATACGGTGCCCGGCGCGCGGCGCGCCATACGGCAGCGGCCAGGCGAACGCCGGATGGAAGCCGAAACTCGCCGGCATCGGCACGTCACCGCGATTGGCGATGGTGATCGCATTGGTCAGCGTCGCGCCTTCGATTGCATATGCCGCGTCGAGCGCGAAGGCGAACGGATAGACCGCGCGCGTCTCGGCATCGTCCTCCAGCCGGAAGCGCGCATGCGATCCGCCCTGTTCGACCA
Organism: Sphingomonas pollutisoli; assembly: GCF_029167165.1. Taxonomy (NCBI): domain Bacteria; kingdom Pseudomonadati; phylum Pseudomonadota; class Alphaproteobacteria; order Sphingomonadales; family Sphingomonadaceae; genus Sphingomonas; species Sphingomonas pollutisoli. Next base: position 628,276 of record NZ_JARFNJ010000001.1, read on the forward strand.
GTGTGAAGTCGCGGCGCCGCGCGAAGCCGTGCTGCTTCATCGGATATTCCGCGCCGTCGAGCCGCAGCACATCGCCGTTCAGCCGCCCGACGAACGGGAACAGGAGCGGCGCATGGCCGGTCCAGAACGCGGGATCGGCATCGGTCATCAGTTCGCGACCGTGCGGGTCGCGCAGGTGCGTCAGTTCCGCGCCGAACGGGTTGATCGCCGCCGACAGCCCCGTACCCGCAATCTCGATCAGGTCAGCCATGTTCGTCTCCGCCCTGTTTGTTTCCTTAGCCGCGCAGCACCGCGCCCTGCTTCGCCGCCGCAGCGACGATCTTGTCGGCGACCGCTTTCAGGGCGTCCTCGGTGAAGCTCTTGTCGGTCGGTTGCAGCGTCACCTCGATCGCGATCGACCGGACACCGTCGCGCTCGAACAGGTCGAACAGCCGCGCCGCCGTGATCGTCGCCTTGTCCGCGCCTCTAACCGCGCGCACCAGCGCGTCGGCGGCAAGGCCGGCGGGGACGGTGAAGGCGAAGTCGCGCCGCACCGGCTGGAGTGCTGGCGGGGCATAGGCGGGGCGCATGAAGCCTGTTGCGCCGCGCTTGGCGGGAATCGCGTCGAGATAGAGTTCGACTGCGGCGACCGTGCCGTCGAGATCGAACGCGCGGGCGGTGAGCGGATGAACGATGCCGAAGGCGGCGAGCACGGTCTTGGGGCCGAGCCGCAGCGTGCCCGATTGGCCGGGGTGCCAATGCGCGCCGGCTTCGCCGAAGATCTGCAGATTCTCGACCGGCGCACCTGCCGCCGCGAGCAAGGTGATCGCCTCCGCCTTGGCGTCGAACGCGTCGAAGCCCTGTGCCTTGCCGCCCTGCCAGCCGCGCGCGCGCTTCTCGCCGGCGAGGACGACGCCCAAGGTAGGCCGCTCGGCATCGGCGAGATAGCGGCGGCCGATCTCGAACAGCCGCACCCCCTCCGCGCCGCGCTTGAGATTGCGCGCGGCCGCCGAAAGCAGGCCGGGCAGCAGCGACGGGCGCATCACCTTCAAGTCTTCGCTGATCGGGTTGGCGAGGCTCCATGCGCCGCCGCCGAACGGTGCGGCTTCGGCTTCGGAGAGGAAGCTCCACGTCACCGCTTCGTTGAGGCCACGCGCGGCGGCGGCGCGGCGGACGCGGCGCTCGGTCTTCTGTTCGGGGGTGGCGGTCGGCGTGGCGACGCCGGGCAAGCGCGGCAGCGGCACCGGCGGCACGCGATCGATCCCCTCGATGCGGATCACTTCCTCGACGAGATCGGGCACGCCCTCCACGTCACGCCGCCAACTCGGCACGCCGACGTGCCAGTCCGCCGACACGGTGAAGCCGAGGCTTTCGAGGATCGCCTGCTGGCGCTCGGGCGCGACCGCGAGGCCGCCGAGCGTCTCGGCGCGGGCGGGATCATAGGCGATCACGGTCGCGGGCACCGGCGGCTCGCCGGCGCGGGTGATGCCGCCGGGCGTGCCGCCGCACAGGTTCAGCACCAGCGCCGTCGCGATGGCGAGGCCGTCCTCGACGAAGGCGGGATCGACCCCGCGCTCGAACCGCTGGCGCGCATCGCTGGTGACGCCGAGTTTCTGCCCGGTGCGCGCGATGCCCTCGGGATCGAAATAAGCGCATTCGATCAGCACCTCGGTGGTCGCCTCGCTGCACCCGGACGATTCGCCGCCGATGATGCCGGCGATGCCGAGCGCCTGCGCGTCGTCGGCGATGACGGTCATGCTCTCGTCGAGCGTATAGGTCTTGCCGTTGAGCGCGAGCACCTGCTCGCCCGCCGCCGCCTTGCGCGCGACGAGGCCACCGGAGAGTTTGGCGCGATCATAGACGTGCAAGGGCCGGCCGAGATCGAAAGACACGTAGTTGGTGATGTCGACCAAAGCCGAGATCGGCTTCTGCCCGATCGCGGTGAGGCGGCGCGCCATCCATTCGGGTGCGGCGCCGTTGCTGACGCCAGCGACGGTCTGGCCGTAGAAGGCGGGGCAGCCGACCGTATCCTCGATACGGATATCCGGTCCCGCGCCCTCGCCCGCGACCGGCGCCGGGGTGACCGTGCTGCCCGGCACGACCAGCGGCTTCAACCGCCCCAACCCGGCGGCGGCGAGATCGCGGGCGATGCCGCGCACGCCCATGCAGTCCTGCTTGTTGGGCGTGATCGCGACGTCGATCACCGGATCGTTGAGGCCGGCATAGTCGGGATAAGCGGTGCCGACCGGCGCGTCGGCGGGCAGTTCGATGATGCCGTCGTGATCGTCGCCGAGTTCGAGTTCGCGCGTCGAGCACATCATGCCATTCGAGACGACGCCGCGAATCTCCGCGACCTTGAGCACCATACCGTTGGCGGGGACGGTCGCGCCGGGCATGCCGAACACGCCGACCAGGCCGGCGCGCGCGTTGGGCGCGCCGCAGACGACCTGCATCGGGCCCTCGCCGGCATCGACCGACAGGACTTGCAGCTTGTCCGCCTGCGGGTGGCGCTCGGCGGTGAGCACCTTCGCCACGCGGAACGGGGCGAGCTTGGCGCCGGGGTTCTCGACGCTCTCGACCTCGAGGCCGATGCGGGTGAGCGTGTCGGTGATCTCGTCCAGCGACGCGCTGGTGTCGAGATGGTCGTGGAGCCAGGAGAGGGTGAATTTCATGCGATCCGTCCGTCACCCCAGCGCACGCTGGGGTCTTTCTGTAGGGTGGCGGTGAGGTCCGCCACGGGGAGACCCCAGCTTGCGCTGGGGTGACGATCAACGAGGGTCACGCCCCCACCCCGCCGCTCAGGGTCGGCACGTCGAGCGCGGAAAAGCCGTAATGTTTGAGCCAGCGCGCGTCGCCGTCGAAGAAGGCGCGCAGATCGTCCATACCGTACTTGAGCATCGCCAGCCGGTCGATCCCGCAGCCGAACGCAAAACCCTGCCATGCGTCGGGATCATAGCCGCCCGCCGCGATGACCGAACGGTGGACCATCCCGCTACCAAGGACTTCCATCCAGCCGTCGCTGCCACCGATCACGCGCTTGCCGTTCACCACCGAGAAGCCGACATCGACTTCCGCCGAAGGCTCGGTGAAGGGGAAGTAGCTCGGGCGCAGCCGCAGCACGATGTCGTCGCGCTCGAAGAACGCCTTGAGGAACGTCTCCAGCGTCCATTTGAGATGGCCGAGCGTGATGCCCTTGTCGATCACCAGCCCCTCGACCTGATGGAACATCGGCGTGTGCGTGGCGTCGCTGTCGCTGCGATAGGTGCGGCCCGGCGCGATGATGCGGACCGGCTTAGTGCCGCCCGCCGCCTGCATCGCGCGGATTTGCACCGGCGAGGTATGCGTGCGCAGCACGCGCGCTTCCTCGCCATCCTTCGCGTTGAGGTAGAAGGTATCGTGCATCGCGCGCGCCGGATGCGTCTCGGGCATGTTGAGCGCGGTGAAATTATACCATTGCGTCTCGATCTCGGGGCCGGTCGCGACCGCGAAGCCGAGATCGGCGAAGATTTCGGCGAGTTCGTCCATCACCTGGCTGACCGGATGGATGCTGCCGACCGGCGCGGCCTCGGCGGGGAGCGTCATGTCGAGCGTCTCGCGCGCGAGCTTCGCGTCGAGTTCGGCGCGGTCGAGCGCGGCCTTGCGGTCGGCGATCGCGGTCGTGACGGTTTCGCGCAGCGCCTGAATGCGCGGACCTTGCTGCTGGCGCTCGTCGGGCGACATGCCACCGAGCGTCTTGAGCAGCGCCGTCACCGCGCCCTGCTTGCCGAGCGCGGCGACGCGGACGGCGTCGAGCGCGTCGAGACTGTCGGCGGCGGCGATCCGCGCGGTCAGGTCGGTCTGGAGGTGGTCGAGATCAGCCATGTTGGATTCCTTGTACGCGGGCGCACGAAGCCGAGCGCGCGGCTCAGGTCAAGCGGTCAGACGCGGCTGCCGAGCAGCGCCGCGCCGAAACCGATGAAGATCAGCCCGGAGGCGCGGTTGAACAGCCGCCGCCGGTTGGCGGGCGCAAGCCACGCCGCGAGCGACCGCCCGCCCAGCGCATAGACGCAATACCAACCGCCCTCGATCGCCACGAAGCTGGCGACGAGAATGCCGAGCTGCGGCAGAAACGGGCGATGCAGATCGAGGAACTGCGGGAACAGCGCGGCGGCGAACACGATCAGCTTGGGGTTGGACAGGCCGGTGCCGAGCCCGGTCAGGTACAGCGCGCGGAGCGAACGCTGCGGGGTCGCCTCGCCCTCGCCCGCCGCGCCGACCGGCGCGCGCCACGCCTTGATGCCGAGCCAGACCAGATACGCCACGCCGACATAGCGGATCGCCGTATAGAGCACCGGCGACGCCTTGAGCAGCGCCCCCAGCCCGGCCGCCGAGGCGAGCAGGCACAGCAGCACCGCGCTCATCAGCCCCGCCATCGACGCCATCGTGCGGCGCGGGCCGTGCTGGATGCTCTGCACCATCACGTGCAGCATGTTGGGGCCGGGCGTGCCGGCGATCAGGAAGACGACGGTGACGTAGAGCCACCAGGTGTTCAGCGCCATGACGGGTTCCTCAAGCCAGTACCGATTTCCCCCCGTTCGTGCTGAGCGCAGTCGAAGCACGTGCCACATACGCTCCGCCTCGGGCACGTGCTTCGACTGCGCTCAGCACGAACGGGGGATAGGGAAGCACGAACGGAGTGAGAGGGCGGACTCCAGATACGAAAAGGGCGCCGGTGTTGCCACCGACGCCCCGTGTCTCGTCTCGCGACAGGTCGCCTCAGGCGGCCTGGGGCAGAGCCGCCTTCGCCTGCGCGATGATCGCGCTAAACGCCGCACCTTCGTGCATCGCGATGTCGGCCAGAACCTTCCGGTCCAGTTCGACGCCGGCGAGCTTCAGGCCGTGCATGAAGGTGGCATAGGTCAGCCCCTCGACGCGCACGGCGGCGTTGATGCGCTGAATCCACAAAGCGCGGAAGTTGCGCTTCTTAACCTTGCGGTCGCGATACGCATATTGGCCGGCCTTTTCGACCGCCTGACGGGCGATGCGGATCGTGTTCTTGCGACGGCCGTAATAGCCCTTCGCCTGATCCAGAATCCGGTTGTGCTTGGCGCGGGTGGTTACACCCCGTTTTACGCGTGCCATCTATCTATATCCTTCCGCTCAACGCAGGCCGTAAGGCGCCCAGGCCTTCACCGCGGCGGTGTCTGCCTTGGCGAGAACCTTGGTGCCGCGGTTCTGGCGGATGTACTTGCCGTTGTGGTGCAACAGGCGGTGGCGCTTGCCGGCGACGCCGTGCTTCAACAGGCCGGTGGCGGTGAGCTTGAAGCGCTTCTTCACGCCGCTCTTGGTCTTGAGTTTGGGCATTTTCGTCCTTTCATGTTCGCGACGATCTATGAACGGCCACGGCAGCCCATACCGGCCGGGCAGTTCCTCTTACTCGCGGGAAGCGGGGCGCTTAGCGATTCGCGGGGCCAAATGCAACCGCCGGAACCGCTTTATGCGACCGCGGGTTTGTCACACCATGGAAAGCGCCGTCCGCACGCCGTCTGCCCTCGACGATTCCGCGCCGCGCCCGCCCCGGCGGCGGCTCGGGCGCGGCTGGCGGATCGCGCGCAACATCGTGATCGGCGTCCTGGCGGCGATCTTCGTCGTCTGGCTGGTGTTGTACATCACCAAGGGCCGCTTCCTCAAACATCCATTCGAGCGGATCACCGCCGGGCTGATCGAGCGCGACGTGACGGTGCGCGGCGACTTCCAACTCTATTTCGACCCCTTCACGATCAAGTTCCTCGCCGAGGGGATGCGCATCTCCAACCCGAAATGGGCGACACGCCCCGATCTGTTCGAGGCGGGCCGGATCGACACGCGCATCGCGCCGCTGTCGCTGATCTGGGGGCGCAAGCGGCTGCACTTCCTCGATCTCACCCAGGGCGCGATCGATCTCGAATGGGATGCGTCGCATACTCGCAATAGCTGGACGTTCGGCGAGAAGAAGACCGACGCCAAGCCGCTCGTGCTGCCGATCATCCAGCGCGCGCTCGTCGCGCAGACCCGCTTGCGCTACCGCGATCCGCGCATGCGGCTGACCGCTGATCTGTCGTTCGAGCCGATCCGGTCGCGCGGCACCAGCATCACGCAATCGATCCGCTTCACCGGCACCGGCGTGGTGCGCGACACGCCCTTCACGCTGTCGGGCGCGCTGCTCTCGCCCAACGACACCGTCCGACGCGGCAAGAACGAACTGCGATTGACCGCCAACGCGGCGCATAACGTGATCGACGTCTCGGGCACGCTGCCGGGCCTGACCGATATCGAGGGCGTACCGCTCGACGTGAAGGCGCGCGGGCGCAACGCCGCCGAACTGCTCGGCATCATCGGCGTCGTCATCCCGCGCACGCGCACCTACACCGCGCGCGCGCAACTGGTGAAGACCGGCGAGGAATATGCCTTCACGCACATGGTCGGTCGGTTCGGCGCGAGCGACCTGTCGGGCCGCTTCACGATCCGCAACATCAAGCCGCGGCTCAAGATCGACGCAGCGCTGACGACACGCTCGCTCGACATCGTCGATGCCGCGCCGTTCATCGGCTACAACCCCGATACCGTCGCCGCCAAGGGCGCGGTCGCCGCCGCCGCCGAGACCGGCGCGGCGCCGGCGCGCGTGCTGCCCGACGCCAATCTGCGCGTCGATGCGATTCGGAATTTCGATGCCGACGCGCATTGGACCGTCGGCGTGGTGCGATCGCGCAACGTGCCGATCTCGCACATCGACCTCACCGTCTCGCTGGTCGATCGGCTGCTCAAGCTGTCGCCGCTCACCTTCTCGATGGCGCGCGGCAATGTCGCCGCCGACATCGTGATGGACGAGCGCCGCGCGCCGATGCACACCGATTACGACATCCGCCTCGCGCCGACGCCGATGGGCAAGCTGCTCGCCGGCTATGGCGTGGCCGAGGCGGGGACGACCGGCGTGGTCAAGGGCCGCATCCAGCTCGCCGGGGTCGGCGATACCCTGCACGATTCGCTGTCGAACGCGCACGGGCGCATCGCCTTCATCATGCCCGAGGGCACGTTCTGGACGCGCAACGTGCAGATCGCCGAACTCGACATCGGCACGTTCGCGCAGAAGATGTTCCAGGGCAAACTCAAGGAGCCGGTCCATATCAACTGCGGGCTGATCGGCTTCACGGTTCGGAACGGCGTCGCGGCGGCGGACCCGATCCTGATCGACACGACCAAGAACGTCATGCTCGGCCGCGGCGGCTTCAGCTTCCGCAACGAGGCCATCGACATGGCGTTCCGCGCCGACGGCAAGAAGTTCAGCCTGTTCTCAGGCCAGTCGCCGGTCGGCATCCAGGGTAGCTTCGCCAAGCCGGCGATCAACCCGATCAGCGGCGATCTGATCGCGCGCGCCGGTGCGGGGATCGGGCTGGGCGTGGTCGGCACGCCGCTCGCGGCGGTGCTGGCGTTCGTCGATGTGGGCGACGCCAAGGGCGCGAAGTGCGGGCCGGTGCTGGCAGGCGCGCCGGCCGCGGCACAGCGCACCGCCAGCGGCAAGCCGCGCGACGATGTCGGCAATGGCACAACGGCGAAGTCCGAGAGCGGCAAGGCGGCACCGGGCGAGAAGCGCGCGCAGCGTAAGAAGTTCCTGGGGATCTTCTGACGCTCGGGAATAGAGGCGCATGCCCCAGGCCCCGGGCTTCGACTTCGCTCAGCCCGAACGGGGATGGTTTACCCTGTATCCCGCCCGTTCGTCCTGAGCGCAGTCGAAGGACGTGCCAAAGGCGATACCATCTCGAATACGGGCTTCGACAAGCGGGGAGGTTACCCTCTCTTCAACCCGTTCGTCCTGAGCGCAGTCGAAGGACATGCCACAGGCGGCAAGGTTGAGACACGTGCTTCGACTGCGCTCAGCACGAACGGTTTGGGTAAACGCTTCTCAATGCCCCCGGCAGGCCATCGTTTCGAGGATTTCCTCGATCCGCGCGGGGTCGCCCGCCGCGATCACCTCGCCGATGCTGTCGGCGGTGAGCGGATCGCCCTGCCAGTCGCACATCCGCCCGCCCGCGCCCTCGACGATCGGCACGAGCGCGGCGAAATCGTGCAGCTTGAGCCCCGCCTCGACGACGATGTCGAGCCAGCCGCTCGCCACGCACCCGTAATTGTAGCAATCGCCGCCCAGCACCGTGCTCATCACCGCGCCGTCGAGATGCTCGAACGCGTGCAACTGGCGGTCGTCGAACAGCGCGGGCGAGGTGGTGCCGAGCAGCGCCGCCGCCAGATCGGGGCAGCGCCGCGTCGTCGCCGGCTGGCCGTTGAACAGCGTGGGGCGGCCGATCGTGCCGACCCAGCGTTCCTTGAGGATCGGCTGGTCGAGCACGCCGAGCACCGGCCAGCCCTCCGCGACCAGCGCGATCAGCGTGCCGAAGATCGGTCGTCCCGAGATGAACGCGCGCGTGCCGTCGATCGGATCGAGCACCCAGGCGCGCCCGCTCGTCCCCTCGCGCACGCCATATTCCTCGCCGATGATCGCATCGTCGGGGAAGCGCTGCTCGATCAGCGCGCGCATCGCCGCTTCCGCCGCGCGGTCGGCGAGCGTGACGGGCGAGGCGTCGTCCTTCGCCTCCAGCCCGGCGGGCTGGCGATAATAGGGGCGGATCGCCGCACCCGCCGCTTCGGCGAGGGCTGTGGCGAGATCGAGATCGGCGGCGGAGACACGCATGGGTTCGGCCTAGCCCCGCGAGGCACGATCCGCCAGAGCCTCGGGCCACGCGGCCCGTTTTTCGCTCGCGCGCCTTCGCCGCACGCGGTCGATTAGGATTTTTCGCCAGACATTGGCGTGCCGCGCTGGCGCGAGACGCTAGCCTCGCCAAGAGAAATCGCCCATCTCTTTGTAGGAGCCGGGTTTTTCAACTCTGGCACGCTCTCTGCAAAGTCCTTGGCATCGGTCGCCGGATGGTCCGGCGCATCGCTGAAAAAGGGACTATCACCATGAACGCTCGTTTCGAATCGCTTCAGCAGGTCGCCACCTCGCTCGTCGGCGCGCTGCTTCTCACCGTCGTGCTCGTCAGCAACGCCGTCTCGGTCGCCCCAATCGCATGATCGGGGATACCAGGGAAGCGGCGATGGCCCGGCCCATCACCTTCGCAATCGCCTCGTTCGTGCTGACCAGCCTGTTGCTGCTTGGCCATTTCCGGATCGCCGGGCTGCTCTGACGCGCGGCGACACGCTCAGTGCGAACGTCCTGAAACCGCCGCGGATCTACACCAACAACGCCTCGATCGACCGGGCGAGATCGATGTCGCGGTGCGACAGCCCGCCCGCATCATGCGTGGTCAGCAGGATATCGACCCGGTTCCAGACGTTGCTCCATTCGGGATGGTGATCGGCCTTCTCGGCGATCAACGCGACGCGCGCCATGAAGCCGAACGCCGCCGAGAAATCCGCGAAGGTGAAGGTGCGCGTGATCGCGTCGCGCGCCTCGTCGTAATCCCATTCGTCGAGTTCATCGAGCGCATCGGCGCGCTCGATATCGTTCAGTTGCTCCACCATCGCGTGCATCCTCTTGGCTGGCGCAGAGCGCGCCTTCTCGCCTAAGGCATAGCCGATGGCCGACCCCGATCAACCGCCCCGCCTCGCCTTTCATGGCGTCACCGGCGCGCGCGGCGGCCGCACGCTGTTCGAACGACTGAGCTTCATCCTCGCGCCCGGCGACGCCACGCTGGTGACCGGGCCGAACGGCGTGGGCAAATCGAGCCTGTTGCGGATCGCGGCCGGGCTGCTCGCCCCGGCCGAAGGGCTTGTCGAGGCGCCGCGCTGTGCGGTGATGGCGGAAGCCGCCGCGCTCGATCCCGGGCAAACGCTCGCGGCCGCGCTGCGCTTCTGGGCGGCGCTCGACCCTGTGCCCGCCCCGAAAGACCGGGTCGCCGACGCGCTCGCCGCGACCGGGCTGACCGCGCAGGCGTCCGTCCCGGTGCGGCTGCTCTCGACCGGCCAGCGCCGCCGCGCCGCGCTCGCACGCGTGGTGGCGAGCGCCGCGCCGCTCTGGCTGCTCGACGAACCCGCCAACGGCCTCGACGCCGCCAGCGTGACCATGCTCGAGGCACTGGTTGCAGACCACCGCGCGGGCGGCGGCATCGCAATTGTGGCGACGCACACCGCCATCGCGCTGCCGGGCGCGCACGAGATCGCGCTGTGAGCGGCATCGGCCGCCTCGTCGCGCGCGACCTGCGGCTTGCCTGGGCAGGGGGCGGCATCGTCAACCCGGTCGCGTTCTTCCTGCTCGTCGCGATCCTGTTTCCGTTCGCGGTCGGCCCCGATACCGTTCTGCTCGCACGCATCGGTGGCGGCGTGATCTGGGCGGCGGCGTTGCTCGCCGCGTTGCTGCCGGTCGAGCGGCTGATCGGCCCCGACGCCGAGAGCGGGGTGTTCGATCAGCTCGGCGTGCGCGGCTTTTCGATGGCGGGTGTCGCGGCGGCCAAGATGCTCGCCCATTGGCTGAGCTTCGCGCCGCCGCTGATGCTGGCGGCGGTGGTCGCGGCCGGGCTGCTCGGGCTGCCGGCGGCGACGCTCGGCCGGGTCGAACTCGGGCTGCTGATCGGCACCCCCGGCCTCGCCGCGCTGGCGCTCGCCACGTCGGCGCTGATCGCGGGGATGCGCGGCGCGGGCGCGCTCGCCGGGCTGCTGATGCTGCCGCTCGCGGTGCCGCTGCTGATCTTCGGCGCGGGCGCGCTCGAGGGCGGCGCGGGCGCGCTGAAACTGCTCGGTGCGGTCAGCCTCGTGCTGGTCGCGGGCGCGCCGTTCGTCGCGGGCGCGGCGATGCGGGTGGCGATGGAGTAATCGACGTCGCCCCGGCGCGGGCCGGGGCGACGATCACCGCCGCCAGCGTGCGAAGATCGCCGTCGGCAGCAGCAAGCCGCGCGCTTCCTCGCGCACCGCCATCTCGCCGACCTCGACCGTGCCACCGAGATCAGCGAGCGCCTGATTCAGCACCTCACCGATCGCGAGCGCCGACATCCGCACCGCATAGACGGTCAGCACCAGGAACTTGCTGTCGGCATCGAGCAGCCGGCGGCAGTCGGCGATCAGGCCGGGCAGCCCCTCTTCGAGCCGCCACACCTCGCCATCGGGGCCGCGCCCGAACTTGGGCGGATCGAGGAAGATGCCGTCGTAGCGCTTGCCGCGCCGAACCTCGCGCGCGGCGAACTTGGCGGCATCATCGACCATCCAGCGGATCGGACGGTCGGCGAGATCCGACAGGAAGGCGTTGGCCTTGCCCGCTTCGACCGATTTCTTGGAAGCATCGACATGCGTCATCGCCGCGCCCTTCGCGGCGAGCGCGAGCGTGCCGACGCCGGTATAGCCGAACAGGTTGAGCACGGAATCGCCCTCGGCGACCGCGCCGCGCATCCACGTCCATTGCGGCGCCATGTCGGGGAAGAAGGCGAGATGGCGGAAAGGCGTGTTCTGCGCGGTGAACAGCAGCTCCTCCCAGCGCACGTGCCACCCGCCGCGCGGCACGTCGCGCGACAGATGCCAGCGCCCGCCGCCTTCCTCGTCCGATGCGCCGATGAAATCGCCATCGGCTTCCCAGGACTCGGATGCGGGCGCCCACATCGCTTGCGGTTCGGGGCGGATGAAGCGGAAGCGGCCGTAACGTTCGAGCTTGCGGCCGTGGCCCGAGTCGACGAGGCCATAATCGGCCCACGGCTCGGCGATGAGCGTTTGAAGTTGCACTATTCCCCTCCCTGGAAGGGAGGGGTTAGGGGTGGGTAGGTTTCGGGGAAACGCATCGACAGCCTCAGGCCAACCCACCCCCGACCCCTCCCTTGTTCAAGGGAGGGGAGAAAGAAGGCCGCAGCCTTCACCGCGCCACCGCGCGCTCGGCGATATATGCCGTCACCGCCTCGAACGTGCCGGGCAGCGTCGCATAGCGTTCCTCGCGGTCGAACAGGTCGCCGACGCCGGCGGGCAGGCTCGGGCGGATGCCGGTGGCGCGTTCGACCGCGTCACCGAACTTGGCGGGATGCGCGGTCGCGAGCGTCACCACCGGCACGTCCGCCGGCAGCGCGGCGCGGCGCGCGGCAGCCAGACCGATCGCGGTGTGCGGATCGATCACCTGGCCGGCATCCTCGCACGCCCAGCGCATCGCCAGCGCCATGTCGTCGAGATCGATCCGGTCGCTCGCGAACAGCGCCGAAGCGCCCTCGGCCTGCGCATTGGTGAGCCGCATCGCCTTGGTCGCCTCGAACCCCTGCATCTGCGCGCCGAGCGCGGGGCCGTCGCGGCCGCCGAGATCGAACAGCAGCCGCTCGAAATTGCTCGACACCTGAATGTCCATCGACGGGCTCGGCGTCGGCACGACGGTGCCTTGCGAGTAATCGCCGGCGCTGAGCGCGCGGTGGAGGATGTCGTTGACGTTGGTCGCGACGATCAGCCTGGCGACCGGCAGCCCCATCTTGGCAGCGACATAGCCCGCGAACACGTCGCCGAAATTCCCGGTCGGCACCGAGAAGGCGACCGCGCGCTCGGGCGCGCCGAGCCGGACGGCGGCGTAGAAATAATAGACCACCTGCGCCATCAGCCGCGCCCAGTTGATCGAATTGACCGCCGACAGCGCGAACTTCCCCGAGAAGCCGGGATCGTTGAACATCGCCTTCACCAGCGCCTGACAATCGTCGAAACTGGCATTCTCCAGCGCGAGATTGTGGACGTTGGGGGCGAGCACCGTCGTCATCTGGCGGCGCTGCACCTCGGACACGCGGCCCTTTGGATGAAGCATGAAGATATCGACCCCGGCCCGGCCGGCGAGCGCATCGATCGCCGCCGAGCCGGTATCGCCCGAGGTGGCGCCGACGACGGTGACGTGGTGCTGCGAACCGCTCAGGAACCGCTCGAACAGCAGCCCGAGCAATTGCAGCGCGACGTCCTTGAACGCGAGCGTCGGCCCGTGGAACAGTTCGAGCAGCCATTGCTGGTGATCGAGCTGGACGAGCGGGGTGACCGCGGCGTGCGCGAAACGGCCATAGGCCTGTTCGCACAGCGCCCGCAGTTCCTCGCGCGAGAGCGTGCCCTCGACGAACGGCGCCATCACCGCGGCGGCGGTGTCGACATAGGATGCGCCGCGCAACGCGCCGATCTCTTCGGCCGAGAGGCTCGGCCAGGCGTCCGGCAGATACAGGCCGCCATCGCTGGCGAGGCCGGCGAGCGTGACCTGTTCGAAATCGAGGGCGGGCGCATCCCCGCGCGTGCTGATGTAGCGCATAGGCCGGCCGGGTTAGCGGTGCGCGCGGGTGATCGCAACCTGCCGTTGGCGACGCGCGCGTCCGAAAGCCGGCCTATCCCTCCGTTCGTGCCGAGCGCAGTCGAGGCACATGCGCGTGAGACGGTCCCTCGACTTCGCTCAGGACGAACGGACGGAGAGTCACGACCTGCCGCGCTTACGCAACGCCAGCCCATAGATCACCGCCGCCACGCCCGCGAACACGAACCACTGCACCGCATAGGCGAGGTGGTTGTTCGGCACCGACGACAGATCGGCCGGCGGGTTCGCCGCCAGCCCGGCGAGTGGCGGATCGGCGACCAGCATCAGCGGCTTGGGCGCGTGGCCGAACAGCCCGGCGATCAGCGGCTGGTGATCGGGGGCGTGAGCGAGATAGCCGCGCACCGCGCCGCCGCCCCATGCCGGCTTGGCGTTGGGGGCGCCGGCGACGCCGATCTGCACCGCGAAGCCCGGCCCTTCGGCGCCGGTACGGCATTGCGCGATCTGGCGCCAGCCGGGCTTGCCCACCGCGTCATGCCCGCCCTCGGCGCGCCAGCCGACCGGGCGCAGGCAGAACGCCTCCGCGCGCCTGAAGAGCAGATCGTCGCCGATCGGCACGCGCGGGAAGGCGATCGGCGGCAGGTCGCGGTTCGCCGCAAGCCGCGCGAGCAGCGCCGCCTTCTCCGCCCTACGCTGGAGCTGCCACACGCCGAGCGCGATCATCGCCGCGATCGCGAGCGCGACGAGCGTGGTGGCGAGCACGGGCACGCGCCGCCTCACGGCTCGGTCCGCCCCTCGCGCGCGGCGTTGCGATATTCGCTGACGAGCAACGCCGCTTTGCTGATCCGCAGCGACCAGACCGTCCCGGCGAGCGTGACGGGAATCCACACCAGCGCCTGCACCCAGAACGGCGGGGCGAGCGCGAGTTGCAGCGCGATCGCCAGCCCGACGACGAGCGCGCCAAGGATGAGGATCAGGAACGCGGCCGGCCCGTCACCGACGTTGAAGGCGGCGATATCGAGCCCGCACACCCGGCACCGGTCGGCGAAGGCGATCCAGCCGCGAAACAGGGTCGGCGAACCACAGCGCGGGCACAACCCCTTGAGCGACGCCGCAACGAGGGTCGGCGCGGACGGCGTCACCGGATCGGGAGCCGTCACCGGCGCGCGCTCATCCCGCGTGGACCGGCGCGCCCCAACCGCCCCACACATAGATGGCGGCGAACAGGAACAACCACACCACATCGACGAAATGCCAGTACCAGGCCGCCGCCTCGAAACCGAAATGCTGGCGCGGGGTGAAGTCACCGCGATAGACGCGCACGAGGTTCACGATCAGGAAGATCGTGCCGATGATGACATGGAAACCGTGGAAGCCGGTCGCCATGAAGAAGGACGAGGTGTAGTTGATCCCCTTGAACGGGAACGGCGCCTCCGAATATTCATACGCCTGGATCGAGCTGAAGGTGATGCCGAGCACGATCGTCAGCCACAGCCCCTTCTTGACGCTGTCATTCTCGCCCACGCCGATCAGGCCCCACAGCCCTTTAAGCGCGCCGCCGCGCTGGTTGTGGATCAGCGCATGGTGCGACCAGGTCAGCGTTGTGCCCGACAGCAGCAGGATCAGCGTGTTGAGCAGCGGGAAGCGGAAGGCGTCGATCACCTCCATGCCCTTGGGCGGCCACACCGCCTGCGCGGCGGCGGCATCGGTGGCGAGGCTGACGGTGTGGCTCGCCGCGTCGTAGATCAACGGACGCGGGAACAGCGAGAAATCGAAGAACGCCCAGAACCAGCCGACGAAGAACATCACTTCGGAGGCGATGAACAGCACCATGCCGTAGCGCAGGTGGAGCTGGACGACCGGGGTATGGTCACCGGCATGCGCCTCGGTGATGACCTTGCTCCACCACAGGAACATCGTCGCGATCACAAGCGCGACGCCGAGGAAGAACACCGCGCCGCCATAGGCCGCCGAATGCATCCACATGATGCCGCCGACCGCCATCACCCCACCGGCGGCGGCGCCCATGATCGGCGCGATATCGGGCGGCAGGATATGATATGCGTGGTTCTTCGCGCCGGCCATCTCTCTCGTCCCCGTTTATCGGTTTGGTGGCACCCTAGCTCTTGGTCTTCACGGAATCCACCGGGTAAAATGTGTAACTGAGCGTGATCGTCTGGACGTCGTTCGCATCGGGATCGGCGAGGATCTTGGGATCGACGAAGAAGATCACCGGCATGCGCGCGGTCTCGCCCGGCTTCAAGGTCTGCTGGGTGAAGCAGAAGCACTGGATCTTGGTGAAATATTTGCCGACCTGATAGGGGGTGACGTTGAACGTCGCGCTGCCGGTGATGGTGTGGTCGGTCGTGTTGGTGGCGGTGAAGAACGCCATGTCGCGCGCGCCGACGTCGACCGTGTCGCTCGGCGATTCCGGCATGAACTTCCAGCCCATGTGCGGCGCGACGTTGGTGTCGAAATCGACGCGGATCTTGTGATCGACCGCCCCGGGCGCGGCGTTGGCGCGCTGTGTGGTGCCGTTGAGCCCGGTCGCCTGGCAGAACATCCGGTACAGCGGCACGCTCGCACTCGCCAGCCCGGTCATGAACAGGAGCGGGGTCATCGCCAGCAATGCGGTGCGCAGCTTCGGGCTCAATGCGCCATCCCCGCCTTGATCTTGGCGATGGTGATCGCGAACACCAGCACCACGAACGCGCCGAGGATCAGCCCCAGCACCAGCGCGCGTGAGCGTTGCCGCGCGCGAATCTCGTCGTCGCGCTTGCCCATCAGCGCAGCCACGCATCGGCGACGACCGCGCCGAACACGATGAACAGATACAGGATCGACCAGGCGAACAGGCGCTTTTCGGGCACCATCTTGTCGTCCGGCCCGGTGGTGCGCGTCGCGACGCGGAGGACGAGGCCGGCGAACACTGCGGTCGTGACGAGCGCGACCACGCCATAGACCAGACCGCTCAACCCCAGCGCCCAGGGCGCGAGCGCGGTCAGCGCCATCGGGATCGTGTAGAGGCCGATCTGCCGTCGGGTGGCGAGCTCGCCCGCCACGACCGGCAGCATCGGGATGCCCGCCGCGCCGTAATCGCTACGCATGAACAGCGCGAGTGCCCAGAAATGCGGCGGCGTCCACAGGAAGACGAGCGCGAACAGTAGCAGCGGCAGCGGCGCGACCCCGCCAGTCGCCGCCGCCCAGCCGATCAGCGGCGGGAACGCGCCGGCGGCGCCGCCGATCACGATGTTCTGCGGGGTGCGACGCTTGAGCCAGACGGTATAGATCAGCACGTAGAACAGGATCGAGACGGTCAGGATCGCGGCGGCGACGAGGTTCACCGCCAGCCCCATCAGGATCACCGAGAAGGCCGCGAGCCCGACGCCGAACTGGAGCGCGGTCTCGCGGTCCATCCGCCCGGCCGGAAGCGGGCGGCGCTCGGTGCGGCGCATCTTGGCGTCGAGATCGGCCTCATACCATTGGTTGAGCGCCCCCGCCGCGCCCGCGCCGAGCGCGATGCACAGGATCGCGGTGAAGCCGATCACCGGATCGACCGCCACCGGCGCGGCGAGCATTCCGCACAGGCCGGTGAAGACGACGAGCGTCATGACGCGCGGCTTGGTGAGCGCTAGAAAATCGCGCGCGTGCGCGGGGAGGTCGGGTGAAGGCGCGGTGGTGACGGTCATGATGCGACCGCGCCATACAGCCGCGCGCGCGGCGCGGAAAGGCCGCGATCCGAAACGATCGCGGCCGTTTCCGTCAACGCACGGTCAATGGTGGCCATCGCCGCCGTCGATCACCGGCAGCGTCTCGAACTGATGGTAGGGCGGCGGGCTCGACAGCGTCCATTCGAGCGTCGTCGCGCCATCGCCCCACGGGCTGTCGCCCGCCGCACGCCCCGCGACCAGCGACCAGATGATGTTGACGAAGAAGAAGATCATCGAGAACGCCATGACCATATAGCCGATGGTGGCGAAGTGGTTCCAATATTCGAGGCCGTCGGTGTAATCCGGCACGCGGCGCTGCATGTTCTGGAGGCCCAGAAAGTGCATCGGGAAGAACAGCATGTTCACGCCGACGAAGAAGATCGCGAAGTGGATCACGCCGAGCGCTTCGTTGTACATCCGCCCCGACATCTTGGGGAACCAGTAATAGAAGCCCGCGAACAGCGAGAACACCGCGCCGAGCGACAGCACGTAATGGAAGTGCGCGACGACGTAATAGCTGTCCTGCATGTAATCGTCGATGCCGCCGTTGGCGAGCACCACGCCGGTCACGCCGCCGACGGTGAACATGAAGATGAAGCCGATCGCCCACAGCATCGGCGTCTTGAACGTCATGCTGCCGCCCCACATCGTCGCGATCCACGAGAAGATCTTGATGCCGGTCGGCACCGCGATCACCATCGTCGCGGCGGTGAAGTACATCTTGGTGTTCACGCTGAGGCCAGTCGTGAACATATGGTGAGCCCACACCACGAAGCCGACCACGCCGATCGCCACCATCGCATAGGCCATGCCGAGATAGCCGAAGATCGGTTTCTTCGAGAAGGTCGAGATGACGTGGCTGACGATGCCGAACCCCGGCAGGATCATGATGTACACTTCGGGATGGCCGAAGAACCAGAACAGATGCTGGTACAGGATCGGGTCACCGCCGCCAGCCGGATCGAAGAAGGTGGTGCCGAAATTGCGGTCGGTCAGAAGCATGGTGATCGCCGCGGCGAGCACCGGCAGCGAGAGCAGCAGCAGGAACGCGGTCACCAACACCGACCAGACGAACAGCGGCATCTTGTGGAGCGTCATGCCCGGCGCGCGCATGTTGAAGATGGTGGTGATGAAGTTGATCGCGCCGAGGATCGACGACGCGCCGGCGAGATGCAGCGACAGGATCGCCATATCGACGCTCGGCCCCGGCTCGCCATAGGTCGAAAGCGGCGCGTAGAGCGTCCAGCCGGTGCCGGCGCCGCCGAAGAACGGCGAGGCGAGCAGCAGCGCGAACGAGGGGATCAGCAGCCAGAAGCTGATGTTGTTCATGCGCGGGAAGGCCATGTCGGGCGCGCCGATCATGATCGGCACGAACCAGTTGCCGAACCCGCCGATCATCGCCGGCATCACCATGAAGAACACCATGATGAGGCCGTGCGCGGTGATGAGCACGTTCCACAGGTGCAGCGAATGGTCGAGGCCCTGCTCACCACCGGGCAGATACGCCGCCCAGGTGGTGAGATACTGGATGCCGGGATGCGCGAGTTCGGCGCGCATCAGCCCGGAGATACCGCCGCCGATGATCCCCGCGCAGATCGCGAAGATCAGGTACAGCGTGCCGATGTCCTTGTGGTTGGTCGACATGAACCAGCGCGCGAAGAAACCCGGCGTGTGGTGCGCGTCATGGTCGGCATGGCCGTGGCCGTGATCGCCATGCGCCTCGAAGGCGGACGGATGGAGCGCGGTGTCGGTCATGCCTTATTGTCCCGCATTGCCGGCGCCGGCAGGGTTGGCCGTGGCGCCTTGAGTGACTGTCGGAGCCTCCGCCGTCGCATTGTCGGCGGGCGCGGTGGAATTGCCCGCTTCGAACGCGGCGCCGGTCTCGGGGAGCGGCTGCGCGGCGGCGACGGCGGCGGCAGGCTTGGCGCTCGGCATCGTGCCGCCCTTCGCCTTCACCCACTGCGCGAACACCGCCGGCGACACCGCCTCGACCGTGATCGGCATATAGCCGTGGCGCGCGCCGCACAGTTCGGAGCAGACGCCGAAATAGACGCCCGGCTTCTCGATCGTGAAGCTCGTCTCGTTGAGCCGGCCCGGCACCGCATCGAGCTTGATCCAGAAGGCGGGCACGCCCCAGCTATGGATCACGTCGTTCGAGGTGGTGATGAGGCGGATCGGCACGCCGTAGGGCAGCACGACGCGATTGTCGGTGGCGAGCAGGCGCGGCCCGTCGGCATCGGTGCGCTCGCGCTCGCCCTTGCCGACCTCGTTCTTTTCCTTGAGCATGTTGGCCGTGATCTCGAACCCGCCATTGTCGGGATATTGATACGACCAATACCATTGGTTGCCGATCGCCTTGAGCGTCACCGCATTGTCGGGCGCGGGCTTGAACTGCGCGTTGAGCAAGCCGATCGAGGGCAGCGCGATGCCGAGCAGGATCAGCACCGGCAAGCCCGTCCACAGCACCTCGAGCACGGTGTTGTGCGAGGTCTTGGTCGCGACCGGCTGCGCGGCGCGGCGATAGCGCACCACCACCCAGGCGAGCAGGATCAGCACGAACACGCAGATGATGGTGATGAGCGGGAACAGGATCGCGTCGTGGAACCACAAGGCGCGGCGGCCATTGGGCGTCACCTGCGGCTGGAGCGTCACGTGGCCGTCGACCGGCATGCCGACCCCGGCGACCGGCAGCATCGCGGGCGCGCCGTCCATCGCAAGCATCGGATCGGTCTTGGCGGGGGCCGTGGCGGCGGCGGGCGCGGCCGCCGGCGCGGCGGGGGCAGCGGCGGCTTGCCCGAGGCCGGCAAGCGCGAGGCCCGCGGCGAGTACGATGCCCTTGAAGCCCAAAATCCGCATCCCGTATCCTCGCCCCTGTAGAATACGCCGAGTCCTGCTGCGACGCCGGGCGAGATTACGCCCAAATTTTTCCGACCTATACGCAAGCGATCCGCCGCCCTCAAGCATGAAGCCGCGTTTATTTGGCGGCGCGCCGGGTCGCGGGCGTTGCGCGGCGCCGGCCGCCCCCCTAATCAGGCGCACCCCGTCAGCCCAAATCGACCGAGCGAGCGCGATGACCGAAGACCAAGTCCTGGCCGAATTCCGCGCCGCCGACGCGCTGCTCGAAGGCCATTTCATCCTCTCCTCCGGCCTGCGCAGCCCGCGCTACCTGCAATGCGCGCGCGTGCTGATGGACCCCAGGCGTGGCGCGCGGCTCGCCGAGGCGCTCGTCGCCAGCCTGCCAGCGGACATCCGCGAAAGCATCGAGGCGGTGGTCTCGCCGGCGATGGGCGGGGTGATCGCGGGACACGAAATGGGCCGCGCGCTCGGCGTCGAGGCGATGTTCCTCGAACGGCCCGAAGGCGTGTTCGAGCTGCGGCGCGGGTTCCGCCTCGCCCCCGGCACGAAGGTGCTGATGATGGAGGACGTGGTGACGACCGGCCTCTCCTCGCGCGAGGCGATCGCGGCGATCGGCCGCGCGGGCGGCGTCACCGTGGCGGCGGCGGCGCTCGTCGACCGCTCGAACGGGACCGCCGATCTGGGTGTGCCGTTCTTCCCGCTGGTCCGTATCGACGTGCCGACCTACGCCGCCGACGCGCTGCCGCCCGAGCTTGCGGCGATCCCGGCGGTGAAGCCCGGCAGCCGGGCGGCGGCGTGATGCGGTTCGCCCCCATGCCGTTCGTGCCGAGCGAAGTCGAGGCACCTGCGCTCCGGGCCTGTCCCTCGACTGCGCTCGGGACGAACGGGGGACGGAAGTGACCAACGCCCTCCGCCTCGGCGTCAACATCGATCATGTCGCGACGGTGCGCAACGCGCGCGGCGGCGCGTATCCCGATCCGGTACGCGCCGCTCTGGTAGCCGCGGAGGCGGGCGCCGACGGCATCACCGCCCACCTGCGCGAAGACCGCCGCCACATCACCGACGACGACATCGCGCGGCTCACGGCCGAACTGACGATCCCGCTCAATTTCGAGATGGCGGCGACCGACGAGATGCGCGCCATCGCGCTGAACCATCGCCCGCATGCCGCGTGCATCGTCCCGGAAAAGCGCGAGGAGCGCACCACCGAGGGCGGGCTGGATGCGGCGGGCCAGTTCGCGCAGCTCGCGCCGCTGGTCGCCGACCTGTCGGCGGCGGGCATCCGCGTGTCCTTGTTCATCGAACCCTCGGCGGCGCAGATCGAAGCGGCGGTACGGCTCGGCGCGCCGGTCGTCGAGCTGCACACCGGCCGCTATTGCGAGCTTTCGGGCGCGGACCGGAGCGCGGAGCTGCGGCGGATCGCCGATGCGGCGGCGCTGGCGGCGAAGAATGGGATCGAGGTCCATGCCGGGCACGGGCTGACCTATGACAATGTCGCGCCGATCGCGGCGATCCCGCAGGTGCGCGAGCTCAACATCGGCCATTTCCTGATCGGCGAGGCGATCTTCCTCGGGCTGGCCGAGAGCGTGCGGCGGATGCGCGACGCGATGGACGCGGCGCGGTGAGCGGCAGGTTTCGTCGCCCCGGCGCAGGCCGGGGCCGCCGCGTTTCGGGCGACCGGCGCGCCAAACAGCCCAGCGGCCCCGGCCTGCGCCGGGGCGACGAGGCTTTATGATCATCGGGCTCGGCTCGGACCTGTGCAATATCGAGCGCATCCAGAACTCGCTCGACCGTTTCGGCGAGCGTTTCGAACAGCGCGTGTTCACCGAGGTCGAACAGCGCAAGGCGGCGCGGCGCCCGTTCACCAAGGCGGGCACGCTCGCCAAGCGCTTCGCCGCCAAGGAAGCCTTTTCGAAGGCGGTGGGAACGGGTTTCCGCGCCGGCGTGTTCATGAAGGACATCGGCGTCGTCAACGCCCCCTCGGGCGCGCCGACGCTGGCGCTGACCGGGGGCGCGCGGGCGAGGCTTGACGCGATCACCCCCGAAGGCCACGTCGCCTTGGTGCATCTGACGCTGACGGACGATCACCCCTGGGCGCAGGCGTTCGTCATCATCGAAGCCGTACCGCGTACAGGAAGTTGACTGCATGAGTGAGGACGTAGCGTTGGACCCCGCACACGAACCGGCCGAGACCGCCGGCCCCGCGCCGGCGCGCCGGACCGACTGGTGGGCGGAGATACGCGGCATCGTCTGGCTGGTCCTCGCGGTGCTCGGCTTCCACACCTTCATTGCCAAGCCTTTCTACATCCCCTCGGAATCGATGCTGCCGGGGCTGGAGATCGGCGATCAACTCGTGGTGAGCAAATTCCCCTACGGCTGGTCGTTCATCTCGCCGACCTTCCACCTGCTGCCCTTCATCCACGGCCGGCTGTTCGGCCGGCTGCCGGAGCGCGGCGATGTCGTCATCGTCACGCCGCCGGGCACCGAGACCGATTACATCAAGCGCGTGATCGGCCTGCCGGGCGAAACCTTGCAAGTGCGCGGCGGCGTGGTGTTCATCAACGGCGTGGCGCTGCAACGCGGCCCCATCCATTATGCGCGCATTCCGGTCGATACCAACACCAAGTGCAGTGACGACGTCTATCCGGGCGCGCTCGAGACCGGCGCGGACGGCAAGGCCTATTGCCGGCTGCCGCTCGTCACCGAGACGCTGCCCAACGGGCGCCATTACGATACGGTCGAACTCGGCTACAGCCGCGGCGACGATTACGGCCCCGTCAAGATCCCGGCCAATCACGTCTTCCTGATGGGCGACAATCGCGATCGCAGCTCGGACAGCCGCTTTCCGCTCGCCGCGCCCGATCTCGGCCTGGGCGGCCCGGTGCCGTGGGAATATCTCGGCGGTCGCGCCGAATTCATCACCTTCTCGAAGAGCGGTGACGGGACGTGGAACCCGCTGACCTGGGGCCAGTCGTTCCGCGCCGGCCGCGCCGGCACCTCGCTCCACCCGGCGCGAAACCCGCAATGAGCGACCACCCGCCGCTGGTCATCTCCGCCGAACCGGGGCCGAACGAGCTTCGCGACCCCTTCGTCCGCAAGGAGATGAAGCGCGCGGCGGTATGGTTTGGCATGGGCGGCGCGCTCGCGCTGGTCGTGCTGCTGATCCAGCCCTTGCTCATCATCTTCGGCGGGCTGGTCTTCGCCGCCATGCTCGATGGCGGCGTCCGCCTGCTCGGTAAGGTGCTGCCGATCCCGCGCGCGTGGCGGCTGGTGATCGTCGTGGTGCTGACCGTGATCTTCATCGTCGGCACCGGCTATCTGACCGGGATGCAGGTCGCCGCGCAGTTCGAACAATTGCGCGCCACGCTGATGGCGCAGGCGATGCGGCTGATGGCGTGGCTGTCGAGCATCGGGCTGATGCCGGGCAAGGCCGATATCAACAGCATGATCCAGCAGGCGCTCGGCTCGTTCGGCAAGCTCACCTCGTGGGTCGGCACCGCGATCGGCGCGATCACCAGCCTGGTGATGGTGATGGTGATCGGCCTGTTCATCGCGATGGAGCCGCGCCTCTACGAAGCCGGGCTGCAATGGATGCTGCCGACCGACACGCGCCGCGAATTCGCCATCACGGTCGAACGGATGGCCAAGACGATGCGCAGCCTGCTCGCCGGGCGGCTGCTCGGCATGGCGCTGGAAGGCGTGATGACCGGCATCGCGCTCGCCTTCGCGGGCGTGCCGATGGCGCTGGTGCTGGGCATCATCACCGGCGTGCTCGCCTTCATCCCCAATATCGGCGCGATCGTGAGCGGGCTGATGATGGTCGCGGTCGGCTTCAGCGCCGGCGTGCATACCGGCGTGCTCGCGATCATCATCTATTTCGTGATCCAGACGTTCGACGGCTACGTCGTCATCCCGATGGTCGCGCGCAAGACGGTCGATCTCCCGCCGGCGCTGACGCTGTCGGCGCAGATCCTGACCGGCACGCTGTTCGGCGTGCTCGGGCTCGCGCTCGCCGATCCGATGACCGCGATGATCAAGGTCGCGCTCGAACGCAATTCGGAGCGCACTGCGCGCAAGGATGCCGATGCCGCCGGCGAGGCCGATGCCTAGACTCTGATCGTCGCCGGACGCCGCGACGGAAACGCGGGGTTCAGACGCGTTCGCGAACCGGGCCGCGCAGGAACGACGCGCAGATCGGCAGTGCCGGCAAGGCCGGTACGGCGACGTTCGCCGCCGGCACGCCGGCGCGGCGCGCCAGCACCAGATCGTCGAACAGCTCGAGATAGGCCGCCGCCGAATCGGCGCCCGGTTGCGGCACCGGCGCGGGGCGCGGCTGGCCGGGGGCGAGCCAATGGTCGAGCGCGGCGACCAGCGCCGCCGGATCGTTCGCATCGACCACCGTGCCGAGTGCCGGCGACGCGATGATTTCGCGCACCGCCACGCTCGAATCGGTCGCGACGACCGGCGTGCCCGCCGCGAGCGCCTCGCGCAGCACGCCGGGCACGCCCTCGAAATCGGAGACCAGCGCCAGCGCCTCCGCATGTTCGATCGCGAAGCTGGGATCGGTGACATGGCCGGGCAACGTGACCCGCTCGCGCAGGCCGAGCGCGGCGACCTGTGCCTCCAGCGCGCCGCGCGCCTCGCCTTCTCCCAGGATCATCAGGCTGATGTCGCGATCGGCGAGCCGCGCGAACGACGCGATCAGCCGGTCCCAGCGCTTCTGCGGGGCGAGCCGCCCGACACCGAGCAGAAACCGTCCGTCGGGCACGGGCGAGCGCGGGGCGTCCGCGACGCGCCGCACCGGCGGATTGGGGATGACACTAAGCTTCGTCGCAGGCAGCCCGGTCGTGCGGATCGCTTCGGACTTCATCGCCGGCGTCATCGCGACGAGATGATCGACGAAATGGCGGTGCCAGCCGAGCCACACGCGATAGGCCGGCGTGAGCGGCCAGCCCTGATCGCGGCGGTCGAGCGCGTTCGAGACCTTGGCGACGATCGGCGGGCACGCGCTGCCCAGCCGCAACCGTATCCACGCGGCGACGGCGGTATAATGGTTGCCGGGGCAGAAGATCAGGTCCGGCGCGAGCCACGCCGCGATCTCCGCGACGCGGGCCATGCCGAGATACGAAGCATCGCCCAGCTCGATCACGTCGACGCCGAGCGGCACCTTGGCGGCGAGCGGACCGGCGGCTTCGCCGATCACCAGCGTCACACGCCTGCCGAGCGCGATCCAGCCCGCTGTCAGGCGAAGCAGGGCATCTTCCACCCCGCCGCCTTTCAACGTCTGCGCATACGTCAGAACATGGGCGGACGGGGCGCGCGGGCTGAGCATCAGGACGTTCCTAACCCCCGATTGTCGCAAAAGTTTCGCACCCGATACGGAAAATGTTGCGATGCGAAAAGGGCGGAACTAGAAAAAGGCTTGAGCATTGTTGAATCCCGTCGGAATCCGATCAGGTTTGCCGATCGCTGGATATCCGGCTAAGCGCCGCCGGTGCTCGACGCGATCGGGCGGTTACGGACTATCCCAGGTGGACAAATTTCCCTTCGGGGCGGCGGCACAGGCGCGTGCCGCCGACTCTCCGGTTCCCCTTCCCCCCGATCTCGCCGGCCTCGAGCCGATGCAGACCATCAAGCGCCGCTGGCCTTCCTATCTCGGCGCGGCGGTGACGGTGGTGATGGTGCTGCTGCTCGGGCGGCAATTGCTGTCGACCGGGTTCGCCGGGCTGGAGCAGACGCTGCCCGACAGCCCGTGGTTCTACGTATTCTTCCTGATGCTCTATTTCTCGTCGGTGACGGGCGATTACATCATCTTCCGCAAATTATGGCGAATCCCGCCGGAGGGCTTCGTCGCGCTGGCGAAGAAGCGAATCGCCAACGACATGCTCAATTATTCGGGCGAGGCGTATTTCTACGCCTGGGCGCGGCAGCGTACCACGCTGGTGGCGGCGCCGTTCGGCGCGGTGAAGGACGTCAGCATCCTCTCCGCGATCGCGGGCAACGCCTTCACCTTCGGGCTGACGGTGGTCGCGCTGTCGCTCTATCTCGGGCTGCTCACGCCGCACCAGCAGCGCATCGCGATCTGGTCGACGGTGATCGTGTTCTTCATGTCGGTGCCCTTCCTGGTCTTCTCGAAGCGCGTCTTCTCGCTCGCGCGGCGGACGCTGTGGTGGATCTTCGGCGTGCATTTCCTGCGGCTGATCGCCGGATCGGTGCTGATCGCGCTGACCTGGCATTTCGGCATGCCGAGCGAATCGATCGGCATGTGGCTGCTGCTCGCGTCGCTTCGCATGATCGTGTCGCGGCTGCCGCTGGTGCCAAACAAAGACCTTTTTTTCGCCTTATCCACTCCACTGATCGGTCAGAGTGACGAGGTGAGAAATCTCATCGCATTGACGGCGGGCCTCACGCTCGTCGTCCATGTGGTGCTGGTCGCGTTGTTCAGCCTGTCCGGGCTGCTGAGGAAGAGACATGCAGGTTCGTAGCCTGGCGGCGCTCGCCGCCGCCCTCGTCGCCATCGGCGGCACCCCCGCGGCCGCGCAGGCCGGCGTGCTCGGCAGCGACAGCGCCGCATGCCTGGGCGGCGGCGGTCCGGCGATTCGCGTCAATGTCGACGGCCTGAAGGACCGGATCGGCGAGCTGAAGCTCGAACTCTATCCCGCCAACGACGCCGATTTCCTCAAGGACGATCGCGATCTCATCAAGGAAGGCAAGTTCTTCCGGCGCGTCCGCGTGCCCACCCCGGCGACCGGCCCGATCTCGATGTGCATCAAGGCGCCGACGCCCGGCAAATACGCGTTGCTGTTCACGCACAATCGCGACGGCAAGAACAAGTTCAACTTCTGGTCGGACGGCGCCGGCTTCCCGAGCAACGAACGGCTCGGCCGGGCGCGTCCGAAGCTCGACATGGCGACGATCAGCGTGCCCGAGGGTGTCGTGACGACCGACATCCATGCACAGTATCTCCGCGGACTGGGCGGCTTCGGCCCGATCAGCAAGGGGAGCTGACGCGCATGCGGATCGTCGACGTCAATGAGTTCTACTCGCCCACCGGCGGCGGCGTTCGCACCTATATCGACCGCAAGATGGGGATCATGGCGGATCTCGGTCACGAGCTGATCGTGATCGCGCCGGGGCAGAAGAACGAGATCGAGGAGCGGCCCGGCGGGGGGCGCGTGGTCTATATCAAGGCCGGGCGGCTGCCGTTCGATCGCAATTACGGCCTGTTCTGGGATCCCGCGCCGATCACCCATGCGCTCGACCAGCTCCAGCCCGATCTGGTCGAAACCTCGTCGCCGTGGCGTCCGCCCTGGGTGGTCGGCAAGTGGCAGGGCGATGCGGTGAAGACCTTCTTCATGCACAACGACAATGTCGCCGCTTATGCGCTGCGCTGGTTCGAGCATCTCGCGCCGGTCGAGCGGATCGAGCGCGCGTTCCTGTGGTACAGCCGGTACATGACCGGCTTCCTCGACCATTTCGACGCGGTCGTCACCAACGGCCCCGCGCTCGAGAAGCGGCTGAAGGCGCGCGGCGTGCGGATCGACGCGTCGATGCCGCTCGGCATCGAGATCGGCCATTTCTCGCCCGATCTGCGCGACGAGCGGCTGCGCGCCGCTTTGCTCGCCCAGTGCGGACTGCCGCCGCACGGGCATCTGCTGCTCGGGCTCGGGCGGCACCATCCCGAGAAGCGCTGGCGGCTGGTGATCGACGCGGTCGAGCGCGCGGGCGCGGACCTGCCGGTCGGGCTGATCCTGCTCGGCGCGGGTGTCGAGACGCAGAAGATCGAGAAGCGCGTCGCGGGCAGCCCGCATATCCGCCTGTTCCGCCCGGTCTATGACCGTGAGCGGCTGGCGCGGATCCTGGCGAGCTGCGACGCGCTAATCCACGGCTCCGAGGCCGAGCCGTTCGGGCTGGTCGCATCCGAGGCGATGGCGGCGGGCCTGCCGCTGATCGTGCCCGATACCGGCGGCTGCGCCGAAGTCGCCGATCCGCGCTCGTCCGAACTCTACACCGCGCGCGACGCCGGCTCGGCGGCGCTGGCGATCGCCCGGCTGTTCGCGCGCGACCAGAAGCTGCTGCGCCGCGCCGCGCATGTCGCCGCCGGCAAGGTCCGCAGCGACCGCGAGCATACGATCGACCTGATGGCCTATTACGAGGGGCTGGTCCGCGCCAAGCGCGAGGGCAAGCGACTCAACGCGGCCTGATAAAGAGGCGGAAGCGGCCGCCCGGCACGGCTTGCGCGCGGTAGCCGTGCGTGCGCGCCCACGTCTCCAGCGGACGCTCGAGCGCGGCGTCGCCGCTGGTCCACGCGCCCTCTCCGCCGAGCAGGATCGCGCCCGGCCTCCCGAGCGCAGCGAGCCGGTCGCCCGACACCGCGTGCAGCGCAGGCTCCTGTGCAGGCGTGAGCAGCGCGTGGCTGCGAAAATAGAACGGCCCGGCCGCGAAGCGCGGATCGACCGCATACCCGGCGCCGGGCAGGAACTGCGGCGAGAGCGTGACGACCGGGCCGGCAACGCCCGCGCGGTCGAGCGCCGCGCCGATCGCCGCCGACTGGCGCATCGCCGCGATCATCGGCACGCCCGACCGGGCGCCGGCGAGCGCGATGAGGCTCGGCGCGACGCCCGCGATCACGAACACGCCGGTCAGCCGCCGCGCGATCCGCCCCGGCGGGCGCGCTTCGATCGCCAGCGCGAAGCGCACGAACAGCGGCGGCAGCACCGGCGCGAGATATTGCCGCCAGGTCGGCGCGGGCATCAGCGCCGCGACGAACGCGGCGAGCAGCAGCGCGTCGAGCAGCAAGCGAGTCGGGTCGCGCCTGCGCTCGCGCGCGACCGCGACGATCGCCACCAGCGCGGGGCCGAGCGCGAGGAACTTGAGCGTGTCGACGAGCTTGGCGAGCGGGCCGAGCTTCCACGCGCGCCCGTCCGCGACATAATATTCCGCCGGCGCGCGGGTCGGGAAGCCGAGCACACCGAAGCCGAACGCAGCCGGATCGGCGCGGTAGAACCAGCCGACCAGCAGCGCCGCCGGCGCCGCCCCGAGCGCGACCAGGAATGGCCGGTGCCGCCGGTCGGCGAGCGCCAGCACACCATAAGCGAGCGCAGGCACCGCATAGGACACTTTCGCCGCCGCCGCGCCCGCGAGCAGCAGCCCGGCGAGCAGCGCCGATCCGGGCGTCGCGCGGCCCAGGCTCGCCCGCACCATCGCGGGCAGCGCGGCGGCGAACAGCGCGAGCGGCAGAGCGTCGTTGCGCGCGGTGCCGATGCTGAACAGCAGGATGTCGCAGCAGCCGAACAGCGCCGTCGCGGTGATCGCGGCGCGCGAGCTCACCCCCGCGACCCGCGCCGCCCGGTACACGCCGGCAAACGCGGCCGCGCCGAGCAGTGCGTTGACGATCCGCAGCATCGGCCAGGCCCAGGCGCCCGCGATCCCCGCCAGCGGCGCGAACAGCAGCGGCTGGAGCGGAGCCTGGAGGTAGAGATAGTCCAGGTACGGCAGCCGCCCCCGCGCGCTCAGCCACGCCGCCGCGACATATTGGCTTTCGTCATGGTCGAGCGGCCGCGACAGCGCGAGCAGCGCGAGGAGGACGGCCAGTGCGGACCAGGCGGACACGCCGCGAACCGGAAGCTTCATCGCGCGAGGCTCTAGCGTGTCACGACCGCGAAACAACCCGGCGGCACAGCAGGCGCACCGCCACAAGGATCTTGCCGCCATGACCGTTCACACCCCCCGTCTCGACCGTCGTTCCTTCCTGCTGACCGGCTCGCTCGGGCTGGGGGCGTTCGCGGTACCGGGGTTCGCGCAGACCCCGAACGTGACCGACGGGCGCGGCTTCACCCATGCGGTCGCGAGCGGCGAGCCGGCCTCGGATTCGATGCTGCTGTGGACGCGCTATGTCCCCGCGAGCGGCGACGCGGTCGAACTGCGCGCCGAAATCGCCGAGACGCCCGACTTCGCGCGCGTGATCGCGAGCGGCGCGCAGATCACCGGGCCGTGGCGCGACCATACCGCCAAGATCACGCTCGACGGGCTGAAGCCCGGCACGACCTATCACTATCGCTTCATCGCGCCCGACGGCAGCTTCTCACCCGTCGGCCGGACGCGGACGCTGCCGGAAGGGCCGGTGCGCAGCTTCCGCGCCGCGATCTTCTCCTGCTCGAACATGCCCTATGGCTATTTCAACGCTTATGGCCATGCCGCCGCGCGCGACGATCTCGATCTCGTCGTCCATCTCGGCGACTATCTCTACGAATATGACCGCAACCATTATCCGACCCCGGCCGAGGCGGTCGGCGGGCGCGTGCCCGAGCCGGCGAGCGAGCTGATCCACCTCACCGACTATCGGCTGCGCTATGCCAGCTATCGCAGCGACCCCGATCTCCAGCGGCTCCACCAGCTCCAGCCGATGATCGTGCAGTGGGACGATCACGAATCGTCGAACGATAGCTGGGAGGGCGGCGCCGAGAACCATCAGGCGAACGAAGGCGATTGGACGCTGCGCAAGATCGCGTCGATCCAGGCGTATCGCGAGTGGATGCCGGTCTCGGACGAACCGTGGAAGGCTTATGACATCGGCGGCCTCGCCACGCTGTTCCGCACCGAGACGCGGCTGCTCGCGCGCACCCGCCAGCCCGATATCGCACCGCTGTTCGCGCAGGCCGATCCGATCGCGGCGCTCAAGGCGTTCCGGGACGGCGCGTGGATGGACCCCGCCAAGACGATGATGGGCTCGCAGCAGGAAAGCTGGCTGGCGCATGCGATGCGCGGTTCGGTCAAGCAGGGGCAGCGCTGGCAGGTGGTCGGCTTCGGTACGATCCTGGGCCAGACGGTGATGCCCGAGATCGCGGCGAGCTGGGTTTCGCCGACCGGCCCGGCCCGGGCCCGCGCCTATGTGACCGCGGGCATCGCGGCGGCGAAGCTCGGCCTGCCGTTCAACTATGACAATTGGGGCGGCTATCCGGCGGCGCGGGCGCGCTTCCTGCGCTCGGCGCAGACGATGGGCGCCAATCTGCTGGTCCTGTCGGGCGACAGCCACAATGCCTGGGCCTATGATCTCGCGCAGGACGGCAAGGCCGCCGGCGTCGAATTCGCCGGGCACAGCGTCACCTCGCCCGGCTACGAATCGCAGATGAGCATCGACCC
This sequence comes from Sphingomonas pollutisoli, assembly GCF_029167165.1. NCBI lineage: Bacteria > Pseudomonadati > Pseudomonadota > Alphaproteobacteria > Sphingomonadales > Sphingomonadaceae > Sphingomonas > Sphingomonas pollutisoli. Next base: position 659,203 of record NZ_JARFNJ010000001.1, read on the forward strand.
CAACACGGTCGCCGCGGCGCTCGTCGCGAGCAACCGCGAACTCAAATGGTGCGATACCAGCCGGCGCGGCTATATGGCGCTGACGCTCACGCCCGACAGCGCGACCAACGAATGGATCATGGTCGATACGATCAAGGCGCATTCGACCGCGGCGAGCATCGGCCACACCGCCAAGGTCTCGCGTGGACGCAACGTGATGGCGTGAACCGCCGCGCCGGGTCTAGCATCGGCGGATGAGCGATATCCACGATTCGGTTCGGCGCTACGAAGGCTGGCTGCGCGAACAACTCGGCGACGAGATCGTCGAGAAGGATCTCGTGCGCAAGCGCGCGAAGATGGCGAAGACCGCCTTCGTTTTCCTGCGCGCGACCTACTGGCGCTGGGCCGAGACGATCCTGTCGATCCGCCCCGACCTCGCCGACGCGGCGCCGGTGCTGGCGATCGGCGACACGCATCTCGAGAATTTCGGGACGTGGCGCGATGGCGAGGGACGGTTGGTGTGGGGGGCGAACGATTTCGACGACGCGGCGGTGATGCCGTGGCCGCTCGACATCGTCCGCCTCGCCGCGTCGGCGCTGCTGGCGGGCGGCGAATCGGCGGAGGATATCTGCGACGCGGTGTGGGATGGCTATCGCGCCGGGCTCGCCAAGCCGCGGCCGCTGATCCTCGAGCGCGAACATCGCTGGCTGCGCCGCGAGATCATGCTGCCCGAGACCGAGCGCACCGAATGGTGGCGCAAGCTCGCGCCGGGCGCCAAGGCGCGCGCGGCCGGCGCGGCGGCGCCCGCGCGCTTCCATGCGGCGCTGGCGGCGGCGTTCGCGCAAGTGACACCGGATGCCGGTGAGGCTTTGCCGATCTTCGCCCGTACCGCCGGCACCGGCAGCCTCGGCAAGCCGCGCTACGCCGCGCAGATCACCTGGCTGGGCGGCCCGGTGGTGCGTGAGGTGAAGGCGATCCTGCCCCCGGCGTGGGCGGCGTTCGGCCCCGGCACCGACGCGACGGTCCGCGCCGGCACGATCGCCCACGCCGAAACGCGCGCGGTCGATCCGCATTACCGCGTCGAGGCGGGGCTGGTGGTGCGGCGGCTGTCCCCCAACAGCCGCAAGATCGAGGCGAGCGACGCGGGCGCGGTGCTGATGTCGGCGGAGATGCTGCGGCTGATGGGTCGCGAGATCGCGACCTGCCATGCGGGCGATGTCACACGGCTCGCAACGGTGCGCGCCGACGCCGCGCGCCGCGACGCCGACTGGCTGCGCGATCACGCGCGCGCCGCCGCGAAGGCGGTGAAGCGGGACTTCAAGGCGTTCGCGTGATCCGCGACGACCGGATCAAGAAATGGTGCTGCCGGTGAGGATTGAACTCACGACCTCAGCCTTACCAAGGATGCGCTCTACCACTGAGCTACGGCAGCATTTCCGGTTATCGCGGAGCGGGCGTAAGAGACGAGGCGGACGACGTTGTCAAGGCTGATGCGATGAGTGAGAGCAAGGAAACGCGCGAAGAGCGGCTCGCGGCGGCGCTGCGCGAGAATCTGCGCCGCCGCAAGGCGCGCGCGCGGGGCGGCGAATCGGCCGCGCCCGCGCCGCGCGAAGACGTGCCTAGCCGATAGGCGCGCATTTCGCGGCCAGCCACGCCCGCTCCGCCTCGTCCATCTGCGGCGCGAGCACCGCGAGCACCCGCGCGTGATACGCGTCGAGCCACGCCCGCTCGGCCGGGCTGAGCATTTCGGCGACGATCAAAGCGCGCTCGATGGGCACGAAGGTGAGCGTCTCGAAGCCGAGCATCGCCTGCTCGCCCCCGGCGATCTCACGCGGCTCGACCAGGATCAGGTTCTCGATGCGGATGCCGTATTCGCCCGCTTTGTAATAGCCGGGCTCGTTGGAGAGGATCATGCCCGCGCGCAGCGGCTCGGACGGGCCGCCGCCGGGATAGAAAGGCTGCGCGATCCGTTGCGGCCCCTCATGCACCGACAGATAGGCGCCGACGCCGTGGCCGGTGCCATGCGCGTAGTCGAGCCCCGCCTCCCACAGCGGGCGGCGCGCGAAGCCGTCGAGCTGGCCGCCGGTGGTGCCCGGCGGGAAGATCGCGGTGGCGAGCGCGATATGGCCTTTCAGTACGCGGGTGAAGCGGTCGCGCATCTCCTCGGTGGGCGTGCCGACCGGGATCACCCGAGTCACGTCGGTGGTGCCGTCGCGATACTGGCCCCCCGAATCGACAAGGTAGAGCTGGCCCGGCTCGATCGGTGCGTTCGAGTCTTCGGTCACCTTGTAATGCGGGCTGGCGCCGTGCGCGCCGGTCGCCGAGATCGTGTCGAACGAACTGTCGAGCCACACGCCGGTGGCCTCGCGGAACGCCTGTAGCTTGGCGGCGGCCGAGAGTTCGGTCTCGCCGCCGGCCGGCAATGCCGTCTCGGCCCAGCGCAGGAAGCGCGCGAGCGCCGCGCCGTCGCGCGCGGAGGCGGCGCGGTGGCCGGCGATCTCGGCGGGGTTCTTGATCGCCTTCGCCAGCACGGCGGGGTCGCGGAGGGGCAGAACGGTCGCCCCGCCCGCTTCGAGCGAATCGAAGATCGCCGCGACCGCGCGTTCGGGATCGGCGGCGACGCGCCGGCCCGCGAAGCCGGCGAGCGCACCCGCGAAATCGGCGCGGTCGCGCAGCCGCACCGCGTTGCCGAGATGCTGGCGCACCGCATCGTCGATCTTCTCGGGGGCGACGAACAGCTCGGCGGTGCCATCGGCATCGATGATCGCATACGCGAGCGCGACGGGGGTATGCTCGACATCGCGGCCGCGCACGTTGAGCGCCCAGGCGATCGAATCGAGCGCGCTCAGCACCACCGCGTCGGCCTTGCGCTCGGCGAGCCAGTCGGCGATCGCCGCGCGCTTCTCCGCCGAGGATGCCCCGGCGACCGCGTCGTCCTGCACGACCAGCCGCGCGTCGGAGGGCGCGGGGCGATCGGGCCAGACCGCATCGACCGGGTTGGTATCGACCGGCACCAGTGTCGCGCCACGCTCGGCGAGCGCGCGGCGCGCCTCGGCGACCCAGGCGCTGGTGTGCAGCCACGGGTCATAGCCGATCCGCCCGCCCTCGGCGGCATGCGTGCCAAGCCATTCGGCGACGCTGGTCGCCGGCACGCCCACGAACTGCCAGTCCTCCGCAGAGACCTGTTCGCGCACCTGCAGCGTGTAGCGCCCGTCGGTGAAGATCGCCGCCTCCTGCGGCAGCACCACCGCCGTCCCCGCCGAACCCTGGAAACCGGTCAGCCAGGCGAGCCGCTGCGCATAGTCACCGACATATTCGCTCATGTGCTCGTCGGTGAGCGGCACGACGAAGCCGTCGAGCCGGTCGCGGGCAAGCTGGTCGCGAAGGGCGGCGAGGCGGGCGGAATAGGTCGACATGAAGCGGTCCTGCGGATGGCGTGCGGAAACGCATAGTGTATGCGCGGGCGCACGGCGACGCGAGGGCTTTCGCCCGCTTCCCGTGGGGGCCATTGCCGCCGGCCCGCCCGCACCCTAGGTCTGCGCGCATGACCGAGACACCCAAGCCGCCGATCGCGGCGCGCCGCCCGCACAGCTTCACGACGCACGGCATCACCATCGAAGACCCCTATGCGTGGCTCAAGGACGCGGGCTATCCCGACGTCACCGATCCGGACGTGCTCGCCTATCTCGAGGCGGAAAACGCCTATTTCGAGAGCATGATGGCGCCGCACCGCCCGCTGGTCGACCGGCTCTACGAAGAGATGAAGGCGCGCATCAAGGAGGACGAATCCTCGGTGCCGCAGAAGGATGGCGACTGGCTGTACTGGACCGCGTTCGAGACCGGCGGCGAATATCGCAAATGGTGGCGCAAGCCCGTCGCGGGCGGGGACGACCAGCTCATCCTTGATGAGCCGGCGCTGGCGCAGGGCAAGGAATATTTCCGGCTCGGCACGCTGTCGGTGAGCAACGACGGCAAGCTGCTCGCCTACGCGATCGACGACACCGGTTCGGAGCGGTTCGAGCTGCGCGTCAAGAACCTCGAAACCGGCGAGCATCTGCCCGACGTGATCCCCGGCACGCTGTCCGAGATCGTGTGGACCGCCGACGACAAAGGCTTCCTCTACGGCCTCGCCAACGAGCAATGGCGCACCGACAACGCCCGGCTGCATTGGCTCGGCACCGATCCCGCCGACGATATCGAACTGTTCCGCGAGGCCGACGAAGGCTACCGCGTCGGCATTTCGGAGACGAGCGCGCGCAACTGGATCATCATCGCGACCGGCGATCATGTGACGAGCGAAGTCTATCTGCTCCCCGCGCATGATCCGCTCGCCAAGCCGCTGCTCGTCTCGGCGCGGCAACCGGGGCGCGAATATGATGTCGATGAGCATGACGGCACGCTGTTCATCCACACCAACGATGCCGATCCAATGTGGCGGCTCTGCACCGCCGCGATCGACGCGCCCGGCGACTGGCAGGAGCGGATCGCCCCCTCCGCGCATTTCTACATGACCGGCGTGTCGTGCTTCCGCGATTTCTTCATCGTCGATGGCCGCGAGGACGGGCTCGATCAGGTCGAAATCCACCGCTACGATCCGACCATCGCCCCGCAGCGCATCGTCTTCCCCGAGGCGAGCTATGACGCCGGTCTCGGCGACAATCCCGAATATGCGATGGACGTGCTGCGGCTTGGCTATGAATCGATGGTCACGCCGGGCACCGTCTATGATTACGACGTCGCGACCGGCGAGATGACCGTGCTCAAGGTGCAGGAAATCCCCTCGGGCTATGACGCGGGCAAATACCGCACCGAACGGCTCAAGATCACCGCGCGCGACGGCACCGAGGTGCCGGTGTCGATCGTCTATCCCAAGGACTTCGTGAAGGACGGCTCGGCGCCGCTCTATCTGTATTCCTATGGCGCCTATGGCCACGCGATCCCGCCCGGCTTCTCAACCGGGCGGCTGTCACTGCTCGATCGCGGCTTCGCGTATGCGATCGCCCACATTCGCGGCGGCGACGATCTCGGCCAGCAATGGTATCACGACGGCAAGCTCGAAAAGCGCACCAACACGTTCAACGATTTCGTCGATGTCGCGAAGGGCTTGATCGCGCAAGGCTGGACCAGCGCTGGCAAGATCGCGATCGCCGGCCGCTCGGCGGGCGGCGAGCTGATGGGCGCGGTGGTCAATTCCGATCCCGAATTGTGGGGCGCGGTGATCGCCGACGTGCCGTTCGTCGATGTGCTCAACACGATGCTCGACGCCGACCTGCCACTGACGCCCGGAGAATGGCCCGAATGGGGCAACCCGATCGAGGACAAGGCCGCGTTCGAGCTGATCCGCAGCTATTCGCCCTACGACCAAGTCGGCGCGCACGCCTATCCGCCGTTGTTCATCTCGGGCGGCCTCAACGATCCGCGCGTGACCTATTGGGAACCGGCCAAATGGGCCGCCAAGCTGCGCGCCACTAAGACCGACGACAATATCCTGTTCCTCAAGACCAACATGGGCGCCGGACACGGCGGCAAATCGGGCCGGTTCGAGAGCTTGCGCGAGGCAGCGGAGGAACATGCCTTCGTGCTGTGGCAAATGGGAATCGAGGCGTAGACACCGTTCGTCCCGAGCGAAGTCGAGGGACGGACGAGAGAGCAAGTGCCTCGACTTCGCTCGGCACGAACGGGGGAGTGCGCTAAGCTGACATCACCCGGCCAGCCCTTTCGGCCTCACACCCGGCACGAGCGGTTTGACGGCGCCACAATACACCGTTCGCACTGGGCGCGGTCGAAGTGCATGCCAAACAGCGCGGCGCTTCGGGGCGCGTGCTTCGACTACGCTCGGCACGAACGGGGGCGATGCGCCGGGCCGACATCACCCGACCAGCCCTTTCGGCCTCCACGCTCCGCACGAGCGGTTTTGACGGCGCCACGATACGCCGTTCGCACTGAGCTTGTCGAAGTGCGTGCCACGGGCACCGCGCTCCCGGCGCGTGCCTCGACTTCGCTCGGCACGAACGGATCGGAGGTGGCGAGGCGGAGCGTCACGCCTTCCGAAACGGCGTAAGCTCCGCCAGAGACTCCTGATCGCTCTCCACCGCCGCCCGTTCGCGCACCAGGAAATCGGCGACGGCGCGACGGAAATTGGGGTCGGGGATGTAATGCGCCGACCAGGTCGGCACCGGCGCATAGCCGCGCGCGAGCTTGTGCTCGCCCTGCGCGCCCGCCTCGACCACGGTCTTGCCGAGCGCGATGGCCGCGTCGATCGCCTGATAATAGCAGAGTTCGAAGTGGAGGAACGGCACCTCCTCGGTACAGCCCCAATACCGCCCGTACAGCGTGTCCGCGCCGATCAGGTTGAGCGCGCCCGCGATCGGCCGGCCGCCGCGCTCCGCGAGCATCAGCAGCACCTTGTCGCCCATCCGCTCACCCAGCAGCGAGAAGAAGCGGCGGGTGAGATAGGGCCGCCCCCATTTGCGCGAGCCGGTGTCCTGATAGAAGGTCCAGAACGCATCCCATGCCGCTTCGGTGAGGTCGCCCCCGGTCAGATGGCGGACGGTGATGCCGCCTTCGAGCGCGCCGGCGCGCTCCTTGCGGATCGCCTTGCGCTTGCGGCTGGAAAGCGCGCCCAGAAAGTCGTCGAAGCAGGCGTAACCCTCGTTACGCCAGTGGAACTGCGTGCCCTCGCGGATCAGCCAGCCCGCCGCCTCGAACAGCGGCACCTGATCGGGGGCGACGAAGGTCGCGTGCGCGGAGGAGAGGCCGTGCTGATCGGTGACGGCTTCGAGCGCGGCGATCAGCGCGGGCGCGTGGGCCGCGTCGCGCAGCAACAGCCGCGGCCCCGGCGCGGGCGTGAACGGCACCGCGATCTGGAGCTTGGGGTAATAGTCGCCGCCGGCGCGGCCATAGGCATCGGCCCAGGCGTGATCGAAGACATATTCGCCCTGGCTGTGGCTCTTCGCGTAAGCGGGTGCGATCGCGACCGGCGTGCCGTCACCGCCTTCGACCAGCACCGGCACCGGCTGCCAGCCGGTGCGCGCGGTCGCGCTGCCCGAGTCCTCGAGGATCGACAGGAAGGCGTGGCTGAGGAAGGGATTGTCCTCGCCCGCGCACGCATCCCAATCGGCGGCGGGCACCGACGCAACACCGTCGGCGAGTCTGGCGGTGACGTCGGCTCTGCTCACCGGCCCAAGCTAGGGCGTGGACGCGGCTTTTCCAACCGCCGTCTGCCCGATCGGCCAGCACAGCAGCAGAAGCAGGAACGGCGTCACGAAATCGCGGTGGCGTTCGCCGAATTCGAACCACACGCCGAACAGCGCGAGCTGGAGCGCGCATGCGGCGATCAGCAGCAGCAAGGCGCCCGGCACCGCGCGCGATCCGGCGCGCCACGCGGCGAGCGCGAGCAGCGCGGCGTGGCTCAGATGTGAGACCGGCCAGAGCACCGCCGCGAGCGTGCGCCCGATCGTCGGGCTCATCGCCTCCAGCCGTACCACGCCGAAGATGCTCACCCCGCAGGCGCGCACGAATTTGGTGAGCGTGAGGCGCACGAAGCCCGCCGGATCGCTCCTGATCCAGTCGACCGCCAGCGCGGCGGCGCGCTTGCCGACGATGATCTCGGGCAGGTCGCGCAAGCCGGGCGGATATTCGATCCAGTTGCCGGTCGCCTGCGCATTGTTGCCGACCCACAGGCTCAAGCCCCCCGCGCTGGTCAGCGGCACGAACATCCCGAACACCAGCCAGTTGCGCGCCCACCACGGCAGCATCACCAGCACCGCCACCGGCAGCGCCATCAGCCCGCGCCGGATCACGCTCCTGATGCCGATCCGCCGCGCGAGCATCAGCCCGATCAGCGCGGCGAGCGGCGCCTGCCCTGGCTGCGTCAGCGCGAGCAACCCCGCGAGGCCGCCGAGCACAATCGCCGCGCGCCAGCCTTTCCCCTGCCCCAGCCACGCCAGCGCAATCGCGAGCACCAGCAGCGCGCAAAAGCCTTCCTTGGCGGCGAGCGGCGCGGAGAGGACGACGGAGGGCCAGATCAGATACAGCCACGCCGCGCGGCACCCGGCCGCGCCGCTGCCGAGCCGCGCGCCGAGCAGTGCGATCAGCATCGCCGCCGCGCCGTCGATCAGCGTGCCGAACGCCAGCAGCGAGCCGGTCGAGAAGCCCAGCACCGCGCCCCATCCGGCCAGCAGCAACGGATAGAGCGGCGGGTAGAAAGCGCGGCAATAGAGGTTCAGATAGCTTTCATAGACGCCGAAATCGCCGTGCAGCACGAGGTTGCGCGCGAGTTCGACATAGGCGTGCGGATCGCCCGGCGAGATGCGCCCATCGGCGAGGGTCGCGGACCCGAACCGCAGGGCGGCGATGACGAGCGCCATGCCGATCAGGCTCGCCGGCCCCGGCCGCCGCGTGAGCGCGCGCACCCCCGCCGCCGCCGCGCCGGCCCAAGCCCCGAACAGCAACACCCCGCCCGCGGACCAGCCCCAACGCGCCCCGAACCCCGGCAGCGACACCAGCGCATAGACGAACAGCGCCGCCAGCACCGTCGCCGTCACGACGCGCAGCGGTGATCGCGGGATGCTCACGCGTCGATACGCCGATCGGGCATGGCCGGGCTGTCAGTTCCCGAAGGCGGTTGCGCGGCCACGTCGCGGCCTATTCGGTCCGCTCGCCACTCAGATAGGGCAGCAGCCGGACGCGGGGGAAGACATCGTCGAGCGGCTTGGTGTCGGGCAGGATATAGACGACGCCGCCGGCCTTCTGGAACAGCGGGCGTACGTGCTTGGTGTAGAAGCTCGTGCCGACGTTGATGCAGCCGAAGCTGATGCGGTTGTCGTCGGGCGTGGGCGAGAGCAGCCGCGCGACGCGGTGCTCCTTCTTGTTGGTGGTGATGACCGCGTGGAGCGCGACCGAATTGGCATAATCGACCCACAGCACCTGCGTATGGCCGAACGCCTTGCCGAACTTGGCGACGAAGCGGCCCGCCGGCGTGGTCCGTTCGGCCGGGCCGATCTGGGACAGGTTCTTGGCACCGACGCCGGGCGAGGAATCGTCGCCCACGCCCATGCCGAGCAGCACCGGCGTCTGCCCGATCACCTCGCCGTTCGCCCGGAACAGGAACAGCATCGCCGCCTGCTTGTCGATCACGATATAGGGGAGCGAACCATTGTCATGTTCCGCCGCGATCCAGCCGAGCACGCGGCCGACCGAATCGGAAGGGGTGATCGTCGGCGCCGGCCGCGATTCGCCGGCCTTGGCGGTGGCCTTGCGCTTCGCCGCGGCCGAAGGCTTGGCCTTGCCCCTGGCGACAGCGCCCTTTGCCGGGGCCTTGCCCTTGGCGGGAGCCTTTTTCACCGCGGGCGCGGGTTTGTGTGGAGTGGTCGGTGCCGCCAGGACCGGCGACACCGACATTCCGAGCAGCACCGCAGGAAGCAAGCCCATGCGGCGAACGATACGAAACGACCCTGTGAACATGATAGCCTTGTTCAACAGAGCCGTTCGCGAATGCAACTGTAATTAATGGCTTACCGCGATCAGCCGCGCGGCCTGCGCTGGCGCCGCTGCTGCTGTTGCTGGATCTGCTGGTCGAGCCCGTCGACGCGGCCCTGGAGCTGGTCGATCCGCTGACCGTTCTGCTGTGCCTGGCCAGCGGCCGCCTGCGCCTGCGTGAGTGCCTGGCCAGCGGTGCCTTCGACGGTATGAAGCCGCCCGTCGATGCCGTCGATCCGCGAATTGACGGTGGCGATCTGGCTGTTCACATAACCCTTGGTGGCGCAACCGCCGAGGCCGACCGACCCGAGCAGGATCATGGCGGCGGCTGAAGTCTTCGAAGGCATTGAAAGCATATACGCACCTCTACGCGAAGGTTGGGGTGCGAGAACGAAGCTCAGACCTCCGGGCTTGGCAATTTGTAATGGGTGAGACGTGCGCCGAACGCGGTGGAAGGCTTGATTGGCATCAAGAATGTTGTCTGGAGAAGTACCGAATCGGCGAACGCTAAGACCGGGGAATCGCGCGAGCACCCGTCGGACGGGCACCCGCACGCCTCCGTCAGCGCCGTGGCGCCGCCGCGACGCAGGTCTGGCGCTGCTCGCCGAGGCCGTCGATCCCGAGGCGGATCGTGTCACCCGCCTTCAGATACCAGGGCTCCGGCTTCTGCCCCAGCCCCACGCCCGGCGGGGTGCCGGTGGTGATGATGTCGCCCGGCTCCAGCGTCATGAAGCGCGAGCAATAGGCGACGATCTGCGCGACCGTGAAGATCATCGTCGCCGTGGTGCCGTTCTGGAGACGCTCGCCATTCACCTCGAGCCAGAGCCCGAGCGCCTGCGGATCGCCCACTTCGTCGCTCGTCACCAGCCACGGGCCGACCGGGCCGAAGGTCGGAAAGCCCTTGCCCTTGTCCCAGGTCGGGCCGCGCTCGGTCTGCCATTCCCGCTCGGACACGTCGTTGACGACGCAATAGCCGGCGACATGCGCGAGCGCCTCGGCCTCGTCGATATCATGCGCGGCGGTGCCGATGACGACGCCGAGTTCGACCTCCCAATCGGTCTTGGTCGAATCGCGCGGGATGGTGATGGGGTCGTTCGGCCCCTGAAGACAGTTCACCCATTTGTTGAACACCACCGGTTCGGACGGGATCGGCAGGTTCGATTCGGCGGCGTGATCGGCATAATTCAGCCCGATCGCGATGAACTTGCGCGTGCCGGTGACCGGCACCCCGTAGCGCGCGCCCTCGGCGGCGAGCGGCAGCGTCTCGATCTCCACCGCGCGCAGCCGCGCGAGGCCCTCGGCGGACAGGACCGTGGCGTCGATGTCGGCGACCACGCCCGAAAGGTCGCGGATGCGGCCGTCGGCATCGACGACACCCGGCTGCTCGGCGCCGGCCGGGCCAAATCGGCAAAGTTTCATATCATAGTCCTTCTGATCGGATCGGAGGGGTAATCGGCGAGGATCGTGCGGTCGAGCGCGTCGGCGCGGTTGCAGCCGGCCAGCGTCATGACCACGCGCATTTCCTTTTCGAGCATCGACAGCATGCGGTCGACCCCCGCTTCGCCCTGGGCGGCGAGCGCCCATAGCCAGGCGCGGCCGAGCAACACGCCGCGCGCGCCGAGCGCGAGCATGCGAACCACGTCGAGCCCCGAGCGGATACCGCCATCGGCGAGGATCGTCATCCGGTCGCCCACCGCGTCGGCGATCGCCGGCAGCGCGCGCGCGGTCGACAGCACGCCGTCGAGCTGCCGCCCGCCGTGGTTGGACACGACCAGCCCCTGCGCGCCGTACGCCGCCGCGTCGCGCGCATCGTCGGGATCGAGGATGCCCTTGATGACGAGCGGGCCGTCCCAAGCATCGCGCAGCCAGTCGAGATCCTTCCAGCGGATGCCGGGATCGAAATTGGCGGCGAGCCAGCCGATGTAATCGTTCATGCCGCTGTCCTCGCCCAGCACCGGCACGAGATTGCCGAGCTGGTGCGGCCGCCCGCGCAGGCCGACGTCCCACGCCCAGCCGGGCTTGCCGAAGGTCTGCGCGATCCGTCGCATCGGCCCGTTCGCGCCCGACATGCCCGAATGGAGATCACGGTGGCGGATGCCCGGCGTCGGCATGTCGACGGTGAAGACGAGCGTGGTCGCGCCCTGCGCCTTGGCGACCGCGATCAGATCGCGCATGAAGCCGCGATCGCGCACGACGTAGAGCTGGAACCACAGGTTCACGTCGGGCGCGCCCGCGCGCAGTTCGGCGAGCGGGCAGATCGCGACGGTGGAAAGCGTGAAGGGTATGCCGTGCCGCGCCGCCGCCCGCGCCGCCTGCACCTCGCCACGCCGGCGGAACATGCCGCCGATCCCGATCGGCCCGAGCGCGACCGGCAGCGGCAGGCGGTGGCCGAACCATTCGGCGGACAGGTCGATGTTCGCCACATCCTGCAACACGCGCTGGCGCAGCGCGATGCCGGCGAGATCGGCGACGTTGCGGCGCATCGTATGCTCGGCACCCGCGCCGCCATCGGCATAGTCGAACAGGAAGCGCGGCAACCGCCGCCGCGCGGCTTCGCGGAAATCGTCTATCGCCGCGATGATGGTCATGCGAGCGCACTCACGCCATCGTCCAGCCGCCGTCGATCGCGATCGCGCTGCCGGTGATATACCCGCTCTCGTCGCTGGCGAGATACAGCGCGAGCTGCGCGATCTCCTCAGCGGTGCCGATCCGTCCCATCGGCTGGCGCGCGATGAAGGCGGCACGCGCCGCTTCGGCGTCCCCCGTCGCGGCGAGCCGCTCGTCGAGCGAGGGCGACTGCACCGTGCCCGGGCAGATCGCGTTGCAGCGGATGCCCTGGCCGACATAGTCGAGCGCGATCGAGCGGGTCAGCCCGACCACCGCGCCCTTCGAAGCGCAATAGGCGAGCCGGTTGGGCACGCCGATCATCGCGCCGGCGACCGAGGCGATGTTGACGATCGCGCCGCGCCCCGCCGCCAGCATCGCCGGCAGCACCGCCTGCGTCATGCGGATCGTCGCGCGGACGTTGAGATCGAACGACAGATCGAGGCCGCGTTCGGTGACGCTGAGCAGATCGCCGGCATCGACATAGCCCGCGCAATTGACCAGCGCATCGAGCGTACCCGCCGCCTCCCCCGCCGCCGCGACCGCCGCCGGATCGAGCAGATCGGCGACGCGCGTGTCGCAGCCGGCCAGCGTCGCCAGCGCCTCGGCCTTGAGGTCGAGCGCGATCACCGACGCTCCCTCGTCCACGAACAGTTCCGCGATGGCGCGGCCGATCCCCTGCGCGGCTCCGGTGACGAGTATGCGCTTTCCAGCGAGACGTGGCATGGATTGACCTTCCTTCAGCAATGTCTGGGCGATGCGCTCAGGGTTTTTCGGGTTCGATACCCGCGCGCGCGATCACGTCCTTCGCCGCATCCGGCCAGGCACCCGGCGCGACCGCGAGATTGTCGATGTCGCGGTTGTTGACATAGGGGGTCCACGCGCCGGTACGCCGCCCGGAATCGTGCCAGTTGCCGATCGCGGTGTTGTCCATCGCGGTGCGGCGCGGGGCGATGTCGAGCTGCGAGTTCATGTTGAGCCACACGCCGACATTGCCGATCACGTTGTTGCGCAGCGTGACGTAGCGCGAGCCCTCGTCCAGATACATCGCGATGCCGTCCTTCACATCATAGATGTAATTCTCCGCGATCAGCGCGCCGGGATCGGCAGAGAGATGGTAGATCGCGCCGCCATCGGGGAACCATTGCTTCACGTCATGCACGCGGTTGCCGACCACGACGCTGTCGCGCAGCGTCGTCGGCGTGTCGTACATCAGATTGCCGGGCTGGTTGTAATAGCCGCGGTTTGCCGTGAGATACGCCGCACTCCCGCCCGGATCGTTCGCGCCCCAGCCCCAGCCGATGTCGATCCCGTCATAGGGCGCGCCCGAGACGTCGTTGTGCCACACCACCGCCCCGCTCGCATAGGTGACGAGGATCGCCGCCTGCTCGCGGTAATGCTGGGAGACGGTGCGCACCAGATTGTTGCTGATGAGGATGTCGCGCACGCTCATCTCGGGGCGCGAGGGATGATGCGCGTCGGGCCGCACGCCGCCCACCATGATCGCCCCGCCGGCGAGATCGGTGAAGCGCGAGCGGCGCACGTCGATCGCGCTGGTACCCAGGCCGATGCCGCTGTCGTTGGCATCCGGGTTGTTGCCGATGCCGAGCGCGATCTGGCCGAGCTGGGTGAACTCGTCGTGATCGAACACGATCCGCGTCGCCGCCGCGACCTGCACCGCCGCCGGCTGCTGGCGCCAGCGGTTGCGCATCGCCTCGAACGGCCAGCATCCCCACGAACAATCGCGGATCGGATCGTCGGGATAACCGGCCCAGTCGCCCGCCAGGAACGAACCGCTCTGCTGGCTCGCATAGCCCTCCGGCCCCGAGGGCAGCAGCCAGCTCGTGTGGCGGAAGCTCAGGCCGCGAAACTGGAGATCCTTGATCGTCTCGTCATAGCTGCCGGCGATCGACAGCAGCAGTTCGAGGCGCGGCAGCACCACCTCCAGCCGCTTCATGTCCTCACCCGTCGCCGGCTTGTAGTAGAGTTTTCCGGCGGTCGGATCGGCATAATATTGCCCGGACTCGCGCAGGAAGCTCAGCGCATTGACGAAGAACAGCCCGGCATTGTCGCCCCAGACCGACCGCGCGAACGTATCATAGCCGACCAGATTGTTGCGCCAGCCCGGCTGCTGCATCACGATGCGGTCGCCCTCGATCCGCTCGACCATCGCGTGACGATCGGTGAACCAGCCGGTCGCCTCGACCTCGATCCGGCTCTGGTCGGGCAGGTTCGCCAGCGAACGCCACTTCGGGTCGGTGATCTCGATGCCGGTCTTGTCGAAGCGGAATGCGCTGCGCGGCGCGCGCACCGCCGCACGCGGGGCCATGTGCCCGCCCACCCACAATTGGCGCGGATCGATCCCGCGCGGGATGTCCGCCACCCAGATGCCGCGCCTGGCGTCCGCGAGTGTCCAGCCGGTGACGGGGGTACCGCCCGAGAGGATCGGATGCGCGCCCGGCGCCGCCTCCCAGCGCACCGTATAGCCCCCCTGCCCACCATCGGCGGCGGTGAAGCGCAACGGCGCGGTGAGGCGATAGACACCGTCCGCCACCCGCACCGTCACGTCATGGTCGGCGTTGAAGCGGCGCACCGCCGCCTGCGCGCGCGCGAAGGTGGCGAAGGGGTGCGCCGCGCTGCCGTCGCCCTCGTCCGACCCCTGCGGCGACACCGACACGATGACCGGCACCGGATCGGGACGGCGCGAGATGTGGATGGCGCCCGCCGTATGCTCCTTGCTGGCCACGGGCGGCACGTAGGTCGGGATGTCGGCCGAAGGCTGGACCTGCGCCGCGACGGGCGCGGCGGCGATCGTCAGCGAAGCGACGAGCAGAAACCGATTATGCCGCATCCGCAGTCTCCAAAGCATAGAAATCGATCGCGGCGCCCGCGAACAGCCGCTCAAGATCGGCCCCGGCGCGCGCCGCGAGACGCAGCGCATCGTCGTGCCAGTGCCGATAGGCGTCGCCCGAGAGCAGCAGCACCGGCCAGTCGCTGCCCCACATCAGCCGTGCGCCAAACGCGCGCACGAGATGCTCGACATAGGGCATGAGGTCTTCGGCCGGCTGGCCAGGCGCCTGCTCGGTCCGCAGCCCGGACATTTTGCAGTGCAAGCCGAGGCTCGCCAGCGCCGCGATGTCGTCTCGCCACGGATCGAGCGTCGCGGTGGCGGCATAGGGCTTGGCGGCATGGTCGATCACGATCGGAAGGTCGGGCCAACGCTCCGCGAAACGTGCGAGCATCGGCAAGTGGCGCGGCTGCACCAGCGCGTCGAGCCGCAGTCCCGCCGTCCGCATCGCCTCCAGCGCGGGGACGAGCGCGTCCTGTAACAGCCAGTCGGTGTCGGCGATCGATTGCAGCATCGGCCGCAGCCCGCGCAGCTTGGGCCGCTCGGCCAGCGCGAGGATGCGCTCGGGCGCTTGCGCGTGCGCCAGATCGACCCAGCCGACCACCGCCTGGACCAGCGGGGTGCGCTCCGCCAGCGCCAGCATCCAGTCGGTATCCGTGTCGGTCGGCTGCGACTGGACGAGCACGCTGCCGGTGAGCGGCAGGCCGGCCGCCGCCATCACCAGATCGTCGGGGCCGAAGTCGCGGTGGATGTCGGCCTCGGCGGCGGTCGGCCATTCATGGCCAACGGTCGCGAGCGACCAGAAATGCTGGTGAGCGTCGATCAGCCGCATCATCGCACCGACCGGATCGGCAGGACGAGACAGGCGCCGACCACCACGAACAGGGCCGAGACGACGAACAGCAGCGGGTAATTGTTGCCGGTCGCGTGCAGCAAAGCCGCCGCCATCACCGGGCTGAGGATCTGCGGCACGTTGATCGCCGTCGTCAGGATGCCGAGATCCTTGCCGGTCGAATCTTCCCCAGGCGTGGTTGGCGGAAGGACATGAGTCATCAAGGCGAGATCGACCGACATGAACGCACCGTAGCCAATCCCGATCAGCCCGGCATAGAGGAACATCCCGCGCAGATCGGGCGAGAGCAGCGGCGCGATCTCCGCCAGCGCCATCACGAGCCCGGCGATGAACACCAAAGGCTTGAGCCGCCCCAGCCGGTCCGACAGCCAGCCGGACAGCAACCCCGACACGACCAGCGCGACGAACGTCACCGAGGACATGCGCGCGATCGTCAGATTGGCGGCGCTCTGGGTCAGGCCGATATGCCCTTCGAGGATGTAGAGCAGATAGGTCAGGATCGCCTGATAGCCCATGTAGATCGAGAAACGCCCGAGCAGCGCCCAGGCGAAATCGGGATTGGCGCGCGGATCGATCCAGAACCCGCGCAGGAACGTCGCGATCCGGAACGGCGCTGGCGCGCTGAGCGTCGCGGGCAGCGGCGGCTCGGGATTGAGCGCCACGAAGGCGAGGCAGGCGAGGATGATGCCGCCGCCGACGATCGCATAGGCGACGAACAGGTGCGCCGCGAGCAGCCCGCCGAAGATCGTGCCCGCCGACACGCCCGCCGTCATGCTCGCGCCGACCACGCCCGATACCATGCCGCGCTCGTTGGGGCGGAAACGATCGGCGACGATCGTCGTGATCGACGGCTGCATCGAATTGAGGCTGACCGTGGCGACCAGCCACAAGGCGGTGACGCCGACGATGCCGCCGCCGAACGGGATCAGGATCGTCGCCACGCCCCCGATCACGCCGCCGAGCACGATCCACGGCGTCCGCCTGCCGAACCGTGATCGCGTCCGATCGGACAGCGCGCCCGATACCGGCGTGGTGATGGTGCTGAACACCGACGTGATCGCATAGACCACGCCGAGCGTCGCCATCTTGCCGGCGGGATCGAGGTTCTCGATCTGGTTGGGCAGCAGCACGCCGAGAATAGATGCATACAGCGTGAGCAGCACGAAGAAGACCACGCCCAGGCTGACGATCAGCCGCCACTTGCCGCCCCCGCCGACGGGAACCGCGAGCGGTTCCGCCTCGATCCCGGCCTGTGCGGTCACGCCGCCGCGCTCGTCACATGCGGGAGCGCGCCGCCGTTTGCGCGCGCCGCATCGGACAGCACGAGGCCATGCCCCGGCGCCTCGCGGCCGTGGATCAGGCCGTCGGCCATCGCATAGGGTTCGTCGACGAGATGGTCGAAATTCTGGAAGCTGTATTCGAGCCACCGCACCCCCGGCAGCGCCAGCGCCATGTTGACCCCGAGTTCGAGGAACGTGTTGCCGAGCGTCACCTCGACGTTCGCCTCGTTGGCGAGCCAGCCGGCGCGCATCACGTCCGACACTTGCCCGTGAACGTTGAGCATGTCGCAGGCGCGCGCCTCGATCAGTTTGCGCTTGCCGGTGAGGTCGAGATATTCGCCCGCGTTGATCCGGCTGATGCCGAGATGCCGCAGCATCTTGAGCCCGTCGATATCGTCGCGCGGGATCGGGTCTTCCAGCCAATAGATGCTGTGCCCGGCGCGTTCGAACAGCCGAACCGCCTGGATCGTCTCCTGCGCCGTCCACGCCTCGTTCGCGTCGATCATCACCGGGCGATCGGTGCCGACCGCCTTGCGCAGCAGATCGAGCCGGTGGAGATCGCGTTCGAGATCGGGGTGGCCGACCTTGATCTTGTAGCCGAGGAAACCGCGCTCGCGGGCGTTGCCGAACAATTCGGTGAAATCATGGTCCGACAGATGGTAATCTAGCCCGCTCGCATAGACGCCCACCGCGCTGCGCTGCCCGCCGAGCATCCGCCACAGCGGCAGCCCGGACTGTTTGGCGAACAGATCCCAGATCGCGTGCTGGAGCGATTCCTCGAACGGCAGCCCCATCCGCCGCGCGTTGCCGCCGCGCACGCGCGTGACCGCCAGCGCGAGCGCCGCGGGATGGCGCCCTTCGAGCGCGGGCCAGGCTTCCGCCGCGAAGATGCGGTCGATCTCCCCCGCGTCGGGCAGCGACGTGAACAGCGACTGCGCGAAACCGAGGCCGACATTCCCCTTCGTGTCGATCAACTCGACCGCGACGAGCTGCGCGGTGGTGGCGCGGACCTGCGAGTCACCGATCGTCCGGTCGCGCTCGAAAGCGAGACGCGTGAGACGATACGCGACGATCGGCATTGAAGACATTTCTTACTTCCTCTTTGATATATCAGTGTCTGTGCCGCAACGCGGGCGCGGAGGCAAGCCGCGCCGGCGGATTTCCCCCGCGTCAGAATCTCACGCGCACGCCGGCATTGTACCGCCGCCCGACCCGGCGGTATTCCTGGGTGTTCTCGATCACGTTGGCGTAGTGGAACTCCTTCGAATCGGTGAGATTGGTGGCATTGCCGGTCAGGATGACGTTCTTGGTCAGCGAGATCTGCAGCCCGGCATCGAGCTGATCGTAGCTGTCGCTGAACTCGGGAACACCCGTCTGGGTCTGCGGGGTGACGAGATAGCCGTCGCGCCGGGTATAGGAGGCCCTGAGCTGTATCGGCCCCTTCTCGTAGAAGGCGACGGCGGTGAAGGAGTTCTTCGAAAGTCCGGCGAGCGAATAGGACGTCGAGGCTTTCGCCGCGTTCGTATAACTCGCGTTGCTGTCGGTGTAGGTATAGCTCAATTGCGTGCCGAACCCGCTGAGGATGCCGGGCAGGAACTTGAACAAGGTGCGATAGCTGAGTTCGACGCCCTTCACGGTCGCGCCCTTGCCGTTCACCGGTTGGTCGATGATGAACGTGACTTGGTCGACCGGCTGGGTGCTGACTCCGCGCGTGATGAACGAATCGATCGACTTGTAGAAGAACGTCGCCGACAGCAGCGAATCGGGATTGTAATACCATTCGAGCCCGGCTTCGGCCTGCGACGCGCGGAACGGCTGAAGATTGGGGTTGCCGCGCGAGATGCGCTCGTTGCCCGGATTGCTCGTGATCGTCTGCGCCGGCGAGAGATCGGTGAGCGTCGGCCGCGAGATCACGCGCGACGCGGCGGTGCGGAAGATCAGCGTCGGCGTGATGTTGAGCCGCGCGTTCACCGAGGGCAGGATGTCGGTATAATGGCCCTTGAAGCTGAGCGGGGTCAGCCCCGACAGCACGATCACGTTCTGGCCGGTGCCGTTGGGC
The DNA here is from genome assembly GCF_029167165.1 of Sphingomonas pollutisoli. Classification (NCBI taxonomy): domain Bacteria; kingdom Pseudomonadati; phylum Pseudomonadota; class Alphaproteobacteria; order Sphingomonadales; family Sphingomonadaceae; genus Sphingomonas; species Sphingomonas pollutisoli. The sequence continues at coordinate 678,306 of NZ_JARFNJ010000001.1, forward strand.
TTGGCGCTCAGCACCGTCTGCCCCGCGCCCGAGGAACTGAAATTGGTATCCTCGATCCGCACGCCCGTGTTGATCGCGAACGGGAGGCTGCCGAGATCGCCCTTGAACTCGGCCATCAGATAGCCGAGCGCGACCTTCTCCTTCACCGAGGAACTGGCGGCGGGATCGCGAACGATCGGCAGCAGATTGCCGCTGTGCAGCGCCGGATCGGCGGTGCTGTTCAGCCCGATCATCGTCTGGAACAGATTGGCCGCGTTGTAATCGACCCAGTTGGAAGTGTTGCCGCCCGCCGCGCCATCGAAGAAATTGTATGTCGTCGGCGTGAACACGCTCGACGGCACGGACACGTCGCTGCCGCAATAGGCGCAGGCGTTCGGCTCGGTGAACCCGGTCGTGTTCTTGGTGCGCGACGAATAGCCGACCCCGCCATAGATGGTGATCGCGCCGCCGTCATAAGAGCCGTCGAGATGCCCCTCGTTGATCGTGTCCTCTAGGTTCTGCCCTTCCGAGGCCATGTAATGCGCGAGCCGGTGGTTCACGTCGGTCGCGGCGTTGGCATAGCTCGGGTTGCTGACGGTGAAGCTCGCCAGCGGCGACCCGGTGTTGCGGTCATAGGTGTAATCGATGTGCTTGAGCCGCGACGTGGTGAACAGCGCCGCCGCATTGTCGTACTTCGCCTTGGTGGTATCGAGATCGAGCGCGAGCGTGAACGGCCCGCTGTTCCATTTCGTGTTGAAGCCGAACAGATAGGTGGTGGATTTGGCCGGCCGGTCCTCCACGACGACATCGACCGTGCCGTCGCGGAAGCTCTCGGACGTGGCGGTTCCGCCGACATGGACGGTCCGGCTCTGCCCGCCGACGATCTCGGTCGTGTTCGTGCCACCCGACACGACCTGATTGACGAGTGTGCCGCCGCTGAAATCCGGGGCGATGCCCGAGCCGTGATAATGCTCGTCATCATGTGAATAGAGGCCGTCGAGGGTGAGGACCAGGTTGCTGGTCGGCTTGAACTGGACGGTCCCATCGACGCCGATCCGCTTGCGATGCGAGAATTCCACCTGGTTGATGAAGTTGTGGTACATGTCGACGTTGCGGAACAACGTCACCTTGCTGGTGTCGATGCGCGGCGCGCACCCGCCGGCGGTGACGGCGCCGACGCACAGGCCGCCGCCGCTGGCGCCCACCGAACCATAATAGCCGTCGTCGAAACTGCGCGGGTACGAACTCGCGCCGACCGAGAAATTGTCGGTGCGCTCGTTGCGTTCGTCATACGAGCCGACGAGCGAGACGCCCAAGGTGCCCGACGCGTTCTTCCACGTCACATATGCCGCGCCCGACGGAGTCGTCTTGTTGCCGAGCTCGTCGATGTTCGCGCGCAACGATCCGCCGCCATAGAAGCCGGTGCGCTGCTCGAGCGGACGCAGCGTGTGGATATCGACGGTCGCGCCGATGCTCGCGCCGTTGAGGTTGGCCTGCGGGCTCTTGAACACGTTCGCGCCCGCGATCAGTTCGGACGGCAGGATGTCGAAGTTGAACTCGCGCCCGGCGGTGTCGGTGGCGATGACGCGGCCGTTGACCGTGACCGTGTTGAACTGCGGCCCCAGCCCGCGCACCGTGACGCCGTTGCCGACGCCGCGATTGCGATCGATCGTGATGCCGGGCACGCGCTGGAGCGATTCCGCGACGTTCTGATCGGGCATCTTGCCAAGATCCTCGCTCGCGATCGCATCGACCGAGTTGACCGCGTTGCGCTTGATGTCGATCGATTGCCGCTGGCTGGCGCGGATGCCCGAGACGATGATGTCCGCCGCGGCATCGGCGGCCGGGTCGGGCGCCCCTTGCGCTTCGGCGCCCGGCGCCGCGCCTGCGCCACCCCCCGCCGGCGATTGCGCCTGTGCGGTGGACGCCAGGACGAAGGCCAAAGCCGTCACCGCGACGCCGGCGCAAAACCGTGGATCAGTTCGCATCCTCTACCTCCCAATATTTTTAATTGCATATATCAATATATGGACTCTGAAATATGTCAACGCGTGTTGCGCGATTGTTTCTAGCCATTCTGGAGGTCGATCTGAGTGCCGTGAAATCGTTGATCCGGGCATTCGCGCGCGAGGATCGCGGTGCTGGAAGCGGACGCGCGACGCACCCGCGCCGCTTTGGCTGGTGTTTCTTGCCTGTCGGGTCTAGGTTCCACCCATATAGCAACGCGCTGTTCGCCCACCGGCCGGCGCGTATCGCACGGGATTTATCGAATGCGCGCAGCAACGCGGAAGGCAACGCGAGAACCACCGGGGGCAAGCCTGCCCGATCCGGCGGGCGGGGACGACGACACGAGCCTCGCCGACAAGGCTTATGGCGCGATCCTGCGGGGTCTGTTCGACCGCTCGATCCCGTCCGGCGCGGAACTGTCGCAGGCCGATCTCATCAGGCTGCTCGGCATGACCGCACAGCCGTTGCGCGACGCGCTGCGCCGGCTCGAAACCGAAGGATTGGTGACGATCCACGCGCGCTCCTGCATCCGGTTCGTGCGCGCCGATCTCGAATTGTCACGCTCGACCTATCAGTTCCGCACGCTCATCGAGCGTGGCGGCGCACGCATCCTGGCGGAACGCGGCGACGCCGACGAGATTCAGGCGCTGGTCGATGACCATCACGCATTGCTCGCGCGGCTGGAGAGTCCGGCCTGGAGCCCGGACGAAAAGGCGGCGCTCGACGCGCTCGAGGATCGGCTGCACGGCGCGCTCATCTCCGCGCTGCGCAACGAGCTGATCGAGAACACGGCGCGGCGGCTCAAGAATTACGTGACGCTGGTGCGGCTCGACTGGCTCACCACCCGGCCGCTCGCGATCCGCACGCTGCGCGAGCATCTCGAAATCCTCAACGCCTGCGTCGCGCGCGACGCCGACGCCGCCGAGGCCGCGCTGGTCGCGCATTTTCAGCTCGCGCTGCAACGCCTCATCGGGATGGAGTGACCGCCCCGAACCGTCACGGCTGGTCGTCGAGGCTGTAGATCTGCTCGGCGGCGACCCATTTCTCGCCGGCGCGCGCGAACGGCAGCCGACGCTGGAAGCGGTCCATCAACACCTCCCATGCCTGAACCTCCGGGTCGGCGGCATCGCGCGCGGCGTTGGCGACGGGGTCGAAATCGGGCGCGGTTTCCATCAGCATGACGAGCCGGTCGCCGACCTGCCAGATGTCGAGCGCCGCCACCCCGCCCGCGCGGATCGCCCGCGTCACCGCCGCCGGCGGCCCGCCGGGCCGATGCCAGTGCCGGTAGGCGGCGATCGCCTCGGGATCATCCTGAAGGTCCAGGACCAATACGTGCCTCACCGCGTTCCTCCATCCGTCATCGCACCGGCGCCGCGCACGTCGATACAGGCGCGGGTTTCGTCGAGTTGCAGAACCAGATCGGCATAGCCGGGCATATCGGCGAGGATATGCCGCGTCAGCCGCTCGTAATGGCTGACGAACGTCGTCACCTCGGCATCGGACATCACGCCCGCCCCGTGTGCGCCCGTCGCCCGCAGCGCATGCTCCTGTTCGATCCGCCAGCCCAGCACCCGTTCCCAGCTCGGCGCGCGCAGCATCGCCAGCCAGTCGATCCGCGCGAACAGCCGCTGGTACGCGCCCGCCAGCGCCGCATTGGCGTGGCGCCGCCACAGGCCGTCGGGGTCGCGCTCGCGTTCCAGTGCGTTAACCGGTGCGGCCAGCGCCGCCGCGTCCTGCGGCCGCGCGCCGACGCACCAGCCCTCGAAGATCACCAGCGCCGGGTGCGCCGGCGCGATCGGCCACGCCGCCGGATCGACACGGTCGTCGCGCGCCTTGTCGAAGCGCGGCAACGGCGTGGCTGCCCCAGCGTCGAGTGCGGCGAAGGTCGCGAGGCCCAGCTCCACGTCATGCGTGCCCGGCACGCCGCGCGTCGCGAACAGCGGGTGGACATCCCGCGCCAGCCGCGCCCGCTCCGCCCGCGTCTTGTAAAGATCGTCGAGCGACAGGACGACTGTATTCGAGAACCGCACCGCGAGCGCGGCCGCGACGGTCGATTTGCCGCTGCCCTGCGCGCCGCACACCCCGATCACCAGCGGGCGCGCGCGCGCACCCGCCAGCCTGCGGCCGATCGCGTCGCCGAGGATCGATTCAGGCGACACGGTCGGGCATTTGGCCGCCGCCGAAGAAGGCGTCGAGATTGTCGATCACCTGCATCCCCATCGCCGTGCGCGCCTCGAGCGTCGCGCTGCCGAGATGCGGCAGCAGCACCGCGCGCGGACTGTCGATCAGCCCCGGGCTGATCGCGGGTTCACGCTCATAGACGTCGAGCCCGACCGCCGCGATCCGCCCGTCGGCGAGCGCCGCGACCAGCGCGGCCTCGTCGATCACCGATCCGCGCGCGGTGTTGACGAGGATCGCGGTCGGCTTCGCCCTGGCGAGCAGCGCGGCACCGACGAAATGGTGGGTGTCGGCGCCGCCCGGAATGTGCAGCGAGATGACGTCCGCCGTCTCGAACAGCGCCTCGGCCGAGGCGACGCGCGTCGCCGCGAGACTCGCCTCGATCTCGGGCGCGGCGGCGCTGCGCGAGAAATAGCGGATCTCCATGCCGAGCCCACGCGCGCGCGCGGCGGTGCGTTGCGCGATTCGCCCGAAGCCGATCAGCCCGAGCGTGCGCCCGGCCAGCGATTGGCCGACGAGGTGCGTCGGCCGCCAGCCGGTCCAGGTCCCGGCACGCACCTCGCGCTCCCCCTCCCCCGCCCGCCGCGCCGCCATCAACATCAGCAGGATCGCGAGCTCTGCGGTCGCCTCTGTCAGCGCGCCGGGCGTGTTGCTGACGGCGATCCCCGCCGCGCGCGCGGCGGCAAGATCGATATGATCGACACCCGCGCCGTAATTCGCGAGCATCCGCGCGCGCCGCCCCTCGGTCGCGATCACCGCCGCGTCGAGGCGATCGGTGATCGTCGGGACGACCGCGTCGAAATCGGTCAGCGCCGCCCGCAGCTCGTCCGCGTCGAGCGCACGATCCTCGACGTTGAAGACGACGTCATACGTGGCGGCGAGGCGCGCCTCGACCGCTTCGGGCAGCCGGCGCGTCACGCGCACGCGCGGGCGGGCGGGCGCGCCGGTCATGCCGCCGCCGCGTCCGGCGCGGGCGCATCGGCGCGCAGCAGCCCCGCCGCGCGCAGATCGCGCCAGAACCCTGCCGGGATGTCGGCGCGGTAGAGGTCCAGCGTGCGCGCGACCTGCTCCGCGCCGGCGAGGCCCGGCAGCACACACGCCACCGCCGGATGCGCCAGCGGAAACTGCAACGCCGCCGCCGCGAGCGGGACATCATGCGCCTCGGCCACCGCCTCGATCCGCCGCACCCGCTCGACGATCGCCGGCGGCGCGAGATCGTAATTATAGTGCAACGCCCCACCGCTCCTGGTGCCGGTCGCGAGGATGCCGCTGTTGTACGGGCCGCCGACCAGCACCGACACGCGCTGCGCCACGCACGCCGGCAGGAACGCGTCGAGCGCGTCCTGTTCGAGCAAGGTGTAGCGCCCGGCGAGCAGCACGACGTCGAGGCGCGTTTCGCGCAACGCATCGAGGCACACCGCCGTCTCGTTCACGCCGAGACCTAAGCCGGCGATCGTCCCCTCGTCGCGAAGCCGCTCGAGCGCGCGGAAACCGCCGCCCTGGGTAAGCTGCTCCCAGTATCGCGCGTTGGCGTCACCATGATTGGCGCGGCCGATATCATGGACGAGCAGCAGATCGACCCGCGCCAGCCCGAGCCGGTGCAGGCTCGCTTCATGCGAGCGCAGGATGCCGTCGTGGCTGTAATCATAAACGGCCCGGAACGGCATCGGCGAGGCGAAGCCGTCGCGCATCGCGCCGGTGTCGAGCGCGCCGTCGGCGACGAGCAGGCGACCGACCTTGCTCGACACGACCATCCCGTCGCGCCCCCGCAGCGCATCGCCGAGCCGCCGCTCGCTCAGGCCGAAGCCATAGAAGGGGGCGGTGTCGTAGAAGGCGATGCCGGCCTCGGCCGCGAGGTCGACCGTCGCCCGCGCGGTTGCGTCGGTGATCGCGCGGTAGAGGTTGCCGAACGTTCCACACCCGAAGCCGAGTTCGGTGACCGAAACCCCGCTATCCCCAACCGCGCGCTTTTTTATCATGATCACGTCTCTGAAATACCAGATAGGCCGATCTGTGATCTATGATTGCAAAGCCAGCCGTGCGCAAGTCGCGTATGCGCAGCGCCCGACTTTGTCGCTCAGCGCGGTCGCCGTTCGCGCCCGCTCCCGCGGCCTAGGGCTGCGCGCCGAACGCCAAGGCCTCTGCCGAACCGACATCCTGATCGCCCGCGAACAGCCGGTCCAGCCGGTTCCGCACATCGTTGCGGTAGGTCCGCGAGGCGGTCACGCGCGGCGCCGCCACCGCGACTTCGTCCGCGATCGCGTCCTTGATCCGCTCGAGCGCGGCCTCACCCAGCACGTTGGCGCGGCGCAGTTCGATGCAGAGCTGCACCAGACCCACCGCCGTCGCCTGGGCGCGCAGTTCCACGTTGGTCAGCTCCCAATGGAGCCGCTTTTGCTGGTCATATGGCTTGGTCATTTCGCCTTTCCTCTCCAACCGCGATCGTATCGGTCGAATCGGATGCGCGCCAGCCTTTAGACGCGGCCACGGCCACGGCCGGGGCCGCGCCCGCCAGCGCCGGCGCCGGCGCCGCTCACCGGCGCGCGGCGCCCCCGGCAGGATCGTCACCCGCGAGCCCGCCGCCCAGCGAGCGGTACAGCTCGACCAGATTGTTCGCCTTGCTCAACCGGGTCGTTACCAACTGCTGCTGCGCGGAGTAAGCGGTACGTTGCGAATCGAGCGTGGTCAGGAACGATTCCACGCCCGCACGGTAGCGCGCGTCCGAAATCCGCAGCGCCGCCGCCGCGGCATCGACACGCGCCGTCTGCGCGGAGACCTGCTCGTCGATCGTGCCGCGCTGCGCCAACGCGTCGGCGACCTCACGGAAGGCGGTCTGCACCGCTTTCTCATAGGTCGAGACGGCCGCCTGCTGCTGCGCTTCGGCGGCGCGCAGATTGCCGCGCAGCCGACCGCCATCGAAGATCGGCAACCCGATCGACGGCGCCGCGGTGTAGGTGAAGCTGCCGCCCGAGAAGAGTCCGCTCAGCGCCGTGCTGATCGTGCCGACCGTCGCCGTGAGCGAGATGTTGGGGAACAAAGCGGCGCGCGCCGCGCCGATATTGGCGTTTTGCGCGATCAGCTGGTGCTCGGCCTGGAGCACGTCCGGCCGGCGCAGCAACACATCCGATGAGAGGCCGGCCGGCAGCGCCTGCAACGCGACGTCGCCGGTGCCGAGGCCGTCGGGCAGCATGGCGGGCGCCACCGGCGCACCGACGAGCAGGTCGAGCGCGTTCTTGTCCTGCGCCAGCCGCGTCCTCAGCACCGCGATGTCGTTGCGCGCGCCCTGATAGACGCTCTCCGCCTGACGCGCCTCGAGTTCCGAGGCGACGCCGATGCGGAATTGCGCCCGGGTGAGTTCGAGCGACTGCTCGAACGACTTGAGCGACTCCTGCGAGATGCGCAACTGGTCCTGGTCGGACGCGAGCGTCATCCATGCCGTCGCGATCTCGGCGATCAGGCTGATGCGCGTGGCGCGCTGCGCTTCCTCGGTGGCGAAATATTGTTCCTGCGCCGCACGCGTCAGGTTGCGGACCCGCCCGAACAGATCGACCTCATAGGCCGAGACGCCCGCGTTGAGCGAATAGAATTCCAGATCCGACGAGCCCGTGCCCGCGCCCGCGCCGACACCCGCGCCCACGCCGGTCCCGGTGCCGCCGCCGGTGCCCGTCCCGGTGCCAGTACCCGTGCCCGTGCCGACACCGGTGCCGCCGCCGACCGCGCCGGCCGCGCCCTGGATGTTGTTGGTATAGGTGGCCGATCCGGACAACCGCACGGTCGGCAACAGATCGGCGCGCTGGACGCGATATTGCGCGCGCGCCTGAAGCACGTTCGCGGCGGCGACGCGGAGATCGCGATTGTTCTCCAGCCCCAGCGCGATGATGCCGCGCAGCCGATCGTCGGTGAAGAACGCGCGCCAGCCGATCTTCGTGATGTCGGGCGCGTCAATCGCCGCCGCCGGATAGACACCCTGGGCGGGCAGCGCCGCCGGCACCGCGCCGACCGGGCGCACATATTTGGGCGCGAGGTCGCAACCGGCGAGCGCGGTGGCCGCGAGCAGGACAAGAACGCTTTTGCTAGTCATCACCACTCAGGCTCCCTGCGGCGCGGGGGTGTCCCCGCGCGCGCCGTCATCAGGCCGTCCATCATCATGCGGGCGCTCGCCCCCGTCATGCGCCGCATTGCCCCGGCTGAAGAGCCGCAGCACGACCACGAAGAACATCGGCACGAAGAAGATCGCGAGCACCGTCGCCGAGAACATGCCGCCGACCACCGCACGGCCGATCGCGTTCTGCCCGCCCGCGCCGGCGCCGTTGGCGATCGCCAGCGGGAACACGCCGAAGATGAAGGCGAGGCTGGTCATCAGAATCGGCCGTAGCCGCAGCTTGGCCGCCTCGATCGCGGCGTCGTACGCCGACAGCCCCTCGCGCATCTTCTCCTCGGCGAATTCTACGATCAGGATCGCGTTCTTCGCCGACACGCCGATCGTGGTGATGAGACCCACCTGGAGATAGATGTCGTTGTTGAGGCCGGTCAGGCTCGCCGCGAGCAGCGCGCCCACCACGCCGAGCGGCACGACCAGCATCACCGACAGCGGCACCGACCAGCTTTCGTACAGCGCTGCGAGGCAGAGGAACACGATCAGCAGCGACAGGCCGTAAAGCGCCGGCGCCTGCCCGCCCGAAAGCTGCTCCTCATAGCTGAGCCCGGTCCAGTCGAGCCGCGTCCCCGGCGGCAGCTTGGCCTGCATGTCCTGCATCGCTTTCAGCGCCGCGCCGGACGAGACGCCGGGCGCTGGCTGCCCCAGGATCTCCATCGAGGGCAAGCCGTTGTAGCGCGTCAACTGCATCGGCCCCTGGTGCCAGGAGACGTCGGAGAAGGCGGTGAACGGCGCCATGTTGCCGCTCGCGCCGCGCACGTAGAGATCTCCGATATTCTCGGGCGCGATGCGATACGGCGCATCGGCCTGGATATAGACGCGCTTGACGCGGCCCCGGTCGATGAAGTCGTTGACATAGGATCCGCCCCAGGCCGTCGCGATGGTGCTGTTCACCGTCGCGAGATCGAGCCCGAGCGCGCCGGCCTTGTCCTGATCGACCTGCACCTTGAGCTGCGGCGCGTCGTCCAGCGCATTCGGGCGGACGCCGACCAGCGCCTTGTTCTGCGACGCCATGCCGAGCAGCATGTTGCGCGCGGCGAGCAGCTTGTCATGGCCGAGCCCGGCCTCGTCGACCAACTGGAGGTCGAAGCCCGTCGCGTTGCCGAGTTCCTGCACCGCCGGCGGGATGATCGCGAAGATCAACCCGTCCTTGTAGCTCGCGAACACGCCCATCGCGCGGGCGACGATGGCCTGCGCCCTGTTCTTGGCGCCCGGCCGGTCCTTCCACTCCTTCATCGGCATGAAGGCGATGCCGCTGTTCTGCCCGGTGCCCGCGAAGCTGAAGCCGTTGATCGTATAGACCCCGCGGATCGCGTCGCCGGCATCGCGCAGGAAATGGTCGCGCACCAGATCGAGGCCCTTTTGGGTCCGCGCGGTGGTGGAGCCCGCCGGCCCCTGCACCAGCGCGATCATGACGCCCTGGTCTTCATCGGGAAGGAAGCCGGTCGGCAATCGGGTGAACAGGAACACCATCCCCGCGACGATCAGCGCGTAAGCGATCAGCGAGCGGCCGAACCGGCGCGTGGTCGATCGCACGCCGCTCTCGTAGCGTGCGCGCCCGCGATCGAACTTGTCGTTGAACCAGCGGAAGAAGCGCGCGAGCGGGCCGTTGCCCTCGTTCTTGTTCGGATTGTGGGGTTTGAGGATCGTCGCGCACAGCGCCGGCGTCAAAATCAGCGCGACCGCGATCGACAGCACCATCGCCGACACGATCGTGATCGAGAACTGACGGTAGATGACACCGGTCGAGCCGCCGAAGAACGCCATCGGCAGGAACACCGCCGACAGCACCAGCGCGATGCCGATCAGCGCGCCGGTGATCTCGTCCATCGATTTGCGCGCCGCTTCCTTCGGCGTCAGATGTTCGGTGGTGATCAGCCGCTCGACGTTCTCGACGACGACGATCGCGTCGTCGACGAGCAGACCGATCGCCAGCACCATGCCGAACAGGGTCAACGTGTTGATCGAATAGCCGAACGCCGCCAGCACCGCGAACGTACCCGTCAGCACCACCGGCACCGCGATCGTCGGGATCAGCGTCGCGCGGAAGTTCTGGAGGAACAGGAACATCACGAGGAAGACGAGCACGACCGCCTCGACCAGCGTCTCGATCACCTGCTCGATCGACAGGCGCACGAACGGCGACGTGTCGTAAGGGAAGATGACCTTGACGTCGGACGGGAACTGCTTGGCGAGTTCGGTCACCCGCGCCTTGACCGCCTCGACGGTGTCCAGCGCGTTCGCCCCCGGCGCCAGCTTGACCGCGATGCCCGATGCGGGCTTGCCGTTCCACTCGGCGGAGAAGCCGTAATTCTCCGCGCCGATCGCGACCCGCGCGACATCGCCCAGCCGCACGATCGATCCGTCGGTGTTGGTCTTCAGCCGGATCTTCGCGAATTCCTCGGGCGAGGTCAGCCGCGACGACACGGACACGGTCGCGTTGAGCATCTGCTCCTTGGGCGCGGGCTGCGCGCCGAGCTGCCCGGCGGAAACCTGCGCGTTCTGCGCGGTTACCGCCGCGATCACGTCGGGGATCGTCAGCGCGAAATTGTTGAGCTTGAGCGGATCGACCCAGATGCGCATCGCATATTGCGAGCCGAAGATCTGCGTGTCGCCGACGCCCGAGACGCGCGACAGCGGATCCTGGATGCGGGAGGCGACGATGTCGGCCAGGTCGTCCGCGTCATGCTTGCCGTTTTCGGAATAGACGCCGACGTACAGCAGGATGTTCTGCGTCGCCTTGGCGACGATGATCCCCTGGCGCTGAACCTCCTGCGGCAGCAACGGGGTCGCCGCCTGGAGCTTGTTCTGGACCTGGACCTGCGCGATGTCTGGGTCGGTGCCCTGCTCGAACGTGATCGTGATCGTGACGGTGCCGGCCGACGAGGATGAGGACGAGAAGTAGCGAAGGTGATCGATCCCCTTCAACTGCTGCTCGATGATCTGCGTGGTCGTGTTTTCGAGCGTCTGCGCGTCCGCGCCGGGGTAGGTCGCGGTGATCGACACGGCCGGCGGCGCGATCGCCGGGAACTGCGAGATCGGCAGCGTGCGCACCGCCAGCAGACCGGCGATGACGACCATGACCGCCAGCACATAGGCGAAGATCGGGCGATCGATGAAATAGCGTGACATGGCCGTTTACTTCGCCTGCGTCTGCGCCTGGCCCGGTTGCGGCTGTGCGCCTGCGGGCTTGGCATTGGGGTTCCACGGCGTGCCTTGCACCGGCATGCCGGGACGCAGCATCATCGCGCCTTCCACGATGATCTTGTCACCCGGTTTCAGCCCGCCCGTCACGATCCAATTGTCGCCGGAGGTCCGGTTCGACACGAGCGTGCGGGGTTCGATCTTGTTGCCCGCGCCGATCACCAGCACGGTCGGCTGGCCCTTCTCGTCGCGGCTGACCGCGCGCTGCGGCACCAGCATCGCCTTGGCCTGCGTGCCCTCCACGAGCGAGGCGCGGACGAACATGCCGGGCAGCAGCAGCCCGTTCGGGTTGGGGAACAACGCGCGGATGATCTGCGAGCCGGTGGTGGGATCGACCGTGACGTCGGCGAAGCGCAGCGTGCCCTGCGCGCCATATTCGCTGCCGTCCTCCAGCTTCAGCTTGACGCGCGCGTTGCCGTCGCGGGTCAATTGTCCGCTGAGGATCTGCTGGCGCAGTTTCAGCAGGTCTGCACTGGATTCCTGGATGTCGACATAGACCGGGTCGATCCGCTGGATCGTCGCGAGCGCGCCGGCCTGCGACGCGGAGACGAGCGCGCCGGTGGTGAACAGCGATCGGCCGATCCGGCCCGTGATCGGCGCGCGGATCGTGGTGCGCGCGAGATCGATCTGCGCCGAGCGCAGCGCGGCCTCCTGCGCTGCCACATCCGCCTGCGCCTGCGCGGCGGAGGTCTGCGCATTCTCATATTCCTGGCGGGCGATCGCGTTGATCTTCACCAGTTCGCCGTAGCGGCGTGCGAGCGCCGCGCTCGAGGCGATGCTGGAGCGCGCCCGCGTCAGCGCGGCGCGCGCGCTGGCGACCTGCGCCTCGTACGGCGCGGGATCGATCCGGTACAGCGGCTACCCCTTGTGGACGACGTCGCCCTCCACGAACAGGCGCGCGAGCACCAGGCCGTTGACCTGCGGGCGAACCTCCGAGGTTTCGAACGCGGCCGTGCGGCCGGGCAGTTCCGTGGTCAGCGTCACCGGCTGTTCGCGCGCGACGACATAGCTCACCGGCGGGGCCTGCGGAGCCTGCTGCTGCTGCCCACCGCCACACGCCGTCAGAGCGAGCAGGGCGCTGGATGCCAACACACAGCTCATCAGCCGCTTGGAGACCATAGATTTTCCCGCTTGAAAAAAAGAAAGAGAGCGATCACTCACAAATTCGCCCGTTAGCCGCGTCGCTCGCACGCGTCAACAAGCTGAAGGAAGGTCTTAAAGTGTCGGTTGCCGCATGCCCGTTCCCCTCGCGCGCCCAGGCGCGTCGGGAAAAGATCAAACAGGTGGCGCGACGGCTGTTCATCGAACACGGGTTTCACGCGACAGGTATCGCATTGATCGCGAAGCTTTCGGGCGTCGCCGTCCAACAATTGTACCGGGATTTCCCTTCGAAGGAGGACATCATCGCGGCTATCGTCGCAGAAGATTGCGACAGATTCGCGAATCTCGCCACGCTGGATTGCGCGCTCGCCACGGATGACCGCGACGCGCTGCGGCAATGGCTCGAGTCCGCCACCTGCCAGAAGGATGACGAGACCGATCGCCTGTTTCTCGAAATCGCCGCCGAGGCATCGCGCAACGCGCGCATCCACACGATTTTTTCCGATGTCAGGCGCACGATGCTGGACAACATCAGCAGGGCGTTCGCGGGTCTGGCCGGAAACCACACGGTGGGAGAGGAGCACCGGCTGCTCGCCGAGGCGTTCATGATCGTGTCGGTCGGCGCGGCCGCCACCCGCGCCGTCCATACGGCGGACACCCGCTCCGCCGGCGCGAAGCTGATCTCGTGCCTGTTGGACGGAATCCACGGCGGCCCCGATCAGTCGCCGGCAGCCACACCGCGCGAAGGCGCACTGAAGCCCGAAGCGGCGATTTCATAAAAGGAACCGGGTCGGCCCGGAGATCACCGTCGCCCACTGGGGCGAACTTGGCGGAGACGGAGGCCGCTTTCGTTGTGTTGCGGCTGGTTGCGCTTAGCGGCATTTCCGGCTGATTTCCGCCAATTCTTGAAATAAGCACGTTGCAACACGTTGCCACTTGTCGCCAGTCATCGCTTTCTTTATGATGGGTGTATTGATAGAAGATCGGAGCAAGCGTACATGCCGAAGAAGGCGGCAGAGCTAAGCGCGATGGCTGTTCGGAATCTGTCCGAACCCGGCATGCATTTCGTCGGAGAGGTGCCGGGCCTGGCCCTGCAGATTCTTTCTACCGGCGCGAAGACATGGGTGCTCCGCGTCAAAATCGGCCCGCGTCGGCGCGACATGGGCTTGGGCGGCTACCCCGAAGTGAGTCTCAAGGACGCGCGTGACGCGGCGAGGGTGGCTCGACAGAAGATCCGCGAGGGTGTCGATCCGATTGAGGAAAGACGGGCAGCCAAATCAAAGCTCATGGCCGCGGCTACGATCCTGACGTTCAAGCAGGCAGCCGCGGATTACATCTCTGCGCAGGGGGACGGCTGGAAGAACGATAAACATCGCAAGCAGTGGACCGCGACTCTCGAAACTTACGCCTACCCCACGCTCGGGAAATTGGCTGTCGGCGACATCACGCGCGAGCATGTCCTCGCGGTCCTTCGTCCGATCTGGAACGAGAAGCGTGAGACGGCGAGTCGCCTGCGTGGGCGGATCGAGGTGATACTGGACGCCGCGAAGGCGGCCGGAGCCCGATCTGGCGACAACCCGGCGGCATGGCGCGGCAACCTTGATAGCGCACTCCAGCGTCGTCGATCGGAACCGAAGGGCCACCACGCCGCCTTGCCCGTTGCGGACATTGGTGATTTCATGAAGCGTCTTCGTGCGGCCGATGGGATCGGAGCCCGCGCTCTTGAATTCGCCATTCTCACCGCAGCGCGATCAGGCGAGGTGCGCGGTGCCACCTGGTCGGAGATCGATCTCGATGCCGCGATTTGGATTATTCCCGCCGTTCGCATGAAGGCAGCACGCGAGCACCGTGTGCCGCTCTCGCCGTCGGCAGTAGCGTTGCTCCGAGCGCTACCTCGCATGGCTGGGAATGACCTTGTGTTCCCCGCACCACGCGGCGGTCAGCTCAGCGACATGACGCTCGGAGCCGTCCTGAAGCGCATGAAGGTCGAGGCGACCGCGCACGGTTTCCGAAGCACATTCCGCGATTGGGCTGGGGAATTCACGGCACATGCTCGCGAGGTCATTGAGCATGCACTTGCGCACCAGCTCAAGGACAAGGCCGAGGCCGCTTATGCGCGTGGTGATCTGCTCGCCAAACGAAAGCGTCTCATGGATGACTGGGCAGCATTTGTGTCGAAGCCGGCCGTGTCGGGCACGATCACGCCGATTAGGGGGCGCGCGTGAGCGAAGCTGACATCGACGGTAGATTGCCGATTGAGGTGCTTCGTGGTCAGGCGATTGCCGCGTCGCGCCTGAGGGCTTCTGCTAAAGTGCGTGCAGTCCTCGCGTGCGTCCGCAACGGCATCGCCCTTGGGGTAAGTGAGAGCGAGATCTTTGGCCTCAGCTGCGGAGAAGAAAGCGGGGTCAAATATTGGCAGGCCTTCCTCAATCAACCCATGACAGAAGCGGAGATGATTCGCGCCATCGCAACGCACTTGGCTTCGCCGGCGAGGATTAGGGTTGGCCAGGGCGGCGCGGTTGCGATGGCGAATTTGCCGCTGCCTCAAGTGCAGGCAGCCTTTAATCGACTCCCAGACGATTTGAGGCCCGGCTCGGCTAAGGTATTTCCTGACAATGTACTGAGAGCCTTATTACGCATCTCACCTGATGAACTTCCGCCGTCTCTTCTGGCTTATCTTGATCCATCTAACCTGATTATCGGCAGCAATAATACGTCGGCGGAACCGATCACAAGATGGTCGCAAGCTAGAATGGAGGATGATATCAATTCTTGGTGTGCAAAGACTGGCATCGGCGACCGAGAGCGTGCATGGCGTGAAGAATACAAGGCGCGCCAATTGGAAACTGGGTGGACCAACATCTCTTTCAGAGAGGCTTGGACTAAGGCTCGGGGCAGAGGCCCTGGCCGTCCTCCTAAATCCGCATAAATAATCCGCCCATGCGGATTTAGACGGCGGATTTCCATTAGGACACTGTTGCGACGTGATAAAGCACGGAGCAACACCCATGAAAGCGAACGATACTGCGGCACTTGTCGCGTTCGACAATCTGCCCGAATCCGCTCACGTCGCAAGCCCGGTGGTAGAGGCTATGCTTGGCGTCCACCGCGCAACGGTCTGGAGAATGGTCCAAGACGGGCGCCTGCCGGCGCCGATCAAGTTCGCGCGCAACGTGACGCGTTGGAAGGTCGGCGACCTTCGCAAGGCGCTGGCGCAATTCGCTGAGGCTGCGTGATCGCAAGTGGCAACAGCAACGGCTCGGGCGCCGCAGCCCGGTAAGCAGAAAGGCCGCCCTGTGGCGGGGCGGCCCTTCACGAACTTCATCAACTTCGACACCGACAACAATACTGCTTTCGACCTCAGGACGCAACGCCTTCGCGCGCTCGGAATCGTTGGTAGGCGAGCCGCTCTCATTGCCAGCATGGCTTGGGGAGAGTTGGTATGAAGCCGGCTACTTCCAATGTCGTGCCGCTCAAACGATTTCCGCATCGCCTGATCGTGCTTGAGCCCGCCGGCTACAGCCAATGGTTCTGGCAGATGTACTATGCGGACGGCCAATTCGCGGGTACGCGCAGCGAGATCGGTTCCTTTGAGGACGCGATGGCGGGCATCCGCCAGTATTCTGAACAAACCGGCCTCCCCGCCTTCCACCGTGGCGACCGTCGTTCGAAGCCTCAGCCGCTAACGCGCGGCGCGCGGAGATCGCGGCTATGAGACCCGAGCTGCGCAACCAGGCGCGCGGCCGCTGGCGGGCCATTCTGCCAAAGCTCGAGGTTCCCGCCGCGTCGCTCGACGGAAAGCAGCACCCCTGCCCGGTTTGCGGCGGCAAGGACCGATTCCGCTTCGACGATCTCGACGGGTGCGGGACATGGTTCTGTAATCAGTGCGGGGCCGGCGACGGCGCATCCCTCGCGATGGCGATGACGGGCCTTGGCTTCGTCGCGATGGCGGCGCGCGTGCGCGAGTTGATCCCCGGCTGTGCACCGACGCCCGCCAAGCCGGCGCGAGACGACGAACGCTGCATCGCCGCGGCGCGGTCGGTCTGGACCGCGGCGCAACCGATCGCGGGCACGATGGCCGAAGCCTATCTGCGGTCGCGTGGCGCGTGGACAGACGATCTCCCGCGAGCCGGCGCACTGCGCTTCGCACCGAGGCTCCGCGCCGCCAACCATGCGGCTGGCTATCTCCCGGCGATGGTGGCGCGCGTCACCGATGCCGCCGGGCGTGGCGTCAACGTCCACCGGACGTTTCTCGAGGATGGCCGCAAGGCATACCGCGCCATGATGCCAGGGCCAGTGCCGCCGGGCTCCGCAATCCGCCTGATGGCCGCTGCGGAGCGCCTGGGAATAGCCGAGGGCATAGAGACGGCCCTGAAGGCGTCACTGCGCTTCGGCGTGCCTTGCTGGTCGGCTGTGACCGCTGGCGGGGTGGAACGATGGGCGCCCCCTCCCGGCGTGTCAGCCGTGGAAATCTTCGGCGACAATGACCGCAGCTTTACCGGGCAGGCCGTGTCCTACGCGCTTGCCCGGCGCCTCACCAACCAGCGCGCGCCGATCGCGTGCGCCGTCCACATCTCAAAGGATCTCGGCACCGATTGGGCCGATGAGCCGGAAGCAACGAGGCTCGCATGACGCCCCCACACCGACACGGCATGACGCGGACGCTTCGGTCCGACGACTTCGGTGCTGACGCCGGCATATACGACGAAGCGCCCGCAGAAGCGTTTGAACTCGCGGACCTGGCGCTTTGGGCGAGAACGGCGCCGACCCCGAAGGCGTTCGTCATGCCGCCGTTCATTCCTCGTGATGACGTGGTGATCATCACCGGCGATGGCGGCACCAACAAATCGACACTCGCCCTCCAGATTAGCGCGTGCGCGGCCGCCAGCAAACGGATGCTTGGCATGGACGTGGCACCCGGCCCCGCCCTCTACATCACCGCAGAGGACGACCAACGCGAGAACCACTGGCGCCTCGCAAAGATCGCTGGCGCGATTGGCACGACTCTGAACGACCTCGCTGGACGGCTGCACGTCGCGAGCCTGCGGGGACGGCTGAACAACGAGCTGGCGACGTTCGAGGGTGACGGGAGGCTCCGCACAACGCCAGCGTATAGGATGCTCCGCGCGACGATCGAGCAGACAGGCGCGAAGCTCGTCACCCTCGACAACGTGGCGCACCTGTTCGCCGGCAACGAGAACGACCGGAGCCAGGTCACGGCATTCATCAACCTGCTCTATCAATTATGCGGAGACCTCGATGTGACGATCCTGCTCATCGCGCACCGCAACAAGAGCGGCGACAGCTATTCGGGCTCAACCGCTTGGCTCAACGCGGTTCGCTCACAGGTATTGCTAGAACGCTCTGATGAGCACGACGCAGATCTGCGCCGGATGTCGCTCGGCAAGGCCAACTATGCGCGAGCCGGTGAGGAAGTCATATTCCGTTGGCACGACTTCGCCCTGATCCGCAACGATGACCTCCCTGCCAGGGTCGGGGCCGAGTTGGCGGCCACAATCCAGGCCAACGCCGACAACGCGATTTTCCTGCGCTGCCTCGCTGAGCGGAACCGCCAGCATCGACAGGTCAGTGAGAAGCCTACCGCCGCGAACTATGCGCCAAAGCATTTCGAGACGATGGCGGAAGCGAAAGGGCTGAAGCGCAAACGGCTTGAAGCAGCAATGGACCGCCTCTTCCGAATCGGAGCGATCGAGCGCGGGTTTCTCTACCGCGATACCGGTGAGGGGAAGGACATTTATGGCCTCCGGGAAGCTACCGGCGAGCAACCGGAAACCTCTCCGGAAACCTCCCGGAAACATCTTCCGGAAGGTTCCGGAAACCCGCAGGAAACGACCGGAAACACACCCCCTATATATAAATATATACCGGGCGCGGCCACTCGGGCCGCCGCGCCCGATGATGAGGTAGGATCGAGCCACCACTCGCAGTTGATCCTCGCCCCAGGTGAGGAGGCCGATAATGTCGATTTCTGAGCGGGCGTAGCTCATCCCCTCCCCGCCCCGAACCCTTCCGCGCTTCCCGCGCAACGAACACCTCCAGCCTGAGTTGGCGGAGATACAATCCGCCGATATACCGCAGAAATGCTAGTCTCATACGACATATAAGCTTGACACCCGTTGTCACACCCATCATAAAGTCGAGCGGGAAGCTTTTTCCCACCTGTAAGCGCCCGTCGTGAGACGTTCGCCAGCCCGACGAAGGATCAATTATGGCCCTTGTGCGCAACG